>NZ_BPFD01000011.1 GCF_019655335.1 Shewanella hafniensis
GATGTCATCAGAGCTTCTTAGTGAGGCAGGTGGAATAGCTGTTTGACTGTTTGTGGCTCGTATGATTCGATCTCTAGCTTCTTCATTTTCTTCACATATTACTCTTACAAGTACTGCTCTTTCATCACCCTCGTGATTATCCAACGGCGAGAAGTATTGGTATATTTCATGTGATGTCTGAAGCCCATTAACAATTTGAGGATCTTCAATTGTAAGTTGCTTTCCTGCCATTACTGCTTTAGGTGTGATGATTGTTACGCCATTATTCAAATACCAAAAATTTTCTGAGTCCCTATTTTCAAGTGTCTTCCGTATGCCGGTATTGACTACAACACTCCCCTGATAGTCTCTAACATTTGATTCGAATATGCTGCGTGCCAACGACCCTGAATCAGATATAAACTCGTAGTATTTAGACAGACTCACTAAACATAGATAACTACCAGCGGTTGTGCCAATTGGTGATTCCGCAACCTCAAGTACTCTCGAAGTAGACGGCACATTTCTTGTCATCTCAAGGAGTTCAGATGCTCCAATAAATTCAAACGAAAAATCTGCCCCACTAAACATTTTGACAACATCTTCCTGCAGCTTTTGCACTTTCCCTGACACATTATGGTGAACTTCATCACCCTGAGTAGCATAAAAATATCGTATTTCAATTTTTGGAAATGTCTTTGCTAACTTTGCATATGAATCTCTAAAAAGCTTAACCTTATCGATCAAATCAGCGTTGTAGCGAGCGGCATAATCGTCTGGATTATTTGCTAAGTTGAATAAATCCTGTGCTGACTCCCTGAATTTGATTACAGCATCTTCTTTAAAGGAGGCCGAAGTCTTCGATTGAATTATAATCAGTTCAATGTGGTTCTTTCTCTGGTTGGTATTTACTGGCGTATCTTCTTTTAATGGCTCGCCATTTATAAATGTATAGATTGAATCAATTCCACCATCCCCACCATCACCCACTATTCCGTATGAAATGTCATCGTAGCTAAGGTCATAATTCTTTAATATTTCTGATGCGGAATATATTTCGAAATACTCTGAAACGGTCAGTTCATCACCAGATTCAGCACATCGTTCCTTAATTATCTGCTCAAGAATTATCTGATCATTTGTCTTTTGAGCCATTTTTATTCCTTAGTAATTTGATACTTATTTGCCTTCAAAGAGCTAACATTTTATTAGTGCGCATACGTACACAGTTAACTAGTTGTATTGAAAAGAACTTATCAGCTTTCGTCTAAATAAACCATCCGGGGAAACGCGTTTGCCGTTTTTCAAACCTACCACCCAAACCAAAATACCCGTAAGCCATTAATTTTAAATAACTTTTACTTTGACGATTGAAGTGACGCACAAAAGTTTAAAACCAATTAAGTTTGAATATGGCTGTATACCCATCCCGCTTCACTCACTCATGATGAAGAGTTAAAACTCTCGGTTAATAGATAAGAATTGGTAGGACAACTCGTGCGGAAATTTTCGATTAAGCTGACGAGTGAAAACACGGAATGGGGCAATAGCTTTTTAGCTAAACGAACAGCAGAAGTGTTAGTTAAGATTGGCACTGTTGCAACTGTGACCGTTTGCGGCATGGATGCCGTCGTCGAGCCCTCAGGGACGAGTTTATGGCGAGTCACAGGGGAAACAATGACAATTCATGCTGCACAACTGACGACAAAATTATCTTGCTTTAGGGCAAATATCTTTTTAGTTAAACGAACAGCTGAAGGGTTAATGAGGATTGGCATTGTTGCACCAGTGACCTTCTAAAACATGGATATTTTATTAGAGCCCTCTGGGATGCTTCTTGTTAAATAAAGAGACGGAGTGTCACTGGGGAAACAATGACAATTCATGCTGCAAACTGACGATAAAGTTATCTTGCTTTGGTGCAAAAAGAAAAGCCCGCGGCTGCGGGCTTGGCGTCACTTAAAATCAACGGAATAGAAGGACTGACTTAACGATACGTCAGCGTCGTAGTATCCGTTAACTTGTCGTTATCTTTAACGGTCAGTTCAACTGTGTGTTGTCCACGGCGGGCAAGACGTAATACCACTTGACCGTTAGCGCGGGTGCCATTGTCGAACGTCCATTTATGTTGCTTGATTACGCCATCGGTATCGTAGCTAGTCGAGATAAACATATCGACGAACAATAAATTGATACGCTGAATTTGCGCAACGGGTGGTTGTTTAACATTGCCAGCAACCACTGTCACCATTTGCGACGTGCTATGGGTTAAGCCGTCATTATCAGTCACAGTTAGCGTGACCAGATACTCACCGCTTTGGCTGTAACTGTGAGTCACTACCTCACCCACTGCGACTGTATTATCACCAAAGCTCCACTCGGCAGACACGATTTGTCCATCGCTGTCGGTTGAAGTGGATGTCAGTTGCACCGCAGCGCCATTCACCACTTGAGTGAAACTGGCCACTGGCGCGACTTTTTCCGCTTCGAGCAAGAGTGAAATCACCACAGGATCGTGATCCGATGAGCGATACGCATCAGTTGCGAATAAGTCTTGGATTTGAGTAGGCGTCTTAAACTCTTCGTTATAATCCAATACGCGCGGTTCGTCGGTATTGATATGCCACTCAGTCACATCCACCACTTTATCCAGCAGGGCAGCATTCGCTAAAGCATGATCCAACTGACCCGATTCTGCCGAGAACACATAGGAATAAGGGTTCGGCTTTTCAAGTTTGGCAAACAGCTCACTAAAGCCCGCGTTACCTAACGCCGTTAATGGCTCTTCCTTCGCATAGGCGTTCAAATCACCAATCAGCAACACGCCTTGATCTGGATATTGCTCGCTAATCCATTGACCTGCAGCAGTCGCCGCACGGGTACGAGTGATATTACAGTTGCCTTGACCATCATTGAGATCAGGATCGCCCGCACATTCACTGCCCTTAGATTTAAGGTGATTAACCGCAACGACCACGCCTTCTTCACTGCCGTTCACGCTAAAGGCTTGGGTCAGCATTGGACGGTTTTTACTATCATCAAACAAGGGCTTTTGATCGCTATCTAATGGCGAATTGGCACTGGATAGAATACGTGCAACGCCCTGCGGCGTGACTTTATCGCTACGATAAATCAAGCCAACTGTGATGGCATCGGTGCCAATCGCATTCATGCCTGTTGGCGCGATATAAGCGTAACGCGTTTCACCTACAGCAGCATTCAAACCTGCGACTAAATCGGCAATGGCCGAATTGGCGCCAAAGCCATCGTTTTCAATCTCCATCAAACCAAATACGTCGGCACTGATGCCCACCATGGCGCTGACAATCTTCGCCTTTTGACGCTCAAATTCGCTTAAGGTATTAGCACCACGGGCAGTTGGGAAACCTGCACCTTGACCATCACCATTGAAGTAGTTAAGTACGTTAAAGCTAGCGACTTTTAGATTACCGCCCTCAACCAATGTAGGCGCAATTGGACGTGGGTTTTCCGCCACAAAATTCACCGTCTCGATTGGCATAATGCGATACAAATTAAAGCCATAGTGCATTACACCCGTAAGCGATGTGGCTTTATCGCCTACACGCACAGTGTTTGATGCGCTAAGACCAGGAGCGGGGAATTGCACAGGATCAGGATTCTGCGCCGTTAAACCGTCATCCAATAAAATACTGTCGCGTTGGTTAGCCGCGCTCACCGCCAGCGCATCCGCGCCCGGTGCCGCCACTTGCGTACCAATAAAGTGGCGCTGACTGCCTAATGAAATCTCGCCGTAACGACCGAGGTTGTAGACTTCGTTCACCACTAAATCTTGGCTGAAACGAACACGCATGCCCTCAAATGGCTCAAAATCATCACTGCTGTTAACCGGTAAGGTCACCACAGCCGCCGTTGGCAATGCTTGTGCAGTGGCACACAACTTATGATCTGATACAGTCGTTAGTTCAGTTAAGCCTTGGTATTCAGTGACTTTGGCTTTTAAACGAATACGATCGCCCGCCACATACGCGGTAGGCGCAGTGCCGGTATACACAAACACCCCTTCCGAGGTTTGGGGATCGCTATCGGCCTCGTTATCAGCCATTTGCACGAAAATGCCCTTAAGCCCGGCTTCTTGATTACTGACGACAACCGCTTCAACCACTAAGGTTTGACCATTAAGAGGACTGGCTGCGCCCGCGCCTTGCAGCGCATGAATTGCTGTGGCTTCTTCGCCGCACACTAAAGAACTCGGTGGCGGGTCGACGGGATCGGTTGGCGTACCGGCGTTGAATTTACCGAGATCAGAAATATCATCCTTCGCAAAACCTAACCAAGTGCTAAAGCTGACAGCATCGTCACTGATGGGATCGGCAATCAGCTGATCAGGATTACGGCGCAGAGTATTATCTTGAGTGGATAAATCACCACTGCCCCACTCTGCACCGGGATCGACACCAACTTGGCCTAAACTATCAATCACTTGATTTTGATAAGCCAGTTCAATCGCATCGTCACCGTTAAAGAAGCTGGCGTTACTCTGTTGATTGGTAACCGCAAGAATATCGGCAGACGCGTCGTTATCGGCAACCACATACGTCGCCCCCGCCGCTAATGAGCCAGTGAGCGCTATGGTCGTACCGACGTTGGTGCTGCCATTGAAATAAAAACGCAATTGGTATTGGCTTAAATCAATAGCGCCCGCGGTTGGGTTATACAGTTCGATGGCTTTATTATTGCTGCTGCCTTCGACATATTCTGAAATGATCACATTATCCGCGCCATGGGCAAGCCCACAAACGCTGCTGATGGCTAACGCCAGCACAGTTTTAGTGTTAAACATTGAGACCCCTAAATGTATTGTTTTAATATTTTGTATTGAATTGCGATTTAATGGATGTGCTTAGATGCTTCAAGATGATGTCACCTCGAAGACTGACGATACTATAGGCGACCAAGGTTACAAATTGGTTGCGCTAAAGTTGCAGCTTAAGGTTGATATTATTGGTAGGATTTGACAATCAGAGCTTAGCGATCAGAACTAGGAAGAAAGCAGTACGGGAAATGCTGGCCGCTCATTACAAATGCGGCAGGAATAATCAATGTGATGGGATAAATGGCTCTTAAAAATAAGCAGAGCCAATGGATGAAAGTCCTGACGCTGGGCTATAAGGGCTCAAGTTTTTCATCAAGTAAACTGACCAGCAGTAACTCACCTTGGGCGTTCACCCTAAACTCGCCGTATTTAGCCGCACTAAAATGATCGGCTTGCCCTTCTTCAAAGAAAAAGCTGTTCGATGCGAGCTTAATTTGATTACCACGGACACGAAATTGCACCCGCAGCTGATCTTTACCCAGCGCTTGGTCAGTATAAAAATCCACAAAACGTGCCACTTTTTGCCCATCCAGTGCCAGCAACAACTGGCCCTGCATTTGTTGCGGCGCTAAGGCGCTGCGCACATCGCGGGCAATGGCATATTCCAGCGCCATGTAATCCCCCTGCATTAACGAGCGCGGATCGACTGGCGCTAATGCAAAGCGCACGACTTGGCCGTGATTCAGCAGTTGTTCGAATTTGAAAATGCGCCAATTCACGCCAGCAAGAATCGCAACGGTCGTAAAAAGTACTATGCCCAGCGCCCATTTATGTGAAGCCGCCAGTTTTCCCATCACATTTCCCATCAAATAGTCTCCTTGGCATTTTCATTGGCAGGAAATAACCGCCACATCAGCATCCTTGCCACCAGCAGTAGCGCACCCAAACCCATCAAATAAGCAGATTTAAGCAGTAGTGTTGTTTCTAAGGAATAATAATATCCGCTGACAAACAACAGCGCCGACACCATTCCCATGCCTTTTAGCCAAGGCTCATTGCAATAGTGGCCAAGCAGAATCAATAGGATAGCCGTCGATAATCCCTGCATGGGTAAAGATAAACCGCTAATAACCATTAAACCGAGAAAACAGCCTATCGCCGCTATTGAGCTAAGTGATTGTTGGCGTTCGCGAAATACAGTGATCAACAATAATCCGCAAATGACAAAAATAATCGACAGATGGCTAAGCGTGAGCCACAGACTTTGCTGCCAAGGACTGAATAAGGCTTCAAAAATACTGTCCATGCTAAAGGCATGCATCAGTTGCAATGTCAGTAATGCCAGTGCAAAGCCGTAAATAAGCATGCGCGCGCGGCGGTAATGACGCCCGCACCGATTGATATTGAACAACACTAGACTAATGATTAAGGCAAACAGACTTGGGCTGACATTGAGCCATTCGAATTTATCCATGAGGCCAATCACGCACCAACTTAAGCCAAACGCGAACACAAACTGGGCTAACCCATGGGCAATTAAGCCCCACAGCAGCAAGAGCATGCCCGCCATACACAGATACCAATTAAAGCTAAAATCATTGTCGATTAAATCATAGAATCCCCAAGCCACACCGATCAAACCACTCAAACAGGCGGCAAAAGCAAATTGCTCAATGAAAATCTGTTGCCGCGGTAAAAAGTACAGCCCAATGCCCACCGCCAAATAAGTTAAGCCGATAAATAAGGCGACGCCCTCACCACTCTGATCGAACATAGCGCCAAATGCTGCCATCATAAAACCCAATAGAAACAGAGCCGCTATCCAAGCGGCGAAGGCTTGCATAGCGGCAATATACCAAGGAATATCTTGGTTTTCTGGCATTTGGGGCGCGCTGACTTTCCCCTCGGTATACAAGGATTGCCACAGTGTTATCAGACTGAATTCACCCGATGCATCAGTTGAAGCGGCATCCTCTTTTGATGGAGATTTTAAAGGAGTCGCTACTGAACTCGTTAAAGAATTGGTCACCATGTCGCCATCCGGTAAGCCATTATTATTGCTCATGAATGTCTCCCACTTTCCCTTGGGTCGCTCTCGCAGCGGGCTTAGGTGCTAATTCAGACATAGATTCAGGCATAGATTCTGACTGTGGTTTAAGCTTGCGACTAAGTGCCTTTAACCAAAGGCTTAATCCTGTGCTCGCCAAAATGATGTAAAGCCCAATAAACAAAAATCCGCCTATGGGATCATTGTCCTCAAACATCAGCCGGATCAGTAACGCAGCGCCCACGGCAATCAGGCTAAAACCGCCCAAGGCCAAGGGATATATGCGCGGTAAGCGATAGCGAAAAATAACGAATCCAAATATCAGGTGGGCAATATAACCACAAATGATCCAAGTACTCGCGCCATCAGACTTAAAAAGATCGTCGAAAATCAACCAAGTGATTAACCAAGTAAAACAACCCATAGCAAACAATGAGCAGGCATATTCGAGGATTGGCGCGTGCCAACGCCCCGCGACGTTACGGCCTAACAATACAAAAGCGTAATAAAAAGATAAATTCAAACAGATAAAGATCAGCAGTTGGCTTTGCTCATCCAAGAAAGCTCCCCATAAATGCGAAAAGGAATCCAAAAATATCCCTATGCTTAGGTTAATAAGCCCCACCAACAGCAGCCATAAACCATCGAATCCTGCCACCCACGCAAAGGGGAAAATCACTAACGCCCATAGGGCGAATAGCTGCCAAGGATCGGCACCCGTTTGGTAGGTTTGTCCAACCAGCGCTAATAAACCGCCCACCAATACGCTCGCGGCCAGTAACACGCCATTGGCTGTCGTCGCACCAAATCTGCTGTTGTTGCTGTCGTTGCATTGATTACTGCGGTTACTATGACTGTGACGAAGGGAATGGGCAGCCGCAGAAAGGGAATTAGCACGATAATAGAGCCAAGCAAATGCGGCGATGGCGAGCACTATCGCCACTTCAATCAGTCCGAATTTGGCAACACGCCCGAGGGATTGCCAATTGTAGGCAAAGAAAAAAATTACCCCAGAGGCAAAGCTTAACGCGCCAAACCAGAGCAATAGGTTAGCGATTAAACTGCGCCAGCTCGACGCATCTGGCAACACTGTAACCTGCCGATAAAGCGTATTCGCTTGCTCTTGCGTGATATGTCCCTGTTCAACCCAGCCACACACTTGAGATTTTATCTGGCTCAATGTGAGTTCTCCCTCGTCCTGTTTACGCTAGCTTACTATGACCCATTAAAAACTCGCACCATATCAACAGGGTTAAGTAAATTAAATTGTGTATACTTGTAAGAAAATCATTAACCTTTGGAATGATTAGGGGTAAACATGGTATTTAGACACTTGTATCGTCTGCTGTTTATTTTTATCTTAGGCTTTAGCATCTTTTCGGCCGCAATCGCCCAAGATAACAATCAGTCACCCACAGCACCTAATACAATAGTCCCCAATACAACAGCACCCAACACGATACCGACTATTCGTGTCGGTGGTTATCCATTTGCCCCCTATGTGGATCTACAACAGGATGGCCGTTATACAGGCCTCACCCTCGATATCATTAATGCATTGAATCAAATACAACAAGAAGTGTTTTTTGAATTTACCGTCACCAGTATTGAGCACAGATATAAAGCCTATATGTTAGGCCGCTTCGACATGATGATATTTGAGAATCCCGCCTGGGGATGGCAAAAAATTGCGGATCAGTTTATTCCGCTAAATATGATAGATGGAGAAGTGTTTATTGCGCTTAAGGCCAAAGCCCATAATCAAAATTATTTCAAAAACTTAACCAATAAATCAATCGCATTCGTTAAGGGCTATCACTATCAGTTTGCCCACTTTGAAACCGATACTGAAACGCTGAAAAAGCAATTTCGCCCTTTATTTGTCAGCAACAATAGAGCCTCTATCGAAAGCATTCTGCGCGAACGGGCTGATATCGCTCCTGTCACTCATTCCTATTTACAGTATTATTTAAAGGCTAATCCACAAGAGAGCCATTTACTTTTAATATCAGATAAATGGGACCAAAAGTACGATAATGGCATCTTGCTTAACCACAGTTCATCACTCGATGCTAAGAAGCTAACACACTGGATTCAGCAGCTCATCAACAATGGCAAACTCACCGAACTCGCTGCCCAATACGCAATCCAGTCGAGCCAATAATGTTTTATTCACACTATTAGCGCAATTAGTTTCGCCAAGCCGTTAACGCGTCAAGCGCGATGATTATCTGAGCATGATTAGCGATTTATGCGACAGACAACAGAGGCCCAAGCATTGCCAAAGTGCCAATTAGCAAAAAAATTAAAGCCTGCACTATAATCATCTGGCCACTATTTGGCGGGCTCAAAGTGGCAATATAAAACTGCCAAATTGCGAAGATCCCGTAATTCATCCCAAGAAATAACAATAAGCTATAGGCATACATACCTGGGATCACTCTAAGCGCACAGGCCAAAAGTACCGCAGTTGAGGCCACAAAAAACACTGACTGACAATGAAATAAACAGCGCAGCATTTGCTTGCTCTGCTGGGAAACATTGGCCTTTAACAGCGGCGCCAATAGAACACGCTTACCATAGATCAAATGGTATCCACAGACTCCAGCACTCAAGACAGTTGCTGCCATTAATGTTAAAACCATACTGCTCCTCGTTATTGCTCATATTGGCTGGTGTTTGAAGATAAAGCGTAAACAGAACTAAAATTGCAACCCTAGCGATAAGACCCTGAAAACCCCAGTTGAGTTTCAGCAGAGTGCAAAAAGGAGCCCTTAGGCTCCCTTACATCACATATTTCAATTCACAATGCTCAAAGTCAAATGCTCAAAATCACATGCTTAAAAACCTGTACTGACTCAAACCTGCCGACTACATAGTCGCCATAGTCCAATAATCTAAACGCTTTTGTGGATCGGCTAATAGGTTTTTACATTCTTCTTTATATTTGCCCATTAACGCACCTAAGTTACTTGAGCCCCCTAAGCTTTCGATTTGACGCGCTTTCGCGTCGGCAACTGCTTGAGTCACTTCAGCTTCAGAGCTGTATTTCTTGGCTAAATTCTCAGATTCAATTTTAGAGCTTTTTAAACGCTCACCCACAGCCTGCATTTGCGGTGCATTCATCGCCCCAATAGCTTCTGAGCTAATTTGGTAATAAGCGGCACACTCAATGGCTTCTTTACTAAACGCTTTTTCTGCTTCATCAGCCCAAACTACGGTACTGGCACTCAATACTAAACCACCTAATACCAATGTTTTTACCTGAGTTAACATGTTACTTTCCTTCTAATCGTCATAAATAAACCTACTCAAGCCCTGGGTGGATCTCAAGCTCGTAGATATAAAAATCTTGGTTTCGCACAAAGCCTAAGCCTTCATATAAGCCCTGCGCACGCTGGTTTTTTTGCTGAGTTTCTAACATCAAATAACTCATATTATGCGCTTTGGCATAACTGGCGGCTTGCTGCACTAGCGCTCGCCCAATTCCGACACATCGAGCATGTTGAGTCACAAACACATCATTGAGGATCAACATAGGGGCCAGACGTAACGATGAAAAGCTGGGATACATTTGCACAAAGCCTAATCCAAGCCCTTGATTATCTTTGGCAATAAATATCACCGATGACTCATCTAGCAATCTTGCTTGAATAAACTGCTCCGCCGCCGCGACATCATCCCTGCGCCCATAAAACTGTCGGTACTCATTGAATAACACTGCAATCTCATGGGCTTGAGTCACATCTGCTCGAGTTATAATGCTTGCCATGGGCCTTTCCTTGGTATCGTTAGAGTGTTGGCGGGTGTTGTCGCAATCGAAATTGCAGACTGTTTTTCACCGCTGGCCACTCAGCATCAATAATGGAATACACCACAGTATCGCGAATTGTGCCGTCTTTAAGAATTTTGTGATTACGCAACACACCATCTTGCTTAGCACCTAGTCTGGCGATGGCTTGTCTGGAGGCTTGGTTATGCCAGTGAGTTCGAAACTCAACGGCAATGGCATCTAAGGTTTCGAAGGCAAAGGTCAATAGTAATAACTTAGCTTCGGTATTGATCCCCGTACGCTGAGCACGTTTTGCATACCAAGTGTAGCCAATCTCAAGGCGACGATTTTCAGGCTCCCAATTGCAAATTCGCGTACAGCCGACAATTTCACCGCTTACTCTATCCCGCACTGCAAAGGGAAAACTCTGACCCCGCGCTTTTTCTTCGAGGGCTTTTGTCACATAGGACTTCACCTCGGCAGGTTCTGGCACGCTAGTAAACCACAAACGCCAAAGCTGACCATCTGTCACAGCTAAACTCAATGCCGCCACATGGGACAAAGATAAAGGCTCAAGCACAATATGCTCACCCGTTAAACAACCTAAGTTATCTTCACAGCCCACAGCCTCGCCTCCGTTAGATAATAGAAAAGTGTGTTGTTGCGCACATTTTTATCTAGCCTAACATTAAACGAGAATAAAAAAACACCCTATTTTCAGCATGATTGGACAAATTTGTCCTATTGTCGGCGGCTTAGATTACCTAAAGCTTAAGAGTGTAAAAAAATTTGAAGAAATGAGTGAATGGCAGTTAAATCCGCTTTGAGTCAATACTGCTATCACAGCATACGTCGCGAAATGAGATAAGCAATCGGGGCCAATAACAGCAAACACCTAAATCTGCGTTCAGTATTTAAGTGTTTGCTATCCGTTGAAGCTAGCCACCATAGTTAAAGGCTAAAGTTAAAATCTAAAGTTAAAAGCCATGCACACTGTTACTGACCCTAAACCAACCCGCAATACTATTGCGCTGGGCTAAGGTTTTAGTCACTTCATGGGGAAAGCGCTCACTGAGAAAAATCACAAAATGACCCATTTTAGGTGCGATGCGTTCGATCTCAATATCAGCTTCATCATAGATAATCAACTCGCCACAATCTGCCGCTTTCCAGTCAGGATTTAAGAAAAACACTGTGGTTAAGATGCGATTTTGACTGCCTTTTAGCGCATCGACATGCTTTTTATAAAATGCCCCTGGCTGATATACCGCATAGTGACTTTCATAGTCGAACAATCCCATAAACAAACGACGATTTAAGCCATTTTTGAGTTGCGTCATCAGTTTAAGATATTGGGCATCAGGCTCGTTGTGCTCTTCTAGCCATTGTATTCTGTCGCGGCGAATGTCGGGGTTTAATTGCTGCTCTGCGCCACGACCAATGGACGCAGCTTTTAGCTCATGTGCTTGCGTTGATTGAATTTTATCCAATAGCACTTGGCTTATATTGTTTGGAACTAAGTCAGGTAAAAAGATATAGCCTTTGTCTACCAAGGCATCAGCGATCACGTCCAGCATTGCTTCACTTAATTGCGAAACCATTATGCTACATCCAATAAAAGGGCTACGCTTTTGCTGTACTCAAGGGCTCAAGGAGGGATTAAATGAGCCTGATTTTCGAGGGGCGTCGATACGAGATATGATTGCCATATCTCAACAGTAAATTTTGCAGAATTCTAGAGTAAAGAACGCCGAATTACAATAAAATAAAAACCAATACAAACAACAACTTAAATTCAACTAAACAGTTCAACTGGCTCATCATCTGGGCTAAGCTGCACACACTGCTCAAACTGTAATCCCAGTTTGTTCAGCAATGCCTTTGACGCGCCATTATGGGCGCTCACAATCGCCACAATACGCTCGATACCTAAACTTTTGCCTAAATCAAAAGCGGCTTTCGCGGCTTCGAATGCGTAACCCTTACCCCAATATTGCGGCAAAAATGCATAGCCTATGTCGACATTATCAAGCGTCGGCCGTTTGATTAAACCGCAAATTCCTATGGTGAATCCGTTCTCCGCAAGCACCACGGCGTAAAAGCCAAAACCACATTCGGCATAACTTTTCATTGGTCCATTGAGGATATAATCCTTGGCCTGCACAAGCGTGCGTACTCCTCTGTCCCCTATATTCTCAATAAAGCCTTGGCTATTGAGCAACACTAACATAAATGAAGCATCGGCTGGGGTTAACTGCCGCAGGATTAATCTAGGAGTACGCGCAACTTGCATAGGATTTCTCCACTAGAAATAGACAATGTTTATAAAAATATAGTCATAAGCTTTTTCATAAATAACGGACGTATTGGCTGCCGTCCTTTTGCGGTTTTTGGGGTGCCACAACCGCTGGCGTACCGACATACAAAAAGCCGACAATTTGATCGTGTGGTTCAAGGCCTAAGGCGGCATTCACATTAGCATCGAAGGCAAAATCGCCCGTGCGCCATACCGCGCCTATGCCTAAAGCAAAAGCCGCTTGTTGCATCGCCATCGTTGCGCAGCCCGCTGCAATTTGTTGTTCAAGTACAGGCACTTTAGGGTGTTGCTGCGTTTTTGCAACGACAGTGATCACCATAGGCGCACGCATTGGCATACCCTTAGCTTTATTAACGAAATCCTCGTCGGCGCCGCTGGCTTTAGCCGCCTCAACAAAGATATCGGCTAAGGTGTTTAACCCTTGATCTGTGGCAATAATAAATTCCCATGGGGCTAATGCACCATGATCTGGCACACGAATGGCAGCATCTAAGATGATTTTTAATTGACTCGCATCGGGAGCGGGAGCGATTAATCGCGGGGTCGATTGACGGGTGAGCAAAAGTTCAATAGCGTCCAAGTTCTTATCCTAGTTCGATATAAATTGCGTTCAAGCATAGCAAATTGCAGGCAAAGAGGCATAAAAAAATCCCACCGCATGGATGGGATTTAACGCTTTGATTGCGCTTGAAAATCGAGAGCTCTTTATAAAAGGCTTACTTAACCCCGCAACGCTTAGCGATGAAATAATCTAGGCTAGTGTAACGGCCGCCGCCTAAGGCAAAGAGTGCCAACAACATAATGAAATAAGTGGCCGCAAACTCAATACCATTATTAAGCACAGCTAAGTTACCTGAGCTGGTCAGCCAGTCGTAATTACCATGCTCCTGCAATATTTCTTTGGCTTTCGCCAGTTTATCCCCAGCCTCAAGCACTCTGTCGTTGGCAAGCCAAGAACTGCCATCGGCAATCGCTAACCAGCCATTTGGCCAATGCACTGCCAATGCGGCGACCAACATAGTGACCATCAAAGGGATAGAAATCAGCCGAGTCGCAAGCCCAAGCAGTAATAAGATAGCGCCAAAGAACTCGGTTCCCGCCGCCAATCCTGCCATTACCGCCGGCATTGGCAGGCCTAAACCCCAATCGGGATTAGCAAACCAAGCCACCGTATCGTCAAAGTGGGCGAGCTTGTTATAACCCGCTTGCATCAACACGGGCGCAAGGTAAATCCTGAGGGCTAATGGTGCTAAACCATCGAAATAGCGACTCATATTGAGCAATTTTTGGTAACGGGATGCAAGTGGCATAGTGTCTCTCTTTGACCTGATGAATTGGCTTGCAGGAATAGACCCTAGCAAGCCCATTAATCTTTCATGGTCTAGGCTTTTTTTGCACTTACCTCTTTTTCAATGGCTTCTTGATTTAGCTCGGTGAGATCTTGAATGAGTCCGCCCAACTTTTTATAAAAGTGCTTCGACTGCTTATCCGATAGGCTCGCGTTCATTGCTAGCAGTAAGGTTCCAAATGCCTCAGTATTTTTACGCAAAAACACTTTATGTTGTTCAGACTTAAGCTCATCGGGCTGCGTCATTAGCAAGGTCAAACGCTCGGTTAATAGCGCTTTATCGGCGCGCTGACCAAGGGCGACCTCAAACTGACGTAACCATTCGTGGCGATACTCGAGCCACATATCTAAGGTGGATAAGCGCTGTTGATTATACTGATGAATAAGCTCTTTTTGTTCAGCACTCACGCTGCCAAGCCAGTCATCAAATTGTTCTTGAAGGTTTTCATCGGCCTCTTTTTGTAACTGCGTTGGGGTTTTGCCGGCAAACTCTTTGACAAGCTCCTGCTCATCTTCCCGTAATTTGGCGAGGATTTGCTTCACCTGTGCATCGGACAAGGACATTATGATGGGCAGTAATTCTGGCAAGGCAAACTCAAACAAACGAAACCAATGCCGCTTAGCAATCTCCACATGCTCGGCCCATAACACTGGCGTTAAGGTATTGGTTTTGATGAGGCTTTCGACTTCGGTTAGTTGCACCACATAGTGGGACAATTCTTTGGATTGGTGCCACAGGACAAATTTTTCAATGAGGGCATCGAATGCCTTTTGCTGTGATTTATCTAAAGTAACGTAATCCTCTTGCTCCCAACCGATGGCCCAATCGAGGAAATGGTAACTGAATTTAGTGGAACAGGCGCTTAAGCCTAAGAGACACACAAGTAGCATCACGCCTTTTTTCATTCTGAATCATCCATCCTAGAACTGTTGCTAATATGACGCTTGAGCCTATATAAAGTTGCCTCTTATATCAAACAAGTTTGTCTAATAAAGGTTTTCAACATGTTAATACTTTGCCTACTTTATGATTCAAATCGAGCAGCCATCCTTATGATGCTTGGGTGATGAGCGGCCAAAAACAATCAAACCATGCGAGATAGTCGGCGCTACGACTGGGCTCCGTTTGCGCCGCCATCAATAATGCCCAGTAACAGGCAAATACCCAGTACATGTCAATGGCGGCGGGCACGGCCGCTGCGGCGTTTATTGAAACATAAGGGTGTTCACTCAGATACTGCGTCACTAACTCGTTTTGCTGGGCAGGCGTTAACGCATGGGTCGCTAACACTACGGCTAACTCACACAGGGGATGCGACGCCGTCGCATACTCAAAATCGATACAATACAAACGATTATTTTTGAGTAGCAAGTTGTGGGGATTAAGATCGCGATGACAAAACTGCGGTTTAATTAAACAAGCCGCTAAGTTATCGCACCAATCTTTGATGGCGATTTGGATGTTAAGCAATTTAGCCACACGCTCATTCCAATTGTGCATTGTGGTAAGAGATGCCTGATAAGCAAGCATCTGCTGGTGATATTCCTGCCATTGTTCAGTGATACTAATGGCATAAGGACCTGTGGGCAGTTCCCGCAATTGCAGCAATAATTCCAGCAGTAAGCGCGCAGTTGAGTTGGGATGCTTATCTTGCTGTATTGGCATCAACCTAGGCTCAGGACTTAAACAAGCTTGTGGTGAAGAGCCGTGATGTAAAATGCCCAAAGACGACTGCCCCAGCACAAAATCAGCGGCACTGGTTTGGCGCTCTAATGCTGGCCAATGGATGAAGCGTTTACGTTGAAAGCATTGGCTATCAATCATAGTGTGTTCAATTGCCGCACACTCTGCTGCGCTCGCTACTGCACTTTCGATAAAGTCACTCTCAATAAGGTCACTCTCAATAAGGTCACTTTCAATAAAATCGCTGAGGTAATAGCGCTCATCTTCACTCACCCACAGCAGTGCAGGGGCAAGTTTAGCTTGGGCGAGTTGTTGCCAGTAAAAACGCTCCTGCTCGCGGGTGCAAAAACTGTCCGCCGCATCGGCATTGACCCGCAGCACATAACACCCTGTTGGCGTAGTGATCTTATAATTATGATTACTCAAGCCGCCCGAAAGCTCGCAAATACTCTGCACTTGCTCAAGCCCAGCTTGTTTGAGTATGGGCAAGAGTGTATTGAATGATTCGCCCGTTGAGTATGGCTTAGCAGCATTGACATCGAGCATTAACTGAGTAACTTCAAGGCATTGGCCTCACGGGCATCGGCTAACGCAGTGCGCCACAGGAAATACCCTACAACTGCAAGCCCTACATAGAGTACGAATAATAACGAGGTCAACATCAAGCCTTTACTGAGATAAAGGTAAATAGACACTATGTCGATAACGACCCAATAGAGCCAATTCTCAAGTACTTTCTTCGCCACTAAATAGGTCGTCATCACTGCAAAACAGGTCGTGGCCGCATCTAAATAGGGGAACGCGGCTTGGGTATACATCGCCATGCCGTGCCCGACAAAAAGCGAAATAACGCCTGTCACCGCGATCAACTTCAAGTGGGTTTTCAACGACCAAGTAGTCACTTTGACCCCTTGATGTTTATCGCCGCCTTGGGTCCAGAGCCAATATCCATAGAGCGCCATCGCCATATAATAGATATTCAGCACTGACTCCATCAGTAACGACACCTTCCAAAACAACACAGTGTAAATGGCGGTACTGGCAAAGGCCGCCGCCCAGCACCAGACGCTCGCCTTCATTGCCAGCAGTAGATATGCCATGGCCAGCAATACCGCTAAGGCTTCCCATGCGGTCATCACATGGACTTCACCAAAGGCCGCATTCATACTCTCGACCAAGGTTAACCATAAATCTGTCATTGTGTTGTTCTCACTGCCTATTTGTCGCGTATGTGACGCTAAAACATTATTCGCTGTGGGCTAAATTCAGCTCACCACCGATAAACTTACACACAAATACTGCCTTGCCCCACTTCTCATGGGCGGCTTGCATCTCTGTCGCCAGCATAGTCATCACATCTAAATAATCGCCGCACACTTGGGTTGCCATCGCATTGGTCACGCGCTCGATATTAGGATAGCTATCCACGCGACCAATGAACCACTTTATCGGATCGAGGTAGTTCTCATTGAAGGGATACATGCTAATTTCTGCGGTCAGTTTCATCTTAATTCCTTAAATTTGAGAGAAGCTATAGCCCTTACACCGGACTACAGCTTAGTCATAAGTTAACTCAAATGGCTCATAGTGACCTGAGCCATTATATGAGCTTTTACATAAACTTAACGTTAAAGGTGACGCCAATCTGACGCGGATCACCGTAACGAATATATTGCTTTTCTGCCCAGCCATTATCTGGCTCGTTACCGAAGTAGAAACCGCGTACACCGTATTCTTCATTGAACAAATTACGGCCCCATAAATAAGCCGACCATGCACTCGCCTCATAACCCACGCGGGCATTGACGATAGTGTAGGGTTCAGAACGGGATTCATTGCTGTCTGAATAGTAAAACTCGCTCTTACCGCTTAAGTTTAGGTTAGCAAACCAACCCGAATTGGCACGATAAGTCCCACCAAGGCTGTAGGTAAAGTGTGGTGAATGGGCCAGATCGCGGCCAGTTAAATCCACCTCAGTGCCATATTTGTCCTGATACTGATAATCGCCGTAGGCGGTTTCTAACCAACCTAAGCTTGAGTAAATTTGTAGATTATCCGTGGCATACCAGGTCGCATCTAACTCAGCACCATAGTTATTCGAACTGCCTGCGTTTTCGGTGAATAAAATAAAACGCTGTGGTTTATCAGGGTCTTGCTGGGATGCCGCCACCTGTTGATCTTGTCTGTCCATATAGAACAGTGCCAGATTAGTATCGATAAGCCCTGCTAGCCAATGGGATTTAAGGCCGATTTCATAGTTATAAAGCGTCTCAGTACTGAACTCTTTTTTATCGTTCAGTTCGACAGGCAAAGTCATGTTAAAACCGCCCGCCTTGTAACCGCGCGCGACACGGACATATGCGTTGTGTGAGTCATTCAGCACTTTACTCACTGCAATATGACCACCCCACATGGTTTCGCTCGGGTCGAAATTATCGTTATTCGTATCTGAGTAATGGCTATTGCGGCGCTCTAAACGTAAACCCACAGATAAAGCATAATCTGAGCCCAGATCCGTATCGAGCTGACCAAACAAGGCATAGTTCGTCGCTTCATACTCAGAGTCTAAGACTTCATCCGGCCAAGTATTGTATTCAGAATACAATTGGTTATCTTCTTTCAGATTCATGGCGTACACACCAAGCAACCAATCTGTGCTGTCCGCAAAAATTCGGCCCTGCTCGGTAGAACTTAAGCGAAACTCTTGCGACACAGTTTTACGTTGGCCAGTTTTATCCCAAAAATAATCATATTGGCACGGCGCCAGATTGCCATCGTCATCACTGCATTGCTTAGAAGCCCAATACTCTGGGTTCGACCAATCGCCATCGTAACTGTAATGGTGATCGGTATTCGCAAAAGAGGTTAACGAGGTCAACTCAAAGGTTTCGGCGCCAGAATAGGTCGCTTTAAAGCCTGCGCCTGTGGTGCGCTGGCTATCGACACCCGGTTGATCCGATGTCGTCTGGGTCGGTGAATTGGTTAAACTCCACACATCGTAGCCATTATCAAAATCGGCGTGCAGCACAGTTAAATCAAACTGCAAATCGTCAGTCGCATACCAGCGCAGCTTAGCGCGGCCGCTGAACTCATCGCGGCCATTGGTATCGTCACGGCCTAAATAGAGGTTGTCGTGGTAGCCATTTTGTTGATGTTGCTGCAGTGACACGCGATAAAGCAGCTTGCCAGAATCCGTTAATGGGCCAGAACTGAAACCGCTAAACGTGCGTAAATCATCATCGCCTAACGAGACTTCGCCGCCATGTTCAAACACATCAGTGGGATCGTTACTTTTCAGATAAATCAGTCCCGCTAAAGCATTGGCGCCATAACGTGTGCCCTGTGGTCCACGCAGCACTTCGACTTGCTGTAGATCGTACATGCTCGACACCATACCAATACCGGATAAATCGATATCATCAATGATGTAACCCACAGAAGAATTAGGCGCACCTTGGTATTGCTCTTGCTCACCTACACCGCGAATTTGAAAATATTTTGGCCGCGAACTTCCACCTGACCAGTTAAAGTTAGCAATAGAATTAAGCACATCCTCGAAATGCTGCGCGCTTTCATCTTGAATTTTTTGACTGTCGATAACGGTAATACTTGAAGGCATTTTTTCTAAGCTTGAACTGCGAAAATCCGCCGTCACTACCATGACTTCCATCTCAGTGCTGGGATCGGGTTTATCGATAGCGTCGGTTTGTGCAAATGCAGCAGAGCTCAGCGCGGCAGCAATGGCTAATGCCAGCGGCGCTCGGGTTAAAAACGGGGAATGACGGTTTGACGTTTTACGGTTTGACATAGGACCTCAAATATAATGTTTGAGATCCGGCAACGAATAAGCGATTCAGAAGTGTGCTGTTAATTGGCCCATTCCTACGCCGGTATTAGCCGGATCAGGTTCTAAGGGTTCGTCAGCTGACATCTCAGTTTGCAGTAATCAACGTAAATTCATTCGCTGCAAACACCCCTTGGCGGCGCCTAGTATACATGAGTAATAGCATGGGATGACACATTTACGTCATAAAAAGAAAAATGCCAGCATAGCTGGCATTTTCTGGGCGAACTCAGGCTTAGTTCGAAAAGGTTTCGCGCACGTACACATCAAATTTAACCACTTGGGCATTAGGTGCCACGGCGGAAACTTGCAATTGTTGCTTGCCGTGTAATTTGACCGATTTCCAGCTGGTTGCCTCATCTTCTATGGTGTAACCGCTGGCGTCGTACCAAGTGAATTTATACTGCACACGCATGTCAGTTGATGATTTGCTAACAATCAGCGCAGAGCCCTGCACTAAATCACCGACTCGGCGAGCATCCACACTCTGTAACGCAATATCTCGGGCAAAGCTGGTATTATCGACGCGGGTTTCACCCAGTGAACTCACTGAAATCCCGGCGGTATGTGAGGCACAAGCACCTAAGGTCAGCGCCGCGGCCAATAATAGTCCGGTATAAATTTGTTTCATATATTTCTCCCAGTCACGCGACTAAATGCGCGGCTAGCGCGCATTATTCCCTATTAAACGACAAGCTAAGTGAACTGTGCTGAACTTATGCTTAACAAGACAGACTTAATCATCACTCAACTATCTGCTCACTAAAACGAGTTAATCAATCAGAAAGTGCGCCCGTGCCGTAGCAATAAGCTGCTTACGATTGGTTTGCCAACAATCAATATTCACATTGGCGACTCGTCGACCCTGACGGGTAATACGACACTCAGCAAAACTATCCTTGTGCAGACCTGCACGTAAATAGTCGATTGAAAAATCAACGACTTTAGGCACCTTTGCCGTTTGCATAAATACCATTAACTGCACTATCGCTGACATTTCCATAAAGCCCGCAATCACGCCACCATGAATGGCGGGCAACACAGGATTACCGATATTGTCGTCTTTAGCGGGCAATTTAAAAATCAGTTCATCACCAAAACGCTCCACCTTCATCCCAATAAATTTGGCATAGGGAACGTGCTCAAGTAAATGGCCAAAATCATTAAGTTCAGTGGCGCGCTTAACAATGCCTTGCACATCGATAGGCGCTTTGACTTGGGCGTGTTGAGTGGGACTGGCAGTGCCAAGTTCCGAATTATTTGCGCTCATCAGTATCTCCTATCTCAGACACAGCTTCACCCATCAACGCTTGTCTAAAGGCATCACCGACCATTTCTGGGCTGATCCGCATAAAGGAACCAACAGCATGGGCAATGGGATCATCGATGCTGTCTTGATAAGCAATCGCGCGGGTAAAGGCAATATTGGAGGACAACTTGTAGCATTCCGCAAATCCGAACACAGGTTTATGGGGCTGAGCGGGCTTCATATAATCCACCCGCAAATCGAGCGTGGGTGAGATTTCTAACAATTTGAATTTATGGAAAATTGCACTGACCACTGCACTACCACAGGCGGTATCCATTAAAGTAGTAATGACTCCGCCATGGATAACGCCCGTATCGGGATAACCAATTAATTCAGTGCTGTAGGGCAACTCAATCAACACATGGTGCTCACTCGCCTCCAATACGGTTAAACCGAGACGGCGACACTGAGCGAGTTGATCCACAAACCGCTGCGCCATTTGGGTCAGCGGGAAAAAATCCGAATTTACCTTCATTTGCCTTGGCTCAACATGGGCCCCAGAGGCTCCCCGCCCACAAGGTGGAAATGAATGTGATAGACTTCTTGTCCACCGTGTTGATTGCAGTTCATGATCAGTCGGTAGCCATCTTTAGCAATCCCTGCTTCCGCCGCTAATTTAGCTGCAACCGTCATCATACGGCCAAGCACAGGCTCATCAGAGGCTTTCATGTCGTTTGCCGTTGGGATTAAATGATTTGGGACAATCAAGAAGTGCGTAGGCGCCTTAGGGGAAATGTCTCTAAAGGCAGTCACTAGTTCATCTTGATAAAGAATATCCGCGGGAATTTCGCGACGAATAATTTTGCTGAAAATCGTTTCTTCGGCCATGGGGCGTCCTCCTTGGGTTAGTTGGCATAGTATATACCCAAACAACTTGAAGATGCATGATTCAGCGGGAGTTTAACGCACTTTAGGCAAGGCGGTTATTTGCAGACCTAGTGGGCTAAGTTAAAAATAACCAACAAAGCATAAAGTGCGTTAAAACCCGCCGGGACGGAGCGTCTAGGGCACTCCACTCCCGTGTTGCATCAATTCAAAAGGTGGCCGACATTCTGTCATTGATGCGCCTTGAATTGAAGCACCCTAGGCGCTCTGAACTCGTATCTTCAGGTTGCTTGGGTATATTGACAATTCAATGCTTTGTGTCTGTAGATATTTTGCTTTTCATTTGCCAGTTGCAGGCATTTTTGGCAGCATGGCCACCATTAAAATACTCAGGTTTTGCAGGATAAATATGATCCATTACCAGATAATCCCCGTCGATCCGAAAGCCCATTTATTCGCTGTTACTATGACATTATCCCAACCCAAGCCAGTGCAAGTCTTTAGCCTACCCGCTTGGCTGCCTGGCAGTTATATGGTGCGCGACTTTGCTAAAAATATTATTGAACTCAAAGCACAAGATGCACAAGGCCAAACGCTCAAGCTCAGCCAACTAGATAAGCAAACTTGGTCGATTGACAATAATAGCAGCGAAATTATTCTGACTTATCAAGTGTATGCTTGGGATCTGTCGGTGCGTACCGCGCATTTGGACACGACCCACGGCTTCTTTAACGGCAGTAGCGTGTTTCTATCCGCCCACGGTTTTGAACAACAAACCCACACTGTCACTATGTTACCGCCCTCTGAGTCCACATTAAGTGATTGGCGCGTCGCTACCAGCATGACCCGCATCAGTGGTGACGACTTTGCCTTCGGCCAATTTAGTGCCACAAGCTATGACGAGCTCATCGATCATCCAGTGGAAATGGGCTTATTTACTTTAGCTAGTTTCGATGCCTGCGGCGTCCAACACGATATCGTCCTCAATGGCCGTCACCGCGCTTGCATGCCAAGACTCTGCCAAGACTTGAAAGCCATTTGTGAGTATCAGATCAACCTTTTTGGTACGCCTGCGCCGTTTAAACGTTACTTGTTTATGACCACAGTATTAGACAATGGCTTTGGCGGGTTAGAACACAGAGCATCTACCGCATTGATGTGTTCACGCAAGGACTTACCGCTGTCGCTCAATGCGCCAATCAATAACGACTATCGCACTTATTTATCCCTGTGCAGCCACGAGTATTTCCACAGCTGGAACGTGAAGCGTATTAAGCCAGAGTGCTTTTTACCCTATAAACTTGAGGCTGAAACCTATACGCCGCAGCTATGGGCCTATGAAGGCATCACCTCCTATTATGATGACTTCCTTACCTATCGCGCCGGGTTGGTAGATGAACAAAGTTATTTAGATATGCTGAGTGAAACCTTCACCCGCGTTTATCGCAGCCAAGGACGCTTTAAACAAAGCGTTAAGGACTCGAGCTTTAATGCATGGACTAAGTTCTATAAGCAGGATGAAAACGCGCAAAACGCTATCATCAGTTATTACACCAAAGGCGCGCTGTTTGCGCTGTACTTAGATTTAACCCTGCGCCATGAAACCCAAGGCAAATACAATCTCGACCATGTGATGCAGATCCTGTGGCAGGAATATGCCCTGCAAAATAAAGGCACGACTGACAGCTGCCACCAAGCGATTGTCGAGCGACTCCTTGGCCGTGATTGCCACGATTTGTTTACCTACTTAGATAACACCGACGATATTCCACTGGCTCCACTACTCGCCGAATTTGGTGTCGAGTTTAACCTTCGCGCCAGCCAAGGCCCGCAGGATGTGGGCGGCGGGCAACTAAAAGGCTATGACATTGCCTTTGGCGCGAAAACTCAAGTGGCGCCGATGGGATTGAAAGTGGTGACCGTTACCCAAGGCAGCCCTGCCCACCTTGCGGGATTAAGTGCGGGGGATGTGTTAATTGCCGCCGATAACTTGCAAGTCAGCGCGCAATTTGAGGCGCAGCTACAGCAATATCCGCTAGGTGAATCCTTGAATTTACATTGGTTTAGACGAGATGAATTGATGACGGGTGAATTGATGATAACTGCCGCACCAAAGGACACTGTCGCCCTAGCAATTAGTGACAGAACTAAACTCGCGGCTTGGTTAGGACGTTAATTTAACGTTTTAATTCGATTGATTTTAAGACAAACAAAAGGGGCAAAAGCCCCTTTTATCATTTCTGAGATAACACTTAACTTAGGTACTAATCTCTAAACGCACACATCTATGTCTAGAACAGTATTCCCTTGCCAAATTAGTGTCTTCTATCAGTGCTAATACAGATTTAAACCACCACATCGTGCAAATAGGTTTGCGCCCACGCGATCGCTTGACCACGGCTCGACACACCGATCTTACGGAATACTCGGTACAAATGGGTTTTTATCGTGCTTTCACTGACAAACAGCTGATTAGCAATATCTAAGTTAGTGCTACCCGTTAAGAGGGCTTGTAATACTTCTCGCTCACGAATCGTCAGCGGTTCAGTATCTTCGAACAAACCAAAGTCATCGTTCACCCCATTGACGAGTTGAATTGGGATCACCCTATGGCCTCGTAAAATATTCGAGAATCCTAGGCTAATCTCAGTTAAACCCGCATCGAGATAAAACACCCCTGCGGTCGTGGCAGCTTGCATTAAAAAGCGCGCATCCACTTGTTTAGGGAATTGTAAATAGACGACTCGTACACTTGGTTGTTCACGGGCAAGTAAACGCTGAAATTGATGGGCTTTTTGAAGATCAACAGTCGCTAAATCAATCACTACCATGGAGGCATGATTATCCTTGATTTGTTCACACATCTCATCTGGGCTGACTTGCGTCAACTTAACGAGAAACTCCTGTGGCCAACGTCCTGCTAGCAGTTCCATTAATACTTGCGATCGTGACACTACAATCCAATGTAATATTTTGAACATCCTGCTCACTCCCTGTCTGATTAACGATTATTCATTTTGAGAACCTAAGATCCTCTCAATACAACTTCAACATCCGTTCAATAGACTTCCAAGTCTATCGTGGTGACGATATTAGCATTAGATAAAACAGATTAAAAAGACTTACGTGAAAAATATTTACCGTACGCAAATCAAAAACTTCTAACACTTTCGTTGAATACACTATCAATCAGAAGTCTTAATTGAAACTGAAAAAAATTACTGAAATTTTGAGATAAAAGCGTAAGATCATACCAACAAAAAAAATAAGGAAATTCCATGTCCAACAGCAAACCCAGCGCGTTTGAAGTTAAATCCTACTCAGTTTGGGACAAACTGACGCGATTATTCCATTGGATTAATGTCATTCTCGTACTCGCACTCATCTTAGTCGGTGGCATCATGATGTATCGTGCAGAGTTAGGCATCACTGAATTAACGGGCAAAATTGGCTTAAAAACTTTACACGTGTACATAGGCTATGCGTTTGCAATCAACCTCATTATTCGCCTTGTGTGGGGTTTTGTCGGCAACAAATATGCGCGTTTCAGCCATATGTTTCCCAATGCTAATAGCAAAAATGAATTAATGACCTATAAGTCAGAATTGGCCGCGGGTAAAAATCCGCAGTATTTAGGCCATAATCCTAAAGGCAAATTTGCCGTTCTCGGCATCATGCTGCTATTAATCACTATCATGGTTACTGGGCTTTTACGTGCAGGAACCGATATTTACTTTCCGCCATTAGGTAGTGCAGTACAAAGCTATCTGGCCGATACCAATGTCGACCCAGCAAGCTTAAAACCCTATGATGCCACTGGGGTGAATACTGAGAAAGCGGCTGCGCTTAAACCGCTGAAGGGACTAGCCGGTGAAGTTCACGTTTATGCGGTTTATCTACTTTTGCTACTGATTTTACTACATGTATTCGCTGTGGTTTATACCGAAGTTAAACGTCAACCTGGCATTATTTCAGCCATGTTCTCAGGTAAGAAGATCATCCAAGGCCAACCAAAAGACGAGTAATTGATTCATTTACTGATAAAAATAACGCCAACATTTGCTGGCGTTATTTATGTAGACTTGAAGGCAGATGCCAACGCTTCTAACATTTTTTAATTATTTTTTCAGAATCGTCGCTGGTGTGCGGCCATCATCATGGCAACTTTCACAGGTCGGTTTTTCACCTACATTCATATCATGCACCGCATGACAATCTGCACAGACTAAATTGCCGTCATGTGGTTTATGCACAGCGTCCATTTCAGCAAGAGAACCGTGACAGCTTTGACACTGTTCAAATTCAAAGGCACCATCCGCAGAAGGTGTACCATCTTTATGACAGCTTTCACATCCACCCGACTCAGCGTGGAAATCAGACAATTTTTGATCTGCAGCAAATGCGGTTGGCGACAGCGCTAACGCTGCGAGACTTGCCCCGAAAAGCGCACTTAATAGTTTTTTGCTCACAATAGTATCCTCCAATGGCGATTGTCAGTGGAAATTCTTGTCAGGGTGACTTCCATCTCGCAACCAAAAGTAAATAGCACGACTCGATATAACTTAGCTAAGGATGTACGAATAAGCAAACCCATGCTAAGTAACCCAACTTTATCAACATACTCAAGGGTAAAATGTGCGCTGCATCATGTAACCACATGCTTATATAAGAGTTTTACATATACCTAACCTAGAGGCTACATAATGTAAATCCCTATAGCAACTAAGGACATAATAAAAAGCCAGGGTTAAACAATTTGGGCTCTACTCGAGGGACTTAAGGACAAACTCAAAACCATAAAAGTTAACGAAAGGAGTAAGTGCTGCTTGATAAAGATGTGTAATGACGACTATACGTGGAAATTAAAAAGAGTGCCTAAACGCCCTACTCGTCTCTGACACTGAGCTCCATAGCGGAACTCAGTGTCAAATTTAGTCTCTAAATTTAGAGACTAAATTCAGTTGTTACATGCAAGCCAGCAGACAAAACAAGCTCTGGAAATCGAGCGAGTCGTCATCAACTCGCATCGAGTCCCTGAAGAGTCTCAACCTCAGTTTTAGGCCAAGCGTTAATCACGGCTTTAACCAAGGAAGCCAATGGAATGGCAAAGAATACCCCCCACACGCCCCATAAACCACCAAAGACTAATACCGCGGCTATGATTATCACTGGATGCAAATCCACCGCATCGGAGAACAAAATAGGCACGAGTAAATTACCGTCGAGCGCCTGAATAATACCGTAACCCAACATTAAATAGCCAAACTCAGAACTAAAACCCCACTGAAAAAATGCCACTAGGGTGATAGGTAATGTAACTAAGGTTGCACCGACATAAGGGATCAATACCGATAACCCCGTTAACACAGCGAGCAAAGCCGAATATCGCAGTCCCATCAAGGCAAACAAAATATAAGTTGCAACACCCACAATCACTATTTCGATCACTTTACCACGAATGTAATTAAAAATTTGTTGGTGCATTTCAAACCATACTTTGCGGGCTAATTGACGATTAGCAGGGAAAAAACGCTTACTGCCACTGATCAGCTGATCTTTATCCTTTAAAAAGAAAAACACCAACAGAGGCACTAAAATCGCGTATACCATCAAGACGAGTAATGACGCTGAATAGCCAATTAATTGCTTAGCAATATCCAGTACATGCTGAGTATCGAGCAGTTTTTTAAGCTCTGCGACCATCAAATCTAATTGCTCAGGATTGATAAATTGCGGGTATTGGTTGATCAAGGTTTGTAGCGTCAGCAGCCCTTTATCTATCATGCTCGGCAAATCGGCAATTAAGCTCACGCCTTGACGCCACACACTCGGAATTAAGCCAAATGTCAGTAAGACCACAATGCCCAAAAACAACACGATAACTAAGGACGCACCAGCGGTGCGATTAATGCCTAATTTCAGCATTTGCGCCACGGGCCATTCCAATAAAAATGCCAACACCAGCGCGACTAATAAGGGGGCAAGTAAACCTGCGGCAAAATAAATCACTAAAGCGAACCCAACAAGAATAGCCATTAAGGTCACAGCTTGTGGATCACTAAAGCGCTCTTGATACCAACGAGAAAAAACAGTAAACATGGATCATTCCAATAGTGATGGTTGGCTAGGCTTCCCAAACGCTCAGGAAAGTTTATTTATCATGGTGTTATCTACGACGTTATCAAACTACTTTCACTTCAACTTGTTAGCAGAACGGAAATCTTACGCCCAGCTAGCAAACTCATTTGGTGAACTTATCTAGCGTGCACATTAAATTAGGTCACGACTCGGAAAGGATTTAAACATGAAAATCCTCAATTTATCCCTGAGATAGATCAACTTTGGTGACCATCAAGGCTAACAGACTCACATCATTACGCAACTCTTGCACGACATGACCTTGTTTTTTTAAATATTGGGGAACATCTCGCCGCGAACCTGAGTCTGAGAGTAAGATATGCAATTGCTCGCCGTCTCGCATTGGCTTCAATGCAAGTTTCACTTTAACTAAAGGTACAGGACAGCGAAATAGCGTTAAATCAATAAAAATCATAATGAACTTGCTATAGACGAACTTGGGCTATTATCCTAAGTTGCACCTCAAACTACAAGCTAAGTGCAGTATCTCTGCCTTTAGTTGAGATAATTAGAAATAAAGGATCCGCTTGCGTAACTTGACTTTTTTGACTCGATTAAAACCTTTTGTTGCAGGCGCATTCTCTTTGATGCTGCTTACCTTAGCCGCCAAAAGCTTTGCCAACAATGACTTACCGGATTTAGGTACGGCCGCAGTTAACACCTTCAGCCTTGAAAAAGAAATGGTTTACGGTGATGCCTATATGCGCATCATTCGCTCCTCGGCGCCTATGTTAAATGATCCTGTGTTGAGTCAGTACCTTACTGAACTTGGCAACAAACTGGTCGCCCATGCCACAGGGGTAAAAACGCCCTTCTATTTCTTCTTGTTACAAAATGATGAAATCAACGCCTTCGCCTTCTTCGGCGGCCATGTTGCCGTGCACACAGGCTTATTTCTCAATGCCGATAACGAAAGCGAACTCGCCTCAGTACTCGGCCACGAAATTACCCACGTTACCCAACGTCACCTTGCGCGTTCGCTCGAAGCACAACAAAAGAGCAATCCTGCGACAATTGCGGGTTTACTCGGCGCCATTTTATTAACCATTGCCGTACCACAAGCCGGTATGGCTGCACTGGCGACGACCCAAGCGATGGCAACACAATCAAAAATCAACTATACCCGTTTGCACGAGAAAGAAGCCGACCGCATCGGTATGCAAATTTTGGTGGATGCAGGCTTTGATCCCAACGCTGCAGCGGATTTCTTTGGTAAGTTAGCCACTCGTTACCGCTTTACCACCACACCGCCACAAATGCTGCTAACTCACCCATTACCAGAGTCGCGGATCACTGAAGCCCGTAACCGCGCCGAGCAATATCCTAAGCGTTATATTCCCGATAACCTGAACTTCCAACTGGCGAAAGCTCGTATTCAAGTCCGTTTTTCCAGTTATAGCGACGAAGCGGTTTTGAGCATGTTTGACAAGCAACTAAACAAACAGACCTACAGCTTTAAAGAGGCGGCGCTCTATGGCAAAGCGCTGGCGTTATTTAGATTGAAGAAGTTTGATGAGTCGGAAAAAATCGTCGATGAACTGTTAAAAATTGATGATAACAATCTGTTTTATATCGATACTAAAGCCGACTTATTGACCGAACGTAAGGACTATGCAAAGGCGATTGCTATGCTTGAAGCCCAGCGAAAAATGAAGCCAACATCGCAAGTGATTAACGCCAACTTAGCCAATATTTACATCGAAGCTGACCAAGCCCCTAAAGCTATTCCTTTATTGGAGGAAATGATATTCCTCGATAAACAAAATCAGCTGCCCTACCAATTACTGAGCGCTGTTTATAAAAAAACAGGCAATCAGGCGTTAGAATATTTTTCTACCGCTGAGCTCATGGCTTTGGGAGCTAATTATAAGGGCGCTATCGATCAGCTAAACTTTGCCTACCGTGCATCTGAAAGTAATCCCTTACAGCTTGCACGTATTGAAGCCCGTATACGCCAGTTCAAAATGGCCGATAAAGAGATGGAAGCGCTTAAGTAATCAGTTGTTTTACAAATTGATTTAACTTCATTACCCATTTATACGCCCCGAACACACTGACGGGGCGTTGTTTTTTCTGTTATCATCCGCTCCATTGTTATTTCAGCCCGTATTGAGCCTCTAGCACTATGACCCAAGCGACGATTTACCATAACCCACGTTGTTCAAAAAGCCGTGAAACCTTAGCTCTACTTGAGCAACAAGGTTGTGACATTACCCTAGTGGAATACTTAAAAACGCCTCCTACGGCTGAAGTCATTGGCGACATTCTGACAAAATTAGGCATCAGTGCTCGCGAATTAATGCGCACCAAAGAAACGGAATATCAAACCTTGGGGCTTGCCGACACCTCATTGACTGAGCAGCAATTGATTGAAGCCATGGTGAACACGCCTAAACTCATAGAACGGCCAATTGTGCTCGCCAATCAACGCGCTGCCATCGGCCGTCCTCCAGAGAATGTGCTCGCTATTCTTTAATTATGATTTTTATAAAATCGCTTTAATTTTAATTCTTAGGTAGACATATGACGTCCAACACCTTATTTACTCTTAGCCGTTTAGGTTACTTTGCGCTCGTCCTGCTATTAGGCGGCTGGTTTGTTGGTCAGGGTATTAGCGGTGAGTATACTCTGCTATTTAGCCTCTTATGGATAGTGCCATTGTTACTGCCTGCAAAAGGGGTTTTTCAAGGTAATCCATATACTTATGCTTGGGCGAGTTTTATTCTGTGCCTCTATATGCTGCATGGGCTGACGCTGCTTTATGTCACTACCGATGCCTTCGTCTTTGCATTAATCGAAGTATTGTTGATTGGTGTACTGCTGATTGCCTTTCCCTTCTACGCTCGGATCCGTGGTCGAGAACTGGGATTAGGCCTGAAGAAAAAATCCAAAGAATAAGCCATTGCATACAATGTGATTTCAGCGCCGTCTTGCCTTACTGGGTATGACGGCATTTTTATATCGCAACGCCAAACTCCGCTAAAGATCTGCGTTCAAATACCCTCTTTATCCTCAGTTCAATGCACAGTTAATCGAACAACTAAATCGCATAAAAATTAACACTTAACATACCTATAGCGACTTTTTGCAACTTAACCCCCGTGCTATAGTCAGTTTTTCATCGTGGAGTATTGATGTCCCGCGAGTCACAAAAAGCCTGACTGCACCGCTGAGTTAACATGGGAGAATGTTGTAATGGGGATATCGATACCACTGAAACTTTTAGGATTAATAACCTGCTCTAGCCTACTTATGGCGTGCGGAGGCGGTGGAGACAGCAACACAGATAATGGCGGAGTCACGCCCCCCTCTAGCTCGTTGCCACGCTGCACAGAAAGCATTTCGCCGCTTCTTGTTACCACATCATCCTCAATCCGTTTTCAAACTGAGCCGACGTATGTGGCAGGTCAATCCAGTGCCATCATTGCCAACATCCTTAATCGCGATAGCCAAAACTTAACCTTTCGCTGGCAGCAAATCGATGGGCCGAACATACAATTAGTCAGTCAAAACAGTCCTGTATTAGCATTCGATGCTCCTACCGCTGGCGACTACCGTTTTAGCTTGCATGTGACGGGAAGTAATCTAGATGTCAGCGGAGAAATCGGCATTAATGTCGACCCCGCATCGTCGGCTATACTGAACGTTCGCCAAGATCACCAAGTGGTTGAAGGCAATAGTGTCAGCTTAAGGCTCGGACAACAATCAGGATTAAGTACTGCGAATATCTCTTGGTGCGTAGCGTCTGGCCCGGATTTAATGGTCGATGTAAGCGATCCGTTTAGGCCGTTATTTACCGCGCCAACCGTCGCCCAAGATACAATCACTCGACTCAAAGTGAACGCCAGTATCAATGGCAATCCACTCAGTGATGACGCCTTTGTGCTAACAACTGCGGCGCCGGCGATCAGCTCGCAATATTTCGATACCCCAGTGGCACGCACCCACGCCTATCGTCCAGCCTCACCTTACGCCAATGTGTTAGCGGGCTGTGTTTACTCCAATCAACTTAATGATAGCTGCACTATCAATACCTTACCTTTGATAGGCCAAACCTCAAGCGATCTAAATCGCGAGACTATTCTTAATCGTGTACTGGTTTCCCACGACTGGATGGGCGATAATTTTGCCGCCTTTTTAGCTCAGATGGACCCCAACAGCGATTTTGCTCGCCTGTTACAATCCGTCACGGCCGTAGTGATTAGCTATGATGTGCGCCCTTCCTTCTATTGGGTCGTTACAGGAGCAATTTATCTCGATCCCGACGATTTATGGCTTACGCCAAGCCAGCGCGACACCATTAATGAAGCGCCGGATTACCGCAGTAATTTTGGTGATGATCTTAACTTTGTGATGCCTTGGCGTTATGTGAAAGACAATCAATATGCGTCACTTAGCGTACCTATCACCGTCAGAGCAGACCGCACGTTAGCGCAAATCAATCCCGATCTAGCCTCATTGCTGTATCACGAGCTTGCCCATGCCAATGACTTCTTCCCCCGCAGCGTACATGCCTCACTCACAGGGCCAAGACTGCTAGATGATTACAGTCGCCGCAATGCCAACAAGAGCCTGATATCCGATCAAGTCAGCAGCAGTTATCCATTAATGAGTGATGAAATGATGGGACTTGCCAATGTCCGTTTCCTCGGCGCAGCGGCGAATAATGTGCAAAAAGCCTATCAACCATCGGATGTGAGCACTTTCTTTTCTACCGATATCGCCAGCGACTTCTATGCCTATTCCAGTACCCGTGAAGACACGGCCATGTTATTTGAGGAAGCCATGATGAGTTATCGCTATCAAATATTGCGTGATGTCGCCGTCACCAATAAACCTGCGGTGTTAACCGCTGATACGCTGATTATTGACTGGGGACAAAGAGGTAGAATTGCACAAGACAGCCTAGAGAATCGCGCTGCACTGGTGATTGATGAAATTCTGCCAGAGCTTGATGGCATCAGTCTGATTGAAAGTCTGCCCGAACCGATTGCCATGATCCAAGGTCAAAGCTGGCGTCAAACGCTTGCGATATCACCTACGAATGCACAGCTCAAAGGCCAAAACAATGCTCCAGCACGTGATGCAGAACCACGCTTTGAGCCTGAACTTCGCTTAAGTGGCGACCGTCACCGACATCCTCAGCAATAGAGTGTTTAAGTTGTAGATAAACAAAAGCCCGTCTGCATTCAGCATGACGGGCTTTTGATTGTTAGGCTTTAGGCTTTAGGCTTTAGGTTTTAGGTTTTAGGTTTTAGGTTTTTTACATTTTCTAGCGTTTACATCGCTCAAGACTAATTCAAAACCACTCAAACCGTGTCTCTAACCAATCATGCTTTTATAGATGCAGCATCTCTTTGGCAAAGGGAATAGTGAGCTTGCGCTGATGCACTAATGAGGCTTTATCTAACTTATCCAATACATCGAACAAGGTACGTAAATCCCGCGCCATTCGGTTCAACAAAAAACGCCCAACGTCTTCCGGTAATTGCAGACCACGCATAGCGGCGCGGCGTTGCAGAGCGGCAAGCTTTTCATCATCAGCCATAGGTTGCAGTTGATAATTCAACCCCCACTGCATGCGTGAAACGAGATCAGGTAACAGAAAACCCGCGTCCGCAGGAGACGAACTGCCACTGACCACTAAGGCACAATTTTTATGTTCAGCGACGCGGTTGTAGAGATCAAAAATCGCTTCTTCCCAGACGGGGTGACCGGCGATGGCATCGACATCATCGATACAGACTAAATCTAACTGTTCTAGTCCTTCAAGCAATGCGGTCGAAATGCTCGCATGTATGCCTAAGGGAATATAAAAGCTGCGACGCTCAACTTCGTTGGCGTGAGCACAAGCGGCGTGCATTAAATGAGTTCGACCCGATTTCACTGGGCCCCACAAATAAATGGCGGCTTCACCCTGTCCTTCGGCATTGGCTCTCAGTTTTTGAATAAGTTCATCATTACCCGCGGCGGGGTAATAACTATTAAAGGTTTCGTCATCTGGCAAATGCACAGGTAACGAGAGTTGCAGAGGTGAGTTTAAGGGCACTCGGTCTTCTCAATATCAAATAAAAACAATGCCGTGCTTAGCATAACTCAGCACGGCCGATAACATCTTAAGGTAAACGCCATTCATATACAGGCTTGCCTGTTTGGTTAGAGACAGGGCTAAATTCCCCCGCACTCACAGGTGCGACCACAGAAATCCGCGGCTCTAAGCTTAATAAACGTTGTAAATCCGTTTCTGAGCCAAACAAATCTAACGAGAAGGTCGCGGTATGGCCTTGAATATGCGTTAAAGTGGCATTTTTAATCGCGCTAAGTTGCTTCAAATATCTTTCAACTTCTACTAATTGCGCCATTTTTTGAATATTAACAAAAGTGACACTCGCGCCTTGCTGTGTACCAGTATCGGCAATCGCGTACTTAGTAAAATAGTATTCGCCTAACGCCGCCATCATGGCTTCAATCGCCTGAGTCGAATTTTCAGCAGTGCCGTTGTAGCTGAATAACGGTGGCGTCAAAGAGTCAATGGTGGCCTTAGTATAGAGATTTAAACGATAACGAACTTGACTGCCAGCGGCATCAATCGCCACCAGCGCCAAAAAGTCAGCTTGATAGCGGCCGGAGACACTGGCCACGATATCTGCAAACATACCTTTGATATCGTTAGGATTAATCCCCATCAACTCATCAAGATCTAAGATAGGCAAAAGTACCGGAATACCACGTGCATCGGAAAAATCACTAAAGAGTTTACGTTCGGCTAACGCAGACGAGTCACCCAATATCACAGTGTCGCCATCACCTGGCATTGCGACCCAAAATAAGGTCAGCGGGCGTTGTGTTCCCCAAACCGGTAATTGCGCCTGACGCAGTAGCGCCACGATGCGACGGTGTTCAAAACTGGCCGTTAACAGTAATTGGCCATTCTGCTCGATATAACCATACTGGCTCAGCAAGGTATCAGGATTACCGAGCTGAGATTGGATCAGACTGTTATCGAGGGATCGCGCCGTGCCAGTGTTCTTGATAATGACTTGCTCAAGTGCACTTTTTAAGGCTTTGTCGCGTTCTGCAACCGCGCGCGAAGACACAGGCACATTGGCCTGATCTAATTTACTCACCTCAACAGCATTGACGCTATTAATCGTGAACAGACAATATAGAAATGCAATTAAGCTCGGCTTCAATAGGAATTTCAGCATCTTTGAGTAGTTGAAGTAACGTCAGATGGGGCAAATTGTACCATAGTTAGCGCCTTAAGCGAGTCTTGGCAAAATTTAGCCCCATTTCAGTGCCAACCATGGCATGGAAAACCCAAACAGTGATCCGAGTCGGCAAAACGGGCGATTTTCTTCTGCTGAAAATCCAACAAACTGATATCATCTGGCGGTTTACCCTAAAATTAACGAGAATAATAAATGAGACGACTCGCTATCCCCCTACAGGGCGCACAAATGCTGTTTGTGGCCTTCGGTGCCCTAGTGTTAATGCCGCTGCTGACAGGACTCGACACTAGTGTGGCATTGTTTACCGCTGGTATCGGTACCCTTCTGTTCCAATTGATCACTAAACGCCAAGTGCCTATCTTCCTTGCCTCATCCTTCGCCTTTATCGCCCCCATACTCTATGGCGTGCAGACTTGGGGAATTCCCTCCACCATGGGCGGCATTATGGCCGCGGGCGTGGTCTACGTCATGCTCGGCGCCTTGGTCAAAGTGCGCGGCACCGACTTCATCCATAGGCTATTACCGCCTGTGGTAGTGGGTCCTGTGATCATTATCATCGGCCTTGGACTAGCTCCAGTTGCCGTGAATATGGCATTGGGGAAAAGTGGCGATGGTAGCTTGACCCTTGTTGACACCAATACTGCGCTATTTATTTCACTCGCGTCACTCTGTACCACAATAGCAGTGGCAATTTTTGCCAAGGGCTTACTCAAAGTCATGCCGATTTTAGCAGGGATAATTGTGGGCTACGGCTTAAGTCTTGCCTTTGGTATTGTTGACTTTGCCGTGGTGACTGCCGCCAGTTGGATTGCGATTCCTAAATTTGTCGCACCCGAATTTAACTGGCATGCCATCGCCTTTATGATCCCAGTGGCAATCGCTCCGGCGGTTGAACACATAGGTGATATTCTGGCGATATCCAATGTCACAGGTAAAGATTTTATGAAAAAACCTGGCCTACACCGCACACTAACGGGAGACGGTGTCGCTACAATTGCCGCGGCAGCCTTTGGTGGCCCGCCAAACACGACTTACTCAGAAGTCACTGGTGCTGTAACCCTAACGCGCAATTTTGATCCAAAAATTATGACTTGGACCGCCATTACCGCCATCACGTTGGCCTTTGTCGGCAAACTAGGTGCGCTGATGCAAACCATTCCCGTCCCAGTCATGGGCGGTATTATGTGTTTGTTATTCGGCTCAATTGCAGCCGTTGGCCTCAACACCCTTATTCGCAATCATGTGGATTTGTCTGAGCCGCGTAATTTAAGCATTGTCGGAGTCACCTTAGTCTTTGGTATCGGCGGCATGGCATTTGGCATAGGCTCATTTAGTCTGACCGGTATCAGCTTGTGCGGTATTGTCGCAATTACCATGAACTTATTATTGCCTGCGACCAAGCCTCACGATAAGCACAATGCCTCAGATGTCGCCCCTCACTAATTTTTGCTTGGGGGCTTGAGGAATCACAATGTTATTGAAGTGTTTGTTGTAGTGGTTTTTTAGCAATAGAACTGTGAAAAGCAGCGACAAAAAAGCCGCCATGATAATAATCACGGCGGCTTTTTCATTCAGACTTATAAAATAAGCATTAACGCTTATTCTTCAGTCTTGATCTTAGCGGCAGCGGCTTTAATCAAAGGTTGTAATTCGCCTTTTTGGAACATGTCCACGACGATATCACAGCCACCAATCAACTCACCTTCAATCCACAATTGTGGGAAAGTCGGCCAGTTAGCAAACTTAGGTAATTCTGCGCGAATGTCTGGATGCTGAAGAATATCCACGAATGCAAACTGCTCACCGCAGTTAATCATGATCTGAGCGACCTGTGACGAGAAGCCACAGCTAGGCAACTTTGGAGAACCTTTCATATAAACAATGATAGGGTTTTCCGTGATCTGTTGCTTAATTTTCTCTACTGTTTCCATTTTGATTCCTAAGTAGGATGACATTGACTCAATGCTGCTATTGTACGTCAGCTAGAGGCAGAACAAAATCCCACAGTTTGTAAGGTTATGCCGACATTTGATTTTTCGATGGCGTCTATCTAGTCAATTAGCTAAACAATGATTCACATCACAAATTTTATCGGTACAATAGTCCTAAGTGAGCACGTTTAAAAACGATAACCTAAGACCATGGAGAGATACTAATGGCTTTCGAATTACCCGCATTACCATATGCAAAGAACGCACTAGAACCACACATTTCTCAAGAAACCATTGAATACCACTACGGCAAGCATCACAACACTTATGTTGTTAAGCTAAACGGCTTAATCGAAGGAACGGATTTCGCTGGTAAATCTTTAGAAGATATCATCAAAACTTCTACGGGTGGCGTATTCAATAACGCAGCTCAAGTGTGGAACCACACTTTCTACTGGAACTGCCTAGCACCAAATGCTGGCGGCGAGCCAACTGGCCCAGTTGCTGATGCAATCAATGCTGCTTTCGGTTCATTCGACGCATTCAAAGCCCAATTTACTGATTCAGCAGTAAACAACTTCGGTAGCGCTTGGACATGGTTAGTGAAAAAAGCCGATGGCACACTTGCTATCGTTAACACTAGCAATGCTGCAACGCCACTGACTGACAGCACAGTCACACCAATCCTGACTGTGGATGTGTGGGAACACGCTTACTACATCGATTACCGTAACGTGCGTCCAGACTACCTTGCCCACTTCTGGCAATTAGTTAACTGGGACTTCGTTAACCAAAACTTCGCTGGTTAATTCATTTAATCTAACGTTGTTTACTGCCGAATGAGCAGTGGGTTAATCCCAGTAAAAAGAGCCCTAGTGGCTCTTTTTTTATGCCCCTCGTTTGCCGCACATCCCTTATCCCGCAGATTTATCCTCCGCTAACTACAAGTGCAATAATTGCGTTTGCAACTATTTGTTATTGTTTTTATTTGATATTTTTTGACACAGATAGTGAGTTTGTGTCTAAGATTAGAGTAGGAGGCTGGTTAGCCAGTTATCCGTTCCATGACATCACTGGCGTTTCAGGGGGTTTATATGGGCATTTTCGAGCATTACCAAAAGCGCTACGAACAAAAACTCGATGAAGAATATTCTTTGCAAGAGTTTCTGGATATCTGCAAAGGAGATCGCAGCGCTTACATGTCAGCATCTGAGCGACTACTGCTTGCAATCGGTGAAGCAGAAGTCATTGATACCGCAAAAAATCCAACACTTAGCCGTATTTTTTCGAATCGACTTATTTCACGCTATCCCGCATTTAAAGATTTCTTCGGCATGGAAGATGCCATAGAGCAAATCGTGGCTTACCTAAAGCACTCGGCACAAGGATTAGAAGAGTCCAAACAAATTTTATACCTACTGGGCCCAGTGGGCGGCGGTAAGTCATCGCTCGCCGAAAAACTCAAAGCCCTGATGCAAAAAGTGCCCATTTACATTCTGAGCGCAAATGGGGTACGTAGCCCTGTCAACGATCATCCCTTCTGTCTGTTTGATTTAGAAGAAGATGGTCAACTGCTAAAAGATGAATTCAACATTCCCAACCGCTATCTTAAAACCATCATGTCGCCTTGGGCGGTAAAACGTCTGCATGAGTTTGGTGGCGATATCTCTAAATTTCGCGTGGTAAAAGTCTTCCCATCAATTCTGGACCAAGTGGCGATAGCGAAAACTGAACCCGGAGATGAAAACAACCAAGATATTTCCTCCCTCGTCGGTAAAGTGGATATTCGTCAGCTCGAGCATTTCTCCCAAGATGATGCCGATGCTTACGCATATTCGGGGGCTTTATGCCGCGCCAACCAAGGGGTAATGGAATTCGTTGAAATGTTCAAGGCACCGATTAAAGTGCTGCACCCGCTACTGACTGCAACGCAAGAAGGTAACTATAACGGCACAGAAGGCTTATCAGCCCTGCCCTATAGCGGGATTATTCTGGCTCACTCAAACGAGTCTGAGTGGTCAACCTTCAAAAACAACAAAAATAACGAAGCCTTCCTCGACCGTGTTTACATAGTCAAAGTGCCCTACTGTTTACGGGTCTCAGAAGAACTGCAAATCTATCAAAAACTGCTGATAAACTCTGAGTTATCAAAAGCGCCCTGCGCGCCTGGCACCTTAGAAACCTTAGCGCAATTTAGTGTGCTGTCGCGCATCAAGCCACCTGAAAACTCCTCCATCTACTCTAAGATGCGGGTGTATGACGGTGAAAGCCTAAAAGATACCGATCCTAAGGCTAAGTCTTACCAAGAATACCGTGATTACGCGGGTGTCGATGAAGGCATGAATGGGCTATCCACCCGTTTCGCCTTTAAGATTTTGTCGCGGGTATTTAACTTTGACCATTCAGAGATCGCCGCCAACCCAGTGCATTTATTCTATGTCCTCGAACGACAAATTGAACAAGAACAGTTCCCCGGTGATACCGCCGAACGTTATCTTGAATTCCTAAAAGGTTATTTGATCCCTAAATATGTGGAGTTTATCGGTAAAGAAATTCAAACCGCTTACTTAGAGTCTTACTCTGAATACGGCCAAAATATCTTCGACCGCTATGTCACCTACGCCGATTTTTGGATCCAAGATCAAGAATACCGCGACCCTGAAACAGGTCAGCTATTCGACCGCGCCGCCCTCAATGCTGAACTTGAGAAAATTGAGAAGCCCGCGGGGATCAGCAATCCTAAAGATTTCCGTAATGAAATCGTCAACTTTGTGCTGCGCGCCCGCGCTAACCATGAGGGTAATAATCCGCTCTGGACCAGCTACGAGAAACTACGCACTGTGATCGAGAAGAAAATGTTCTCCAACACAGAAGATTTACTGCCTGTAATTTCCTTTAACGCCAAAACATCGAACGACGATCAACGTAAACACGATGATTTCGTCAATCGTATGATGGAGAAAGGTTATACCAAAAAACAAGTCCGACTCTTGTCTGAGTGGTATTTACGGGTTCGTAAATCTTCTTAAACTTGCGCTAACTAAGTACAGGGCTTTGGTGTTGCCAAAGCCTTCGCTGGGTTTTGGGAGGTGCGTATGGCGAACTTTATCGATAGACGGTTGAATGCGAAAGGAAAAAGCACAGTAAACCGCCAACGCTTTATCAATAGATATAAGCAACAAATTAAAAAAGCCGTCAGCGATGCAGTGACTCGCCGCAGCGTAACGGATGTAGATAAAGGCGAAAAAATCAGTATCCCCACTCGGGATATCAGTGAACCTATGTTTCACCAAGGCAAAGGCGGTGTCAGGGACAGAGTGCATCCCGGTAATGACCAATTTACCCGTGGCGATAAAATTGATCGGCCACCCGGTGGTTCAGGCGGCGGTTCGGGCAAAGGTGAGGCCTCAAACTCGGGTGAAGGCGACGATGACTTTGTGTTCGAAATCTCTAAAGACGAGTATCTAGAGTTATTGTTTGAGGACTTAGAACTCCCCAATCTACAAAAAAATCGCCTTAATAAACTGGTGGAATACCAAATCTACCGTGCGGGATTCACCAATGATGGCGTCCCCGCTAACATCAATATTGTCCGTTCATTACGCTCATCACTGGCACGTCGCATTGCGATGTCGGCCAGTAAAAAGAAACTATTAAAAGAGTTAGAACAAGAACTTGCCGAGCTGGAAAATATTCCAGGCACTAAGGCCGAGTTGATTTTGGATTTAAAAGCCCAAATTGAGGAGTTAAAACAAAAAATTGCCAGAGTGCCGTTTATCGATACCTTCGATCTGCGCTTTAATAACTATGCCAAACGGGAAATCCCTTCTAGCCAAGCTGTGATGTTCTGCTTGATGGATGTGTCTGGTTCTATGGATCAGGCAACTAAAGATATGGCAAAACGCTTCTATATCTTGCTATATCTGTTCCTCACCCGTACCTATAAAAACTTAGAAGTGGTCTATATTCGTCACCATACCCAAGCTAAAGAAGTCGATGAACATGAGTTCTTCTACTCCCAAGAAACGGGTGGCACTATAGTATCGAGTGCATTGAAATTAATGCATGAAATTCAACAAGCCCGTTACCCCGCCGATGAATGGAATATCTACGCAGCCCAAGCATCCGACGGTGATAACTGGGCCGACGATTCACCTACCTGTAGGCAATTGTTAGAACAAAAAATCTTGCCACTGGTGCGCTACTACAGCTACATCGAAATCACCAATCGCGCCCATCAAACCCTGTGGCGTGAATATGAATCCCTGCAACAGCATTACGACAACATCGCCGTGCAGCATATACGTCAAGCCGAAGATATTTACCCTGTCTTTAGGGAGCTATTCAAGAAACAAGCGGTTTAAGGGGGCACTATGGGGATAACTAAATCAACACCTTGGACACCACTGAGCGATGGTCCTGACTGGAGCTTCGAGCTACTGCAGGACTATCTCAAGGAAATTGAACGGGTAGCGGCACTGTATAAGCTCAGCACTTACCCAAATCAAATTGAAGTCATCACTGCTGAGCAGATGATGGATGCTTATGCGGGCATAGGTATGCCCATTGGTTACACCCATTGGTCCTTTGGCAAACGTTTTATCGAAACCGAGCAAGGTTATAAACGCGGGCAAATGGGGCTCGCCTACGAGATAGTCATTAACTCTAATCCTTGTATTGCCTATCTTATGGAGGAAAACACTATCACAATGCAAGCACTGGTGATCGCCCATGCTTGTTTCGGACATAATAGCTTCTTTAAAAACAATTACTTATTTAAGACATGGACAGATGCGAGCTCGATTATTGACTACCTAGTGTTTGCTAAAAACTACATCAGTAACTGCGAACAAAAATACGGTGTAGAGCAGGTCGAAAGCGTCATAGATTCCTGCCATGCGCTGATGAACTATGGTGTAGATCGCTATAAACGCCCCTCTGAAATATCATTCCGAGAAGAACAAGCAAGACAAAAAGATCGCGAAGCGTACCTGCAAAGCCAAGTAAATGATTTATGGCGCACTATACCCAACCAACACCAAGAACTGTCTCAAACAAAAAAACGTCGTTTCCCCGCAGAACCGCAGGAAAACATCTTATATTTCATCGAGAAAAATGCCCCTTTACTTGAACCATGGCAAAGAGAAATAATCCGTATTGTGCGTAAAATGGCGCAATATTTTTATCCACAAAAACAAACTCAAGTGATGAACGAAGGCTGGGCCACCTTCTGGCACTACACTATTTTGAATCACTTGTACGACGATGGTGTGGTCACTGATCGCTTTATGATGGAATTTTTGCAAAGCCACACGGGTGTGGTTGCCCAACCCGACTACAACAGTCGTTATTACAGTGGCATCAATCCCTATGCTTTAGGTTTTGCCATGTTCACCGACATTCGACGTATTTGTGAAAATCCAACCGATGAAGATAAAACTTGGTTTCCCGACATTGCCGGCAGCAATTGGGTCGAAACCTTACACTTTGCAATGCAAAACTTTAAAGACGAAAGCTTTATTAGCCAATATCTTTCACCTAAAGTTATCCGCCAATTTAAGTTGTTTGGTATCCATGATGATGAGAAGCGCAATTATCTGTCGGTATCGGCCATTCACGATGAACAAGGTTATCAAGATATTCGCCAGTTATTATCACAGCAATATAACTTGTCGAACATTGAACCAAATATCCAAGTGCATAATGTGGAGATCAACGGTGATCGTTCCTTAACCTTACGCTATGTACCAAATAACGATATTCCCTTAGCCAGCAGCCATAAAGAAGTATTAAAGCATTTACATAGATTATGGGGTTTTACTGTCACCTTAGAGCAAAAGAATGCGGATGCGAGTATTACCGTATTAGCATCCTGCCCTGAAGTGGCTAAAGCAGAATAATAAGCCTAATAAAAAAGCCGTTTCCATTGGAAACGGCTTTTGTGTATTTATCGCTATTTTAATGCGACATCAATAGCCGCAATTAATTGTCCTGTGCAATAGACGCGGGCATATCATCGCGTAATTGTAACCACATCTTACCGCTGTTCATGCCATAGGTGCGCATCAGCGCTGGGACGTCGAGATAATTTTTCGCTTGAGCCAGTAACTCTAACTCTTTGTAAAAATTCAAAGCCAATAATCGCGCATCTGAACTGGTGAAATAATAGCGACCGACTCGGCTATACAATCCCTTAAATCCATTTAATATCAATACGTAAAGTGGATTCCCGGAGGAGAAAGCTAAGGTATGATGCAATAAATAGTCGAATTCGGCATAGGATTCAGCCGTATCTTCAAGCTGATGAATTTTGGCGAGCACATTCACAGCCGTGTCTGGGTTATAACGCAGGGCACCGCGGAAATAGATAGCACTGACGTTAGTACGGGCCGACAAGAGTTGGTCAACCAATACTGGAAATCCTTCAGGATTAAGATCGGCAATCGTCTCAAGAATGTTTAAGCCCGAGGTTTCCCAGAAATTGTTCACTCGCGTTGGTTTACCGTGTTGGATTTTCAACCATCCGTCACGGGCTAAGCGCTGTAGCACTTCACGCAGAGTGGTGCGAGTCACACCGATCAATTCCGAAAGCTCACGTTCAGCCGGTAAAATGGACCCTGGAGGAAATTTATTATCCCAAATGGATCTCACAATATACTTCTCTGCAAAACTTGCAGGTCCTTTGGCATTGATAATCATCAGCCCACTTATCCAGTTGTTGTGCGTCGTAATGGTCACTGATCATACCAGAGCGGTAAAAAATGGAAACCATTGACTTAAATTCACTGTGTTATCGCCGTGTAAATGTCACACAATCGCTCAAAAAAACGACCAAGATCAAGGCAACAAACGCCAATTTTGCCGATTAGCTCCGCTTTTTGAAATGTGGGTATCAGTATCTCATTACATTAGCTTTCTCTTTAGGCTAGACTGATTTAACAAACGCAGGTATTGATATTAAACACGTGCAATTTTTAACATAATTAGAAGAGAGGCTGCCATGCCGGCGACAATGAGTCAGGCGTTTATTGGGAACTTCTTAGGAAATTCTCCTAAGTGGTACAAAACCGCAATACTGTCATTTTTAATTATCAATCCACTACTCTTTTTCTATGTCGACCCCTTTGTGGCCGGCTGGGTATTGGTGCTTGAATTTATTTTTACCTTAGCAATGGCATTAAAATGTTATCCATTACAGCCTGGCGGATTATTAGCGATTGAAGCTGTCGCAATTGGCATGACATCGGCAAGCCAAGTCTTGCATGAAATAGAAGCCAACCTCGAAGTATTATTACTCTTGGTATTTATGGTCGCTGGTATTTATTTCATGAAGCAGTTGCTGTTATTTGGCTTCACGAAAATTATCACCAAAGTCCGCTCTAAAATTTTAGTGTCGTTAATGTTTTGTTTGGCATCAGCGTTTTTATCGGCCTTCTTAGATGCATTAACAGTTATTGCCGTGATTATCGCAGTCGCTGTGGGTTTCTATTCTATTTACCACAAGGTCGCTTCAGGAAAAGATTTCGGCGCCGATCACGATCATACCTCCGAAGGGAAAAACGCTGCGGGTGAAGATATATTGAACGAAGAAGAACTCGGTGCATTCCGTGGTTTCCTTCGTAATTTGTTGATGCATGCGGGTGTGGGTACTGCACTCGGCGGCGTATGCACTATGGTAGGCGAGCCACAGAACCTTATCATTGCCGCACAGGCCAATTGGCAGTTCGGTGAATTCGCCGTACGTATGTCACCGGTTACTGTTCCGGTATTGATTTCAGGTGTCTTAACCTGCTACTTAGTTGAAAAATTTGGCATTTTTGGTTATGGCGCTAAATTACCAACGGCCGTGCATCGGATCTTATGTGAATATGCCGCCCATGAAGATGCCCGTCGAACCAACAAAGACAACATGAAGTTAATCGTCCAAGCGATAGTGGGTGTCTGGTTAATCGCGGGGCTTGCCTTACACTTAGCTTCTGTGGGCTTAATTGGTCTTTCTGTGATTATTTTGACCACAGCTTTTAACGGCGTCACCGATGAACATGCCCTTGGTAAAGCCTTCGAAGAAGCACTGCCTTTTACCGCGTTATTAGCAGTGTTCTTTGCGGTAGTTGGCGTGATTATCGATCAACACTTATTCGCCCCCGTTATCCAATGGGCACTGAGTTATGAAGGCAATACCCAGTTAGTGATTTTCTACATCGCCAACGGATTACTGTCTATGGTGAGTGACAACGTGTTCGTCGGCACTGTGTATATCAACGAAGTGAAGGCTGCATTGATTAACGGCCAAATCACCCGTGATCAATTCGACTTACTGGCCGTTGCGATTAATACTGGGACTAACTTGCCTTCGGTGGCGACACCTAATGGTCAAGCCGCGTTCTTGTTCTTACTAACATCAGCCTTAGCGCCGCTTATCCGCTTGTCCTATGGCAGAATGGTTTGGATGGCATTGCCCTACACTATCGTGCTATCCATTGTGGGCGTTATGGCGATTGAAACGGGATTCTTAGAGCAAGCTACTCAATATTTCTATGATTCCCATACAATCATCCATCACAGTGCAAAAGAAGTATTAGGCACAGTGTCTGGACATTAAACTTCTCTATTGACTGAACTTTATTTAATAAGTAGAGTCCAAAAAACGCCCCATGTCTGAGGGCGTTTTTTGTTGATATGGAGCTCACTTTGACTGTCATTACTCGCTTTGCCCATTCCCGTTCGTCTTGGTTTATTCTCGCAGGCACAGCCCTCGGCTTAGAGTTAAGCGCACTGTATTTTCAACATATAATGAAACTCGATCCCTGTGTTATGTGTATTTATCAAAGACTTGCTGTATTTGGTATATTAGCAGCGGGCCTTATCGGCATGACAGCGCCAAAATATCGCATAGTGAGGATTCTCGCGGCTATTATTTGGGCCATCAGTGCAACTTGGGGATTAAAGCTAGCGCTATCGCTGGTAGACATGCAAACCAACCCATCGCCTTTCTCAACGTGTTCATTCTTACCTGAATTCCCCGCTTGGATGCCATTACACGAATGGTTCCCTTCCATTATGATGCCTACGGGCATGTGTACTGATGTGCCTTGGGTCTTTATGGGTGTGACGATGGCCGAATGGATGGTAGTGGCTTTCAGTGGCTTCCTAGTGGCTTGGTTACTCTTTATTGTGCCTATCCTGAGTGGTTCAAATAAACCTTCTCTTTATAAATAACCCGTTTGAGATGAGGCAGGGATCAACCCTGCCTTTAATTAACAATTTTATTCACAGTTTACGACTGATTCCCGCCGCTTATCCCATTCAATCGCCGCAACTTAAACATCTGCTCATAGCAAAACAGCGAGAACGCGCTACACTGGCTCAATGAAAAGGTGATGATTTGGAAACTGGTGATTATGGGAAAAAGTTCGACATCTGAGCCACATACAGCATTAACCCAATGGCAAAACAGTTTGCCGTTCAAATTTAGCCTTATCCAACTTGTCATTGCCGCAATTTTGATTTGCAGCACAGCTTGGGTCATTCTCAGCATTCAACGCCAACAAGTGCTTGATCAACAAGCCGTATTAAACCAGAACTATGGCCAATTAATCATAGCCAAACTGCAGGAAATGACTTCACAGGTCGAAACCGTTGTCGGTTCAATTTCCAGTATTGCAAAACTTTACCGCTATGATCATGAGCAACTGGTGAAAACCATCCCCAGCCTGCTGACACTCGCTAACCAACAACGCATTATCTCTGGTGGCGGCGTATGGCCCGAACCCGGCGCGTTTAATCAACAAAAATTTCGCGATAGCCTATTCTGGGCCCACAATGTCAACGATGAATTAGTTGCCATTGATAGCTATAACAAGGACACGTTTCCGAGTTATCACACCGAAGAATGGTATCGCCCGACACGCTATTTCCCCGCGGGCAAAATTTTCTGGTCAAAGTCTTATTTCGACCCCACCACCCATGAGTCCATGATCACGGCTTCAGGTGCTATGTGGATGGACCATCAATTTATTGGTGCAGCAACCGTAGATATCAGTTTAGAAAAACTCAATGCCCTATTACGCAATGTGATGGTGGATGTTAGGGGTTATGTCATTGCCTTAGATCATCAAAATCAAGTACTCGCCTATCCCCATGGCGATAACAATCTTCAGCATCAAGCTAATACCAGCCACACCTTTGTCACTTTTAATCATCTCGTTAACCAACAGCCAGACTTCAGTCCCATCGAAGCGGCATTACACAATGCGGATAAGGCATTTATCGCAGAAGCCGTCGCCGAGCGCGTCTTTACCCAAGAACAGATGCAGCATTTGACTCGGCTAAGTCATCAAGATGAGCGCGACATGTTAGCCGCCATCGTCAATAACAATGCCTTAAACCATTTTACCACCCCAAAATTACTGACTTCAGTAACCTTAGCCCATGATCCCATTCTAAAAACAGCGTCTCTGGTTTCGGTATTTTTAATGCCTAATACCTATTGGAAAGTACTAGTTGTCACCCCAATTTCGCCACTGCAAGATACCGCCAAACACTTAGTTGAAAAGGTCGGTATTTATTTAGTGTGTATCCAGCTTTTAGGCTTAATCCTATTATTCTTGCTCCAACATAGGTTGTTTATTACCCCGATTATTGAAATCGTCCAAGCCTTAAAACGTAACGATTCCGCCTCAATTGAATTTAAAGCTAAAAACAGCCAAGATGAAATTGGCTTATTAGCCAAGACATTCCTGTCGCGCACGCAACAACTTGAAGTGGCCATGGCGAGTTTAGATGCCAGTAATCTTGCCCTAGAACAACAATTGCAGAGCCAAAACCTGTTCCAACTTGAATTAAAACGCCATAAGGAACAACTAAGGGCTTTACTGAAATTTTCCCAAAATCTTATCTATGTCAAAGATCTGCACGGCAAATATATTTTAGTGAATGACAAGTATTGCGAAATCTTAGGTATAGAACGCAGACGCATAATTGGCGCCTCGGATTTCGAGGTATTTCCTAGCCAATTTGCCCACGAGTATCAACAAAACGATCAACGCGTACTGCACAATAACGAAGCCATCAATTTTGAAGAAGCCATTCCCTCACCACTGGGGAATCTTATGTATATCGTGACCAAATTTAAGATCAAAGATGATGACGATACTGTGATTGCGGTCGGCGCTATCGCCTTTGATATCACCTTGAAAAAAATTAAAGAGCAGGAACAGGAGAAATTACTCTTAGGACAAGTTGAGACGCTCAATCATCTACAAGAGCAAGTTCGCCTTATCAATCAACATAATAATGAGCTTTACCAAGAGCAAGAAGCATTAACTAAAATGCTCGAAAAGCATCATCAACTCAATCTCAGCCGTGAACAAAGCCAACAGTTAATGCAAAACTTCTTAGCTGAAATGATGACTCAGGTCATGCATGAGCAAGACCAGCTACTCGCCAAAGTTTGCCAACTGCAACAAACGAACGAGGCAAACTACAGTACTCAGATCACCGAAGTCATGGTAACTCAGGCAGAGAAATTGCGGCATATTGCTCAGCTGCTGACCAATCATCAAAACGATATTCGTCCATTGCATCTGGCGCAATTTATGCGTCATTTATTAGGTTTACTAAAAGTGCAACTAGCGAAAGCAAACGTAGAGATTGTGCTCAATTGTGAGGAAAACATCATCATAGCTGGCCCAGCTTGGCAATATCTGCAACTCTTCTATCGCTTAATTACTAACACTTTGAATCATGCTTTTAAGACTCACAACGAACAGCGTGAAATCACCATCGCCATCGACAAATCGAACGACGTGCTACAAATCAGTATTCTCGATAATGGCATTGGTATGACACAGGCGCAGCTCACGCAATTGCGACAGGAACTGGAGCAAGAACTCTGTCTCGGGACCTTAACCTGTATCAATTTATGGCTTAAAAACGACTTCAACGGCAGCTTGACCATCAGCAGCCAGTTAAACCAAGGCACACATATACAGTGTCATTGGCCGCTTAGTACAAACTTAGCGTCGCAATAAAGAGGATGGCTTACTGATCAAGCCATGCCTTAGCTTGGCTTTGCTCATCGGCAGCAAATACCTTTACAGGGCACGGCAGCATGCAGGCAAGCGCATTGACCATAGCGCTTGTTTGAGCTTGGTTAGCAATCATGACCACTCTTGAGAAATCACTTAAGTGAAATAAGCCGAGTACCGCATCGTCCCACAGGGCAGCGACAGATATACCTTCAAACTCAGGGGAAAACTCGTACCACAGGCGAATACTGGCGTGATCTTGCAGCTTAGCTTCAATGGCGGGTACCAGATAGCCTTCCACATCCCCATGATTAACACGGCCAGATGCGACAACTGCCAATATGTCATGGGCATGGCCTGAAGAGATCGTTAGCATTGAACACTCCTTATCAATACACGAATAAAATAATGAAAGCTCACATACTAAAGATACACAGACAATGGCATAAATGCAGGAAAAGAGAGTGGTTTATTTTACGTTAAGCCGATTTGAGCGGCTTGCCACTCAAAGCTAAAGCGCCCTTCTGATTAGGCGCTGACTTGTTGTTTAGCGATTTCTTGATCGAACAAATTCTTAATTAAACCGGAAAATTCGGTAATAAATAACGTCTGAGCAGGTGTAGCTTTATGATTGGCAACTGAAGCTAAAATCTCTTCTAAATCATACACAATCGCATCAACTTCGCGGATAATCATGTTGCGCTGCGCGAAAGACAATGACGGATTTTGACCACACACCATAATGATCTGCGCCGACAATTGCTCTTCAAACAATTCCATCACAGTATCGTCTGAAATCACCTCAGAACTTGGTGTTTCAAATAAGCCAAGATGTTCAGTTAAATACTGGACCAAATGCATGTAACCATCTTTATCTGTGACCATTTTTTACCCTTTAAACTCATTAACTTAATATCTAGTGTGGTGCTATTAATACCACAATCGGAAATATCAAAGAAGCCGAAAATTCGGCTTCTCATCGAGATCCAGCATACGCCACTTATTTAACTCTAGCCTATCTTCGATAACTGACGTATTGATCTACACCAATCTTATTGAAGTTACTGAGTTAAGGTTAGTACAAATGACACAGGAACAGCTTGGCTAATGCTCGATAAACCCGCAATTTCACGTAATTTATCAATGCCTGCGACAAGATCAAACTCATTGGCATTCACAATTATCGGCTGAAAACTGTTCACTAACAGCTTTTTATCAGAAACTTTAGTGATAATTACCGAAAAAGTTTTAGTTTGCGATTTACCATGCAATGCAATTTTACCATCGATATCAACGACTTTAGTCTCACCAATGCCGAGATCTTTTAGCATTTTAGTGTCAACTTGAGACGACAGTTTAAGCTCAGGATATAAAGACACTTCGAACAATAAATTCTGCATCCGCTCATCGCGGACATCAATACCAGTGGCGACGCCCATTAACGGAATGGTTAATTCGAATTGACCATCCTCTTTTAGCGTACCTTTGAGCTGTTTAAAGTGATGGACTTCACCAATGTCACCTTTCTTTACCGAAATAAAACTGACTCGCGAATCTTGATCCATTACTTGCCATTGCGCGGCGCAGCTAAAACTGGCGATCGCCGATAAGGCAACAATTCCCATCCATTTTTTCATCGTATCCGTCCTCAAAAAGTGAGTTTAAAAGCCATGCAGTAAAGCAAATCGACATCTGCAGCAGGCGAAAATAATGCCCAGTTAACCGTGATCCACATCGCATAACTTCAGCTAAAGATACTCTTTTTATCCATTAGCGACCAGTAAACTATACTTCATACTCTAACGAGCCATTTATCTAAGCTATTGGCAAACGCCTGTTTATCCGCTTGGGAAAACGAATCCGGTCCGCCGGTATGCACGCCTGAACCCCGTAAGTCTTCCATAAAATCGCGCATCGTCAGCTTTTGTTTTATGTTATCGACGGTATAAAGCTCGCCACGGGGATTGAGTGCCAAGGCGCCCTTTTCGATGACTAAAGCCGCTAAGGGAATGTCCGCGGTGATCACTAAATGCGTTGGCTCAACATGGTCGACAATGTATTGATCCGCCACATCAAAACCCGCTCCAACGCGAATTTGGCTGATGTAGGGCGATGGCGGTACGCGGATCATTTGATTAGCCACCAGCACCAGCGGCAAAGCTTTACGCTCCGCCGCACGAAACAGGATTTCTTTGATAGGATTGGGACACGCGTCCGCGTCAACCCAAATTTTATAATCACTCAATGTCTTTTCACTCTGTTGCTGTTAGGTTCACAGACTCAGTTTTAGGCAATGCAATACCGAAGGGGGCACCCGACTATGGCGCTAAACGATCGATTTCCCACTCAGCATTATGGCGAGTATAAATAAAACGATCATGCAGCCTGTGTTCTCCCCCCTGCCAAAATTCGATACTCGAAGGTCTGACTAAGTAACCGCCCCAAAAACTGGGTAAAGGCACATCGCCTTTAGCGAACTTAGCCTTCATTTCGAAGAATTTACCTTCAAGTACTTGTCTCGCGCTAAGTTTACTCGACTGCTGCGACACCCAAGCGGCAATTTGACTGTCCTTAGGACGGGTCATAAAGTATTTAAGCACTTCGGCGGTAGACAACGACTGCGCTTCACCGAGCACCGATACTTGCCGCTCTAAAGGATGCCAAGGGAAATGCAAACTGACTTTATTATTGGCGGCAATTTGCTGGGCTTTGCGACTACCAAGGTTAGTAAAAAATACGAAACCTGTGTCATCAAAACGTTTAAGTAACACTATCCGTTGAAAAGGTTGGCCGTGTTCGTCCACAGTCGCCACACACATAGCCGTTGGATCGCTAAGCTCAGCATCCCTCGCCTGCGTCATCCACAGTTCAAACAAGTCCATTGGGTTTTGCGGTAAGTCGGCACGTCTTAAGCCGCCTTTAGCATACTCGCGGCGGATATCACTGAGATCTGTCATGGGGTTTCCTTAAGTAAATGCCAAAAATTTACATGAATTCAGGGATCAGCACTTCAGCATCAAGCTGCTGATAGTGGCTAAAGCGAATATCATAACCTTGCTCAGTCGTTAATGAGCCACGCCCTAAGCATAAATGGGCAGGAAATCCCTGCGTTGAGTCGTTGATATTAAAGCCGATAGTGTCCCAACTGATGGGAGAAAATAGTGCTAATAATCGCCCTAAGAGTTGTTGCGGATACTGGGCTAAATCCAGATTCGTTTCAAAGCTCACATAGGAGCTAGCGCAGGCATTCTCGCTTTGGGGCGTAATATGCAAGGTCACATAATACTTGCCCCAGAGACCGTTCATCGAAAAACCTGATGGATCAAATAAATGGGCGTCAAGCTCAAAGTCTGGGAATAAATCGTTAAGTTCGAGTGCGGCACAAATTTCAGCTTTGCTTTGCGAGCCACCATTTAGATAATCGGCTAGCTCACCACGAATGTGGTACATCAACAGCTCACAGCTTTGATCATCCTTTGGTGCACGATAATCACTATCAGAGCAGAAAAAATAATGATGATGACTGTCTAAATGCCCCACTCTCATTGCCTTACCCGCGATACGCTGACGCAGCTTGCCAACATCATCAGCAAAACTCGTGGTTTGCAGGTGGGCTTGGTATTCGTTTTTACGCTGATAACTCACCAACGCGATGGCAGGCACGCCAAGCGCGTCGATAAAATAACAGGCGGCGTCCACTAAGGTACTGTTACCACAGGTGAGCATGACAAATCTGTCGTGCCATACAAATAAGCTGGATTCGCTCAACAGGTAAGCATCGCAGTCAGCATTACTTAGCTGCGACAAAATCTCGGCATGGGCACAATTGACTAAGGCTGACCAAAAACTCACATCGAGTTCGCGTAAATTCGGCGTAGACGCCGCCACGATGATCTCAAGTTTCTTTTCTGAGCCTTCAAAAAACATCAAATCCTTAACTCCATTAAACGCTATGCGCCCTTGCTGTTGACATCTTTTACGCCGTAATAGCAGCCACGGACGATAAATAAATATCGTCCAGAAAGCAAAAATCAGCCTAAGTGACCTTAGGCTGATTTATTTTAACACACTAAATCTTAAGAAAAATATCTTAAGAAAAATCTTCCAAGTAAGTGTAGCCTTTCAGGCCAACTTGCAGTTCTTCTAAAATTTGTGCGCGTTCATCTTCGGCAATATGCAGATTCACTAACTCTTCGTAGGTGCGCATAAAGGCCACCGCATCTAAGTTAACGTAACGCAATACGTCAGCGACAGTATCACCCGCCAATACCGATTCAATGTTCGTCACACCGTTATCTTCGATGCGAACAACCGCAGAGTTAGTATCACCAAACAGGTTATGCATATCACCCAAGATTTCTTGGTAGGCACCCACAAGGAAGAAACCAATCAAGTACGGGCTATCTGCACTCCAGGCTGGCACTGGCAGCGTGGTTTCAATCCCTTGACCATCAACGTATTGATCGACAATACCGTCAGAGTCGCAGGTGATATCGAGCATCACAGCACGGCGCTCAGGGGCTTTATCTAGGCCCGATAACGGCAATACTGGGAACACTTGGTCAATACCCCAAGCATCCGGTAATGACTGGAATAATGAGAAGTTAACAAAGAACTTATCGGCTAACTTTTCATTGAGTTCATCAATAATAGGTCTGTGATAACGGTTTTTCGCACTCAATAGCCCTTGCACTTCATGACACACGCGCAGGTTAGCTTGCTCAGCCCACGCACGCTCCGCTAAGGTCAATTGACCTAAAGCAAATAGCGAATGCGCTTCTTGTAAGTCACTTTGGCTATCGTGGTAAATCTCAATCAAAGCACGTTGATCGGCGCGACCGCTGATCTCTGACCATGAATGCCACATGTTATGCAATAACTGTGGTGAATCTTCCGCTGGCGGTTGAATATCTTCAGGCTGATAAGCTTCAGTACCGATAACATCGGTGATAAGCACAGCATGGTGCGCGGTTAAATAGCGACCCGATTCTGAAATAATACGTGGCATAGGTTGCTCGTATTCATTACAGATGTCGGTCAATACGTTAACGATATTGTTAGCGTATTCGGTCAGGCCATAGTTCATCGAGTTATTACTTTGGCTACGTGTGCCATCGTAATCCACCGCTAAACCACCGCCGACGTCGAAGCAGTTAACACTTGCGCCTAATTCACGTAATTCACAGTAGAAACGACCCGCTTCACTCACACCTTGGCGAATATCACGAATGTTGGCGATTTGCGAACCTAAGTGGAAATGCAGTAACTGCAGCGAATCCAGCATGTCGTGTTGCTTAAGTTGTTCAACCACCAGCAAAATTTGTGCTGCTGATAGACCGAACTTAGACTTCTCGCCACCGCTCGCCTGCCACTTGCCTTTGCCTTGGAATGCTAAACGCGCACGCAAACCTAAACGCGGTTTAACGCCCAAACGTTTAGATTCAGCTAACACCATTTTCAGTTCAGACAGTTTTTCTAAAACGATGTAAACCTTGTGGCCTAACTTTTCACCAATCAGTGCTAAACGGATATATTCATTATCTTTATAACCATTACATACAATGACTGAACTGGCTTTTTGCGCCATGGCTAACACAGCCATCAGCTCAGGCTTACTGCCCGCTTCTAAACCCAGTTGTGGTACTTCTTTTGATGCCTGACTCGCCAGGATCTCTTCCACCACAGTTTGCTGTTGGTTTACTTTAATCGGGTAAACCAGCAAATAGTCCGCCTGATACTCGTACTTCTGTATCGCTTGGTCGAATGCTTGGCACAAACTGTTCACTCTGTGGTGCAGGATCTGCGGAAAACGAACTAGTACAGGCAAAGCGACGCCCGCTTTAACCATGTCTTTGGCTAGCTCATTTAAGCCAATCTTGTAATCAGGATTTTTTGGGTCCGGTGACACTGTCACCTCACCGTGATCGCTGATCCCATAAAAACCTTGGCTCCAGTGAGTAACATTGTACCCAGCACGAGCATCATCAATAGACCAATCATTCATTATTATTTAGCCCGTCTATTAAAAAATGGGTTAAACGGTTATGACTTAATAGCACAACCGCCCGTTCGACAAACCCAGGCAAAGGGACACCTTACCTGACATACACGAAGGTAGATTTTACCTTCTACTTAATGCCGCAACGTCACGCTAGTGTAAGTGACATTGCCGCGATTTTCATTAATAGCGCAAGAGACAATTCATCTTAACGCACTATATCCTATCATATTGATGGAGAAGCTTATTCCCTTCTCCCAGTAAAGCTATCTTTACTTGCCTCGCTTGCATTTATCTTAAGGCTAAAGGCCGCAAATACCGTCAAAAAGCCGAATGAAGTCCTGAGTCGCATCCTTAAAACATCAAGCTAATAAGCAGCTTAAAGACGTTCGAAAGAAGTTAAGACCTTCAGAAACCGATAACACAAGTAGAAAACGAAAACCGACAACACCGAACTAGCGAAAACGCCAAACCAGCTTATCTCTAGGCAAGATTATTTTAACAGGGGACTATTGGCTTCTTCGCGGCCAGAATTGATGCGGATCAACGTGAGATGCTTAAGGCCAGTATCATCGTATGGCACGACAATCGAGCGTTGGCATTGTGACACTTTTAGGCAAAGTGCAAAAAATGGATGCTTGTGCATTAGCTAATAAAAACCCTCTTAACCCCATGTAATTCGATATGTTGTCAATTACACGGTTAATGACTGCTGAACCATAAAACCTTTACTACTCACGTAATATTTGTAATGTCTCTAACGAGCGAAGTCGTTGAACGGCGCAATTAAACCGCGCAATGTCACAGAATGCAAGCAAGAATCTCATTTAATATTTCGCATTAAAATATAATAAACACTCTCTTAACAACCACCTACTGAGTATTCGCGTTAAGCTGAATAATATTAGCTAGTTAGCGCATGAACGCCGTACTCGTCTGTTCAATATTTTTTAATAGCCTTTGTAACTTTTTTGACATTTATTGCCGCAAATAACCCTTCATGTTGTGTGTCACTTTAGCCCCGCCCACGTGCAGCCATTGGCTAAAGCCTAGCGCTCAATATCACATTGCAAAATTCAGCCCCAATAAACCATAAACCTAAGCCTTAAACCGAGGCGCAATTCCACCTTAAAACTTAAGACAATCCCAGATACCAATATGAGGTCATTCCTAGTAACAATCCTCATCACTTTTCCAACCACATTTCTTGTCATAGCCCTTACCAACATCCAACTAAACAGCGGTGATGATTAACGGCTGAATCGCCCTAAGATAAAACCCAAAGACAATAATGCTGCAGTTTCAGCACCGAAGTGTATAATCGCAACCGAATCACATTCCATTATGCACAGAGAGATCCATGGTACAGATAGGTAAAACCTGCAAACTTGAGGTTGTAAAACAAGTCAGCTTTGGCGTGTATTTAAACGCCCACGAATTAGGGCAAGTACTGCTGCCAAACAAAGTCACCCCAAAAGACTGCCAAGTCGGTGATCTGCTTGACGTGTTTCTGTATCTAGATTCTGAAGATATCGTGATTGCCACCACGCGCCGTCCATTGGCACAGGTAGGCGAATTCGCCTACTTAAAAGCCGTCGCAACCGGCCCTTATGGCGCCTTTTTAGATTGGGGCTTAGATAAAGACTTATTGCTGCCCTTTGGTGAGCAACACAAGCCTATCGAAGAAGGTCGCTCTTATCTGGTTTATGTGCACGCTAACCGCGCCGATGAACGCATCATGGCCTCATCAAAAATCGATAAGTTCCTCGATAAGACAGAGCCAGAGTACGCTGTCGGTGAGCAGGTCGATTTATATATCGGCGGCACCACAGATTTAGGCTACAAAGCCATTATTAATCATGCTCATTGGGGCGTGATTTACGAAAACGAAGTGTTCCAAAAACTGCGTTTCGGCCAAAGACTCAAAGGTTTCATCAAACAAGTGCGCCGCGATGGTAAAATTGATCTCGTGCTGCAACAAGGCAGCAAGCAAGAATTAGATAAGCACGCGCACATTATCCTGATCAAACTCAAACAGGCTGGCGGCTTCTTAGCCCTGACTGATAAAACCGATGCTGAAATCATTTACGATCAGCTTGGTATGAGTAAAAAAGCCTTCAAAAAAGCCATAGGTGGCTTATTTAAGAATGGTCAACTGAGTATAGATAATGATGGCCTGCGTTTAACTGAAACAGCAGAATAATCAACTCTGTTCAGTACTTAGCGTTAAATTTGTACAGTTTACCGCCACTAAGGCAAAGTTTGACTGACAACTCCTAGGATATTAAGCATGGCTCTGTTATAAACAAAGCCATGCTTTTTTCTTTGGAGCTTATATGGAACTCACGTTACACGAAGCCAGAGTCATCGGATGCCTGCTTGAGAAAGAAATCACTACCCCAGAGCAATATCCTCTCTCGCTAAACTCATTGACCTTAGCCTGCAATCAAAAAACCAGTCGCGAGCCGGTACTCGAACTCAGCGAAACCCAAGTACAAATTGCCGTCGATTCCCTTAATCGTAAACGTTTGATCAGCGAACAGTCGGGATTTGGCAGCCGCGTCGTGAAATACAAGCACAGATTCTGCAATACCGAATTCAGTGAACTTCAACTGTCCTCCGCCGCACTCGCCATCGTCTGTTTGTTGCTATTACGTGGTCCACAAACGCCAGGAGAACTGCGCACTCGCAGTAATCGCCTACACGAATTTAAAGACGTGATCGAAGTGGAAGATTGCATCCGCCAATTAATGAGCCGCGAAAAACCTTTCTTAAAACAGTTGCCCAGAGAAGCCGGTCGCCGCGAATCCCGTTATGTGGAATTATTCTCTGCCGCCTCGTCGCAGCTCGAAACTGCGCAGCCAGATAATACTCATACTGCCAGCCCTCATACTGCCAGCCAGACTACCAACCATAGTGCCGCCCATGTCGCAGTGTCTTTGGCTGCTGAGCCGCATGAATTAACCCAAAGAGTGACAGAGCTTGAGCAACAGGTGGCTGAACTGACGCAAAAGCTCGATGAGTTAATCGCCTCGTTGAGTTAATCGTCTTATAAAGCTAATCATAGCGTCAAGAATAATAGAGACAGCAAATGACCAATAATCCACCCAGCAGTTTCAACAACATGCTTATTATCGCCATGTTTGAACTGCGTAAATTTTTATTTAATACCCGAGGGATCATCGCCTTGGTCGCCTTTGGTTTAGTGTGGGGCGTACTCCTGCTTTATCCCATTCAAAGCGCATCGGCGATGTTATTGCAGCCCAATGTAAAAGACGTCATCGACAGCTTATTTGGGGCCAATACCCTCAACGTGCTCTTTGAGTGGCCTGTAGCCGAAATGGCGGTGTTTTGGTGCTTTGCGCTGTATTTATTCCCACTATTCAGTATTTTGATCGCCGCCGATCAATTCTCTTCCGATAAAACCCGTGGCACACTGCGCTTTTTAACCCTGCGCACTAGCCGTGACAGCTTATTGTTCGGGCGTTTTCTCGGCCAAATTCTGATCCAAGGCTTGCTGATCCTATTGACGATTATCGCCACTGTCGCCCTCGCGCTCAGCCGTGACAGCCAGCTTTTTTTGCCAGCGTTAACCTCTGGCGCCTTAGTTGGCCTTAACCTCATCATAGTGATCTTGCCCTACACGGCAGTGATGACCTTATTGTCCCTGTATGCGCGCACGGCACGCCAAGCTATGGTGTTTGCGACCATTTTATGGACTGTGATTTCCATCGCCATCATGGTGTTAGGCAGCCAATCTAACGTATTGGCTCAGCTACAATGGATATTACCCGGTGCTCAGTTGTCGGACATGCTCAATACCAATGGACTCAATAGTTTAGTTTATGCCCCTATTCCACTAATCCAAACTGCTGCGGCCCTCTTACTCGGCAGAATGTATATGCAAAGGAGCTCGCTATGAGTCTGATCCAATGCCAAGGACTGTCAAAGCTTTACGGCAGCAAAAAGGCGCTGAATGATGTTAACTTCAGCCTAGAAGCGGGTGCCCCCATCGCCCTTGTCGGTCCCAATGGTGCGGGTAAAACCACGCTTTTTAGCCTGTTATGCGGCTATATGTCGCCAAGTGCCGGGACAATAACCCTGCTCGGTGAAGCGCCTAATAGCCCTAAACTTTTAGGTAAAATTGCCGCTTTACCCCAGGATGCGGTGCTCGATCCCAATTTGACCATTGTTAGCCAATTAAGCTTTTTCGCGCGTTTGCAGGGCATGGGCGTTGAACAAGCCAGACAAGAGGCCATTCGCGTATTGACCTTAGTCGATTTAGCTGACGTCGCCGAGCAAAAACCACCCAGTCTTAGCCACGGTATGAGTAAACGCGTATCGATTGCGCAGACGCTCATTGGCTCGCCAGAATTAGTGTTATTGGATGAGCCGACGGCGGGACTCGACCCTGCCAATGCGAAAAAAGTCCGCGAGCTGGTCAAAGCCCTATCGCCCACCACGACCTTTATGATCAGCTCGCATAATCTCGATGAGCTCGAAAAGCTGTGCGATCAAGTGTTGTATTTAGACAAGGGCCAACTGAGCCAAGCCGTGTCTATGCATGCATCGACCGACAGTGATTACCTAACGTTAACCATGCAAACTTGTGACAGTGAGGTGCTGCAAGCGGAAGTGGCGAAACTGGCGGGCGTGGTGAACGTCAGCTCAAAACAGAGCAAAGTGTTTATTATCCAGCTTGCCACGGATGCAGAAAAAGCACAGAACAGTGATATTGAAATGCGCCTATTTACCCTTTTCAACCAACATCAGTGGCAATATAAGATGCTGCTGAAAGGCCGCACTCTGGAAGAAACGCTCTTTTCATAGGCGAGCTTTAAAAAGTTGGCTTCACATAAGCCAGCCGTTGAATAATGCTGCTCATGACTTAAGCGCAACCCAGTTGCGCTTAAGTTTTCGACTCAAAACTGACAAGCACTCAAAACCGACAAGATTACCGCTCAATATACCAACACTCTGTTTTCAATAAAGTTACAAGCCAGTCAATAAAACACCACTCGACCGCGCTAAGCTGGCTATGGCTTTCAATCTTAAGGCGAGCTTGTTATAACTCCCCTTCGATTGAACCTAAGCTGACTTCAGAGGTTTCTATGAACAAAGCACAACTTATCCAACGTATTGCCGCCGAGCTCAATGCATCGCAAGCGAGCACTAAACCTGTGGTTGAGCAGATTTTGCAACAGATCCACATCGCCTTAAGCGAAGGCGAAAAAATCTACCTGCCACAATTTGGCACCTTTGAATTGAGATACCATGTCGCTAAAACGGGCCGTAATCCACAAACGGGCGAAACCATCGAAATCGACGGCTACAATCAGCCCAGCTTTAAAGCCTCAACGGCATTGAAGCAACAGATCAATCGCTAATAGCGACGCTTAGCGTTAATGTGCAGCCACTCATTTGCGAACATTAATCGGCAGCCTTGATAGAAATAAGCCTTACCTAATGTGAGGCTTTTGGTCTCAAAACATTACGATAGCACTTAGCCGAAAGTATTAAGCGGCTAAGCATTAGTTAGGCACTGGCTATGTATTGGCCTCTGCGCTTTGAAAAAGCGGCGAAGTATCAAGATGATCAGCGGCATTTTCAGCACTGGGAGCATCAAGAAAAGGCACACAGCCGAGGAAAGGCGCTGACATCATCTCTTTAAGACTCGCCAAGTTTTCCGCAAACATACTCATATTCGGGTCGACACAATTGGCAACCCAGCCAGCAATCTTAAGCCCATCAGCCAATATCGCCTCTTGAGTCAGCAGTGCGTGATTTAAGCAGCCGAGTTTCATGCCCACCACGAGTATCACTGGCAGTTCTAATTTCTGTACCACTTCCGATAAATATCTCCCCTCGCCTAAGGGTAAACGCCAGCCACCCGCGCCCTCAATCAAACAAAAATCCGCTTGAGCAAACGCTGCTAAATCCAAGCTTTCGATAATGACTTCAGGCGCTAAACCCACGCCCACTTGGGCGGCAGCAATATGCGGCGCAATCGCAGGCTCGAAGGTAAAAGGATTGATGGTGGAATAGGCCAGTTTTAGTGAAGATGACGTCATCAGTTGCAGCGCATCGGCATTACGTAAGCCTTCGGAGGTTTGCGCACAGCCCGAGGCGATGGGCTTAACACCTAAGGTAGACAGCGTGTTAGAAGCCAAAATACTCACAGCCGAGTCAGCGCTGGCTATCGCGCCCAAACGGTTTACTGCAGTTAACAGCGCCGATGAAACTAAGGTTTTACCACTGTCGGTATCTGTACCTGTTACAAAAAACATATTAGATCCTTATCTGTCGCTACTGAGTGGTCTATATGAAAAACACTCTGGATGAAGCTAAAAGCAACCAATCCATAAATCTACACACTAAAGCCCCTATCGCTCACCAATGCTAAATATATTTGCATGATGATTGCTGTAGCTAAAACACTGTTGTAGCTAAAACACTGCTTTAGTTAAACATAGCGCGAAACTGTTATATCCCGCGCCGAGCACGTATCTGCACTATCTGATAGGTTAACGGTAAACCTTGGGGTACACGTAACGATTCGGCTTTGGCCTGCATTGCCAGCCAATCTTGGCGACCACGCAGCCGCGGAGCTAAATCTGCAGCGGCTATTGCACCAGCAACTTCTCCTGCTGCTTGCGATGTTGAGTCAATTAAACGGGTTGAGTTGGCTGAACTGATTGAATGAGCTGAATGGCTTGAGCTGACCGATTGCACTGATGCGCCTACCCCTTTAATGGAATAGAGTAAGGTTTTGAGCGTATCAAAATGCACTGTCATAGGAATGAGCTGCACCTCTAACGACTGCCATGTATCGAGTTTAAATGCCGCTTTGAGCGACTCTAGCGTCGAAAAGTCATTCACTCTTAAGCCTAATTCGGCTAATTGATTCAAACTTCCCTGCGCTACTAGGCTCAAATGACACTCGCCATTTGGCTTAAGCACTCGCGCCATTTCGGCGACCGCAGCGGCGAAATTCCCACACCATTGCAAAGCCAAATTCGAATAAATCACATCGATGCAGCCATCGACAAAAGGTAAACACTCGGCATCGGCGCACACGCCGTGATAATCGGGATAAGATTGTTTTAGCTTGTGCAACATGCCAAGGGCGATATCCACAGCAAACACAGTCGTCTGTGGATTTTGCATCAAACCCTGCTCAGCGTGATGCTCAGATTGATGTGCAAAGTCATGCACCGAAAAATCGGTCCCAGGGCCAGCGCCAATGTCCAACAGATGACCTTTGGCGGTAAACTCACTGAGTAAACTGGCGGCGCTCAGACGCTGTAACTGATTATGGTCTTGATAACTATGGGCCGCTGCAGAGAATCGTTCGGCAATCTGAGCGCCGTGTGTATTGGCTACTTTCTTAATTGCTCTTTTTCCAACAGCTGGTTTTTCAAAAGCTTGTTTTTCAATCGCTTTTTTTTCAAAAGCTTGCATTACAGCAGATTCGCTCACATTCATCTCGTGAGATATTGACCCGCAAGAGCTGGGCTCACTAGGCTTGAGCACGTTAGAGCTTGATTCACTCGCCTTGGGCTTGCTGGATTTAATCGGGTTTGGCATTGCAGTTAACACTCAACCATAAAAACTTAAAATTCAATAGAATAACGCCTTCAATCGCGTACATTTATCTGTGATCATCCGTAGCTTGTCGTTCAGTCACAAGTGGCACACGGACGCGACTGAGCACTTGAGCTAATTGCGCAGCACAGGCCGCGATATCTTCCGCGGCATGGGCGGCCGTTAAGGTAATACGTAAACGTGCTGAGCCCACAGGCACGGTCGGCGGGCGAATCGCGCCAACCCAAATCCCTGCAGCCCTTAGCTCCTCGGCCACTTGCAGGGTTTGCCGCGCATCCCCAATGATCAGCGGCTGAATCGCGGTATCTGAACCTAAAAGGGGCACATTCGCCTCAAGGCATAATCGTTTGAACAGCGTGATATTCTCACGCAGTTTTTGCTGTAACTCGGGATGTGCTGTGCAGTACTGAGCAGCGGCTAACGCTAATGCGGCATTGGCGGGCGATAAGGCGGTCGAGTAAATGTATTCACGGGCGTTACTGACTAAATAATCGATCAGCGCCTGACTCCCCAACACGGCCGCACCTTGGCAACCTAAGGCTTTACCAAAAGTGACCACTTGCACATCGATAAGCTTGGCGGCATCAGCATTGTGATAACCATCGAGCACCGCAAAACCATGGGCATCATCAACAATCAACCATGTATTCTGTTGACGACAAAGCGCCGATAACTGCACGATCGGCGCACAATCCCCATCCATGCTAAACACGCTTTCTGTGATTAACGCCGATGCGTGATTTCGAGTCAGAAGCCGCTCAGCGCTCTCAAGCGAATTATGTAAAAAACGTTTTAACTGCGCACCGCTGTCCTGCAAACCATCGATAATTGAGGCATGCACAAGTTTATCGGCAATCACAGTATCTTGCTGATCAAACAAGGTTTTCATTAACGCCGTATTGGCACTAAAGCCCGAGCAGAATAGTAATCCCGCTTCATGCCCCGTTAAGGCGCAGAGTTCACGTTCAAGTGTGACATGCGCATCACTGTACCCTGTCACTAAGGGCGATGCGCCGCTACCCACACCGTAGGTCTGCGCACCAAGGTGCAGCGCTTCAACCAACTCAGGAACGCGGGATAAACCTAAATAATCATTACTACTGAAATTGACATAAGTGCGACCTTCAAACACAAAACGTGGGCTCGAAGTGGATGCGTTGGTGTTAATGGCATGATCGACACTCAGCACTTTACGTTGGCGCAGTAATCCTTGCTCACGCAGAGCATGCTGACGGGCGGCAATTTTAGTCTCAAGCAGAGAACTCATCAATTTAGCCTCAAGAGTGTGCGATTTAAGCAGATTTATCTTAGGAATAGAACACATTGAATAAACCTGTTGGCCGCAGTCAATACAGACTGCGCCGACAGGATTGATATGTTATTCAAGATATACGTCAAACAACATGAAGTCAGTGTGCTTACAAAGCCGCCGCGTCATAGAATTGTGCCGATGACTTATCTTGATAAGCCGCCGCTTTGGCTAGAACAGCACTTTCTTCTTCCAATTTTGCCGCAGCGCCCTGTTCTGGACGTAAGCCTAAACGTCGGAATAGCCCCATATCATCGCTTTCTTCTGGGTTTGGCGTGGTCAGCAATTTACAACCGTAGAAAATCGAGTTGGCGCCAGCAAAGAAACACATGGCCTGCAGTTCATCACTCATATTTTCGCGACCCGCCGATAACCGCACGCGCGAAAGCGGCATTAAAATACGTGCCACGGCAATGGTACGCACAAATTCGAGTGGGTCGAGGTCGTCAAGCTTCTCAAAAGGTGTGCCCGCCACTTTGACTAACATATTGATCGGCACTGAATCAGGGTGCTGGGGTAAATTGGCCAGCTGTTGCAGTAAGCCTGCACGATCCGTCGCCTTTTCACCCATGCCGACAATCCCGCCAGAACACACTTTCATGCCAGAAGCACGCACATGTGTCAGGGTATCTAAACGATTTTGATAGGTACGAGTGGTGATCACATCGCCGTAGTATTCAGGCGAAGTATCTAAATTGTGGTTGTAATAATCTAAGCCTGCGCCAGCTAAATCGTTCGCCTGTTCTTCAGAAAGCATGCCAAGCGTCATGCAGGTTTCCATGCCTAAGGCTTTGACTTCTTGTACCATTTGCTTAAGGTACGGCATGTCTTTTTCTTTCGGGTTACGCCAAGCGGCGCCCATACAGAAACGAGATGCCCCCGCGGCTTTAGCACTGCGCGCTTCGGTCAGCACAGTTTCCATTGCCAGCAAACGCTCTTTCTCTAAACCTGTGTCATAACGGGCGCTCTGTGGGCAGTATTTACAATCCTCAGGGCAAGCACCGGTTTTAATCGATAACAAGCGGCTAATTTGCACTTCATTGGGATCGTACACTTCACGGTGAATGCTGTGGGCTTTAAATAACAAATCATTCATCGGCAGCGCAAATAAGGCTTCGATTTCTTCCCGCTTCCAATCATGACGAACTTGCAACTGCGACATTGAACACCCTTTTTATTCTGTCTTTTATCTTGGCTAGGATAACCTCAGCCCTTAAACTGTCAACGCCAACCAGTGAACTCAGTTTACTAGTGGCTACTTTACCACCAACCTAGTGAGCATTTATGCGCAATTTACTCGATTTTGATTTTGATAGCGCCCATATTTGGCATCCTTACACCTCAATGACCCGTTCTCTTCCTGTTTTTGGTGTACATAGCGCAAAGGGTTGCGAGCTCGAACTCGTCGATGGCCGCAAGCTGGTCGATGGCACCAGCTCATGGTGGGCTTGTGTGCACGGCTATGCGCATCCCGAGATATTAACCGCGATGGAAAAACAGCTGCATCAGTTGAGCCATGTGATGTTTGGCGGCATCACCCATGAACCCGCCATTGAACTGTGTAAAAAACTTATCGCTATGACCTGCGAGCCGCTGACGAAAGTCTTTTTATGCGACTCTGGCTCTATCTCAGTGGAAGTGGCGATCAAAATGGCGCTGCAATATTGGCAAGGTCAAAGTTTGCAAGGTAAAAGTTGGCAAGATCAAAGCTCGCAGGAACAAACCACACATCAAGAGCGGCCATTAAAACAACGTATTCTTACCGTTAAAAAGGGATATCACGGCGATACCTTTGCCGCCATGAGCGTGTGCGATCCCGAAGGTGGCATGCACACTATGTTTGGCGATGCGCTAACAAAACAATCTTTTGTGCCCGCGCCACAAACCGCCTTTGGCGAAGCCTTACAAGCCGATGATTTAACCGCAATGCGCGACATATTAAGCATTAATCACCATGAGATTGCCGCTGTGATCATAGAGCCGATCATGCAAGGCGCTGGCGGGATGCGTTTCTACAGCGCAGATTATTTAGTGGGTCTTCGTGCCCTGTGTGATGAATATAATGTGCTGCTTATCCTCGATGAAATCGCCACGGGTTTTGGCCGAACCGGTAAGCTGTTTGCCTATGAACATGCCAATATTACCCCAGATATCTTATGTTTAGGTAAAGCGCTAACGGGCGGTTACATCAGCCTAGCAGCAACGCTATGTACCGATAACGTCGCCCAAGGAATCAGCCAATCTCCCGCCGGCGTGTTTATGCATGGGCCGACATTTATGGGTAACCCGCTGGCCTGCGCGGCCGCGTGTGCAAGCGTAGACTTAATCAATCGCAATGAATGGCAAGCGCAAGTGGCCGCTATCGAGCAGCAAATGCGCTTAGAACTTAAGGATGCGATTAACTTACCCAGCGTAAAAGATGTGCGAGTGCTCGGCGCTGTCGGCGTGTTAGAGATGCACGAACCCGTCAACACGGCAGAGTTGCAGCAACAATTTGTTGATTTAGGCGTGTGGGTTCGCCCCTTCGCCAACCTTATCTATATCATGCCGCCCTATGTGATTAGCCCGGCGCAATTAAGCCAACTCACCCGTGCGATGAAGCTAGTTGCAACAAGCATTAAGGCATCATCCGCCTGTGCCGAGCCACAGCTTATTAGCCACGGTTAATACCAACAGCATAAGCCTTCAACGTAATCATCCTTCAAATAGATAACCCTCTGCGCATCGTTAAAAGTGCGCTAGGGTTTAAACTAAGCAGCGATGTTAAGTCACTCAGCAGTCTTACCCAGAATACAAACCTCGCATCCTCTCGATAGCTAAAAGCGCTAAGATTGCAATTGCAACATTGCTCACAATTTCCATTAAAACTCCGCAATTTAGCCCATTAATTTAATCTAGCAACTGGACATTTTTCCAAAGCCAGCAATGCTTATATCGCTAATGTTTTCCCGCACATCTTTCGCCAATATCCGCCAACAAATTGAGCTGAGGAATGGCTTAAATAGCAACACCAAGACATGGAGATCATATGTTCAAACTCGCTGACATAGCCGTCAATCGCAAACTCGCATTACAGCTCATCATCGCCCTCACAGGCGCCTTAATTTTACTCATTATTTCAGTTAGTGCTTTAAAACATAATCTGATGATGGAACGTGAAGCACGACTTAACGCCGTATTGTCCCTCGCTAGCAGCCGCATTCAGGCGTTATCCCAATCACTGCCCTTAGAGCAAGCACAGCAGGCCGCTAAGGACATGTTGAACGACATGCGCTTTGATGGTGATAACTACTTGTTTGTGATTGATGAATCGAGGCGCGTCATCGTCCATCCCATCAAAAGAGAATTGGTTGGGCAACAGATGGGCAATCAAGGCGAAGAAAACTATTGGTACAAAATGGTCGAACTCGGCCGTGATGGCAAACAAGGCCTAGTTGAATACCGCTGGATGACAGCTAATGGAAAATCGGCGCAAAAAATCTCACTCGTCATGGGATTTAAACCTTGGGGCTGGATCTTAGGCTCAGGTATGTTACTCCAAGATATTGAAGCCACCATTTGGCATGAATACCTCACCATGGGTGGTATTACATTTGTCATTATTGTGCTTATGGCTTGGCTAGGTTATGCCATTAGCCGCTCTATTACTCGGCCATTGGATGATGTGAATCAGGCGATGCTCGCTATCACTAAGGGGGATTTAACTACGCAATTAAAGGTCTATGGTAAAGACGAGCTTGGCTCTTTAGCCCGCAACATCAACCAAAGCATTGGCTCGATTCGTAGCACCTTACAGGAAGCGAGTCATAGCGCTGATCATGTTGCCCAGGCCTCGGCTCGCATCGCCTCAACCGCAGAGGAAACTAATCAAGCAGTAAATAATCAGCGGGATCAACTTGCCCAGCTTGCCACTGCCATGAATGAAATGAGCGCCACTATCGCTGATGTGGCAAACAATGCAGAGAGCACAGCCAAAGATACCAAAGAAGCCACTTGGGAAGCTGGCCTTGGCGACCAAGATGTCCACGCCAGTGTGGATGGTATTCATGCTCTTGCCAAAGAAGTGGAGCAAGCGACGGACCAAGTGAACATGCTCAAAGAAGAAGTCATGCAGATCAGCGAAGTGACCTCTGTTATCACGCGATTTCAGATCAAACTAACTTACTCGCATTGAATGCCGCCATTGAAGCCGCCCGCGCAGGTGAGCAAGGACGAGGGTTTGCAGTGGTCGCCGATGAAGTGAGACAACTCGCCAGTCGCACCAGACAATCAACCGAAGAAATTCAGAACACGATTTCATTATTGCAACAACGGGCCGTGAGCGCCGCTAAGGCAATGGATGCAAGCCGTGCGCTGGCAGAAAACAGTGTGAGTCAATCGGCAAAAGCGGGAAGTGATTTATCGCTTATCGTAGCCCACATCAAACATGTGAGTGACATGGCGACCCATATCGCTACCGCCGCAGAAGAACAAAGTGTGGTCGCTGAAGACATGAACAGAAACGTGTGCGGGATTAATAACTCAGCGCTCGAAGTCTCCGAATCGGCAACCTATCTCGCCCAAGAAAGTGAAAGTTTGGCGGAGTTATCACTGAATTTAAACAGCAAACTCGCTGTTTTCAAACTCTGATCATTCATTTGGTTGGGGATGAACGAAGCAACGATAACTAACCTCTAGCCTATTTTCTCTTGCAAAGTGCTAAACCAGTATTGAGCGAAGTGTTTAATCCAGATAATCCGCATCGCAACTACGCGGATTATCTGGGTTTCAGGCTAATGTACCGATGCCACTCAACTTATGTTTCTAATCTGATTTAACTAAGCTGGTTTAACTAAGCTGATTAGACTTAGTTAATCAGACTCAGCTCATTTCACTAAGCTCGAAATCAAGGCGCGCAGCGCGGCAGGTTTTATCATTTTCGCCATATAGTGATAGCCGCGGCGCTGCACATCTTCCACCAGCTCTTTGCGGGTATTGGCGGTGATCAAAATACCGGGCAAGTCTTTGCCATACAGGGCACGAATACCGTCCATCGCATCAACGCCATTTTGGCTATCATCTAAGCGGTAATCGGCGAGCACAATATCGGGCGCAACGCCTTTCAGCCCTAGCTTAATGCGTGCATCAGATAAATCTTTTGCGCAAATAACCTCACATTGCCAACGACTTAATAGACTTTCTAACCCCGCCAGAATCGCCTCTTCGTTGTCGATACACAACACTTTGATACCCGATAACGGCTGCAGCAGCGATGGCAACGCCTTCACTTGCGGCTGACGTACAGTCTCCCCGAGCGGCACACAAATGGAGAATACCGAACCGCGACCTAAATGGGATGAAACCTGAATACCGTGTTCCAGCACTTTACTGATGCGATCGGCAATCGCTAAACCTAAGCCCAAGCCGCTGACATTGTTGCTCTTAGGATTATTCAGCCGCTTGAATTCTTTAAAAATTTCTTGGGTTTCTTTTTCATCAATACCACAACCTGTATCTAACACTTGGATCTCAAGGTAATGGCCACGATGACGGCAACCAAATAACACTCTGCCACCGCGAGCATAACGGTAGGCATTGGTTAAAAAGTTTTGTAGGACACGGCGTAACAGCGAAGGATCGGAATTAACAGTCGCACTGCATGGGACCATCTTAAAACGGATTTGATTGTCCGCCGCCATCGCCTCAAACTCCACGGATAAGCCATTGATCAGTTCTGAAATCGCAAAGTCACGGCGATTCACCTCCACCATGCCGGAATCGAGTTTCGAAATATCCAGCAGATCGGTGAGCAACTCGCCAGCGATCTTAAGCGAGCTATTCACATGGGATAAGGTGGTTCTGGCCTCACGATCGAGATTAGGATACTGAGATAAAGATGCGGTAAATAACCGCGCAGCATTAAGCGGCTGCATTAAATCATGGCCGACGGCGGCCAAGAAGCGACTTTTAGAGGCGTTGGCGATTTCTTCCTGCGCCTTAGCTTCCAGTAACTCACTGTTCAACATGGCTAATTCATAGGTACGCTCGTTAACGCGGCTTTCTAAGGTTTCATTGGCTTCGAGCAGCGCACGCTCCTGCTCGCGATACTGAGTTATGTCGGTAAAGGTCATCACAAAGCCGCCGTCTGGCATGGGATTACCTTGAATTTTAATCACTTTACCGTCTCTGCGATGGCGCTCAGAAGTGTGTGGCGTACCATTACGCATATGCTGTACCCGCTGGGCGACCTGCTGTTCAATTTCCCCTTCACCGCAATAACCCCGCGACGCATTAAAACGGATCACTTCGCTGATGGGCATACCCTGCTGTAAGAATCCGTCGGGATATTGGTACAACTCCACATACTTATAATTCCAAGCAACGAGATTGAGATCATTATCTATCACGCTCATGCCTTCATAGGCATGCTCAATCGCGCCGCGCAACATGTCTTGACTGAGCATAATTTTCGATGAAGCTTCATCGACCAGACTAAAGACTTCATCCAGCGCTAAATCGCGCCCTTGCAGCACGGAATCCATCACCAGCGCTGCGCTTGAGGCGCCAAGCACCCCCGCTAATAAACGTTCTGTGTGGAAAATCAGCTCAGGCGGCGCCGCTTTATGCCAACTATCACTTTTTACCGCATCAATCGAGAAACGGCTAAAGCTCTCGTAGGCGCGTGTTGGGCTAACGAAGCGACTCGCCAGTATCAGTAAATCTTGCTGTGAAATCGGACCATTTTTCTTATTAGCGCTGTTTTTCAATTTGCCAGGGCTCACAAAAGCACTGGCCTGAATACGCTCAGCCACACCCGCCCTAAACCAAATCGATCCCAAAATATAACAGGCGATATTGGCAAAAAGTGCCGTCAGCGCATCACGCACATTGGGCGTTATCGCATCTAGCAAGCCTATCTCACCCGTGACTCCCGATACTAACGCTGATGAACTTTGCACATCTGTCATGCCCTGCAACATAATGTAAAACCACAACGTGAAGCCCACGCCGAGCCCTAAAAATACCCCAGCACGATTGCCGTGCTTCCAATAAAGCCCGCCCACTAAGGCAGGCGCTAATTGGGCGAAAGCGCCAAAGGACAACATGCCGAGATGGGATAAAGAATCACTGTCGGCTAAGGCAAGATAACTGCCATAACCTAGCCCAAGAATAATCACTATGGCTAAGCGGCGGGCATTTAGTAACAGGTGCGAGAACTGACTGAAGTTTTTCTCGCGAATATGGCCCGTGCGCAGCATCACAGGCACTAGCCATTCGTTACTCACCATCACACTGATGGTCACGACCGCCACTATCACCATGCCGGTTGCCGCCGAAAGTGTGCCCAGCAAAGCAATAACAGCCAACAAAGGCTGATCTAAGGCGAGAGGCAGATTAATCACATAGGTATCGGCCGACACTGAATCACCAAGGATGATCTTCCCAGCTAATGCGAGCGGTCCAACGAATAAACCAAAAAGTGCTAAATAGATGGGAAATAACCAACGTCCCTTTGACAACACTGACTCATCGGCGCATTCCACCACCATCACATGGAACTGCCTTGGCATACACAAAAACGCCGCCATTCCGACGAGTAACTCAGGCATTAAAGCTTCGATACGAGGATTAGGATAATTGATCAACGACTGCGCATTGGCCTGCTGCCAAATATCCCCAAAACCATCGAATACCCCGAAACTGATGACAACACCGACCAACAAAAATGCAGCAAGTTTCACCAGAGACTCAAAGGCAATCGCCAGCATCATGCCGGGATTATGCTCGGTGGCATCGAGTTTGCGGGTACCAAATAAAATGGCAAATATAGCTAACAAAGACGTGATCAGTAGCGGAATCGTCACCCCATCGAGGGGATCGTCTGCAGGTTGAAATAGATTAAGGCTAAACACCATCGCCTTAAGCTGCAGGGCGATATAGGGCATGATGCCAAACAAGGCGATTAAGGTGACTAAGGCGGCTAAGGTTTGGGATTTGCCGTATCGGGCAGCAATAAAGTCGGCCACTGAGGTGATATTTTGTGCCTTAGACACTAATACCATCTTTCGTAACATGCCAAAACCTAAAGTAAAAATCAGAATGGGGCCGATAAAAATCGGTAAGAAAGACCAAAGGTCCTTAGCCGATTGGCCAACAGTGCCTAAAAAACTCCACGAGGAACAATAAACCGCTAAGCTCAGGCCATAAATACCGACTTGTAGCTTTTTGGTGATGCGGCTAAACCAACGCTCCGCCCCCCACGCTAATAGGAATAAAAGCGAGACATAACAGATGGCAATAACGGCGACGACTAAGGTTAAATTCATACTTTGCTCTTTTTTCTGATTATTGTGCGATAAAACCTGTCTAAAATCTAGCCGGACTTTTAATGCAACAGACTAAATATAAAGGAAAATTTAAAACTAGACCAAGGTCTAATGGAGTTGCCGCCCCCTTGCATACCATACTCAGTCCACGCAATTTTTCAAAAGGGAAGCCCTATGAGCTCGCAGTCTCTCTACAAAGTCTCCGGCAATATCGCTGCCAATGCACTTGTAAACAACGATAAATATAAAACAATGTACCAAGAGTCGATTGTCAATCCTGAAGGTTTCTGGAGAGAACACGGCAAGCGTATTGATTGGATTAAACCCTATACCAAAATTAAAAAAACCTCTTTTGATGACCATAACTTATCGATCAATTGGTTTTATGACGGCACCCTGAACGCTTCTGCTAACTGTTTGGATCGTCACTTAGCCGAGCACAGTGATCGCGTGGCGATTATTTGGGAAGGCGACAACGCCAGCGAACAACGCAAAATTACCTACGGTGAATTACATGCAGAGGTGTGTAAATTCGCTAACGCGTTGCGCAGCCAAGGCGTGCGCCGCGGTGACATAGTCACGATTTATATGCCTATGGTGCCAGAAGCCGCAGTGGCTATGCTTGCCTGTGCCCGTATCGGCGCGGTGCACTCCGTGGTGTTTGGTGGATTCTCGCCGGATTCTATCGCCTCTCGCGTCATTGACGGTAAATCCAAAGTCATTATTACATCAGATGAAGGTATGCGTGGTGGCCGTGCTATTCCATTGAAACGCAACATTGACGATGCCTTAAAACACCCTGATGTCACTAGCATTGAAAAAGTCATAGTGCTTAAACGCACGGGTGGCAAAGTCGATTGGGTAGAAGGCCGTGATGTGTGGTGGCATTCGCTGATGGAAACCGCATCAGAGCACTGCCAACCAGAGGAAATGGACGCTGAATCACCGTTATTCCTGCTGTATACCTCAGGTTCAACCGGTAATCCCAAGGGCGTATTACACACCACAGGCGGCTACATGGTTTATGCGTCTATGACCCATGAATATGTGTTCGACTACAAAGCGGGTGAAGTGTACTGGTGTACCGCGGATGTGGGTTGGATAACAGGCCACTCTTACATGGTTTACGGCCCTCTCGCCAATGGTGCGACTGTGCTTATCCATGAAGGCGTACCGAATCACCCAAGCCCTGCCCGTTTAGGCGAAATGATTGACCGCCATAAGGTAAACATTCTTTACACTGCGCCAACCTTAATTCGCGCACTGATGGCCGAAGGCAAACAACACTTCGATAAGTTCGATGGTAGCAGTCTGAGGATCATGGGCTCGGTAGGTGAACCTATCAACCCAGAAGCATGGCGTTGGTACCATGAAGTCATAGGTCATGAACATTGCCCTATCGTCGATACTTGGTGGCAAACTGAAACCGGCGGTATTTTGATCACGCCGCTACCAGGCGCGACCGACACTAAACCAGGCTCAGCGACCCGTCCGTTCTTTGGTGTTCAACCCGCCTTAGTGGATAACATGGGGAATATTTTAGAAGGTGAGAACGAAGGTAACTTAGTGTTACTCGACTCTTGGCCGGGCCAAATGCGGACTGTCTATGGCGACCACGAACGATTTGTATTGACCTACTTTAAAACCTTCCGTGGCATGTATTTTACCGGTGACGGTGCCCGCCGCGATGAAGATGGTTATTACTGGATCACTGGCCGCGTCGATGACGTAATCAACGTATCCGGCCACAGATTAGGTACTGCAGAGGTCGAAAGTGCGCTGGTATCACACGAACTGGTCGCCGAGGCAGCTGTAGTTGGCTACCCACATGATATTAAAGGCCAAGGTATTTATGCGTACGTCACGCTAACCCGCGGCACTGAAGAAACCGAAGAGCTACGACAAGAGCTGCGTCAATGGGTTCGTAAAGAAATTGGTGCGCTGGCAACCCCAGATCTCATCCAATGGGCGACGGGCTTACCTAAGACACGTTCGGGCAAGATCATGCGCCGCTTCCTGCGTAAGATTGCCGCTAACGAAGTGACCAACTTAGGGGATGCATCAACCTTGGCCGATCCAGCTGTGATCGAGACCTTGATTGAATCACGCTTGAATCGTACTGAGTAATATCCGAGTGACGAACAACATCCACAACGCTTAGTCTATGCCCAATAGGCTAAGTGTAACCTGAACCTCCCTTTTTAAACCTCAGGTTAAAAGTGAACCCTGTTGAGAGAGTGTGTGTGATTGCTCCTTTCTCTAGCTTGCCCCTCCAACCAGGGGCATTTTTTTTGCCTGTTATGTTAAGCTTGCAACCTCACTTTTATTCAGCATAGATTTTTATCAGCGTGTCAGTCAAACTCAGAGACTATCAACAGCAAGCGGTTAATGCCGCCATCGCCCATTTTAGGCAAAGCCAAGCTTCCGCCGTACTTGTATTGCCCACAGGCGCGGGCAAAAGCATAGTGATCGCCGAACTGGCACGCATCGCCAAAGGTAGAGTCTTAGTGCTCACCCATGTGAAAGAATTAGTTGCTCAAAATGCCGAGAAAGTCGGCCTCCTCACAGCACAAGCCAGTATCTATGCGGCGGGACTCAATCAAAAAGCCACTGAGGGGAAAACCGTCGTCGCCAGCATTCAATCGGCAGCGCGGGGGGTAACCCAGTTTGATCAGCCATTCTCGTTAGTGATTATTGATGAATGCCACAGAGTCAGCCTAGAAAAAACCAGCCAATATCAGCAAGTGCTCAATCATTTACGCACGAAAAATCCCCAACTAAGATTGCTCGGCCTCACCGCTACGCCCTATCGCCTTGGCACTGGCTGGATTTATCAGCAACACTATCACGGCAAAGTGGGGTCTCCCGAACATGCTGTGTTCGAACATTGTGTGTTCGAACTGCCCATCAGGCCACTCATTAAACAAGGTTACCTCACAGCGCCAACCCTGTTTGATGGCTTAAGTGCCCAGTACGATTTCAGCCAACTGAAAGCCAACGAGAATGGCGAATATGCCGAAGCCGAGGTTAACGATTTACTGGGGCATTACGGCCGCGCGACCACAGCGATAGTGAAACAGCTCATTGAACTGGGCCAACATAGAAAAGGCATTATCATCTTCGCGGCAACGGTGCGCCACGCCAATGAGATTTTTGGCCTACTTAACCAAGCTCATGCTGCACAGAGCGCCATTATCACGGCACAAACGCACGACAATGAACGAGATGCGACGATTGAATGCTTTAAAGCCCAAGAGCTTAAGTTTTTGGTCAACGTGGCTGTGCTGACGACAGGCTTCGACGCGCCCCATGTGGATTTGATTGCAATTTTGCGCCCTACCGCCTCAGTCAGTCTGTTTCAACAAATGATCGGCCGTGGTTTACGCATCGCTGAAGGTAAAAAAGATTGTCTTATCATCGACTATGCTGCCAATGGTTATGACTTGTATTTTCCTGAGGTCGGGCAAGCGAAACCCAACAGTAAATCGGTACCCGTGCAAGTGCATTGCCCTGTGTGCGATTTTGCCAATATTTTCTGGGGACTCACGGACGATGATGGCGACATTATCGAACACTTTGGTCGCCGCTGTCAGGGCATAGTCGAACAGCAAGGTAAAAAGCTGCAGTGCGACTTTCGATTTAGATCAAAATCTTGCCCTGATTGCGGTGAAGAGAACGATATCGCCGCGCGCATTTGCCAGCACTGCCAATCGACCCTCATCGATCCCGATAAACGCCTGCGCCAAGTGCTCAGCCAGCAGCACCATCATTTGTTCCGCTGCCAGCATATGAGCCTCATCGACGATGACGGCAATCTAAAAGTGCAATACCTCGATATCGACGGCAATGAATTCAATCGCCGCTTTAAATTGCAAACGCCGGCCCAGTGGCGAGCCCTATATGCCTTATTCATCTTTCCCCATAGCCGAACGCCGGGATTAAAACCCAAAAAGTACACTAAGGTGGCAGAGTTAATCAGTGACGCGGATAAATTCCGCATGCCCGATCTCTTGCTACTGAAGAAACATAAAAAAGGCTGGGATCTGCTCGAAAGCTATTTTGATTATCAAGGCCGCTATCAAACTGAAAATAAACGCGGCTGACATTATCAATTCACTTAGGCCTATGGTATAAAACGACTAAAGTAATCCTAAGGAGCTATTATGTTCGTTGTTATTTTTGGCCGTCCAGGCTGTCCTTATTGCGTTCGTGCTGTGCAATTATCTGAGCAACTCGTTGAAAAACGTGATGACTTTAAGTTCAGATATGTCGATATCCACGCAGAAGGCATCTCTAAAGCAGATTTAGAGAAAACTGTCGGTAAGCCAGTTGAAACCGTACCGCAGATTTTTGTCGATGAAAAACACGTCGGTGGCTGCACGGATTTCGAACAATATGTTCGCGAAAACAATCTGTTAGATTAAGCGCTACACATATGTGACCCGCTTAATGCAAAAGGAGACCTAAGGTCTCCTTTTTAGTTTTATCGCAAGCAAGTAAGATTAGAGCACATACTTAGCCGAGAACATGATGCGGCTCAAATCCCCATCATCGCCATTTTCTTTACTGTTCTTGGCGTACATATACTCGACCCCAAAGGTCAGCGGTTTGCTTGGCGAGTAAAGTAAGTTGATATAGCCAGAATAAGCATCCTTATTGACGCCTGAACCGGTTAAAGCCGCATCGTTATCCGCTTGCATGCCTGACAAGGTTACACTGCTGCGCCACTGCTCATTCCACCAATGACGATAAGACACAAATCCACCGAAAGTACGAATCGACTCAATATCACCGTTGGCATCCAGCACACCCGCATTAATGTAATTGAGTGCCATATAACGACCTAAGCCTTCACCATAGGTGGCCGTAAATCGAAGATCATCTTTGCCGACCGGAATAATGCCCGCCACACTGGCGCCATATCCTAGGGCAGAGCTATCAATCTGCGTCGCACCTATCTTAGTTTCTAAATTCAACTGACGGGCAATACCCGCAAACGAGAACGCCGCGCCGCCATCCGTTTTGAGGTTATACCGCGCGACAACATCGGGGATTACCCCACTACCACTGGTAATGCGGGTACCGCCTTGATTTGGCGTGACTGTGGTTTCAGGATTTTCAATCGCGAATTGGAAATTACCTTGGGTATAGCGCAATAGTGTTTGGCGGGCGAACGGGGTGCCATCGGCAGCACCAACAAAATCGAGATTCTCAGGCAATGCCGCAGCATTTTGGAAGGTGGTCCACGTTTGGCCTACCGTCCAATTGTCATAGGAGACAAATGCATGGCGAATACGAGGCGAGTAGCTGTTGGATGTGCGTTCATTGCCATCGGTGTGGGTCATAAAATCGAGTTCAATAAAGCCAGAAAGTTTATGACCATCAATATCAGTCGTCGCTTTGAAATTAAAACGTGTTTCGCGAGCTTGAAAATCCACGACTTGATTGCCATTCCCCTCTTTTCCATAAATAGTGCCTGGAACATAAAATTGCCTAGAGAGATCCCCCGAATCCGGGGCACCATTACCATAATCACTGAACATGATGTCAGCTTTGATATAACCGCCAAACTCAATGTCCGTATCTTTTAGTGATGCCGCATTGGCCGAACTTGCTAATGCCAACAATATTGCACTACCCATCAAGCTTAGTTTTGCTTGTTTCATTTTTGTCTTTCCCCAGTTGTTATTATTTATCCGCAACCAATATGGACAAATTAACAAGTGAGAAACATTGGCAATAGGTCTATGAGACAAAAGTAGAAAATATCATGATAAATAATATGTTAGGAAAATATTTGAAACGAAATAAGTAAAACGAAGGTATTAAATCTAGGTACTGGAAATTGAAGTTTAACTTGGTAAATTCAGTGGGTAACTTGAGAGAGATAAAGCGGGATAATCAGTGGTGGGTCGTGAAGGATTCGAACCTTCGACCAATTGGTTAAAAGCCAACTGCTCTACCGACTGAGCTAACGACCCATCTAGGTATTGCTATAAATCTGTTCACTTATTCTGACATTAATAATGTAAGTAATAAGTGGTGGGTCGTGAAGGATTCGAACCTTCGACCAATTGGTTAAAAGCCAACTGCTCTACCGACTGAGCTAACGACCCATCTAGGTATTGCGCTGATTTATGCACTTTCAGTAAAGTGGTGGGTCGTGAAGGATTCGAACCTTCGACCAATTGGTTAAAAGCCAACTGCTCTACCGACTGAGCTAACGACCCATTGTACTACTGCCTATCTCGCTAAATACCACTAACTTATTCTATTTATTAGAGTAAGTGGTGGGTCGTGAAGGA
>NZ_BPFD01000012.1 GCF_019655335.1 Shewanella hafniensis
TTGGAGGTACTCAGGCGGCCTGATTATCAAATCACGGAGAAAGAATTGCTGGCGGCCTGGGTATTATTCGCCAATCAGTTGCTCAAATATGGCTATGCTATGGCTGATTTATGAGGGGATCCTTCAGTACCAAGTATGTTGGGCGTTAAGCTGATCGCCTAGAATAAGCCGCACGGTATTAAATTGCATTGAATTGCCTCGTTAGTTACCTGTAGTTGTCAATGTCTGTCTACCTTTAACGGGATTGTCGGTGAGTTAAACACTGTCAGCCATCATTACGCACCGCTAAAAATGTTGCCTATAATTATGTACGCTCAATTAGCAAGAGATACTGGGCGACACTATGACGCATTCCATACTAGTACTAATCGAAAGCGGCACGTATTCACCCTATGAACCCGGCTGATTACTGCCAGCGCTCGAGCAAGTGCGTAAGGTTTACGGAGTAAGTTGTAATCAGGATCATAGTGCTAGGATTCTGTTGCTCGCAGAGGCGTGATTTTTGGGCTAGTCGTCAGCGTACTAACTCGCCAGAGCGTCCTCGCCTGAATGCCGGGCGCCTTGGAACAGAACACTGGAAACTGAATGCGAGATGTGCAATAGCGTCATAGACACTTTGTAATCAAAGTGTCGGGAATTGCTCTTATGATACTAGTGTTCATATCGTTCGTCATTTTGATTGTCTCAACAAGACTGTTTAAATGAATTTAAATTCATTTATGGTTCTACGCCAATAACAGCTCAACGCACAATGGATATCTAAGCAAGTGACTTTAATTAAGTCATTTTAATACAGTGATTTAGGCTTTGCTCAAGGCGTGCCATGTCGTTAACTATTTATCCGCCTAAGCTATAGCTGAAAAGGAAATCGTCCAAGCCTGTAAATTATAAAAAGGAGAATTAGAAAGTTCTTTTTAGTTCGTAATTTAACCATCATTAAGGATTTGATATGTTACTTAGAAAAACTGCTTTGAGTCTCATCGTTGCATCATTTTGCGCTTCTGCGATAGCGACAACTGAGATTACTCCAGACGCAAAACCCGCCAGTAAGTTCACCAAGGAAAAAAATGGTGCTTTACTCAATTATCTAGACTTCCAAAACAAAGAAGACTTTGACGCCGCAACTAAGGGCTTTATCGCCAAATGGCCAGATAAAAACATTAAAGATGCTAAAGGCAATGTGGTGTGGGACTTTGAGGCATTCGCCTTTGTTGATACCGACAAAAATATCGACACTATTAACCCTTCGTTGCAGCGCACCGCCAAATTAAATAACCAAGACGGTCTCTTTAAAGTGGTGGATGGTGTTTACCAAGTGCGTGGTTTCGACCTGTCGGTGATGACATTCTTCCGAGGTAAAAGCGGTTGGATTGTCGTCGATCCCTTAGTATCTGAAGAAACCGCTGCTGCAGGCTTAAAATTGGTCAACGATAATGTTGAAAAGTTGCCTGTTACTGCTGTGATTTTTACCCACTCACATGTTGACCATTTTGGCGGCATTTGGGGCGTGACCAGTAAAGCTGATTACGACAATGGTAAAGTCGCTGTTGTCGCTCCAGAAGGCTTCTTTGAGCATTCCATTTCTGAAAACGTGCTCGCGGGTAACTTAATGTCTCGTCGCGCGGGCTTCATGTATGGCAACATGGCCGCCGCATCGCCAACTGGTAAAGTGGATGGCGGTTTAGGTAAAACTACCTCCACAGGTTCTTTAGGTATTGTTGAACCAACATTGATAGTCTCTAAAACTGGTGAGAAACATGATTTAGATGGTATCGAGTTTGACTTCCAAATGGCACAAGCTTCGGAAGCTCCAGCCGAATTTATCGCTTATATTCCGAAATATAAGACCTTGCTCGCGTCAGAAGTGATGACTCACACCATACATAACATCTCGACCCTACGCGGCGCACAAACCCGTGATGCAAGTAAATGGGCTGCTTATGTTGATGAATCACTTGAGTTATTTGCTGCTAAGAGTGATGTAATGGTTGCGTCGCACCATTGGCCAACATGGGGCGCAGATAAAATCACCGACCAGCTAAGCAAAACTCGTGACATGTATAAATACGTGCATGATCAAACTCTGCGTTTAGCGAATGAAGGTTATACGCCAAATGAAATCTCTGCGACCATTAAGCTGCCAGATTCATTGGATAAAGAATGGTATAACCGAGGTTACTACGGCTCGGTATCGCATAACTCGCGTGCCACTTATGATTTCTACTTTGGCGCCTGGTGGGATGGTAATCCTGCTAACCTGAACCCATTACCACCTTCAGAAGAAGGGGCTAACTACGTTAAAGCGATTGGTGGTGCTGATAAAGTAATTGCGATTGCCCAAGAAGCGATTAACAACGGTGAATATCGTTGGGCGGTGACTCTACTGAATAATGTAGTGTTTTCTGATCCTGAAAACATGAAAGCCCGTTATTTAGAAGCCGATGCGATGGAGCAACTTGGCTATCAAGCGGAATCTGGTCCATGGCGCAACTATTACTTAGTGGGCTCGACTGAGCTGCGTAATGGCTATAAGTCGTCACCAGCGCCAGACACCTTAGCGATTGCTAAAAACATGCCAGTGTACTCTGCGCTTCAGTCATTGGCTGTGCATGTTAACCCTGAGAAAGCTAATGGCATGATGACGAGAGTTAACATTCAAGTTAGCAATGATAAGAGTACTAAGAGTGGCAAATATGCCATGTTGCTGTCTAACTCAGTACTTAAAAGCTATCAAGATAGAAACTTTGAAAAAGCGGATATTACAGTGGAATTAGATCCAGCCACGTTCACCAGCTTAGTTATCAAAGATAAGTCGATCGACGATTTAGTGAAAGCCGGTAAGCTGAAAATTTCCGATCAGGCTAAATTTGCTGAGTTTATGGGTGTGTTTGATACCTTCAAAACGGATTTCGGTATTGTTACGCCATAAATTGTTACGCCGTAAATTAATGGCCCTATGGGACTGCTTGTTAAACAGTAAGGTCTAACTTAGGTAGATAAATGCCGCATTTAGCTGTGCTATTTGCGGCATTTTTTTATGTGTTTTAAGGCACTAATTGTACTTTATATTCATCGCGATCAGCGGTTCGCGGGAGGCTTTTTCGGCGCGTAGGCGGGCGAGGTATTTTTCCCATAGATCCACTTGGTGGGTGGCGAGATCGTAGAGTACTTTCCACGAGAATAGGCCTGTGTCGTGGCCGTCATCGAAGACGATTTTCACTGCGTAGTTGCCGACGGGTTCAATGGCGCTGATGTTGACGTTTTTCTTGTGGGTGACCAGCTTTGGATTACCGTGACCATGCACTTCGGCTGAGGGCGAGTAGACTCTGAGCATCTCGCAGCTGAGCTGATATTGCTCACCATTGTCGAAACTGACTTCTAGAATGCGTGATTTACGTTTCAGTTTAAGGTCGGTGACATTCGGCGTTGTTGTGGTCATAGGTTGGCTACCAAGAAAATGCTAAGGATAGGATAACGACTCATTAAAATAACACCTGACTAATGTAACCGCTGGCGGCCAAGGATACAAAGGGTAAGCTAGGGTCGCCTAGCGTTTGGAGCCGACTTTTCGGTTGAGTCACATTTTTGCATTTGAGTCGCCGTTCACCGCCAAGTCGTTTGGGCTTGGCGGTGAACGGGTTTTCACTAGAGGATAAAGCGGCTGAGATCTTCGTCTTGGACTAAGTTATCTAAGTGGGCGCTGACATAGTCGGCGTCGATAACAAAGGCGGAGCCCGATTTTTCCGATGCCTCGTAGGAGATATCTTCCATCAGCTTTTCCATCACAGTGTGTAAACGACGGGCGCCGATGTTTTCGGTGCGCTCGTTCACTTGCCATGCGGCTTTTGCAATGCTGTCGATACCCGATTCGCTGAATTCAACTTTCACGCCTTCTGTGTTCATCAGCGCGATATATTGCTCGGTAAGCGAGGCGTGTGGCTCGGTCAGAATGCGTTTAAAATCATTGGCTGACAGCGCATCTAACTCAACACGAATCGGCAAACGACCCTGTAGCTCAGGAATTAAATCCGATGGTTTCGACATCTGGAATGCGCCCGAAGCGATAAACAGAATGTGGTCGGTTTTAACCATGCCGTGTTTTGTGGTGACTGTGCAGCCTTCGATCAGCGGCAGTAAGTCACGTTGCACGCCTTCACGGGAAACGTCTGGGCCTGAGGTTTCGCCACGCTTACAGATTTTGTCGATTTCGTCGAGGAACACTATGCCGTGTTGCTCAACCATTTCAATGGCTTGCTCTTTTAAATCTTCTTGATTGACCAGTTTGGCGGCTTCTTCTTCGATCAACAGCTTAAAGGCTTCTTTGATCTTCATCTTGCGACGTTTTGCCGGTGCTTGGCCCATGTTTTTAAACAGGCTTTGCAGCTGATTGGTCATTTCTTCCATGCCAGGAGGCGACATAATTTCGACGCCGACCTGTGGTTGTGCCACATCGATATCGATTTCTTTATCGTCTAATTGGCCTTCGCGCAGCTTCTTGCGGAACACTTGGCGGGTGTTTGAGCTGGAATCGGTTTCTGTGCTTTCCCAGTCGTTTTTCGGTTTAGGCAACAGCGCATCGAGAATGCGCTCTTCGGCATTTTCTTCGGCGCGTTGGCGGCACTTACCCATTTGCTGTTCACGGGTCAGCTTGATGGCGATATCGGTCAAATCGCGAATGATTTGCTCGACTTCTTTACCGACATAACCCACTTCTGTGTATTTAGTGGCTTCGACCTTGATAAAAGGCGCGTTGGCTAGCTTGGCTAAACGGCGAGCAATTTCAGTTTTACCTACGCCGGTTGGGCCAATCATCAGGATGTTTTTTGGGGTGACTTCTTGACGGAAATCCACATCCAGTTGCATCCGACGCCAGCGATTACGCAGGGCGACAGCAACAGAACGTTTGGCCTTTTGTTGGCCAATAATGTGTGCATCCAGCTCGTGGACAATCTCACGGGGGGTCATTTCAGACATAATATTCCTCACGGGCTGTTTAGTAATTGAGTTCTTCAATCGTCTTGAATTGATTGGTGAATACGCAGATATCTGCGGCAATGGTCAGGGATTTTTCAGCGATGTCTAGGGCCGACAGCTCGGTATTTTGCAATAGCGCAAGGGCTGCCGCTTGGGCATAGTTGCCGCCAGAACCTATGGCGACTAAGTCGTGTTCTGGCTGAACGACATCACCGTTACCTGTGATGATCAGCGAGGTTTCGGCATCGGCCACGACGAGTAGGGCTTCGAGTTTGCGCAGCATACGGTCGGTACGCCAATCTTTGGCGAGTTCAACGGCCGAGCGCAATAAATGGCCTTGGTGCATTTCGAGTTTGGCCTCAAAACGCTCGAATAGGGTGAAAGCATCGGCGGTGCCGCCTGCAAAACCTGCCAGTACCTTGTTGTGATATAAGCGACGCACTTTTTTGGCGTTACCTTTCATCACGGTATTACCTAGGGAGACTTGGCCATCGCCGGCGATGACAACTTGATTATTACGGCGTACTGATACGATAGTGGTCACAATGAATCCTCTTCTCTGGCCCGCAATGACAAATCATGCGGTGGATGATGGACTAGATATGGGGATAGATGACAATAATTCAAGTTATAGCGAGAAAAGCCAAAGGAGTTTGCGAACTTTCGCGCTCCTTTAGCAATAAAAATAAGCGCTTATTGGGAAAGTGTGGATCGACCTACAATAGTGCGGCCATCGAAGGGATAGTATTTAAGATCCCAGTTTTCACTGCCGAAGCTGCGATCGTCCGAGACATAATTGAAAATGCAGTAAGCATTGGGATCGGTAATGTCGACGGCACCATACCAGTAAACAATGTCGACATTGGGAACTGTGCGCCAAGAGTATTGATCGGCAATGACAAATTCATTATTAGCCAAAAGACCTTGCCATAACTGACCACAATAATCGCCCTGCAATTTAGCACTGGCATCAGCGGTTGCAGTCTCTATTCCCAGTGGAAATCCTGTGGTGGTCGAGTCGAGTTTTCCGTCACCATAACAGGCGAGATCTTGGGTATAACCAGAGTGACCGCCCGCAAGCCAGCAACTGTGATAAAGCTTAACACCAGAGGCAAAGGCCGCAAATGCGGTTTTGGCTCTGGCATCGTGAGCATCTTGGCCTAGGTTTAAAAACCGTGGTGCTGCGACGACGGCCAAGATCCCAAGGATGATAATGACCACAACCAGCTCAATTAATGTAAAACCCTTCGATGACTGCAAACGACTCATATTGCTCACCTATTTGTTAGAGGACAATATTCTAACGGAACTTTGATTTGCAATCAGTAAGCCATTGATAATATTTAGTTGTTTAACATTGCTGTTACATGGTTATGCAGAAAAATGGCAAGCCATCACTTCATCTTTCAATGCCATCTGCCGAATGTAAACGACTTATAAAGCGGTTTCGTCTATGACGCGGTAGCGGGTTTGTACATAGCCATTGTCGTATTGCTGTGTGTGGATGGGCATTAATTGTATGGCTTGGGGGACGTCACTAAAGAGGGGAATGCCTTTACCCAGTAAAGTGGGGATACGAGTGAGCGTGAGCTCCTGAATTAGCCCCGCCGCTAAAAAACCTTGGATCGTTTGTCCACCATCGATATAGAGATGCTTAAAGCCACGGGTTTTGAGTTGTTCGCTAATGCTTGCTGCATCGCCATTAAGCACTTGTACGTGCTCACTTAACGCCGACGGCACAGTTACACCGCTGCGGCTTAATACAAACACTGGGATATTTACATAAGGCCAATCACAATCGAAGGAGAGGACTTTTTCAAAGCTTTTACGTCCCATCACTATCGCATCGACAGTGTCGATAAAAGCATGGTAACCAAAGTCTTCATCGGGATTAGTACTAGGATGCTGGTTTAAAAAGTCGATATCCCCATCGGGAGTGGCGATATAGCCGTCGAGGGTCGCGGCAATAAAAACGGAGGCTTTCATTCATCTTCCTTAATGCTATTTTCGAGCGTGTTTTTCTAATGATTCTTTTAGTGCCTGTTGCTGAGCGAAGCAGTCTTGTTTTGCTTTGTCCGACATATCGTTACACGTTTGGCCTTTATCTGGGCCTTCTAATATGGCGGCTGCAACATAAACAGCGGCGTCGGCTGCATTGCATTCTTGTTTGCTGTAGGGGGAATTTGTATCACATTTTGAATTAAGCGGCCCAACGCAGCCACTCATGCAGCTTAAGGCTAAGGTGCTAAAGCTGAGTAATATTAAAGGTTTGAACATTCGCTCTTCCATGATTCTTATTATTTGAGACGGTTGGAAAGTATATAACTGCTTTGCAGACGGAGCTAGAACTGGATCGTTCCATTTCCACTTTGGTTGTTATCTCGGAGTAAGGCATTCGCGGATGGAAGCAAAAAAATCCCCGAGGGCATAGTTACCCTCGGGTGGAGGTTCAAAAAGCAGTGGATTTCTTGAGCGCCTGCGGGGCACAAAGGAAGGAACCTATGGCGTGATTGTGCGGGCTGATACGATATTTAACAAAGCCAAATGCACAAACTGCGACAGCTTGTCGCAGGTAGGATGAAAACTGTGTAGTTACGGTATCTTGAATGGTCTGGGTAAAAAGGGTTTAACGGTTAAATCCTTATGCGTGGCGAGAAGGCGTCGCGATTGTTTAGCGACTATGGGTCGCTGACTTATAAGACTGAATGTAGATTCCCTAAGTGCTGCACTAACTCTGCCATATTATTCACTTCGAGTTTCTTCATGATTTTTGCGCGGTGTACTTCAATCGTGCGCAGGGATAAAAACATCGCCTCCGAGATTTGCTTATTGGTCATGCCTTGGATCACATGGGCTAACACTTGCTGTTCGCGCTCGGTCAGTTGGTCAAACTTATGTTGCAGACTTTGCTGCTCGAAGGTCGCCTGACTTTCACGCTGTGCCTTTTCAATCGCTTGTACTAATGCCTTGCCGGACACAGGTTTTTGAAAAAAGTCGCAGGCTCCCTTACGAAAGGCGCTCAGCGCCATAGGTAAGTCGCCGTGGCCAGTGAGAAAGATGACGCCAAGCGGACTGTGGGTTTCGAGCAGTTTTTGCTGCACTTCTTGGCCGGTGATCTCCGGCATTCGGCTATCTAAAATCACGCAGCCTGCCTGCGATAATACACAGTGCGTAAGGAAGTCGCGGCCGCTGTTGAAGGTTTGCACTTGGTAGCCAAATTGTCCGAGCATAAAACCCAGCGAATCCAGAATCGCTTCATCGTCATCAACTAAATATAGTGGCAATTTTGTAGACATGGATTTCCTTGTGGGCATGTGTGGATCGCTATATCAGCTTAAGCCGCGTCTGTGTCAGGCTCAATTTTAAGCCTAGGTCTTGGGAGGTTCATCACTAAATTAGCCGATTATCTTAGGGCAGAAACCAGAGTTTGGCGGCATTTCACAGCTTGATTTTTATCTGCGAGTTAAAGTCGTTTAATAGCATACAAGACAGGGTAATAGCTGTGATGACGACGGGCTCTTGGTGTAAAGCGGTAGTGATGGGATTATGCCTAAGTGTCATTGGGCTCAATCAGTCCTATGCCGATGACGTGCCGCAGGTGAACCACTTTAGAGTAGGAGTGTTGGCAAATCACGGTGTGTTACAAGCCAAGCAGCGTTGGCAACCTATGATGGATTATCTGACTGAACAAGTGCCCAATAGCCATTTTGAAGTGGTGCCCGTCGACTTTAATGGCATGCGTAGCCAGTTACTCGGCCATGATTTGCAGTTTATCGTCACCAACCCCGGGCAATATCTACATCTAAGCAATAACTTCCCGCTGTCTTGGCTCGCGACGATGAAAAGCCGCAAGCATCAGGGCAGTACTTTTACCATAGGCGCGACTATTATTGTCCGCGCCGATAGCCCTATCCGCACCCTGCAGGATTTGCGCGGGCGCAATGTGGTCGCCAGTGATCCGCAGGCATTAGGCGGGTATCAGGCGGCCATGGGGTTGCTTCATAAAATGGGCTTTTTACCCGAACAGTTTTTTGGGCAAGTGCGCTTCCTTGGTTTTCCATTGGAGCCGCTTGTTTATCAAGTCCGTGACGGCAGCGCCGATGCTGCCATCGCGCCTTTTTGCACCTTAGAGGAAATGATCGCAACTGGCCTAGTTAATCAGGCCGATTATCGCGTGATCCATCCGACTAAACCGGCAGGATATGATTGTGAGGTGAGCACTCAGTTATACCCCAATTGGTCATTCGCAGCTGCGGATACGGTTGCTCCTAAGCTGACGATGGCGATCACCCGCGCCTTATTTGATTTACCCGCCGACCATGTCGCTGCCATTACCGCCGATACCTTGGGCTGGACTGCACCCGTGAGTCAGTTGAAAGTGATTGAGTTATTTAAGGAGTTGCAACTGCAAGGTGCATCGCCGCCACTCTATCAAACCGTATATAAATGGATGGCAAAAAATAAAGAGTGGGGCGGCGCACTGTTGTTAATTTTCATTATTTCCACCATTTATCACCTGTGGCTTGAATATAAGTTTCGCCAGAAAAGTGAGTTTTTAGTCAGCACTGAGCGCCAATTAAAGGACAAGGCATTGCAGCTTGAGCGGCTGCAAAGTGCGGCAATTCTGGGGGAAATTGGCGCAGGTCTTGCGCACGAACTCAATCAACCCATAGCGGCGATTACCCAATACAGCGAAGGCGCCATGCTGCAACTGGAAAGGCTTGGGCAAGATAATCCCGAACTCTATGATGTACTGGGTAAAATTAATGCGCAGTCGATTCGCGCGGGTGCGGTTGTGCACCGTATTCGCGGTTTACTCAAACGGCGTCAGGCCAAGACAGAGCCGTTAGATATCGTACTGGTGGTGAAGGAGGCGCTAGCTTTACTGCGGCGTGAGTTAGATCGGGCTAATGTGCAAGTGAATGTGCGAGTGCAGGGTGAGCCTTTTGAACTGGTGGGCGATAGCGTTGGCTTAAGTCAAATGTGGGTCAATCTCGTGAAAAATAGCTTAGATGCGTTAGAGACCTGCGGCGATAACCGCGCGCGACAATTATGGATCGATATCTATTTTCAACCGCATGAAATCAAAGTATTAGTGATTGATAATGGCGAAGGGTTACAGGGGCAGGCTAGTGAGTTAATGGCATCATTCGCCTCAACCAAAGATGCGGGATTAGGGCTTGGCTTAGCCATCTGTAAGGATGTAGTCAGTCGCCACCATGGCAGCATTCAAATCGAAAACTGCCAGCAATCCACGCAAGCTTTACTACCGTGGCAACAGGGCTGTGTGGTGACAGTCGTACTTCCCAAGGGATAAATTACCATTAGGGCAGTGGATAGTTTTGGGAAAACTGGCTGAGCTTTTCTACTAAAAACTCTATGGTGCGACGTATCTTATGGCTGGGATAATCGGTTTGTAGGTATACCAATTGCAGTGGGATCGGTGGGGCTATTTTATCGGCTAGCACTAAGTGGAGTCTGCCTTCGGTGACATCTTGCGCCACATCGAGCCAACTCTTATAGGCAATTCCACGGCCTTCGATTGCCCAATCGCGGATCACTGCGCCATCGTTACAGAAACGTTGGCCCCTGACTTCGATTTCAATAGGCGCGCCGTTATGACTTAACTTCCATTTCTGCCATGGTTCACCGCCGCGATTTAAGATCAGTACTGCGTGTTGGCTAAGTTCATTTAGCGTGCTTGGTGTGCCGTGTTGTGCCAGATAAGCGGGTGAGGCGACCAGTACCCTTGGGGTCATGGCGAGCTGACGCCTTTTAAGGTTTGAGTCGTCAAGTTGACCATAGCGCAAAGCCAAATGGATATTTTGGTCGATTAAGTCTGTCATATGATCGCCAAAATACAGCTGCACTGTCAGTTCTGGGGCGCTGTCCATCAATTCATCGAGCCAAGCACGGATCTGGCTGCGACCAATATCCGAAGGTAACGCGAGACGCACTTCGCCCTTAAGTTCACCCCTGTGTTCGGCTAAATTGGCGCTGGCGGTTTCGAGAATCGCCAGTGCAGGTTTCGCCGAATCGAGAAAAATCCGCCCTTCTTCTGTGAGCTGTAAGCGCCGCGTTGAGCGAGCAAATAGCTGACATCCTAGTTTTTTCTCTAATCTTTGCAGCGCGGCACTTGCCGCTGCCGGAGTCATGCCGATTTCTTTACTGGCTGCCGAGAGACTCTCTAAGGCAGCGATACGCAGCGCTAATTGCAGATCGTTTAAATGATACATATCAAATTATTTTTGAAAATGATTTTAATAATAGCCTGATTATCAATATAGATTAACTAATGCACAATTGCACCACTGATGTTTCATCTTAATTTCTGGTTCGGAGTGTGTATGAGTTTATTCATGTCTTACAAATTAGCGTCACTGGCGCTAAACAATCGTATTGTGATGGCCCCAATGACTCGGGCGCGTACCATGCAGCCAGGCAATATTCCTAATGACTTGATGGCGCAATATTATGCCCAGCGCGCCTCGGCGGGGTTAATCATTACAGAAGCGACACAAATCTCCGATGACAGTCAAGGCTATTCATTTACGCCGGGCGTGTATACCGCTGAGCAAATTGAGGGCTGGGAAAAAGTCACTGCGGCAGTGCATCAGGCTGGCGGTAAAATCTTCAATCAAATCTGGCATGTTGGCCGGGTATCGCACCCGATTTTTCAGCAGGGTAATGCCCCGATTGCGCCATCGGCCATTGCGCCCGTTGGCACAAAAGTATGGATTGTGGATGAAGCCCATCCTGAAGGACAAATGGTGGATTGCCCAGAACCTAGGGCTATGGTGCAAGCGGATATCGACCGTGTTGTGGCCGATTTTGCACAGGCGGGAGTGAATGCGGTTGCGGCGGGTTTTGATGGCATCGAAATTCACGGCGGCAATGGTTATCTGATTGACCAGTTTTTACGCACTAATTCAAACCACAGAACCGATGCCTACGGCGGTTCTCAGGAAAATCGCATTCGTTTTTTACTCGAAATTGTCCAAGCCGTGAGTGCGAAAATTGGTGCCAATAAAGTCGGGGTTCGCCTCGCCCCTTACGTGACGTTTAAAGATATGGCGTGTCCTGAAATTGTAGACACTATTCTGTTAGCGGCTAAGCATTTATCGGCATTGGGCGTGGCATATTTACATCTTTCAGAGGCGGATTGGGATGATGCGCCCAAGGTGCCAGAATCCTTTAGAGTCGAGCTGCGCAGAGTCTTTAAGGACAGCATTATTGTTGCGGGTCGCTATGATGTGGCGCGTGCCAATGAAGTGATTGATAACGGTTATGCGGACTTAGTTGCCTTCGGTCGACCTTTTATTGCGAATCCTGATTTGCCTTACCGTTTAATGCATCAATTGCCTTTATCTGCATTCGACAAAGGGCCCTTGTTTGGCGGCAGTGCGGCGGGTTATACCGATTATCCTACACACAACGAAGCATTGAGAGCCGTCATCCGTTCGGATGACGATGAGGTGGCATAATGGATAGGGTTAACCGTTTATCTGTGCAGCGATATCCCGCATGGCTCAGTCTAAGCTTATGGTTTTCAGGCGTTATTGGTATCGTAATTATGGGTTTTAGCTTAGCAAGTCTGAGCATGGATGCGTTAGCCGCTCAAGGGGCAACAACACAGGATAGTGCTAAAGTGCGAGCGGCGTTAGTGCCAAAAGTGGCGGCAATGGAAACAATTTCTGATGAATCACCGCAGGTACAAGCTATCGCCCGCGCCGCTTTGTTATATGCCAGTTTTTGGCACACGGGCGATGCAAGTTTTGCCCACGGCGCATTGGCGACTGGGTTTATCGACCGTACTCTGCCCGCTGGCCGCGCACAGGGAATCACGGGGCCACTCGAAGCCTCAAAGGCATTTAGGGCGGCGGTCCCCGATCTCTCTGTTTCAGTTGAGCATTTGCTAGTCGTTGGCGATCGTGCAGTGGTGCGGCTGCGTTTTAATGGCCGTTTTACTGGTGTCTTTGGTGAGCAACAAGGCCAGGGGCAGAAAATCGATTTTCGTGCCGTTGACATGTATAGAGTACGGGATGGTTTCATCACAGATAACTGGCACCTCGAAGATTATCAAACGCTATTTTCTCAATTAGCTGCAGGGACTCAATCATGAATCAACGTCGACGATTTTTAATGGCAGGTGGCGCCATCGCTGCTGGGTTCGGCCTAAGCCAAACGGCGCTTGCTATTGGTTTACCCTCATTCGATACCTTAGAAAATGACTCCAAAAGTTCAGGTGGCAGTGGTATGAACAAAATATTTTGGCCAAGTGGTGAGCAGTTAGTGATTTCAATCTCAATGCAGTTTGAAGCAGGTGCCCAAGATAAAAATGCCGAAGGGCCGTTTCCGCCTTAGATAAGTTTATTCAGTACGCTAAAGGTCACACTAACGTAGGCTTTATGCGTAAAGATGCCATTGCTAAATGGGCGCTGGCGCAAAAGGACACACCGACCAATCCTGCAAGAACCTTTTAGCCTGCTATAACTCTTGCTCTCGTTGATGGCAGTTGGAAGAGGTTTGAATGGTTAACAAAAAGCGCGTTGTTTAACGCGCTGTTTGATTTTGGGAACCTTATTACTGCGGGTCGGAAGCGATTAACGCGTGGCGAACATGGCCCAAGTGCGGCGACCTTGCTCCAGAATGATCCCCACGGCAAGTCCCGCAGCGGCGTTGATAGCGAGGCAAGTGACGGCTGTGGATAAAATCACAAAGATACAGAAGGGCTTGCCATCGATTAAGCGTTTCGACCACGCCAGTTGCAGCCCAGCAGTGGTCAGTAAACTGCCGAGGATTGCCATAGGAATAAGGCTTAGTAGCCAAGCGATATGACTGCCCCAGCACAGCGCGATCACTAAACAGGTACTACCAAAAATTAACGGCGCCAGATAAGTGCGGGCGCCAAAATGGTATTGCACCGCAAGCCCACCCGCACCGTGGCACATGGCCGAGGCGCCAAAGGGCGCGAGCAGTAAGTTGGCAAGACCTGAGCTAATAGCGAAGTTTTTGGGTGTGAGTTTGGCGGCATCTTCAGGGAATTTCTCCTGCGCCATTACAGAAGTGGCAATGACCGCATTGGTTAAGGTTAATGCCAGTTGTGGCAAAACCAACAAAAGGGCGGCAGAGGTCCACTCAACAGATGTCGGCCAAGTCAATTGAAACGGCGCTGTCATGGTTTGGATATCAAGATTAGTGGCTAAATCCGTTTGAGTACTTGCCTGCCAAATCATCCCAGCCGCTATGACTAAGGGCATGGCAAGGTAGCGCAGCGGCAAAAATTTACTGATAAAAAGCAATACAAAAGCCCCGACGCCAATTAACCAAAACTCACTCATCATCTTAGTGCCCATCCACATCAGTTGCAGACCGATAGCGAGTTGAATGCCCACACTTACAGCTTGGGATAACTGTTTGGCCAGCCAAGTGATGGCGCCGCTAAAGGCCAGAATTAACAGGATAATGCCCATCAACATGGCGCTTGCCTGCAACATACCTGGCGTCAAGCCTTGGGCGATTATCAGTGCGGCGATGACTTTCATCGGTTGTACGGGAATAGGGCGACGGTAAAACAGCGCGCTTAAGATAGCGAATAGCCCAAAGCCTAGGAAAATTCCTTGGGGTGAAAATTGATTGAGGGCAATTAGCCCCAACACCAAAGGCAAAAAAGTGCCTAAGTCGGCAAAGGCACCACTGGTTTCACCGAGTAAACGGTTGAATGAAAGATGGGATACTGTTTGGGATATTTTGCCCGAGGTCATACTGATTGCCGTAATTGAACACGCTATGACTACGCAAAATAAATGCCATAAAAATCAGATGATTTGGCGGATAGACAGAGTCAAACTACCGTGAAGCGTCACCCAGTGAGACAAACTGGGGCAAGGCTGAGAAATGGATGAGTCTAAATGTCTGCGTTTGTGCCAGAGTGGCAACATCATAAAAAAGAGATCTTAGTGAAGCACTAAGATCTCAATGGGTATTGCAGGGAATGGCTTAATTAAGGCTGTTTATGTTTTGGTCCTTGTTTATTCTTCATTGGGTCACCTTGATAACCTAGGGCTTGCCAATCGAGTCTTGAGCCTTTGTTATGGCAGTCGTTGCAATTTAAGGCCTGTGCTTTAGGTGACACCATATGGTTGATACGCCACCACATTTCTGTTTCAGCAAAGCCATATTCGCCACTGTATTTCAGGCCTTTTTCTACCATAGTCGGGTTGGCTTCCATTCCGAGCTTGGCAGCTAAGCTCCAATCGAAATCGCTCCAGTAACCGCCTTTGCCATAGACTTTAGCGGTCACAAAGATATTGAGTTTTTTGTCGTAAATTTGCTTACCTGTGTGAACTTTAAAAGGATAAATTTTCGCTTTTGCATCATTGATATCGCCTATGGGGTAGGTGAGTTTTGTGATGGCATTCGGGTCCATTTTGTCGCCAGTCATGTACGCATTGGCTGTACCGTTATACCAAGCGTATTGGGGTTTAACCATTTTCTCCCAGACAAAATTGCCTTTTTTCTTCTGGTAGGTGTGTTTGCCGTATTGGTCAACGGCTTCTGGTTTATCCTCGCCTGCGGTTGACCAATCCCAACGCATTTTGGTGGGTTCATTCTTAGCAAAGTAAGGGATATGGCAGGTTTGACAGGCAACCGTTGCCGTATGAGTGTTGAGCTTCTTATTGCTGTGCGGCGCGCTGTCGTGGCAGTTTTCACAACCAATATGGTCTATACCACCGGGAGATACGCCCATCGCATTGCCCGATATCTGATGTTTTTCAGTGGTGTGGCAGTTCTGACATTGAAAGTCATTACCGTCGCTATCCATGTGTACATCGGTCGCTTTGTCTGGGTAAGACATGGAAGAGTCAAGATCGCCATGTTTCACCGCATCGCCACCTCCGCCATAGAAGTGGCAACTGCCGCAGTTGTCGCGAACGGGCTTACCGACATTTTGGGCGATTTTAGCTAAGTCGAGTTTTGCCATTGGCTCGCCCGCGCCTGCAGGATCTTTTACATAAGTTCCAGTCGTATCGTGGCAGACAAGGCAATCGACTTTAGTTTTATCTTTAAAATCAAAGTCGTTATCTTTCCAGCCGTAGCCCGCATGGCAGCTGGTACAGCGAGGTTCGTTGCCTGAAATTGAGGTGCAGAAGTTATTGATACTGTTCTTTTTGCCCCTAAGTACGGTTCTGTCGGGCAGCTTTTGTTCTAACTCCCAAGTCCAGTGGGAGGTTTTCATAACGTCTGTGGCTTGGTCTTCATGGCACACTAAACATTGTGCCGTGACTTGCGTACCCGTCGCAAAGGGGCCCTCGAGCACCTCTTTATGGGGATTAGCGGCATAGGTATTTAATGTCATACCCGCCAAGGCAATAAGTAAGAGTCTTCTCATTTTTTACTCCCACCCTCGGCTTGACCGAGGGCTGATAGCTGTTATTTATGACGGATTAGAAGTTAATTGTGAGTGAGGCGTTCATGTCGAAGGCGGTATCGACCACTGGCAACATGGAGTAAGTCAAACCTGCTAACACATCATCAATTTTTTGCGGAGCACCCACAGGTGTACCGCTGCCTGTGTACTCGTAGTCGTAATAGAGGCCAGCAAGTTTGATAAACATTTTTGGATTGATATCAAAGATATAATAGGCTTCGGCCACATGACCACGGGTGGCAAGTTTGCTACCGATAGGGTCGTCTTGGGCTTGGGTGAAGGGTGTCCAATATTTAGAACCATAGTTATATTCCAGACCAAACTTGCCGTAGGGTGCAGGAATTTGTACGCCGACATAAATGCCGTAACCGTCTTTGGTATCACTATCGTCACTGGTTTTAGGCACCATGATGATCTCTGTACCAGTGCTATTTAACTCAGCCTCGAAGATAGCATCGGATAACATGCCACCAAACATACCTGCGTTGCCATTGGGCTCGGCGCGAGTCCAGCCGAGTGAGGCAAACCATTTAATATCGTTTGCTTCTTCACGCGCAAAGCCAATCCCGCCTAGGTACATGTCACCAATCACACCGCTGGGTTGTACTCGGGTAACAAAGTTAAAATTGTCGAACTTTTGCATATCTTGGTACATGGTCGGAGCGAAAATGCCCGCCAGCTGGGTCGGGAAGGCCATAGTGCCTTTAAAGCCGTCATTCACATCTTTAGCGCCAAACAGGGTGAACTGGAGGAAGTTGGTGCCATCGTTGATGGCATCGATATTAAAACCACCGAGGTGGGTATCTTTAGTGACTATGTCACCAAACATTTCGCCATTGCCCCATTGTGATTCAAAGCCTTGGCCGTAACAAAAACGGACAACTTGCCCTTCAACTCCGGTGATTTCCCCTAGGTTATAACCTAAGGTGGCGCCATCGAAGTTGAAGTTAACTAAATGGCCTGAAGGCGTGCCGCCACGTAGCTCGTTTTCACGGTAGTGGCTTGGTGGGCCATAGGTGGAAGGGCGACGGCCAATGGAGAGATAAAACTCGGAGCCGTTGATTTTTTTCCAGTCAAAATAGGCGCGTTCGACCCGCAACCAGTCGCCACTGGTATTGCCGCTGCTGGTGCCATCCATAGTGAAAGATCGCCAAGAGTCAAACACTTGCGCTCCTGTGGAGTCGCCCCAGTTTTTGAACATACTGAGACGGCCAGCAAAGCTGACGTTATCCCATACTTTTGCCTTAAGGTTGAGGCGCAGTCGAGTGGTGTAGTAGATGTCGTTATCTATGTCTTGTACGCTTTTGGGGGCGAGCACATAGGGCATCACGCCCTGCAACATGCCATTTTGGAAGGCGGCGGCAAGGTCTGGATTGGCTTGCATCATTTTGCCAAGTGGCGAATTTAGATCGTTGGGCATGCCGAAGGCGCCCGACATAGCTTTGGCGCCAAAGTCGTTGAAGTTAACCTTCATCGCTGGGCTCCAGACCACATCTTGGTAATGCAATGAATGGGCTTTAGTGCGGAAATCACCTGTAATTTCAAGACGATCTAATGATGTGTGCCGCTCGGTTTTATCTACGCGATTATTAAGGTCATCCAATTGCTCGGTAATATCGGCAAGCTGTTGTTTAAGTTCGGTAATTTTTTGCGTTTCATTTTGCACATCGTTCGGTGCAGCAAGGGATTGGCCCGACATAAACAAGGCATTAGCAACGAGTATGGAAATAAGGGTACGCATAAGGTTTCTCCCTGAGTTTTTCTGTTGGCGCTATCTCGCTAAGAAGCATTTCGCCAAATTTACCCAATAGGAGTCCCTGAGGTGTTTCCCCATTTTTCTCGAATTGGGTTTTAAATTTTTAAGTCAATGTGTTAGTGAGCAGTTGCAGGGGAGCTCTCTACCATTGTCTTAGGCCATAACGTTGGCAGAGATCAACCGCAGGTTTGGGGTTGGTCCGAGTCGGCGGCGTGGTCATACAAAAATTGCTGTATATCCTTGAGGTCTTGCTCCGAGAGGCCATTGAATACCTCTGGTTTGAATTTGTGCTTATCTTTATCAAAGAAGCGATCCCACTGGCTCATCGTTTTGGCCATTGGCGTGAGTTCACCACCTTCACCGCCTTGGCTATGGCAGGCTTTGCATTCTTTTTTGTACAAATGTTTACCTTTCTTTGGATTACCTCCCTCTGCGGCATACGCATTAATACTCAAGCTGCCGATCACTGCCATGGCAATTGCTATCTTAGTTGACGTTTTCATCATCTCATTCCTTACTTTTGTGATCATTTACATTTATTTGTTGGTTAAGTGTTTTTATTGATTCCACTTTGTAAATTAATTTATCAAATCCTACGGTGTGTAAATTTGAGGTACATCACTTTAATTAAAAAAATCTAATTGATAAAAAGTTCATTGATAAAAATCTAATTGATGATGTTGTAGAGTGGTATGATTATTTTTTTCTTATTTAAAAACAATGAACTAGTCTACGTGCTAAATTAGCTCTGATAACTTTGAGTCTTGAGTTTTGCGCCTAAAGCACAAAAATGGACTGTGATTAAGCTAACACTTTGTAAAATATGCACTCACTAAAGTAGTGATGTTGAAACTTAGCAGCTGTTTGGCAGGCTTTATTGGGAAGTAAATAATGCCAGAGTTGATTCTGGCATTATTGATTTTGGGGATAGGTTTGGTTGTCTTTCGAAGCAAGATAACTTAGATAAAAGTAGACTCAGAACGGATTAAGGTTGCTGGCGCGTTGGTGCTAGAACGATTTCGCGTACGCACACATTTTGCGGTTGTTGCCATGCAAACAGCGCAGCAGCGGCGACATTTTCAGGGGCGATAACGCCGCCCATTTCTTCTTTCCAGTCATGGTAACCGGCTTTAATGTCATCGCTGGTGGTATGACTTAGCAACTCAGTTTCTACTGCGCCTGGGGCGATAGTGATAAGGCGTACGTCATCCATGGCGACTTCTTCACGAATGTTTTCTGTTAAGGCGTGCACGGCAAATTTAGTGGCGCAGTAAGCAGCGTGGTTTGGAAAGGTTTTACGCCCCGCTACTGAGCTGATATTAATGATAGTGCCAGTTTTGCGAGCTTTCATGTCGGCTAATACCGCATGAATGCCATTAAGCACGCCCATCACATTGATATTGAGCATGCGGCTCCATTCGTTAGGATCTTGCACATCGATTTGGCCCAGTAGCATGATTCCCGCGTTATTGATAAGACAGCCAACAGGGCCAAATTGTGCTTCTGCTTGAGTTATGGCGGTTTTAATGGCTGCAGCGTCGGTGACATCGACGCTGATAGAGAGGCTGTTAGGTAATTCAAGCGCTTGCATTGCTTCAACCCGGCGTGCCAGTAATAACAGTGGGTGGCCTGCGGCGCTAAAACTTTTGGCCATAGCGGCGCCAATACCCGATGAAGCGCCCGTGATGACAACCAGTGATTTAGTAACTTGATTCATTAGTATTTCCTATTAATTGAAGCCAATCTGAGCCGTAAACAAACTGTTTTTCGGCGTCTTTAAGTTGGCAATCAGTATAGGCTGGGGATTTTTAGCCGAAAAATACTTATTCCAGCTGGATATGATAGGCTCAGCCTATGACACTATTATCGAATTTTGTACTTAATTTGCCGTTGTCGGAGAAGATAAAATGGTTGATTTACGTTTGCTGCGTTTCTTTATCGCAATTTTTGAAGAGAACAATATCACCGCAGCGGCTAACCGTTGCTTTGTGAGCCAGCCTTCACTGTCAGCTGGCTTAAAGCAGTTGGAAGAAGAGTTAGGCGGCCAGCTATTTGAACGTAGTAAGAAAGGCGTTAAACCCTTAGATAGCGCTCATTATTTGTATCCTTTGGCGGTTAAATTAGTCGAGGAGGCGAGTAAATTGCCGGGTCTGTTTATGGCGAAGTCGAGCCGACAAAAGCTACGTTTGGCTGTGATGCCAGATCTCAGTCAGCGGCGTTTGGCGGGATTTTTACAGCAGGTGAATCAAGCCATTGAGAAGCTAGATCTGGAGCTGGTGGATTACCAAAGCCCCGCAGATTGTCGTTTAACTATCGACAGTTTACGCCATGAAGATGAAGTGTTTTTCCCGCTGTGGGAAGAAGATTATGTGCTGTGCGTCCCCAAGGAGCATGCCCTCACCCGAGTAGATAGCCTACGCCCCGAGCAGCTAAATGGTTTTGACTTTATCGAGTGTCCGCCCTGTGAAGCTCATCAGCAGACGATAGGTTTACTGGCGTGCAGCAATATGTCGCTTAATTTGGTCGCTAAGGCTGAGTCAAAATCTCTAGTGATGTCGCTAGTGTTAGCCGGATTTGGCGTGAGTTTTTTACCCGATGGTTTGATTGAAGATGAGCCTAGGCTCAAGCAAGTGAAATTTGATGGTCCGAGAATGTTCCGTCGTATTGGTTTGTGTTATCCCTCCCATCAGGCAGTTGCGCCAACACTGGCGACCTTGTTACGGCATTTAGCCGCTCGATCGAATTAATTCCAAGTTAGTTTTGGGTTATCAGCATTCAGATTAGTGAGTTGCTAAGGGCGATTCAGTGAGATTAAGTGGAGGCTCGACGCCGTAGGATTTAAATAGTTGAGTAATTTCACCTGAGGTACGCATGTCGTCGACTATCTGGTGAACTTGCTTGGCATATTGATGCTGCGGCGACATGAGCGGAATACTGAAATAGCGGCCATTTTTGCTGATATCTACGTATGCCATCTGTTTGAGTTCCTTTTCGACATAAATAACAGGATGCCTATCGCGGCAGTGTGCTTGCCAGACAACGGCAGAGGTTTCTGCCCTTGCTTGGGGCAGAAATAAGCATGAAATGACAATGATCAGTATCAGCCTCATACATCTTGCCTATTAAAATGGTCAGTTTTAATTTAGGGCTGGGCAGTTAACCTGACTATTTTTTATTTTTGAGTCGTTTAGCTGCGCAGGTTTGGTCAATAATTGATTGTAGTGCTTATACATCCACTGTGCTTTTTAAGTAATTATAAATTCACTCTATTTTGTAACCAAACGGTTTGGCCTGTTAAATCTGACCAAACCTTTTCTGGGGCTCATTCGCTGCTAGGAAACTTACCTATCCGACTCAAGATAGGGCGTTAATTGGGTTTCAATGGCCTCAATTTGAGTTTCGGCGTAGGCAAGTTCGGATTCTGTTAAACATGATTTTGCGGTGTTTTGATGGAGTCGTTGAGCGCTATTCATCCCGTATTTACCAAAATGACGTAGCAATAAACTAGACCAAATAAACATTTGTATAGGTTTATTTAATTGTTCTGCGCCGTAAATATTGACCAGTTCCCGCATAGCAATTTCATGACCTAGCTCTGCCGTACCAAGCTTCTGCCGCTTGTAGAGCCTCTTGAGTGGGTTTTTCACCACTTAAAAATGATTCAGCCTTATAGAAATAAAAATATTGTTGTTGCTCAGCGGGGATTGGATGCTGATGCAAGAAACTGTCACGCAGACGCTCGGCCTCTCTTATCTCTAAGGTGCCTAGTTGCTGACTGAATCTGGCTAATTCTTTTAGATGATCGGCTCTATTGCTCATGGCCGCGAGCTGGTAATACATTAACGCTTTAATCGGTTGGCGACTCACGCCTAAACCTTGCTCATAAATCTTGCCTAAGCCTAGCAGTGCGTCTTCATTCCATTTAAGTGCGAATTCTTCAAAGTCAATTTTAGCCTGTTGGTAATCACTTTCATTTTGTGGCGCTTTCAGTAAAAGATGAGCAAATTCAATCTTAGCGAAGTCATTACCTCTAGCGACAGATTGGCTTAACCAATGGCGCGCCTTGTCATAGTCGACAGCAAAATCTTCACCGTAGAGGAAACGTTTACCAAGATAATACTGGCGGAAATCATCGTCTGCGGCGCGCTCGCTAAGTAATGCCTCTGCACGCGCTAAATCTTTAGGTCCACCTTGGCCAGCAGCAAGCATATGTCCTAGATCATCTTTTGCTAATTCATCACCAGCGGCGGCGGATTTCTCAAAGTATTCACGTGCTTTGATATAGTCCGAAGTGACGCGTTCATCATGCCAGTAGAGTGTGGCTAAATGGTAATAGGCTCTTTGGTCTTCTTGTGCGGCGGCTTTTTCGAACCAGTAAATTGCTTGGCTAGCATCGGGATCGAGAAAGGGCTGGCTTAGATACAAGTAAGCAAGCTCATATTGAAACTCGGCTTGTCCCGCTTCGGCATTAGGTTTGAGTTGCTCTACCTGTGCGATTAACTCATCGGGTGTTTGCGACTCAGAAGAGAGCAAATTAGGTAGGGTGAGCATGGGTAAATATTGAGGCTCTATTTCGGCGGCTTTTTTATACCAATCGTTAGATGCCTTGGGATCGGCGGGGACTTGTGGGAATCGACCGGAATAAAGTTCTGCCATAGCAATGGCGGCAACGGCTAAGCCTTTATCGACTGCCTGCTGAATATAATCTAGGCCAGAGTTGACTTCACCTTGGTTAATCAGTGTTAAGCCATGATTGAGTAGCGCAGTAGGATCACCTGCGGCAAGTGCTTTAGCTTGTACTTGTTTTTTTGATATTTAGCGAAAAAAATAAACAGTACAATAAAAGCAATAATTATGAGTATCAACAACATAGTAGTCCATCACTATCGATATTTGGGAGTATAGTAAACGTAAATTTTTACAAGAATGCAAGTTTACCATGTGCGCTAGGCTGACCGACTACGCCGGTCAACTCCATGAGCATTAGCGTTATTTATCTTGCAGATGGATCTCTCTGATGGGGCAGGCAATCTCGATTCCCGCCTGCTTAAGGGCGTTGTAGAGGTCTAAGTTCACCTTATATTTATGCTGAAAATAGCTTTGCGTTGGCACCCAATAGCGCACTCCCATTTCAATCCCGATAGCATTAAAACCATTGATGCCGATATTGGGTGCAGTCTCTTGATAAACATAGGGATTATTGCTTAATAACTCAGTAATCACACTAATGGCTCGTTCGGGATCTGTGTTGTAACTGAGATTGAACTGGGTTTCGACCAGTTTATTGCTAAAGGAATTATGCAGGATCTCACCGACGATATGCTTATTAGGAATGCTGATTTGCTCGCCTTCCTCATTGGTGAGTATGGTCATGCCTAAGTGGATACGTTTAACGACGCCGCTTTCCCCTTTAATTTCAATAGTATTCCCTACAACGAAAGGACGGGTGACGATAATGGTCACGCCGGCGGCATAGTTGGCTAACATGCCTTGCAAGGCTAAGCCTGCACCTAAGGAGGCTGCACCAATGGCTGCCACCATAGGGGTGACGCTGATGCCGATTTTGCCGAGGGCGATGATCCCAACCATTATGATGATCAGAATACGGATAAGGTTACTGACAAAATTACTTAAGGTAATATCGATATTGTGTTTTTCGAACTGCTTTGCGACTAAGCGTGATGTCTTACTGGCGACCCACAAGCCCAGTAAAAAGATCAGTAAAGCGCCGACCAATTGGAAGCTGTAGGTGACTAAAAACTCAGTGATCAGTTGATAAACGCCTTGTAGTTGCTGCAATTCCTGATCGAGTCCAGGTGTTATCATTATGATATCCTTGTAATAAAATTAACTGTGCGATTATAGCGCAGAAATCCCATCAAATGCTTATTCACCTGCATGTGTGAAGCGTATCATGTAATCGCGGTTGATTTAATGAGTCGATAGGGGGAGTCAGGTATGCTGTCCGCCTATCCAATAATGGAGTCGAGTGTTTATGAAAACGCTGTTGTTATGTCTGTCTTGTTTATTAACCCCCATGTGGGCCTATGCTGCGAGTTATGTTGCGGGCGATGCGATTAATCCTATTTCACTTCTCGATCAAAATGATCAAACGGTAAGTGTGACAGATGAAACTCAAGTGTTGCTCTTTAGCCGCAGCATGAAAGGCGGTGATGTGATTAAAGAAGCACTCACGCCTCTAAGTACGACTCAAATGCCTGTGGGTTTAGTTTATGTCGCCGATATAAGTGGTATGCCTTCTTTAATCGCTAAGTTTGTTGCTGTGCCACAAATGCAAGATTTACCCTTTGCGATTGGGTTAGATAGGGAAGGTGAGATCAGTCGTTTACTACCAGATACCAAAGATATGGCCACTATGATATTGCTTAATCAGCGTAATATTTTAGATATCGCCTATTTTGATTCCAGTGAAGCCTTGGGCCAAGCACTCGCAAAACTCAATCAGCCGCAGTAACGATTCAATTTAATTGACCTAATTTAAGGCGTCACATTAGCCTTTTTTCGTGGCGCGCTTGCCCCTCAAGCTTATCACTTTAGGATGGATATGTTGGCTTGAGCCAGTCTATCTCTCTCCTTTGCGATAACGTCGTAAAAAATTCACTTTTTATTCTGATAATGCACACAAATTTACCTTAGGGTTTGTGTGCATAATCATTTGTTTTATAGAGGCTTTTTTTGATTATTTAGTCCCTTAAAACATTGCGGAATAAAAAGTTATAAAATCAGCATAAAAATTCGTTGCGTAAAGCAAAAAAATATCGTTTACTGCGCACGTTTTTTAAGACATTACACTCACTTTTTTCTACTTGACCCAAAGGAGACTCTGGCCCAATGAGCCAATTTCAATCTATTGATGTTGCTGACTATTATGACGTGGATACATTCAAGCGTATTGAAGCGTTTGCCAAAGACAAAGCAACCCCGTTCGTAGTAATTGATACCAGTATCATAGCGAAACAATACGATGACATGGTTAATAGTTTTCCTTACGCTAACGTTTATTATGCAGTTAAGGCAAACCCAGCGGCCGAGATCTTATCTTTACTGAAAGATAAAGGGTCAAACTTTGATATTGCCTCAATTTATGAGCTAGATATGGTCATGAATGTCGGCGTGACAACCGACCGAGTCAGCTACGGCAATACCATTAAAAAGCGTCAAGATGTACGTGCATTTTACGAGCGCGGTGTGCGTATGTACGCATCTGACTCAGAGGCCGATCTGCGGATGATCGCTGAAGAAGCGCCTGGATCGCGTATTTATGTACGTATCCTGACCGAAGGCACTGATACTGCTGATTGGCCGTTATCGCGTAAATTCGGTTGTCAAAACGAAATGGCCTATGAGCTATTAGTATTGGCACAGGAGTTAGGCTTAGAGCCTTTTGGTATTTCTTTCCATGTGGGTTCTCAGCAACGTGACATCGGTGCTTGGGATTCTGCCATTGGTAAAGTGAAAAGCATTTTCGACCGTCTGCGTGATGAGCACAATATCACCTTGAAGATGATCAATATGGGCGGCGGTTTCCCTGCTAACTATATTGATAAAACCAATCAATTGGGTGTGTATGCCGAGCAGATCACTCACTTCCTGAAGGAAGATTTCGGTGACGATTTACCGCAAATCATCCTAGAGCCGGGCCGTTCGTTGATTTCTAACGCGGGGATTTTAGTGTCGGAAGTGGTACTGATCAGCAAAAAATCCTACACAGCGTTAGAGCGTTGGGTGTTTACCGATGTGGGTAAATTCTCAGGCTTGATTGAAACGATGGACGAGGCAATTAAGTTCCCGATTTATACTGATCGTCAAGGCGAGTTGGATAAGTGCGTGATTGCCGGCCCAACCTGCGACAGTGCCGATATCATGTACGAACACTACAGCTATGGTTTACCGAATGACTTAGCCATTGGTGACCGCATGTATTGGTTAACCGCTGGCGCTTATACGACGACGTATTCAGCAGTGTGCTTTAACGGTTTCCCACCACTGAAAGATTACTATCTGTAAGCGATTACGTTGACATGAATAAGGGCGCTTAGGCGCCCTTATTGTTCGCTAAAGAAGTTCGGAATTACTCGTGGGATTTGAGGATCTGATAAATCTCTTCTTTTAGGTGTAACTTTCTGCTTTTGAGTTCTTTCACTGTCGGGTTGAAATCACTGGCGACACGTTTTTCCAGTTGTTTGATTTCCTCGTCTAACTGATTATGCTCGTTAAACTTACGTTGAAAATGAGCATCTTGGGTTTTCAAGGTGGAAATTAATTCTCTGTACTCTGGAAACATCGGCATTCTCCTTGTCGTCATTTATTACACTTCTGGTTTCGTCTTAACCCTAACCTTTCACTCTGTAGTGAAACGTGATTTAGATCACCTTTCATCCCGCTTCAGATTAATACTAAATGATGATTTATTTTAATTTCTTATAAATCAGCTTATTAAACGATCTTTGCCGCTATCTATGGCATGTGATTAGGATCTGGTTCACACTTTGTTAGGCATAAATCAGACTGACATTCGCAGTGCGAGCAAATTTGCTATCTTGTGATTAGATGTGAGGGTGATTGGTAATTTGATTACGACTAAACAATTACTTCTTGCCGATAATTCTGTGATCAAGTTAACCTTCACCGCTTCGATACTAGGTTAAAGTCGATTTTATAAGAATTTAATTATCAAAAATGAAAGGGGTTTTCACAATGGCTGATGTATTTCATTTAGGTTTGACCAAAGCAATGCTCGATGGTGCAACTTTGGCAATCGTTCCAGGTGATCCAGAGCGCGTAAAACGTATTGCCGAACTAATGGACAATGCGACGTTTCTTGCTAGCCACCGCGAGTATACAAGCTATTTAGCGTATGCCGATGGTAAGCCAGTAGTCGTGTGTTCAACCGGTATCGGTGGCCCATCGACTTCTATCGCAGTAGAAGAACTTGCACAGTTAGGTGTGAATACCTTCCTGCGCGTTGGTACTACAGGTGCAATTCAACCCCATGTGAATGTGGGTGATGTGATTGTGACTCAAGCTTCAGTGCGTTTAGATGGCGCAAGCTTACACTTTGCACCTATGGAGTTCCCTGCGGTTGCAAACTTTGAATGTACCACTGCTATGGTTGCAGCGTGTCGCGATGCAGGCGTAGAGCCACACATTGGCGTAACGGCTTCTTCCGATACTTTCTACCCAGGCCAAGAGCGTTATGACACTGTCACTGGCCGTGTAACGCGTCGTTTCGCGGGTTCAATGAAAGAATGGCAAGATATGGGCGTACTGAACTATGAGATGGAATCTTCCACCTTATTCACTATGTGTGCCACTCAAGGCTGGCGTGCTGCCTGTGTTGCTGGTGTGATTGTAAACCGCACCCAACAAGAAATTCCTGATGAAGCCACAATGAAGAAAACCGAAGTCAGTGCGGTTTCTATCGTGGTTGCTGCAGCGAAAAAACTGTTAGCCTAATTTTTATTACGCTAAGCGACACTCCCCTGCAAAGTGAGTGCTCAGAATAGAAAAGGTGCCAATGGCACCTTTTTTGTTACTTCAAAATAGTGTCGATACCGATTAGAAATGGTATTGGGCAATCACAGAGTAAGTGTCTTGATCGACGCCTTTCACACCGTATTTGTTGGTCCACAAATCATATTCGATACCCACCAATAATTTATTTGCTTGATGATCCCCGAACAGACTCTTACCAAGATCGTATTTCAGCTGTGGGTTGAAGTGGAAGTTCTCCTCGTAGCCGTTATCGTCGGTGGCAAATACCCAGTCGATAAAGCCATCGAGCACTATGTTGGCTGAGCCAACGGGAATGTCGATGCGAAATACAGGGGTGAACTGCCAGCCGTCACTGTTGTTACCTGTGCTCATACCATTGCGGCGATAGGTATTAAAGTTCAGGTAAGTGAAATAAGGCACGGCGACATCAACGCCTAAACCGTAAAGCAGGCTGTGAACTGGGCCTTCACCTTCTTCATAGGTCAGCGCCAGAGACAAATCTGTTACTGGACCAAAGGCGATTTTCTCGCCGAGGATTTTACTGGCACTGAAGCGTGGCGAAATTTCACCATAGGTGGTGCTTTCCATGCCAGTGTCGTTACCTTTGAAATAGATAAAGTCTTGGAAGGCAAACCAATCACCGTATTTCCAGCCGCCCGCCGTTTCTAAGGTAATAGTGGCTTGTTTGTCTGATGGCGCTAAATCGTAGTCTTCGCCATAGAGGGCTGTTGCACTTAAATCCCACCATTGTACTAAGTCACCCGCAAATGCTTGAGGAGAAAGCATAAGTGCTAGGCATAGGCATGTTTTTTTCATTGTTATTTCCTGTTGTATAGGTGGAAGTTAATTCGCGTCTTACTCAATCCGCTCTCTGACCTATGACATGGTTTGATGGGTAAGTTCAAACCTAGCGTGAGTGTACGTCAAAGGACTGGCACAAAAGTGGGGGCAATATATGCAAAAATTTACATTTATTCAAAGTTTTTATCGAATGTTGTTGTCAAAATCACATAATCATTATGGTGATAATCTGTTTTTAGCCAATTGATTTTAAATGGATTTTGCTATAGCAGAATGAGTTATTCCTTTGGTGTTGGCTATCTTTTTGAATTGATTATGCTTAATTTTAAAACAACCTAAGGGCTTTGCCGTGTGGATATGGGAGAATGAGGCCTAACACAGAAGTGATTGATTGCGCATTTTGCTTCGTAAATTTTGACATATTATGTCGCTTATCCGAAAAGCTGCTGTTATAGTTGCTGCAAGGACACTCTCATTTCAGGGGGAAATATGGAGTTTTCAAATCCGATTTTAGTGTGGGCAGTGGTGGGGCTAGTATTTATGCTCGCCGAAATAGTGGTTCCCGGTGGCATCATAGTGTTGCTGGGCGCGGCTTGTTTAGTCGTGGCTGGCGCGTTAGGCATAGGACTAGTCGAAGGCGTAGTGCAGAGCATGACCCTGTGGTTTATCTCGGCCATTGTGTTGTTATTGACCTTCAGACAAGTGACTCAAAGGCTCGTTGGTGGTGATTCCCATGTGGATAACACGGATGAAGCAATCGATCTATACAATCAAATTGTTCGCGTAAAGCAGACCATAGGTCCTGGACAAACACCTGGGCGGGTGGAATTTCAGGGGAGTGAATGGCCAGCGCTGGGCGATGGCACCACTATCGCTGCGGGGACCGAAGTCAGAATTATTTGTCGTGAAAATATCGCTCTAGTCGTTGAGCCTATTTCAATAGAAGCTTCCAAAAACTAAAGGATGGAATCTATGTTTGTATTTACCTTAGTCATTTTATTTATCTTTTTTATTCTCTATAAGTTGATGCTTATCGTGCCGATGCGTGAAGTGCATGTTATTGAGCGTCTTGGGAAATTCCGTGCAGTATTAAACCCAGGATTTCATTTTTTGATCCCTTTCTTCGACCGCGTCTCCTACCGTCACGATACTCGTGAGCAAGTATTAGATGTGCCGCCACAGAGTTGTATCTCTAAAGATAACACTCAACTGGAAGTGGACGGTTTAGTCTACTTAAAAGTGATGGATGGCAAATTAGCGAGTTATGGTATTGAAAACTATCGTAAAGCGGCGGTGAATTTAGCCCAAACCACAATGCGTTCTGAGATAGGTAAGCTGAGTTTGAGTGAGACCTTCTCCGAGCGTGATAGCTTGAATGAATCCATAGTGCGGGAAATCGATAAGGCGTCAGAACCTTGGGGGATCAAAGTATTGCGCTATGAAATTCGCAATATTACGCCTTCGCGCCATGTGATCCACACCCTTGAGAAGCAGATGGAAGCCGAGCGTCGCAAACGCGCCGAAATCACGTTGGCCAATGCGGAAAAAGCGGCGATGATCAATATGTCTGAAGGTGAGCGCCAAGAGGCGATTAACCTGTCAGAAGGTCAAAAACAGAAACGGATTAATGAAGCCAAAGGTACAGGTCAAGAGATTGCTATCATAGCCAAAGCGAAATCCGAAGGTATGGCAATGATCTCGCAGGCGTTAGCGGTCAATGGCGGCACAGATGCGATGAATATGTTATTGAAAGAACAGTTTATCGCTCAAGTTGGCAAGATCCTCAATGATGCACAGGTCTCTGTTGTCCCCGCTGAAATGGCGAAACTCGAAGGTTTCTTCGAAGGCATGGAGCAAGTCACTCAGACTGTGAGTGGCCAAAATAATAGTGGCAAAGGAGCGCGATAATGAATCTTCCATTAGATACAGATTTGATTGTGATGGCAATTTGGGGACTTATCTTTGCCATTTTCGTGATTAAGCTTTTCCAATCGATTCGACTCGTTCCCACTAAGTCGGCTTATATTGTGGAGCGTTTAGGTAAGTACCACAGCACCTTAGATGCGGGTTTCCATACCTTGATCCCCTTCGTGGATAAAGTCGCTTTCATTCATGATTTGAAAGAAGAGACCATCGACGTACCGCCGCAGGAATGTTTTTCGAGCGACGAAGTTAACGTTGAAGTGGATGGGGTGATTTATATCTCTGTGACCGACCCAGTCAAAGCCAGTTACGGTATTACCGATTATCGCTACGCGGCTATTCAGTTGGCGCAAACCACCACGCGCTCTGTCATAGGAACGTTGGACCTAGATCGTACTTTTGAAGAGCGCGATGTGATTTCTGCCAAGGTAGTGCAGGTATTAGATCAAGCGGGTGCTATGTGGGGCATACGTGTGCATCGTTATGAGATTAAAAATATCACGCCGCCTGAAACGGTTAAAAATGCCATGGAAATGCAAGTGAATGCTGAGCGTGAGCGCCGCGCATTATTGGCTAAGAGTGAAGGCGACAAGCAGAGCAAGATTAATCGTTCAGAAGGCGTTAAAGCTGAGACGGTAAACCGCTCTGAAGGTGAGATGCAGCGCCGGATTAACGAAGCCGAAGGTAAGGCTGAGGAAATTTTAACGATTTCCCGCGCGACGGCGGAATCGATAGAACGTTTAGCCTCTGTGATTGCCGCGCCGGGTGGTCACAATGCTCTGCGGATGCAACTCGGTGAACAGTACTTTAAACAGCTCGATGGCTTAAGCCAGAAGGATAGCCGAGTGGTATTGCCGGGTAATATGGTGGATTTCGATTACTGGATGAATAGCATAGGCTTAACGGAAGAAAAGCCGAGCTAAGGCTCTGGTCAACATTTGAAACTAGCTAGTTTATTAAGGTCAAATACTCAGGTATTTGGCCTTATTTTTTGGCTGTAATTGGATGATGTGTGTCGTGGCGGTTTATATTAACGGTATGTGTTGTGAGTTACGGGGAGAGCATGCAGCTTCTGTTGAGTGGACCGCGAGAAGCTGCAGTTGGGCATAGATAAATTTTTCATTGAATGGAAGGCTAATAAGCTAGGCGTTCATGAATTTGGGAATGGGCGTGGGTTTCAATGAGCTTGGCAATTTGGTTTTGCTCTAATTGCTGAAGCGCAGAAATTTCGTCATAAATCTTGTCTTGAACATCCAGCGGCATGCGAACATGCTCCATAAACATTCTAATTCCTAGCATGTCACCACTTTTGAAAAGTTGGCTGAATTCGGTGGCTTCTATCTCGATTAATGCATTCATAATACTTCACCCTAAGGTTGGATTTGACACAGATACAACAGTCTTGCTGTTACTTAAGAGATACGCCTAAGTTTGATCTAGGTCAATTAAACTGCATATTAATCTTTATTAATAAAGGATTTTGTTGTTTATAAATAATCAGTTATAGATTTAGCAAAACAGTACTTTAAAAAATAGGGTTGTTTAAAACTGGGCGTGTCTAGATGAACTTTGAGCGAATGCTGGGTTATGCGGCAAGCTAAAGCGTAGCGGATAAAAAAATAGCGACGAGCGATAAACGCTGGCCGCTATTTTTGTGATTAGGTATTTAAAAACGCCTAGAAAGGGTGAAGCCTTATTTAGGGATAGCCAGAATCTGACAACCATTAATCCCGGCATTTTGCAGCGTGTGACGCTTACGTTCGGCATCACGCTTACGTTCATAAGGACCTAAAGCGACTTTGTACCACACGCCAGTCGTACCTTCGACTTGTCTTACTTGCGCTTCTAAACCTTGGAAAGCGATGACAGCTTTCATCTCATTCGCCTGTGATTCTTGGCGGAAAGAAGCACATTGCAATTGATATTGCATTGGTGCTCGTGTTGCAACCACATCGGGAATATCGACCTCAACATGCTTGTTTTCAAGCTCATTAAGATAGGTCCATTCTTCCTTTGGTTGAGGCGGCAGAGCGTTAGGGTCCTTCTTCGGCGGCGCAACAGGCTCTGCTGTTTCCTCTTTCTCCACAGGAATAACGACGGCTTTACGCTCGGGTTCTTTCACTTTAGGAGTGAGCACCACATTTTCTTGCGGCTTCACTCGAGTTTCAGTTTTCTTGGCCGGAGTTGGCTGCGGCTTTTCTTCTTGTGGCGCATTATCTTTAATGCTCCATAGAAAATAGACGAAACAACCCACAGCGAGTATGACAAAGCCTATCAGCGTCAGCGGCAGCTTCTTACGCGGCGCTGATTTAGATTGTGAAGGCTTTGCTCGGGTTGGACGAGTCGCGCGGACTGGGCGCGGTTTAGCGCCCGACTGCGGCCTTCTATTGGCATAATCGCGATTACTCATGGCTTACATCCGCTCTAAGGTTTCGATACCGAGTAGATTTAGGCCTTTTTGTAACGTACGGGCCGTCAATTGTGCGAGTAATAAACGGCTATTCTTTTGCGCGTCGTTATCGGCGGCAAGTACGGGGCAGGCTTCGTAGAAGCTTGAGAAAGCACCCGCTAATTCATACAGGTAAGCACACAATACGTGCGGTTGACCTTTATCGACAACGCGACTGAGGATCTCACCGAACTGTGCTAATTTGTTACCGAGATCTTTCTCTTTTTCATGCTCAAGCACGATTCTTGCTTGGCTCAAATCCAGATCAGTTACACGCTTGAAGATGCCCGCAACACGGGTGTAAGCGTACAGCAGGTAAGGCGCGGTATTGCCTTCGAAGCTGAGCATTTGTTCAAAGCTGAAAATGTAATCGCTGGTACGGTTTTTCGACAAATCAGCATATTTAACGGCACTGATCCCAACGACACGGGCGATTTCAGCCAGCGTGTTCTCATCCATATCTGGATTTTTGCTGCGAACGAGTTCTAGTGCGCGCACGTTTGCTTCTTCTAACAGGTCGACTAACTTAACGACGCCGCCGCTACGGGTTTTGAATGGACGGCCATCTTCGCCGTTCATCGTGCCAAAACCTAAGTGTTCCAATGACATATCTTCACGAACAAATTTAGCCAGCTTGGCTAGGCTAAAGACTTGTTGGAAATGCAGTGCCTGACGTAGGTCAACAAAATACAGGACGCGATCGGCTTTTAACACGTTCGAGCGGTAGCGCATTGCCGCCAGATCTGAGGTGGCATACAAGTAGCCGCCATCGGCTTTTTGGATGATAACAGGCAGTGGCTCACCTTCTTTGTTGCGGAAGGCTTCTTGGAATACGACTTTGGCACCGTTGCTTTCGGTTAATAAACCTTGGGCATCTAAATCTTTAACCACTTGCTCGAGATCGGCGTTATAGGCACTTTCACCGTGCACGTCGGCGCGGGTCAGGCTCACACCTAAACGGGCGTAGACTTCATGGCAGTGGCTCAACGAAATGTCGTTAAATTCGCGCCACAGTTTGTTGCAGTATTCGTCGCCAGATTGCAGTTCAACCACTAATTGACGAGCGCGGGTGGCGAATTCTGCTGATTCGTCGAAACGCAGTTTAGCAGCGCGGTAAAAGTTTTCTAAATCAGACAGTTCAAGTTGAGCTTCTTCGCCATTTTTGGCGCGTAGCTCTTCCATATAGGCCAGCAACATACCAAATTGTGTGCCCCAGTCGCCCACATGGTTTTGACGGATAACCTTATGGCCCAAAAACTCCAGCGCACGTACCACACTGTCGCCAATGATGGTTGAACGTAGGTGACCTACGTGCATTTCTTTGGCGAGGTTGGGCGAAGAGTAATCGACAACAACGGTTTGCGGTGTCGGTAATTTAATACCTAAATGCTCATCGTTGACGGCATTTTGTAGTTGATCCGCTAAGGCGCTGTCGTTGATAAAAAAGTTGATAAAGCCTGGACCTGCAATTTCTACCTTAGCCACATAAGCCGACGTCGGTAAGGTATCGATGATCAGTTGGGCTAATTCACGTGGATTCTTGCCCGCGACCTTGGTCAGCATCATGGCTAAGTTGGTTGCCAAGTCGCCATGGCTCTTATCCTTGGTTCGATCTACCTGAATGCGCGCTTCAAAGTCAGCAGGCACAATACCTTGTTGTTTAAAGGATTCTAGAGTTTGTTCAAGTAATGATTGGATATGTGATTTCATGGGTTCTAATCGGCACTAACTTTAAGAGTGAATACAGGGAATAACCGCATATTTTAGCCGCTTGTGGTTAACAATTGCTATCTTCCCGATGATTTTTTATCAAATGGCGCTTAAATACTTATCAAATACTCGACTCAGAGGAGATCCTGCGGATCTCTGTCTAAGCTCCATCGGCAGCGTTTAGCTTCGAGCAGTTGTTCTACAAGCGGATGAATACGTTCAAACTCTTGCTGCAAACGGTTGCGGTTTTTAGCTTGGAATAGCAGTTGGCGACGGAACTTGCCGGCTTTTTTATCTAAAGGTGCAGGCATAGGGCCAATCACCTCAAATTCTTTATCTTGCGGCAAGAGCGCGGCGAAGGCGTTGAGAAAGTTATCGGCATCACTGGCTAAATGCGCTTCGGCGCGTACCAACACCATGTGCCATGCTGGCGGCAGCAGTGCTTGTTGACGCTCTTTTAATTGGCTGCGGGCAAACTCGCCATAACCACGGTGCAGTAAATCCCGCAAAATGGGATTGTCGCTCTGGTGAGTTTGCAATAATACCGTGCCGGGTTTACTGGCGCGGCCCGCACGCCCGGCGACTTGGGTATAGAGTTGCCCAAAACGCTCGGGCGCGCGAAAATCGGCGCTAAATAAGGCGCCATCGACATCGAGTAGCCCAACAAGCGTCACATCAGGAAAGTGATGACCTTTAGCTAGCATTTGCGTGCCGACGAGGATTTTATATTCGCCCTTATGAATAGCGTTTAAGTGGGTTTCTAATGAGCCTTTCAAGCGAGTGGTATCGCGGTCGATGCGCACGACTGGATGTTTCGGAAACTCCTGTTGCAGCGCCTCGGCCAGTTGTTCAGTGCCTATACCTTGCCCCATCAGCATAGTGCTACCGCATTTATGGCATTGCTTAGGGATAGCGTATTGATTGCCACAATGATGGCAGCAAATTTCGCCAAGAGATTGATGCACAGTGAAAAACGCATCGCAGCGGTCGCACTCGTGTAAGTGCCCACACTCGTGGCAAAGCAGGGCGGGTGCAAAGCCGCGGCGATTGAGAAACAGTAACACTTGGTTGCCTGCGTCTAAATGCAGACGGATTTCGTTCAGCAGCGGCACCGACATGCCTGCTTTTAACGGCATATTTTTAATGTCGATAATGCCTTGACGCACTTTTTTAGCAACGCCCGCGCGCTCACCCAATTGCAAATGATGGTAACGGCCACTTAAAGCATTTTGTAGACTTTCGAGTGAGGGGGTTGCCGTGCCTAATATCACCGGAATCGATTCCAGATGGCCACGCATGACTGCCAAGTCGCGGGCGTGATAACCGACGCCTTCCTGTTGTTTGAAGCTGCTGTCGTGCTCCTCATCGAGTATGATAATGCCGGGATAGGCCATAGGCGTGAACAAGGCTGAGCGGGTGCCGATAATGATGGCGGCCTGACCACAGCGGGCTTGGCGCCAAGCTTCGAGTCTCTGATTGTCGGTTAACCCTGAATGTAAAATCGCGACATTGACTTTGAAACGGCGCTTAAAGCGATTGATGGTTTGGGGCGTTAAACCGATTTCAGGCACTAAAATTAATGCTTGCTTGCCTTGCTTAAGGACTTCTTCGAGCACCGCCAAATAGACTTCCGTTTTACCCGAACCGGTAATGCCTTCTAATAAAGTACAGTGATATCCTTGTTGCAGATTTAAAGTGGCAACGGCGACGGCTTGTTCTTTATTGAGTTTATGTGGCGTTTCGTCCATTTCGAGTGAGGTGCGCCAGTCGAGGTTAAGCTCGGCGACTTTCTCATGACGTGCCACCCAGCCTTTATCTTCTAGGGCTTTCAGTGCCGTTTTACTGATGTCTAAGCTGATCACTTCTTCTTGGGTTAAGCTGGCGGTTTTGAGTAACTCGAGTAGTTTTTTCTGTGCGGGTGCGCGTTTAACTGCTTCTGGCGCAATATTTTGGCCTATTTCAGTTAATTGCCAGAATTGAATCTTTTGTGGCGCGGCATTGAGCCCTTTGCGAAGGGCGACTGGTAAGGCTTGGGTTAGCATCTGCCCTTGGCTGCAAAAATAGTATCTCGCGGCCCAAAGAGTTAATTTATAAAGTGATTCAGGCAGCAAAGGTTCATCGTCGATAAACTCAAGTACAGACTTAATCTGTTTAGGCGCTAAGCTGCAAGACTCAGTGATACCTGTGACTAATCCAATTAATTGTTGACGACCGAAGGGGACTTTAACGCGCACGCCTATCTGCGGTGTACTAGGATAAGTTTCGGGTACGCGGTAACTAAAGGTTTGCCGCATAGGCACAGGTAACGCAACTTCGACAAACAATGACATATGCAGGCAAGTCTTAGGCAATAATGTGGTTTAGTGTACTCAGCGCGGCTGGCTAGGGCTAGCCCTAATGATGGTTTACCAAGGATAGTTGAGAGTAAATAAATGGCTAATAGAGTGAAATCATTAGGTCTACTCGCGTTAGTGTGTAGCGCACCGAGCATGGCACAAGTCTCCCATGTGAGTGTTAATAGCCGCATGTTTGAATTAGGCGGTTATCCCAAACTCAGGGTGAATGTGATTGCGGACAATCAAGACATGTCGCGCTTAGAGTTTGTGGTGCAGCAAGCTGGCGGCGAAGAAAAGTTAATGGTTGAGGAGCTTAATCGCTTTTTAGTTTTGCTCACAGGTGTTGAAGATGTAAAGGATGACAAAGCTAAACTCTTAGTGAGGGAGTATCGACTCGACCGATGGTACGAGGTCAAAAGTATCAATCTATTTGGCGAGGCTAAGCCAACATCGGCTGCGCTATCTATGAGCGCGGCATCGGGCAGTAAAAATACGACGACAGCGCTGGTGCAAAAGCGTGCGGATAAAGTGAACGTTCAACCTGTAAAAGTGGCCGCAGAATCCACATCAGTGGTGGGTGCTAAGACCGCGACGGTTATTACGGCTGCAAATATTCATGTCGATACTCATGTAAATACTCATGTAAATACTAAGCCCACAGTGCCAGCGGCTGAAGTTGTGACTGGCTTTAAATTTCCTGAAGCAGCGGATGAGCAAAATACCCAGGTTGCCGAGGTAAAGGCTGTCGCCAAAAACTCTGAACCTGTTGCCGTTAAAGCAACGTCTGCTGAAACTGTGATGCCTGAGCCTGTTATGTCTGAAGTCGTAGTCACTGAAGCAGTTAAGACAACAAATAGTGAACTCAAAGTGAATGCCGCTGAAACGTCCCCAACCGCTTCGCAGACACCTGAACATTGCCAGTTAACTTATCTTGCAGGTGAGACCTTGTGGCGAATCGCCAATCGCTATGCCAACGATTGGGACGTGAGTGTTTATGGCGCTATGCTGGCGATCTATGAGGCGAATCCTGCGGCGTTCTCAAAAAATAAAATCAACGCACTCAAGAGTAATGCGGCTCTGTCCTGTCCTTCGAAAATGATTTTGGCACAGTATGCTAACGCCAAAGAGGCGCAGGCGATGTTTGAAGCTAAAGAGGCGGGAAAATGAAGCGGCGAACTAAAGTCAAAATAGACGCAGGTTAACCGCCAAACGCTCAGATAATCTACTTGTATCCCTTGTGGGTATGCTGTACCATTCTGCGCCCTAAACATATTGTTATTAACATGCATGTGGTGTCCGACTACGGGTTGGAAGAGCGACATGGCCTTACACTTTTGAGGTAACCCCAATGAAACCAGGTATCCACCCAACATACGCTATCATCACTGCAAACTGTACTTGTGGTAACGTTATCAAAGTAAACTCTACTGCTGGTAAAGATCTGCATTTAGACGTATGTGGTGCTTGTCACCCATTCTACACTGGTACACAAAAAGTTGTTGATACTGGCGGTCGTATCGACAAATTCAACAAGCGCTTCGCAGTGCTTGCAAAGAAATAATTGCGATTGCAATGTTTCTAGAAAAGGCGCCTATGGCGCCTTTTTGCTTTCTGTCATTTGCTGGACTGCTTTATTTACGCCTATCTTAATACTTATGTTAAATCCCATCTGGTACGACTTCACTCAATTAATCGTCAACTTACTGAGTATTGCGAGTTCAAGTATGTAATTCGACTTATTTATAGCAATTATCTATAAGATAAATATGCTAGCCGTCATATATTGTAATTTAACCAACATTTTTGAGATTAACTCGCTACAACTAGCGCTATAACTACAAAATATATGTTTGTTTCCTACAAAAAATATTAAGAAATGCAGCTTTATTATAGGAGATAAGTTTATAAAACTAAGCTTAGAGGTGATATTTGCAGGCTAAAGTGAAATTTCTGAATCTCTTATTTAAAAATCCCCCTTATTGGCGTATCTTACCCCGACCAGCCAGACTATTAACATCACCCTTTGGTGAGACTAGATGTGTGTTGGTAGGCCTTACTCTCATAAATTATAAATGTCGCATTTCAGGATTTTAAAATGTCAGATATTCGTCAACAAGCACTCGATTATCATGAATTTCCAATACCAGGCAAAACCGCAGTTTGCCTTACCAAACCTGCCGAAACGAGTCACGATCTCGCTCTAGCTTATAGCCCTGGTGTGGCTGAGCCTGTGCGTGAAATCGCGGCTAATCCTGACAATGCGTATCGTTATACCAATAAAGGTAATACGGTTGCCGTGATTACCAATGGTACGGCGATCTTAGGTTTAGGCAATTTAGGCCCCTTGGCTTCTAAACCTGTGATGGAAGGCAAAGCATTATTATTCAAGCATTTTGCAAATATCGATTCGACAGATATTGAGATCACCCACAATACGCCTGAAGAATTTATCAATACAGTTGCTGCGATTGCTGACACTTTTGGTGGTATCAATCTTGAAGATATTAAAGCGCCAGAATGCTTTGTTATCGAACGTGAATTGATTGCCCGTTGTAAAGTACCAGTATTCCATGACGATCAACACGGCACCGCAATTGTGACCGCGGCGGGTATGATTAACGCGCTGGAAATTCAAGGCAAGTTGATCAGCGACGCGACTTTTGTGTGTATGGGCGCAGGTGCGGCAGCCATTGCTTGTATGACTATGCTGGTCAAGTGTGGTGCGAATCGCGCTAACATTTATATGTTAGACACTAAAGGTGTGATTCATTCTGGCCGTACGGATCTTAATGAATATAAAGCGCTATTTGCGAATGATACTGACAAACGCACGCTTCTTGATGTTATTAAAGGCGCAGACGTGTTTTTAGGTCTATCTGGTCCTGACGTGATAGGTGCAGAAGAAGTTGCGTTGATGGCCGATAAGCCAGTAATTTTTGCCTGTTCTAATCCCGATCCTGAAATCAAACCGGCACTGGCTCACGCAACGCGCAGCGATTTGATCATGGGTACCGGTCGCAGCGATTATCCAAACCAAGTGAATAACGTATTGTGTTTCCCGTTTATTTTCCGTGGCGCCTTGGATGTACGTGCGTCATGCATTAACGATGAGATGAAAATCGCCGCGGTTCATGCCATTGCTGCACTGGCAAAAGAGCCTGTGCCTGCGAGTGTGTTGAAGGCTTATCCTAATGTGAGTTCACTGAGTTTTGGTCCTGAATACGTGCTGCCAAAACCTATGGACCCACGTTTATTGCCTAATGTTGCCCGTGCGGTTGCTCAGGCGGCTATCGACTCTGGTGTTGCTGCTATCCCTACTTTACCTCAATACGCCGACTAGGCTAAAAGTGGTAAAAACATCGAAAAGAGGCTAATGAGCCTCTTTTTTGTTTTTAAGTGGACATTAAAGTCACAGCGTCTTGGTTGCCTTTTAGGTTATGCTACTGAATAATCAACGGACAACTTTGTTGTACTACTGTTAAAATCGCACAAATAATTATAATAATCCTGCAGGATAGCGGATAGATGAAATTCACCCGAATGTTAACTACAAAATTAACCAGCTTTTGGTTAATGTCATTAGCCGCTATCGCCTTCGTCTTTTTGCTGAGCGCTATGATGAGTTTCGTGCAGCTGACCTATAAATTTCAGCAGCAGAAAGTCGCCGAACTCGAAACTATGTTAGTGGACCAATATCAACACCAACCCGATTGGGATTTGGAAGCTTGGCTGCCGCCCATGCTACTTGCCTACAATGCTGTTGATTTTCGGCTGACCTTGAAAGATGAAGTGATCTTTGCCTATGAAGGCAATCTGACTACGCAAAATGCCATGGTGTATGACCATGTGTTAGAACCTAAATCTGGCCTGCGTATGCAGCTGACCTTAACCCAACCCTTCGAGCATTACACTTTTAGTTGGTATGAAATCCTCATCCTGTTGGTCGGTGTGTTAGCTGTGGCTGCCTTGGTGCGTTTTGGCTATTTATGGTTTTCCCAACAGTTGGATGGCATTGAAGAATTAGCCTTACGCAGCCGATTGATTTTGCAAGGTAAGCACGAGCAAGCACTCGCGACCCCCGGAAATGGCAAGCCAAGGCTGATTAACCGCGCTTTGACTAAGTTGTTAGAAGAATTACAAGACGCACAAAAAGAGCGCGGTCGTTTTGACAAGTTCATTCGTTCTAATACCTTTCTCGATGCGGAAACGCGCATTGGTAATCGGCTCTTTTTGAATAACCGTCTCGACGCCCTTAGTCATAATCAGGCGATGCTCGCCCATGGGGTGATTTATTTATTAGAGATGGATGATCTGGATTTATTGCAGCAATCCCAAGGTGAAGCGGTAACTAAAGAGTTATTAAATTCGACCGTCAACGCGATAAGCCAATTGCTGCAAACCCAAGCTAACAGTATTTTTGCCCGTCGTTCTCACAATCAATTTGCCATAGTCGTGCCGCAAATCTCGTTAATCGAAGCGGACCAATTCGCCAGTAAGTTGCTTAAGATATGTTTGAGCCAGCCTTTACCCGAAGTCGACAATAGCGATAACTTTTTCCACCTCGGATGCGCTTATTTTACCGCAGGCGATAATGCGGCGCAGTTAATTGAAGAAGCCGATATGGCTTTGAGGGCGGCACAATTACAGGGCAATAGTAATTGGTTTATGTACGACAAAGGCGCAATTGATGAAGAGTTTGCTAAAGGCTCAGTACGTTGGCGCAGCTTTTTAGAAAATGCGTTAGTGCAAAGGCGATTCTTCCCCTTTAGCCAGCCTATAATCGATTCTGATGGTAATGAGCATCATAAAGAAATATTTACTCGGGCGCGGGATAATCAAGGAGCGTTAATTCGTGCCACACTGTTTATTCCAATGGCGAATAAATGTGGTTTAATGCCGCAGGTCGAACGGCAAATTATTGAGCGGGTATTGTTGTTACTGTCGAATGAATTAGTGGGCGGCGTATCGAATACTCAAACAAATAAAAAACCAGCGTCACAGATATACAGTATTAATCTGAGTTTGGATTCGCTAATGAGTCGAGCTTTTACCCAATGGCTAAAAACGACGCTGTTAGAATATCGCCATCTGACCACGCGACTGATTTTCGAAGTGTCGGAAGATATCGTGATTCAACATCAAGAAAAGTTGCAGCCTAAATTAGATATGATCCGTAAAATGGGCGCGAGATTATGTGTTGATCATGTGGGTCAGCAGGTCGTTGGCACTTACTATATCCGTGAATGTCATTTTGATTTAATTAAGCTACATAGATCGATTGTACGGCATATTCATTTACGCCCAGAAAACCAATTATTCATCCGTAGCTTGATTGGCGGTTTGTATCGAACGGAAGTGCAAGTCTGTGCCGAGGGGGTCGAAGTCTTCGAAGAATGGCAGACACTGCAAATCCTTGGTGTTGGCGCAGCGCAGGGAATGTATTTCAGTGAACCCATAGAGGCCAAGTAAGGCAAGTGTGGTATTTGGGTTAATGTCGTCTTATAAGGCAAATAGATCCTATTATTCACGTATTTATCTATAAAATACGAGTATTTGCAGCTAAACTATCCTGTGCCAAAATAATGACGTTTGCTGTTTAAATTAGCGATAAAGCAAGTCAGAGGGCAAGGAACACTGGAGAGTGGAGTGACAGGACGTTTAAGCATAAGAGACTACTCACGCTTTTAAATTCAGTTGGTTACAGGCATCTTTATGGAAAAAAGTCTTATAGGTCGACTCGCCTTTTGGCAGAAAAAAACGGATCCGACTAGCCTTGGCATCTATGTTTGTGCCGATAAATTATGGGTTTATGCACCTGCTCAAAGTGATCGTACTGAACTGTGGTTACCCTTCGAGCTTAAAGATGAGCACTGGTCATCGGCGTTTGTTGCCGTCGCTAAATCCTTCCCTAATGCCCAATTACAACTGGTTTTAGCTTCAGGGCTTTATCAATTACTGCTGACTGATAAACCCAATGTCGATACTGTCGAATTATCCCAAGCCTTGCTGTGGTCAATTAAAGACATGGTGACGCTACCTGTGCCGCAAATCCATTTGGATTATTTCGAGTCACCTATTCCCAGTAATAAAATCAATGTGGTGGTGGTCGATAAAGCTAAACTCGTGGGTATGGTGCAGGCCATTCATGAACAAGATTTACAACTCATTGGTATCAGTATCGAAGAGTTAGCCATGACCAACTTATTTGGTGATGACCACCAAGCTCGTCTGGTGGTTAGCCATCATCCAGGGCAAGAATTGTTATTGACTGTGGTTAAGCAAGGGCAGCTGTACATGCAGCGGCGTGTGCGCGGATTTACCCAGTTGGATAAGACTCAAGCCGATGAGTTAACTTATGGCATGGCAGATAATTTAAGCTTAGAGATTCAGCGCTCTATGGATTACTTTGAAAGCCAGTTAAGGCAAGCTCCGGTATCTTCTATTGAACTTCTCGCCGATGGCGCCGTGGATACTTTAGCTAAGCTAGTGTCGGCGAACTTTAATCAAGCTGTGAATGTTATCGATAAAAGCTGTGTTGGCGCGCGAATAGCGGGATTAGCCTTTGCCGAATTTTCCAGAGGTGCTGAGTGATTAAATACCGAGTCAATCTCTACACTCCTTCCTTACTTCCGCCAAAGCAAAGATTAACCTTTGCCCGTTTGGGGGCTTATGCAGCAGGATTTTTGGTCCTATTTGCGGCATTAGGCGGTTATAGCTACTGGCAAGTCAGTGAGTTGCAACAGGCCCAGCAATTGGCTGCCCAGCAAAAGCTGCAATTCGATACCCAAAAACAGGCATTAGAAGCACAAATTGCAGCGCGTAAACCCGATGCCGAACTCGTTGCGCGAGTCGATTTAGCGGCACAACAGTTAGAGCTGAAGCAGTTACTCATGGGTGAATTGAGTCTTAGGGCCTCTTTAACCAGCCGAGGGTTTGCGCCTGTACTTAAAGATTTAGCGGTCGTGTCGGATGCGAGCGTGTGGCTTAGTCATATCGTCATTAATGAGCAAGATTTTATGTTCGAAGGTTTTGCCGACCATCCTCAAAGCATTCCGCAGTGGATTGGCAAACTTAAAACTACGCAGACTTTAAAGGGGCAAGCTTTCTCGTCGATGAGTATGGATCGCGGTGAAGATAAACCTTTGGCCTTTACCTTGAAGAGCAATAACAAGGAGGAGACCGCGCAATGAAGCAAAAGTTAGCCCAACTAGGGCAACAGTTTGATGCGTTAAGTCGCCGCGAGCGAGTGCTGATCTCAGTCGCCATTCTGGCCGTGGTCGGTATGCTGAGTTATTTACCCTTAGAGTCCCTGTGGAAAACCCATGTGGCGTTGTCACAACAGCTAAAAGCCTTAGAGCAAGAAAACGCGATTTCGGCCCAGCAGGTTGACTTGTATCAGCAACGTTTAGCGTTAGATCCCAATCAAGATTACCAACAGCGTTTAGTCTTATTAGAGCAACAGAATCAAGCCTTAGATGCCCAGCTCAATGAGCAGATGGTGGACATGGTGCCTGCAGACTATATGCCAGAGCTACTGGGAAATTTACTGGGACAAGTCCAAGGGATTAAATTAATTAAGTTTATGTCGATTGCACCCATTCCTCTGTTGGCTGTGGGTGAAGAGAAGAAACTCAATCTGTATAGCCATGGTATTCGTATAAGTTTAGAGGGCGATTACTTCTCAGTGCTGCGCTTTGTGGAAGCCGTTGAGGCCATGCCAGATAAACTTTATTGGAAGCGTCTCGACTATAAAGTCGCGGAATATCCAAAAGCGACAGTAGAGATTGAACTTTATACCTTGAGTATTAATAAGGACTTTATCAGTGTCTCTAAATAAGTCTTATATTATTAGTGTGTTGTTATTGGTCAGCAGCCCTATAGCGTCTGCTGAATCACTGCGCGACCCTACCTTGCCCGGAAAAGGTTTTGCTGTGGTCGGTCATGCGAGTCAATCGCAGGATCAGGCAATGGTACTTAACAGCATAGTGAGTTCAGGCAACACGGCTTATGCTGTGATAAATAACAAGATATTGTCTGTTGGCGACAGCATTCAGGGGCTGAGTATCGTCAAGATTACCCCCACTTATGTGTCGCTGTCCGATGGACGGAAATTGACATTGTTTCAAGCAATAACAGAGAGATAGGGAATACACCTCAGATGAAAGCGATTAAATACTTTACACCTCTGCTCTCACTTTGCCTTGTGGCGTGTCAGACCACAAACAGGCCACAGCCGGAGGCGAGTAAGGCGGAATTAGCGGCCTCAATGGCGACGGCGACGGCATCAACCACGCCACCACCTGCGACTATGCCGGATGCGGTTCAGCGGGAATTGAATTCAGGCGCATTGCTATCAGGTTTGATTCCTGCGCTGGAAACTGAGCGCCGTTTCGATGTCTCTGCCCATGATGTTGATGCTAAAGTATTTTTTCCAAGTTTAGTCCAAGGTACGCCGCTGAGTGTTGCCGTACATCCTGATGTGCAAGGTACGATTTCGCTATCCCTTAAAGGTGTAACCTTAAGCGAAGCGATTCAAGTGGTTGAAGATATCTACGGTTACGAAGTGAGCCGCGAAGGGCGCATTCTAAGAGTGTTCCCCGCTGGAATGCGTACCGAGACGTTTCCGCTGAATTATCTCTATATGGAACGTGACGGCTTATCTGTGACCTCAGTGAGTTCTGGACGCATTTCCGATAACAATAATTCCAATAGTAATTCGAACAATAACAACTCAAATAACAATGGTTCGAGTAATAATAATTCCAACAGCAGTAACGGCAACAACTCTAGCAGTAATGGCAGCAGCGATAGCAGTAACGGAACATTTATTCGCTCGCGCACTAAGACTGATTTTTGGGGCGAGCTGAAAGAAACGCTGACGGCGATTATTGGTGACACTGGTAATGGGCGGCAAGTGGTGGTCACGCCGCAGGCGGGGTTAGTCACTATTCGTGCTTTCCCAAGTGAATTACGCCAAGTGCGTACTTTCTTGAATTCCGCCGAGAGTCACCTACAGCGACAAGTGATCTTGGAGGCTAAGATCCTCGAAGTCACATTATCCGATGGCTATCAGCAGGGTATCCAATGGGACAATGTGCTGGGTCATGTTGGCAATACGAATGTGAATTTTGGGACTTCGAAAGGCCCTGGTTTAAACGATAAAATCACCTCTGCGATTGGTGGTGTGACCTCGTTGAGCATTAAAGGCTCCGACTTTACAACTATGATCAATCTATTAGATACCCAAGGCGATGTGGATGTATTGTCTAGCCCAAGGGTGACTGCATCGAATAACCAAAAAGCTGTGATTAAAGTGGGTACCGATGAGTACTTTGTCACCGACGTGTCATCGACTACCGTTGCGGGCACAACGCCAGTGACCACACCACAAGTTGAATTAACACCATTTTTCTCGGGCATAGCTTTAGATGTGACACCGCAAATCGATAATGACGGCAATGTATTATTACACGTGCATCCATCCGTTATCGATGTGAAAGAGCAGACTAAAGACATTAAAGTGAGTGACGCTTCGTTGGAGCTACCTTTAGCGCAGAGTGAAATTCGTGAGTCTGATACTGTTATCCGCGCCGCCTCTGGTGATGTGGTGATCATCGGTGGCTTGATGAAGAGTGAAAATATTGAAGTGGTGTCACAAGTACCTTTGTTAGGTGATATTCCTTTCCTCGGTGAATTGTTTAAAAACCGCAGCAAGCAGAATAAGAAAACCGAGCTAATTATCCTGTTAAAACCTACGGTAGTTGGCGTCGATACTTGGCAAACTGAGCTACAACGTTCTAAGACCTTATTAGATCGTTGGTATCCGGAGACAAAGTAAGCTTCTATGTATCAGAAGCATTTTGGCCTAAGCCAAACGCCATTTTCATTGACACCCAATACCGGATTTTTTTTCGGCCTGTCGCCACACGTGGAAGCCTTGCAAGTGTTGCAAACCGCGCTGCAAACGGGTGAAGGTTTTATCAAGGTGACAGGGGAGGTGGGAACAGGTAAGACGTTGATTTGCCGTAAGCTTATCAATGAATTGCCGACTAAGTTCCACTGTGCCTATCTGCCTAACCCTTATCTTACGCCTGCAGAGTTACGTTGGGCGGTAGCGAGTGAGTTAGGCCTTAAATACGCCAGTAATATCGATCAGCAGCAACTCACTGGACTTATCCAGCAGCAGCTTTTAGCTTTGAGCGCCCACGGTCACGCTATCGTATTAGTGCTCGATGAAGCACAGGCATTGCCGGACGACAGTTTAGAGGCGCTGCGGTTATTCACTAATCTGGAAACCGAGACACGCAAATTATTACAGGTAGTGTTATTTGGGCAACCTGAGTTAGATGACAGGCTTAAACGCCAAGAATTTAGGCAATTAAGACAACGCATTACTTTTAGCTACAATCTTCGTCCACTAACATGGGATGAAACCGACGCTTATATTCGCCACCGATTAGCCATAGCAGGGCGTGCGGGCGAACCACTCTTTACATCACGGGAAACACGTCAGATTGCCTATGCGTCCCGAGGGATCCCCAGATTGATCAATATTCTTGCCCATAAAGCCTTGTTACTGAGTTTCGGCGAGGGCGCTACGCGTGTGCAAACCTCCCACGTTAAAGCGGCGATTCAAGATACCGAAGATGCAAGTGTTCGCCGATTATTATCGTGGAAATGGCTGCCTTTTTTCACTCTGATAACTGTGGCTTTTGGTTTGGGATTACAACACGTTTTGAGGAGTGTTGTATGAGCGTGATCAATAAGATGCTGCAGGATCTTGATAAACGTCAGCAGGGGCACGAACTCAGTAACGTCACTCAACCGCAGGTGCAGTATTTAGCTCACAGGCGCGCTCCGTTTAACTGGCTGCTGCTCTGTGGAGTGTCACTGCTACTCGGTGGCGGCGCGGTTTATGGCTGGCAATTTTTCATGGCAAAGCCTGCAGAAGCGACTATTTCGGCTCAAGTTCAGGAACAAAATACTTTAACCGCTCAAACTGAGCCTGTGCGAACGGAGAGCATTGCCTCAAGCGAAGCTTCATCTAACCTTGATGCCGCTGCAGAACCGCTGAAGCTTGCGACTACGCAGAAGATTGCGACAACAATGACAGCCAATAGTGAAGAGTTTGAACCAAGTGCCGCCGAAATCGCATCGAGTCAGTCACCTGAATTTGAAAGGAATATAGAACCTGAGCGACAAGCGCAGTCGAAAACAGATGTGAGCCTTGCACTTGAAAACAACCAAGTTGACACGGTAAGCGAGCCAAACCATTCGCAGCCAAGCCATTCACAGCCAGATAGTGCGACATCGAGTGTGCGAAGCGCCGAGGTCACTGCTGGCGCTAATCGACTTGCGCCCAAAGCACAAGGGCAAATGGCGATTACTGAGGTGAAGTTAACCCCAAAGCAGCTAGCAAAGAAGCGGTTTACACTTGCGAGTGAGGCTGAAAGGGATGGCAAGCTCAAAGAAGCCATTAGTTATTATGATCAAACATTAGTGCTCGACCCCAGTATGCACGAAGCGCGCAAGCAATTAGCTGCGCTGCATTATGGGCAAGGTCAATTAGCCAAAGCCAGTGAAGTGTTACAGCAAGGCATGCTGTTATTCCCGCAGCAATTAGACTTTGCTTTATTGCTTGCTCGGGTTCAGCAAGCCTCTGGTCAGGCTGATCTCGCATTAGTGACCTTAGCCAATATACCTGACACGCATCCGCTGGCGAGGCAAAAGTGGATGGCACAATCGGATTTGGCGCAAAAGCTAGGGCAGTTTTCATTGTCAGAACAAGCCTATAGACAATTATTACAACAAGAACCTCAACAGGCTAAATGGTGGATGGGGTTGGCCTATGCGCTTGATTCGCAGCAGCAATTCCCCCAAGCACGCCAAGCCTATCGGACTGCATTAGGCCACAGAGGCTTATCGGCGCAGGCGAGTGCCTTTATCGAACAACGCTTGACTCAGCTAGGAGATAGCCAATGAAACCCAGATTAAAAATGCGTTTAGGCGATCTGTTAGTTCAAGAAGCCATTATTACCGAAGCCCAGCTACAACAGGCGTTAGGCGAGCAGCGTAATACGGGCAAAAAACTGGGCCGTACCCTCATTGATCTGCAATCGATTACAGAACATCAGTTACTGCAGTTCTTGTCGCAACAATTGAATGTACCTTTGCTGGATATCAGTAAAATGCCAATCCCAGCGGAAGTGGTGCATCTTATTCCTGAGGTGCAAGCCCGACGTTTCCGTGCTTTAGCAGTTGAAGACAGGGGCGATAGCGTACTGGTAGCAATGAGCGACCCAGCAGATTTGCAGGCGCTTGATCATCTCGAAATGCTTATCGCACCTAAGCGTTTGAAGTTAGCGGTAGCGCCCGAGCAGCAACTGCTGCAAGCGTTTGATAATTTATATCGCCGTACAGACCAAATTGCTCAGATCGCCGGTAAGCTCGAAGAAGAATACGCCGCCGATGAGATGTTCGATTTAGCCAGCCTCACGTCGGGCGACAGTGACAATGAAACCACAGTGGTTAAGTTGCTGCAGTCGATTTTTGAAGATGCGGTGCAAATGCGCGCCTCGGATATTCATATCGAACCCGGTGATAAAGCCTTGCGTATTCGCCAGCGTATCGATGGCCAGCTACACGAAACGATTCTGAATGAAGTTAATATTGCCGCGGCTTTAGTATTGCGACTTAAGTTAATGGCTGGACTCGATATTTCTGAAAAACGTTTGCCGCAGGACGGTCGTTTCCACATGGAGATCAAAGGTCATCATATCGATGTGCGTATGTCGACCATGCCGATTTACCATGGCGAATCTGTAGTAATGCGGTTACTCGATCAATCGGCGGGTTTATTGACTCTAAACGAAACCGGTATGCCACCCGCTATTTTGGCGCGTATTCGTAAACAGATTAAACGCCCTCACGGCATGCTACTGGTCACAGGTCCCACGGGTAGCGGTAAAACCACCACCTTGTACGGTATTTTGAGCGAGCTCAATACCGCCGACCGTAAGATCATTACGGTGGAAGATCCGGTTGAATATCAATTGCCGCGGATCAACCAAGTTCAAGTTAACCATAAGATTGGCTTAGACTTTTCCAACGTATTGCGCACCACCTTGCGTCAAGACCCCGATATTATCATGGTCGGGGAAATGCGTGACCAAGAAACCGTTGAGATTGGTTTAAGGGGCGCATTAACGGGTCACTTTGTATTATCAACCTTGCACACTAACGATGCGGTTACCAGTGCACTGCGTTTGCTCGATATGGGCGCCGCCAGTTATTTGGTCGCTAGTGCCTTGAGGGTGATTATTGCCCAGCGTTTAGTGCGCCGCGTTTGCCATAACTGTGGCGTTGAGTATCAGCCGACACCGCAGGAAAAAGCCTGGCTGAGTAGTGTGAGTCATAAAGATTTTAGCCATGCGAACTTTAGAATTGGTACCGGCTGCCAGAGTTGTAACGGCAGCGGTTATCGTGGGCGGATCGGTATTTTTGAAATCCTCGAGTTGGATGAGAAGATGATCGATGCGATGCGTACCGGTAATCCGCAGGATTTTGCCAGAGCCGCGTTGCAGAGCCCTAACTTCACCCCACTCGCCGAGTCAGCGTTGCAATATTTGAGCGAAGGCATGACGACCATTGAAGAGGTGGCTAAGCTGGTAGAGGATGTGAGTGAATCACAAATACCTTTGTCGAAGGATATTATTAGCCAACAAGGCGTTGAGGCGTAATTATGCCGATTTATCAATACCGTGGACGCAGTGGTCAAGGTCAATCCGTTACGGGGCAATTGGATGCTGCATCGGAAAGTGCCGCTGCTGACATGCTATTGGCGCGGGGGATTATCCCCCTTGAGGTCAAAGTCGCCAAAGTGGTTAAGTCATTCTCACTGACTAAGTTATTTGGTGGAAAAGTCGCGTTAGAAGAATTACAGATTTTTACTCGGCAAATGTACTCCTTGACCCGTTCTGGCATCCCGATTTTGCGGGCGATTGCGGGCTTGTCTGAAACGGCGCATTCCCAGCGGATGAAAGATGCGCTCAATGATATTTCTGAGCAGCTCACCGCAGGCCGACCCTTATCATCATCCATGAATCAACATCCCGATGTATTTGATTCCTTGTTTGTTTCTATGGTGCACGTGGGCGAAAACACAGGTAAGTTAGAAGATGCCTTTATTCAGCTTTCTGGCTATATCGAGCGTGAGCAGGAAACACGGCGGCGAATTAAATCGGCCATGCGTTATCCCATGTTTGTCTTGATTGCGATTGCGCTCGCTATGGTGATCCTCAATATCATGGTGATCCCTAAGTTTGCCGAGATGTTTTCCCGCTTTGGCGCCGACTTACCGTGGGCGACAAAAGTGCTGATAGGTACATCGAATCTGTTTGTGAATTATTGGGCGCTGATGTTGGTGGTGTTGATCGGCACTATTATCGGCATTCGTTACTGGCACCATACGGAAAAAGGCGAGAAGCAGTGGGATAAGTGGAAACTGCACATTCCTGCCGTGGGATCGATTATCGAGCGCTCGACGTTAGCTCGTTATTGTCGCAGTTTCTCTATGATGCTCAGCGCTGGCGTGCCGATGACGCAGGCCCTAAGTTTAGTGGCTGATGCGGTAGATAATGCCTACATGCACGACAAAATAGTCGGTATGCGCCGTGGGATTGAGTCTGGTGACTCTATGTTAAGGGTATCGAATCAGAGCAAGTTATTTACGCCATTAGTGCTGCAAATGGTGGCCGTGGGTGAAGAAACAGGGCAAATCGATCAATTACTCAATGATGCGGCAGACTTCTACGAGGGCGAAGTAGACTATGATTTAAAGAACCTCACCGCTAAATTGGAGCCTATTTTGATCGGTTTTGTGGCCGTGATTGTTCTCGTGTTGGCCTTAGGGATATACCTGCCCATGTGGGATATGCTCAATGTGGTCAAGGGCGGTAAATAATCGATATGGAAAATGTTTATCTCCTCTCTTATGTGTGGGGCTGAGGTTAAATGCAGACTCAGCAAAAGGCAGAAAGCGATCTATTACGCCTCTATGGGCGTATGATAACCATAGGGTTAGTGTTGGTTATCATGGCGGTGATTGGTGCTAAGTACTTTTTTACCCTACCGCAAATCGCTGCCCGTGGATTAGAAGTCGATCATGCGCGTTTTTTAAATGTGCTGGTGATGGTGCGCTCCCAATGGCTATCTTTGGGCAAGCCGCCGCAGATGCAGTTGAATTGGGAGGCGTTTGACAACATATCCAAAGACACTGAGTTTAGTGTCGTCGATATCAATAGTTTAGGATGGCCACAACCTAAACAGTTAAATGCCCAAGGTTGCCAAGATTTGTGGCAGCAACTTATGGGTGCCGAAGTGGATAACGCAGGGCTGGTTGCTGATTATTTAGTTAAGGATAACAGCTGTCACTATCGGTCGCACAATGGCGATAGTTTAGGCTATCAACTGAACTCTGGCAGGGTCATTTTTTTGACTGCACCGTAAAATATTGTTAACTCAATGGCTTTTTAAAATTGATTTAGCTGTTAGAATAAAATTTCTGAGGTCTGGGGGCATATATATGAAAACTAAGCAAACAGGTTTCTCATTAATAGAGCTAGTGATTGTGATTGTGATTTTAGGGCTACTCGCCGCAACCGCGATCCCACGATTCTTAAATGTCACCGATGATGCTGAAGACGCCAGTGTTGACGGCGTGGCCGGTGGTTTATCGACTGCCGTTAGTTTTGTGCGTTCGCAGTGGGAAGTCGATGGGCGCCAAAATAGCAGCGTGATCTTGGATGGTACGTTAGTTTCGCTCGATCCACGTTTTGGTTATCCTACAGGGACTTCCGTGACGACTGAGACGGATGCGACGGACATGAGGGATGCGAGTTGCCAACAAGTATTTAATACTGTGCTGCAGAGTGCTCCACGTAACGTATTATTTAACCAAGATGCACGTAATCAACGTTATACTGTGCGTGTGATTGATGGCGCAGGTGGTAGTGCTAACTCAATTACTGGTGCAGTCGTCGCAGGTTTAGATTTATGTGTTTATCACCAAGTCGCTTCACTGGTGCTAAATCAAACGAATGGTGTTGCCACGCCAGCACCGGATTTAACAACAGCTGGTGCGAAAGGGATCGTGTATAACCCAGGTACAGGCAGAGTGTTAAGCTTCACCCAGACGCCATTTGTACCATAAGCAGTAATTAATAGTTTCATTTTGTTCATGTTTTAAGTAGCTTAGTTTAAAAGTAATAGAGTCTAAAAGTGACTTAACTTAATTAGTACTCACACGAGTACTCACTGATAAAGAAAGGTAGTTTGATATGAAAAGACAACAAGGTTTTACCTTAATTGAATTAGTCGTAGTGATCATTATCTTAGGTATTCTTGCTGTCACAGCGGCACCTAAGTTTATTAACCTGCAAGGTGATGCGCGTGCTTCTACAATTCAAGGAATGAAAGGGGCTATTCAAGGTGCCAATAGCTTAGTTTATTCAAAAGCGGCATTACTCGGTATTGAAGGTGCAGATACAGGTAGTGTTGATGTGCTCGGTAATACAGTTGCAGGGACTCCTGCGACAGCTACTGACGATGTTCCGGTAGTATATGGTTATATGGCTGCAACTAAGGCTGCTTTAGAAAAGGGTATGGATGTTAAGTTTAATACTGGAACTTCCCCATCATCAGCAGTACCTTCTGGTGAAGATGCTGCTGATTGGATCATTGATGATACTACTACTGGTTCTGCGACTATTTGGCAACGTGGCGCTCCTGCTGATGTAACTACAACTGGTTCTGAAGCAAGCTGTAAGATTGTTTATAAACAAGCAGCAAGTGCAGGTGCATTGCCAACGATTACTGTTACAGATAATGGTTGTTAATTTGAATTACGGAAAAGGCCTGCCTAGCAGGCCTTTTTTTTAGGTAAAATGCGGTTCTTGCATGCTGTTAAATAAATGAGTCCGCCAAGAATTTACCGACATTTATTTGCGTTAATCAGATAGTTGGCAGAAACTGAAGCTAGAAGCTAGAAGCTAGAAGCTAGATTCTAGAACCTCACCATCAGCAACCAAAGCGAGTGATGCTTAAATTCTCTATGTCAAAACAGGCCGGATTTACTTTAGTAGAATTAGTAACCACCATCATCTTGATTTCAATTCTTGCTGTGGTGGTACTGCCACGCCTGTTTACTCAGTCTTCCTACAGTGCCTATAGTTTACGTAACGAGTTCATTAGCGAGCTGCGTCAAGTACAGCAAAAAGCGCTCAATAATACCGACAGGTGTTTTCGTGTAACCGTCTCTGGCACTGGCTATCAAGTGAGTCAATTCTCTACCCGAAATGGGGCCGTTTGTTCTGGTACCGCATTATCACCAAACCCGCTTTATACCGAAGCTTTTCAAGGCGGTGCTCAATTAGTGCTAGTGAGCACTAACAGCAGCAACTTCAGCCTTGATTTCGATATCGATGGTAGCACTTCGTTGGCTTGTAATGGGTCATGCATTAATGTGATTGCTAATGACACTGTGATGATTAACGTCTCCAGCGAGGGTTATATTTATGCGAATTAATCCTCTACTGTTTTTAATAAAAAAATCAATAAAAGCATCCAAAAAAGCCAAACCACAGCAGGGTTTTACCCTTATCGAATTAGTGATTGGGATGCTGGTGATTGCCATTGCGATAGTGATGCTAACCAGCATGTTATTTCCACAGGCGGATCGTGCGGCTAAGACTTTGCATAGAGTGAAGAGTGCCGAGCTTGCTCATTCGGTGATGAATGAGATCTGGGGCAAGCGTTACGATCAAAACACTAATGCCAATGGCGGTGTGCCTGCCTGTGGTAGTCCGTTAGGATTACCTTGCTCAAATGTGACCAGTTTAGGGCCATCAGAGTGGAAATGGCCTAATGAAGGCGAGGGCCGTAACGATTTTAACGATGTGGACGATTATCACGGTTTAAGTCAAAACGCCACTATGCTCAATTCGAGCCAAACCTATTTAGATGCTTATCCTAACTATCGTTTAAACGTCACTGTCGCCTATGGGCCTGCGCCCAATACTAAGCTAGTCACCATTAATGTGACTACGCCGGACAACGAAGTGATCACTTACAATCTGGTGAGGAGCAATTACTAATGGGCTCTTCAACTGCACAGCGTATGCAAGCATCCACACGGGGATTTACCTTAGTCGAGATGGTCACAGTGATCTTGATTCTGGGGATTCTTGTGGTCGGGGTGAGTAGCTTTATTATTTTTGGTACGCGGATTTTTGTGGAGTCGAGTTCAGTCGATCAAGTGCTAAGTCAGAGCCGTTTTGCTGTTGAGCGAGTGACCCGTGAGTTGCGCAGTGCCTTACCTAATAGCTTGCGAGTTAATACCGATTCGCTGACCTATCAATGTGTTGAGTTTGTGCCTATCGAAGCCAGCACGACTTATCTAACCATGCCAATTGTGCCTACTGCTGCCGCGAGCGCAGGGATAGTTATTCTAGATAATACCGCGAGTGCGATTCGTGTGAATCAATTCGCTTGGATCTATCCCTTGATTGATGCCGATGTCTATAACAGCGCCAGACAAAAACGGGCACAGGTTAAAACGATTGCTACTGCGCCTTCCCCTTTGGAGCATCAAGTGACGCTGACTTTTACTGCGCCAACACGTTTTGCCGAAGCATCACCACGACAAAGGATCTATTTTGCTTCAAGCCCTGTGAGCTATTGTTTTGAAAAGGGGCCAAGCGGCAATGAATTACAATTATTGCGTTATGCTGGTTATAGCTTTAATGCCGTTCAGCCAAATCCTGCCGCTATGCCTGCCACTATGGGCACGGGCGTGCTAATGGCACAAAGTGTGGCAAATGCTTTAAATAATGGTGCAGATTTGCCGTTTATTTTAACGCCATCTAGCCTAGTGAATAATGCCATGGTGCATTTACAACCGCGGTTTAATGTTAATGGTGAGACGTTCCAATATCGACATCAAGTGCAGGTGATCAATGTCCCTTAATTTATATCGTCAATCGACAGGTCATCACTCGGTCATGCGGATCTTACCCAGAACATCACTAGCAAGGTCGCAACGAACCGCTTTACCTGCGCGTCAACGCGGCAGTGCATTGATTATTGGCGTGTTTGTGATCACTGTGATGTTTCTACTGGCGTCAGCCCTGATCAATATTGTGCAGGATGGGGATACTGGATTAACCCAAGAGGTGTGGGGCACGCGTGCTTTTGCTGCTGCGAATAGTGGCGCCGATGCCGCGTTGGCTAAGTTGTTTCCATTGAATGGTAACGCCGTAACGTGTTTAGCATCAGATGTTTGGACACCGCCCGATGTAACTGGTTTTCATGCCTGTAATGTTGAGCTAAGTTGTAAAGAATATACAGTAGACACAGTTATTCAATATAGGATCAACAGTAAAGCGGTATGTGAAAGCGGCGAGACCCGTGCAAGCCGACAAGTTGAGGTAGAAGCCCGTGGTTAATAATCTACGTTTCACGTTGTTTGCCATTTTATGCGTATTCTGTTGGCAGGTGGCAGCGGTACCTCAGTGTGACAGTATTTTTACATCTCCTCCCTCTGGGAATCATGCGCCATTTGGGCTGGAACCCCCTCCTGGTATTTTGGTGCCACCACTAAGTAACTTATCTTGTGACTCTGGTACTTGCGATCGCTCTGGTGGAAATGTGTTTACTCCGGGGGATTATGATTATAATTTTGGTGATTTCAAGAATGGCACAGTTATCAAGACAACTGGCGTTACATCCCGTCTCTATTTTAATAGCTTGAATCTGACGAATGTTAATATAAATCTCACTGGCGCCGCTGAAAATTTAATTATTTATGTTGCAGGTTCGTTGAGTATTACCGGTCAAAACAAAATCAATGCCATTATCTATGTTGCGGGCTCCGTTACCATCAGCGGTAATAGCGAAATCACAGGTGCGATTGGTGCTGGAGGTGCTCTGAGTATTTCTGGCAATAGTAATGTGACATTCGATCAAAATACTATTAATAATGCTGATTTTAATGGTATGTGTGGTGCGAGTGCTTTCAATCTCCAATTTGGTAAAGCAACGTCAACCTCGGTTACCTTCGATCATGTGTTTCCATCTGGTGTTACTCCATTAGTATTTTTAATGCCGACGATTTTGTCGTCAAACCCAAGTGGCTATGGTCCCTCGTCGGCGTTTATCAGTAGCGTATCAGCGACTGGTTTTAGCTGGACTCAGCGGCAACCTCCAAGTAGCACTGCGGCGATCACTATGCCCGAAGTACACTGGATAGCTGTGACGCCAGGCAGTTATGCTCTATCCGATGGTAAGCGGTTGACGGCGGGTACTGTGGTGACTAACAGTGCTTTGAACATGCCATCGTCAGCCTGGGTCAATCAAACGCTCGACTCAGGTTTGAGCGTACGGTTAAACCAATTACAAACCCGCAATAATAATTGTTGGTTGACTAGCGTGTCGCAGCCAAGCGTTAACGGTATTTCGCTTAATATGGATACGTCAGAAGTCTACACTGGAAAAGGCACAAGCCGGCGCTGTCAGCCTAGTAATTTCAATACATTAGCCAATGAAACCATTGCTTATCTAGCCATTGAGCCTGGTGTAGGCACGATAACTCTGAATGGCGAGCCGATTAACTATCAGTTTGCCAACGCCTTGACTCATGGCTCGGGAAATTCAGCTCGTGACTTAGTAACTCAATGTACCTTTAATACCAGCTTAACTGGCTTTAGCAATCCTCCAACATTAGTGGCTGGAAAGTCTTCTCGCCTAGGTGGTGATGGTGGCTGGTTAAGACGCTGTAATCTGAGTGCAACTCAAGTCAGTATGGTAAACGATGAAGATACCTATGGCGACAATGAACGTAGTCATCTTGCTGAAAATTATGATTTTATAGCGCTTGAGAAAGTCGCGCCAGTTGAAGAGTGTTTTACTGATGAGTTTTCCCGCAGCAGCTTAGGCAATGATTGGGCAACGAAAGTGCTGGGTTCTTCTACTCCGCCGGCTATCAACGGGGGGCGACTAAGAATAACGCCAGCATTGGGTAATCAGGCCACTGCAAGTACTTACCAGCGGTTATTTCCTGCTGAAGGTAATCTCGTCACGATAGAGTTTGATTATTATGCTTGGTCACCGTCATCTGGAACGGGTGGTGATGGTGTAGCGGTTATTTTATCGGATGCTTCTGTTACACCGCAACCTGGCAGCTTTGGCGGTTCGCTCGGTTATGCACAACGTGATGATGGTACGCCGGGCTTTGCGGGAGGTTGGATTGGTGTCGGTTTGGATGAGTATGGTAATTTTTCCAATCCGAATGAGGGGAAGATCGGTGGCCCTGGATTTAGATCTCAATCGGTAACATTACGCGGTTCTGTGGCGGCAAATTATCAGTATTTGGCTGGTACCGCGGCGAATTTGAATCCTAGAATTGATGTTCGTAGTACGTCAACCGCAGCACCCAATCATAAATATCGGATTAAAGTTGATTCGACTATCACAGGTCAAGCTTGGGTATCGCTAGACAGAGATGTGCGTGATGGTAATGGATATCAGGTACTTGTCCCTCGATTTAATGCGAGAGCGATATCAGGTCAAGATTCTGTTCCTGCCGATTTTTATCTGTCATTTACGGGTTCTACTGGTGGCGCCAATAACAACCACGAAATCGATAATTTTAAAGTTTGTGCAATAAAATCCAAACCGATTGGCTTACAAGTACATCATTTTGAATTTGATTACTCATCATCACCGCTCACCTGTAAGGCAGAGCCTATGCAGATCAAAGCGTGTGCTGATGGAAACACTCCTTGTACCCCGTTTACTGACCCAGTTAGTGCGCAATTGTCATTGAGTCCTGCAACTAATGGCGGTTGGTACCAAAATGGCAGTAGTGTTAGTAATGTCGGTTTCATCAACGGAATCGCCTCTGTTGACTTACGTCATAATGTCACCACCCCAGTAACAATCGGAGTATCGAGTTCAAATCCTGCCACCGTCCCTGGTAGTAATACCTTGTGCCGCAGTGGCGCTGGCGCGTTATCAACCGCGGCTTGTACGCTGTCATTTGCAGATAGCGGCTTTTTAATTGATATGCCAGATAAATTGGCCAATAAAGCCCAAAATGCGACTATTTCTGCGGTCAGGAAGTCAAACGACAACCTAGAGTGCGTGCCGACGTTTGCTGGTCAAACAAAAAGGGTCGATTTATGGAGTCAATATATTTCGCCTGTCGCTGCATCTATGTTTACCCCAACAGCCGTTAGCGTTAACTCAACGCCTATCAGCGGTTCGAGTTCGTCACCTTCTCCCCTGAATTTATCCTTTGATGCCAGCGGTAAAGCAACAATAGCGGTTAATTATAGCGACGCTGGTAAAGTTGGGCTAAACGCCAAATATACTGGTGTTGCAGGCACTCCCGATGAAGGGCTGGTGATGATAGGTAGCGATCCCTTCGTCAGTTTTCCAGTTGGTCTGTGTGTTACGCCCAAAGACAGCGGTGCTTTGTGCCCTGCGGGAGACGTTAGCTGCGCTGTGTATAAAAAAGCCGGTGAGAGTTTTAATTTGCAGATTGCTGCTAAAGCCTGGGTTGCAGATAACGACAGTAATTATTGCGATAACCCAAGTACGCCTAATTACGTTCAATCCGGTATTGTATTGTCGAGTCAATTGGTGGCGCCAAGCTCTGGTGTTCAGGGGGGAGTAGGTATTGCCAGTTACGATCAAGTGGCTGCGACAAATAATCTTAATACAATTGTCCAAAGCATCAGTGAAGTCGGGGTGTTTACATTTAGTGCTGCGCCGCCAGCGAGTTACTTGGGATCGAGTTTTTACTCAATACCACAGGCAAAAAGTGCCAACATCGGCCGATTTGTCCCCGACCGCTTTGAAGTGACCACATCGAGTGTGGTGCCTGCGTGTAGCAGTGCCTTTAGCTATATGGACCAACCCTTTGATGTGGCATTTAATCTTAAAGCGCTAAATATCGCTGGCGTTGTGACCAAAAATTATCGTGGCAGTTTTGCTAAGGCATCAGGATTGCTGGTGGGGGAAAATAATGACGATAGCAATGATATGCAGGCTCGTTTAAATGACGTGGTTGTAGCTTTGCAATCGAGTTCTTGGGCGATAGGTGAGGCTAACATAGATTATCAACCTCATTTCTCGCGCCTCCCTGCTTTAGTCGGTGGTGAAGTTGATGGTCCCTATGAACAGATGCTGTTGGGGATTAAAGTATTTGATAATGACGGTAATGTGAGTTCAGTAGCAACACCCAATATGAATGCTTCCACCCTTGGCGACTGCAGTGTCGGTAGCAATTGTGATGCAGTTGTATTATCCGCTAACCAACAGAAATATCGTCACGGCCGTGTGGTGATGGATAACACCTATGGTCCTGAGACAGAAATACTGCGTATGCCGACTCGGGCCGAATATTGGGATGGTAGCAGTTGGGTACTGAATACCAACGATAACTGCACAACGGCAGTGTATGCTTTGGGTTCGCAGGTTGATCATTCCACTCTTGGTTACAATTTTGATCCCGACTTAGTGGCGGGACAAAGTGTTGTGCGTTCTGGCGGGACTGCAACATTCCAAGCTGGCCAATTTGAGTTGCTCTGGCAAGCTGTCACCTCAAGTGGTGCGCCATACCGCGGTCAAGTGACGGCGCCCTTGGATGTGCCGCCATGGCTAGAATGGTACTGGAATTGGAATGGCGTATCACCAAGCGTTCTCACAGAACCGCGGGCGAGCGCGTATTTTGGCCGTTATCGTGGCCATGACAAAATCATCTATTGGCGTGAGGTAAACTAATCTGAGTGATTTCAGCTATTGAATCAAACTGAGCCTTTCGTATGAAATGCGCATCAGTTTCATTTATTGAAGGTTGATGAAAACACTAGTGACAGATTTTAAATGCAATTTCTGAGTTTGACATTTGTTGCTTATTTGTATGTTTCTTCGTTTTAAGTTGTCGATAATTTCGTCAATAAACAGTATTTTCCGCTTAAATACTGTTTTTTAGAGGACGATTTGAAAAAAAATCACTCCATTAGCGATTGTTAACCTCAACGGTCTTGTGGAATCAGGGTGGCATTGATAAAGTTAGCTGATTTTTCTTTTCTTCTGACTCCACAGAATACAGGCTAGTTACATGTTTAAGAAGCTACGCGGCATTTTTTCTAATGATCTATCGATCGATTTGGGTACAGCTAACACATTAATTTATGTTCGTGGCGAAGGCATAGTCCTCAATGAGCCTTCTGTTGTTGCTATACGTGGTGAGCGTAGTGGCTCCGGTCAGAAATCTGTTGCCGCGGTCGGCACAGAAGCTAAACAAATGCTAGGTAGAACGCCTGGCAATATCCAAGCTATCCGCCCAATGAAGGACGGTGTAATTGCAGACTTTTATGTGACTGAGAAAATGCTGCAGCACTTTATCAAACAAGTGCACAACAATAGTTTTTTTCGTCCAAGTCCACGGGTTCTAGTGTGTGTGCCGGTAGGTGCTACTCAAGTTGAACGCCGTGCGATCCGTGAATCAGCCATGGGTGCTGGTGCTCGCGAAGTGTATTTAATTGAAGAACCTATGGCTGCAGCTATTGGTGCGGGTTTACCTGTATCTGAAGCGACAGGTTCTATGGTGGTGGACATCGGTGGTGGTACCACTGAAGTCGCGATTATTTCACTTAATGGTGTAGTGTATTCGTCTTCGGTACGTATCGGTGGTGATAAGTTTGATGATGCCATTATCAATTATGTTCGCCGTAACTACGGTAGTTTGATTGGTGAAGCCACGGCCGAGCGTATCAAGCACACTATCGGTACCGCTTATCCTGGCGATGAAGTGCTAGAAATCGAAGTCCGCGGCCGTAACTTGGCGGAAGGTGTACCTCGTAGCTTTACACTGAATAGCAACGAAATTTTAGAAGCCTTACAAGAGCCATTATCTGGTATCGTAAGTGCTGTGATGGTGGCGTTAGAGCAATCTCCACCAGAGTTAGCTTCAGATATTTCTGAGCGCGGTATGGTGTTAACCGGCGGTGGTGCGTTATTGCGTGATTTAGACCGTTTATTAATGCAAGAAACCGGAATTCCGGTCATGGTGGCGGACGATCCATTGACCTGCGTAGCACGCGGCGGTGGTAAAGCCCTCGAAATGATTGATATGCACGGCGGCGATCTGTTCTCCGAAGAAACCTAATTTAACTTCGGTATAGGGCGGTTAATCACCGCCTTAGCTTTCCTATGAAGCCAATTTTTGTTCGTGGTATTTCAAACCAATTCCGTCTGACACTGGCAATTATTTTGTCGGTGGCTTTGCTCGTGGCTAATCATCGCCTCGATCCTGTTCGGCAAAACCTCTCATCTGTCTTTAGTCCATTACAGTATTTAGCCAGTATGCCAGGCGCAGCGCTTGACTGGTCATCTGAAAGTTTTGCCACCCGTAATATGTTGGCACTGCAGAATAAAGAACTGCTCAGACAACAACTGCTAATGAGTGAACGCTTACAGCGTTTCGAACATTTACGCCAAGAAAATGAGCGTTTGCGGGCATTGTTAGGCTCACCCGCCTATCTGGATTCGCGCAAGATGGTGGCCGAAGTGCTAGAGGTCGCCAGTGATCCTTTCCATCACTACGTGGTGTTGAATCACGGTTCTCGTAGCGGTGTATTTGTCGGTCAGCCAGTGGTGGATGCGCAAGGTGTTGTCGGCCAAGTGGTGCAGGTCAGTGAAATGACCAGTAGGGTGCTATTGCTCTCCGACGTATCACACGGTTTACCTGTGCGTATTACCCGTAATGATGTGCGCCTGGTCGCCAATGGTACGGGTGAGCTTGATGAGATAGAACTGCGCCATGTGGCCAAGAGTACCGACATTCGTGTCGGCGATTTATTGGTGACTTCAGGCTTAGGCAATCGCTTCCCCGAAGGTTATCCCGTCGCACGGGTATTGGAAGTCTTGACTGAAGACGGCCAAAGCTATGCTCGAGTTACTGCTCAACCACTCGCAGCGTTAGATCGTATTCGTTATGTGTTGTTGATTTGGCCGTCTCCCGATTCAGGTGTGACCTTGCCAAATCAGCCCACAGCTCCTGCTGCGGATCAATCGCTTAGCGAAGAGGCATCAAAAATCGGCAGCGCAAGCCCTGCTGAAGGCACATCTGCAGAGACGACTAAGCCTGTGACGACACCCGCAGCCACTGTGGCCAAACCGGCAACGGAAACCACTTCTCCAGCGACTGAGGTGCATCGATGAGCTTTCAAGCTGCCAATGGGCGCTTTATTGTTTGGGTGACATTATTTATCGGCGTGATCAGCCAGATCATGCCTTTACCGAGTGCGGTCGATACTTGGCGTCCAGACTGGTTGTTGATGATTGTGCTCTACTGGTCTATCGCATTACCCCATAGATACAACATCTTAACCGCTTGGATGTTAGGCCTAGTGTTGGATATTTTATTGGGCGCTACCTTAGGCGTGCGCTCTTTAGCTATGTCTTTGGTGATTTATGTCGCCATCTTGCATTGCCAGCGATTGCGAAATTTCCCTAAATGGCAACAGTCGTTGGTGATCATGCTGCTCATTTGTATGTATCACTTAGTGATTTACTGGGTCGAGTTTGTCATGCAAGAGGCGGTGTTCGATACCGATCTATTCTTACCTGCGATTTCGGGACTCGTGATCTGGCCTTGGATATTTTGGATTCTACGTCGGGTTCGACGTCATTATAAGGTTCGCTAACTGTGGATTTAGTTTTAGCTTCGACTTCACCACGTCGTAAAGAATTATTGGCCCACCTTGGGCTCGGTCGTCCTGAGTTTTGTTTCACGCAAGTGGCGCCGGATATCGATGAAACCGTGCAGCAAGGTGAAGCGCCAAGGGATTATGTGCGACGTTTAGCTGCCGAAAAAGCCCAAGCTGGACTGGCATTATGCGCAGATATGTCACAGCCTGCTGTATTAGGTTCTGATACTATCGTTGTGCTTGAAAACCAAATATTAGGCAAACCGCTGGATGTGGCCGATGCTAAGCGTACGCTCAGTGAATTATCTGGCCGAACGCATACAGTAATGACCGCTGTGGCGCTGACTTACCAAGCGGATGCCGATTTAAGCTTCAAAACCTCAGTGCGTTTGGTCGAAACACAAGTGCGTTTTTGCGCCTTATCGGCCGCCGATATTGATGCTTATGTCGCTTCAAAAGAGCCAATGGATAAAGCCGGTAGTTACGGTATCCAAGGGCTTGGTGGTTGTTTTGTGGCTGCGATTGAAGGCAGTTATTCTGGCGTTGTGGGTTTACCTTTGGTTGAAACCCGTGAGTTGTTAGCCGAGGTTGGGCTGATTTAACGTCTTGTGGCTGGTATTGCGACTTAGGCTTGAGGTTAGAATGAACCTTGTGGAGGTTTTAGGCTCTTAATCGAGTATCTCCATGACGTTATCTTTAGCCTTGAACCTTTATTCGGTTTTCATGCTTAGATAGTTGGTAACTTCTAGTTTATAAATTCTAGTTTGTAAATTCTAGTTTGTAGCTTCGATTAATTAATCTAGTTTCCCGAATGGGGTGAGTCGTGAATACCAGTCGCTTAAATCCAAATAAAATACAGCGCAAGATGGGTTCAGAATTACTGATCAACGTAACCCCCTCTGAGGCACGGGTTGCCTTAGTTGAGCATGGCGTGCTGCAAGAAGTACACATTGAACGCCGGATGAAACGGGGTTTAGTTGGCAATATTTACAAAGGTAAAATCAGCCGTGTGTTGCCCGGTATGCAAGCCGCCTTTGTCGATATTGGCTTAGATAAAGCCGCTTTTTTACATGCTTCCGACATAGTGCCGCACACTGAATGTGTCGCTGATGTTGAGAAAGGTCATTTTGTTGTCCGCGATATCGCCGAATTAGTCCGCCAAGGACAAGATATTATGGTGCAAGTGGTTAAAGATCCGCTGGGCACTAAGGGCGCACGTCTGACAACCGACATCACGCTGCCTTCCCGCTATTTAGTTTTTATGCCTGGCTCTAGCCATGTTGGTGTTTCCCAGCGTATCGAGCTTGAAGAAGAGCGCAGTCGCCTCAAGCAAATCACTCTGCCCTATGTCGATGATGACGGTGGTTTTATTATACGCACCGCCGCCGAAGGTGTGGGTGAAGACGAATTATCCCAAGATGCGGCGTTTTTACGCCGAGTTTGGTCAAAGGTGAGCGAGCGACGTAAGCGCAGCGGTGTGTCGCTCTTATATCAAGATTTAGCCTTACCTGTGCGGATTGTACGTGACTTTGTTGGCACTGAGCTTGACCGTATTCAGGTCGATTCTCGCCGCACCTTTGCCGAGTTACAGTCCTTTGCCCAAGAGTTTATGCCTGAAATTGCCGAGAAGATTGAGCATTATTCAGGGCCTGCGCCTATTTTTGATCTCTACGATGTGGAGAACGAAATTCAACGTGCGCTTGGCCGGAAGGTTGAACTCAAGTCTGGCGGCTATTTGATTATCGATCAGACCGAAGCCATGACGACTGTGGATATCAATACTGGCGCCTTTGTTGGGCACAGAAATCTTGAAGAAACCATCTTTAATACCAATCTCGAAGCGACCCAAGCGATAGCCAGACAATTACGCCTGCGTAATCTCGGCGGCATCATAATTATCGATTTTATCGACATGATGACGGCGGATCATAAGGCTCGGGTGCTCAGCAGCCTAACCAGTGCCTTGTCTAAGGACAGAGTGAAAACCAATGTAAGTGGTTTTTCTGGCTTAGGTTTAGTTGAAATGACCCGCAAACGAACTCGTGAGAGCTTAGAGCACGTGGTTTGCGGTGAATGTCCCGCTTGCCATGGCACGGGCAGCATGAAGACGGTGGAGACGGTTTCCTATGAGGTATTTCGCGAAATCATCCGCTTAAACCGCGCCTATGATGCCGATGAATTCCTGTTGTACTGTTCGCCTGCCGTTTATCAAAGCTTACATACCGATGAAAATCATCTGATTGCTGAGCTTGAGGTTTATATCGGTAAGCGTATCCGTTTGCAAAATGAGCCTATGTACTCACAGAACAAATACGATGTGGTGATGATGTAGTGGCAGCACCTTTTACTGCAAAAAAACTAAGTCGTTTTTGTTGGCAATTTATCGCGCTAATCTTAGTGCTATTTGCGCTTGCAGTGAGTTTGATCCGTGGCTTATTGCCACAGGTTGATGGGGTGCGCCAGCAACTGGTTGATTACGTAAAAAACGAATATAAAGTTGATGTGCAAGTGGGGGAATTATCCGCCCACTGGCAAGCGTTTGGTCCGGCAATTAACATAGATAATTTAGTGATCCCGCCGCAGGAGCAGCTGCCTGTCACTCTGATTATCAAGAATGTGCAAGTGAAGTTAGATTTTTGGCAATCGTTGCTGACTTTCACGCCGCGTATCGAAGATGTCAATTTTGATGGTGTCCATATCGCGTTAAACATGGACAAGCTGACCGAAAATAATCCCGACGAGGCGACTAAAGCGCCGCAGGTTGATTGGCTCTATGCCCTATTGCTTAAACAACTCGACAGATTTTCGTTAACCCATGCCACAGTGCAGTTGCTGAGCTTGCGCCAAGAGTTTCGCCCGATCCATATTCGCCAGCTAAATTGGCGCAATAACGGCGAGCGTCACCGCGGTGCAGGGGAACTGTATCTCGATGATAATGCCTCTGAGCATGAATCTCTGGGATTACAGTTAGATCTCAATGGCGATGGCGCGAATCCCGACAGCTTAACGGGGCAGATTTATCTGGCGGCGAACTCATTAGACTTAGGTGAGTGGGCGTCGCGTCAGCCTAATCCCTATGATGCGAGCAAAAAATTACCCTTAGAAGGGGTCGTTAATCTTAAGGCTTGGCTTACGTTTGCCGATCGCAGCATCAGTTCTGCCATGGTGCATTTTGAGCCGAGTTGGTTGCAATGGACCTTAAAGGAAGCGCCACAACGATTTGAAATCCAAGCGGGTGATATCGTTTGGCAGCCAAAGGATTCAGGCTGGGAAGTACAGAGCTCAGGGCTCGATTTTGTCACTAACGGTGAGCATTGGCCGCAGTTAACGCTGGCGGCTAAGCGTCAACATGACGAATTCTTTGCCTATGTGAATCAAGTTAACACTCAAAACCTGTTACCCCTGTTACCGCTATTCCCCGGAGTCGATAAAGCCGTATTACATCAATGGCATGCTTTAGCGCCTGAATCCAGTATTGGGCCCATTCGACTGTATCAAAAGGCCGATCAGCCTTTGCTCGCCACAACTGAAGTGAAACAGCTACATTGGCAGAAGGTCGACGGTATCCCCAATACCCATCCTTTAGATCTGAACTTACATTGGCAAGACAAGACGCTGTATTTCTCTTTGCCAGCACAAGTTTATAGCGTGGATTTTGGGGATGAATTTTCGGCGCCACTCGTCTTTAACGGTGCGGCAATTGATGGTCAGTTCAATACTGCAGAGTTGAGTTTAAACGTGCCGCAGTTGCAGCTTGAGAACGATGACATAGGCTTAGATGCTGCGCTTAAATTGGATTTCAGTGCTGCGGCGCATATGGCGCTGGCCGCCAATGTTCATATCAATAATGTCGCCAATGCCGACAAGTATTTCCCCAATAAGGCGATGGGCGAATCGCTGGCTGAATATTTGGATACAGGGCTTAAAGCGGGTCAGACCCAAGATGCACAGGTCGTTTGGCGTGGTCCGTTAAGCGGTTTCCCCTTCGATGACAATAGCGGCGTGTTTCAAGCGGCATTTACTTTAACGGATGCCAAATTCCAGTTTCAACCCGATTGGCCTGCAGTTACTGACTTATCCCTTAATGCTTTGTTTGAAAATGCTCGTATGGATCTTTGGCTCAACCAAGGCAAGCTGATGAACGTGGATGCCACGGGTGCCCATGTATTTATTCCCGCGATTGGCGAGCACACGCTGCTGAGGATTGAAGCTGAACTTGCCACCCAAGGCAGTGCGGCAACTAAAGTATTACAAGCTTCACCTTTGGTGGGGTCAGTGGGTAAAACCTTAGATGTCGTGCAAGTACAAGGCGCTGTGACTGGCAATTTGGATATCAGTATTCCGCTGTATGACGGAGGCGCAGAAGATATTCGTGGTCAAATTAGTTTTGATAACACGCCTGTATATATTGCCCAGCCCGGACTGCAGCTTAATGGCGTAACGGGTATCGTCGACTTTGCAAATGAGGTGGTGACAGCTAAAGGGATTAAAGCGCGTTTGTTCGAACAGCCGCTCAACTTAACCTTTGATACTCAGCCTAAAGGCAAAGATTTTAGCCTTAATCTTTTACTCAAAAGTCGTTGGGATCTGAATCGTCTCCCCGAAGCATTGCATAATCCTTTGAGTGATTTCTATCAGGGTAAAATCAGTTGGGACGGCGCTATGACTATGCTGTTTACTGAAAAAGGTTATCAAATTCAAGCCAAAGTAACTTCGGATATGGTTGGCACTCAACTGTCATTCCCGGGATATTTTGCCAAACCGGAAGATGAGCCGCGGCCTTTAGTCGCTGAGTTTATTGGCGATCAAGATAATGCGACGCTCGATGTCAAGCTTGCCAGTCATGCCGAGTTTATCGGTGGTTTCGATGCCGAGAAAGGCGCAAATTTGAGTTATTTTGACTTATTATTGGGACGTTTGTTTGGTGAGAATGAAGCCAGAAATACGGAACAAGGTCATATTCAAATCGATCTCGGTAAGGCTAAATTAGCCGAATGGTTACCTGTGATTAATGCCTTTATTGGTCAAGAGAAAATACCGAAAACGGGCATTTTAGTTGATGATATTGCCCATAAAAGCTTATTTCCCGCTGTGGCGAGTATCGATTCCCATATTGGCCGCCTCGACCTTTTAGGACAACAGCTGACCGAGCTTAGGCTCAATGCGAAACCCAATGAAACGGGCTGGCGTTTTAATACCGTTGCCAACGAATTTGACGGCTGGGTCGATTTCTATCCCAACTGGCGAACCCAAGGTCTCAAAGTTGTGGCGAGCAAATTCTATTTTTCACCCGAGGTTAAGTCGGATACCGATGCCGATTTTGCCAGTGATCAAGTGCTCACTAACCTGCCACCAGTAGCCGTGAATGTGGAAGATTTTCGTTTCTTCGATAAGCCTTTTGGCAAGCTAGTCTTGCAGGCGGGCCCACAAGCGGCAGGCTATAAAATCCAAACCCTGTCGTTGACTACGCCTAATGTGACCTTGCAGGGCAGTGGTATTTGGCAACAACAGGCAGGGCAGAATAAAACTGATTTGAGTGTCGAATTGAACGCCACTCAGTTTAATTACCTCTCGGCCCAATTGGGCATAGATCCCGGCGTCAATGAAGCGCCATTAAAGGTTAACGCGGATTTGTCTTGGCAAGGTGCGCCTTATGCTTTCTCCCTCGAAACCTTAAATGGCAAGGTGAAGTTCGACTTAGGGAAAGGGCATTTATCTCAGGTGAGTGATAAGGGCGCGCGCATTTTCTCCTTGTTCAGCTTAGATTCTTTGGTACGCAAACTGTCGCTGGATTTCACCGATGTCTTCGGTCAGGGCATGTATTTCAACTCCTTCAATGGCAATCTGCAAATTGATAACGGTGTAGTGAAAACCACTGATACCGAAATGGATGCGATTGCGGGCAATATGAAGGTCCGTGGCTATACGGATCTCACTACTGAAAGTTTGAATTACGATATCCGTTTTGTGCCGCAATTGGCCTCGAGTGTGCCGACTGTGGTATTGCTCAGTACCAGTGCGTGGACACTCGGTCTGGGCGCATTTGCACTGACAAAAGTGCTTGAGCCTGTGATTGAAGTAATTTCAGAAATTCGTTTTCGGGTGACCGGCACTATGGCTGAACCTGTGGTTGAAGAGCTGGAGCGTAAGAGTAAAGAGATTGAAATTCCTGAGGCTATTTTACCTGTTGTTGGCGTTGATCGCCCAGCGGCGCCGACCGAAGCCGCGAGTCATAATACCGATATCACTCAGCCGGTAGAGACGAAATCTGAGCCACAGCTTCAAGAAGCACAATCAGAATCACTTGAGCTACAAGACATTAAGCCTGAAGAGGCCAGATCTGAAGAATCAAAGTCAGAAGAGCCAAAGCCAGCCACAGATCAAATGAAAGCGCCCGATTTAAAGTTAGTGCAACCTCAAGCGACACCTTCGCCTGAAGCGCCGAACACGCCTGCCACACCAGAGAATCAGCCAGCAGTAGAACCGATTAAGCAAATTCAGGGAGATAACAATGCACATCAGCCTGTTGCAATGTCAGAGCAGTCGCGACGTCAGCGCCAATCTGCTGTTTATCGAATCGCAGCTTAACGAACTCAAACGGGATGCCGATGTGTCCCATTTAGTCGTGTTGCCCGAATGCAGTTTACTGTTTGGTGGCCACGAAAGTCAGCAACTCGCCTATGCGGGTGATGCTCATCAGAGCCCGCTCAAGTCGGCCTTAAGTGCACTGGCAGCCAAATATCAGGTCTTTATGGTGGCAGGCACTATTCCGGCGCTGGCTGAGGATGGCCGCGTCTATAGCCGCAGTTATCTGTTTGATGATAAAGGTGATACTTTAGGGCACTACGATAAGCTGCATCTCTTTGATGTGGATGTTGCCGATGGTACAAAACAATATCGTGAGAGCGAAACCTTCTGCCCCGGTGATCACATTAGCGTTATCGATACACCTTTTGGCAAAATTGGCCTAGCCATCTGTTATGATTTACGCTTTCCCGACTTATTTAGGGCGATGCGTCTTGCGGGTGCTGAGATCATTACCTTGCCGTCGGCCTTCACTAAAGTTACCGGTGAAGCCCATTGGCAAGTATTGCTACAGGCAAGAGCGATTGAAACCCAATGCGTTATTCTCGCAGCGGCGCAATGGGGACAGCATAATGAAGGTAGCCGAGAAACCTGGGGGCAGAGCATGATAGTCGGTCCTTGGGGGAATATTTTGGCCGAACGTAAAACCGGTACGGGTTGGGTACAGGCTGAGGTCGACTTAACCGAGCTGCACAGTATTCGCCGTAAAATGCCCGTGGTGCAGCATAATCGTTTCCTTGAGCCAAGCTTGAAATAACCGCCCGCACTGGCGAGCGGCAATACCGAATTAGACAGCGATTTACGTACAGAATTAGTACAGCGAATTTACACTCAGAATATCAAGATCCCTTGGGGTCAAAGAGAGCATAGATGCCATTTTTAGCACAAGTAGAGCAAAGTTTATTGAAGAATGGGTTAGCGTTAGATGGCCTGCAAACCTATCTAAACACCATACATCAGCACAAAATCGATTATTCCGATCTCTATTTTCAAGGTAGTCGCCACGAATCTTGGGTGCTGGAAGACGGCATCATCAAAGACGGTAGTTTCCATATTGAACGCGGTGTGGGCGTGCGTGCGATCAGCGGTGAGAAAACGGGTTTTGCCTATGCCGATGACATCACTCCTGCCGCCTTAAGCGCTGCAGTACAGGCTGCCCGTGGTATCGCCAGTGCTGGCGAACAGACCCAAGTTCGCGCTTTTAAACGTCAAAAAGCCTTGGCGTTATACGATAGTTTAGATCCTATTGCGGCGATGGAAGAAGTCAAAAAAATCAATCTGCTGAAAGAAGCCGATGCGTTTATTCGCAGTCTAGATAGCCGCATTATTCAAGTGGTGGTTAGCCTTGCGGGCGTGCACGAAGAAATCCTCGTTGCTGCGAGTGATGGCACTTTAGCGGCCGATATTCGTCCTTTGGTGCGCTTTAACTGTAGCGTTATCTTAGAAGAAAACGGTAAACGTGAACGTGGCGGCGCCGGTGGCGGTGGTCGTCATGACTACGGCGTATTGATGGCAAGCGATGACACGGGTTTACCTATGTGTTTCGCCTTTGCCCGCGAAGCTGTGCGCCAAGCGCAGGTCAATCTTAACGCTATCGATGCGCCGGCGGGTGAAATGCCTGTGGTGTTAGGCAATGGCTGGCCGGGCGTATTGCTCCATGAAGCGGTTGGACATGGTTTAGAGGGTGACTTTAACCGTAAGGGCAGCAGTGCTTTTAGTGGCAAGGTTGGCCAGCAAGTTGCGTCTAAGTTAGTGACTGTGGTCGACGATGGCACTTTGCCTAATCGTCGTGGTTCACTGAGTATCGACGATGAAGGTGTGCCGACTCAAAGAACCGTGTTGATTGAAGACGGTATTTTAAAGGGTTACATCCAAGACAAACTCAATGCTCGTTTGATGGGCGTTGCGCCAACGGGTAACGGTCGCCGCGAATCTTACGCGCATTTACCTATGCCACGTATGACTAACACCTATATGACGGCGGGTGAGTCAGATCCTAGCGAGATCATTAAGTCAGTGAAGAAGGGCATTTACGCCCCGAACTTTGGTGGCGGTCAAGTCGATATCACTTCGGGTAAGTTTGTGTTCTCAGCATCTGAAGCCTATTTGATTGAAAATGGTGAAGTGACTCAAGCCATTAAGGGCGCCACTTTAATCGGTAATGGCCCTGAGGCTATGAGCCAGATTTCTATGGTCGGTAACGATATGGCTTTAGATCAAGGTGTGGGCGTTTGTGGTAAAGACGGCCAAAGTGTGCCTGTGGGTGTAGGTCAACCGACCCTAAAACTCGATAAACTCACCGTGGGCGGAACAGCATAAAACCTAGATGTCTAGGACGCTGCGCTGCTAGGACGTCGCTACGCTCCTTCTAGATTCTAGAGCCTTGCGCTTATGGGTTCTAGTCGCTGCTCCACATGAATGTTATCATTCGCAAAGGGAATTAGAGTAACTACTCTAGAGGTGTTAATGAAACTATCACGTGTGGTATGGCTGTGCCTATTATCATTGCCTTCGGCTGGCTATGCTCAGCCGATTAGCTTTACTGATGCTTGGCAGCAAGTGCTGAAGGTGAGCGACAAGTTGCAAGCGCAATCCCAGGAAGTGAATCGCGCGAAAGGTGAACAAGAGGCGGGCGAGAGCTTAAATCTGCCCTCATTAGACATTCGCGGTAGCTATATTCATTTGGATAAACCGATTGAGTTTGATCTGAAAGAATTAAATTCTGTGGTTTCTATCCCGCCATCGCTTGGCGGCATTATTGCGGGTATTCCGCCGTTGCCCTTAAGTGAACAAGATATTTTTAGCGCCAGCTTACAGGCAATGTGGCCGATTTATACCGGCGGACAGATCACTGCGGCTCAAGGTATCCACGCGGCTATGGTGGCCGAGAAGCAACAAGAATTACAATTGGCAACGCGTGATTTATTTACCCTGCTGGTGGACAGATATTACGCCGTTGATGTCACGTTAGCATTGGTGAACACCCAAACCGATCTCGTTGGCTCTTTAACTAAGCATGTTGACCATGCGCTAGCGTTAGAGCGCGAAGGGCAAATCGCTAAGGTTGAGCGCCTCAATGCTCAGGTCGCTTTAGATAATGCTAAAGTCAATTTAGGCAGTGCTCGTCGGCAACACGAAATGGCAGTTATCGCCTTGTCGCGCATGTTGCAGCAAAGTCAGGTGAGCACAAATTCTCCCTTATTTGTACTGCCACAGGCTCCTTCATTTGCTCAACTCAGCCAAATTACCCTGAGCCAACATCCGGCGCTCAAATTGCTCGAAGCGAAAGAAACGCAAGCGAACGGTTTAATAGCGTTGGAAAAAGGTAAATACCATCCAACGGTTTTCCTCTTCGGTAACTACACCTTGTATGAAGAAGACACACTCTTGAGGAGCATCACACCTGACTGGATGGTTGGGGTTGGGGTCAATGTGCCACTGATCAGCCGCGATGGTCGTAGCGGTAAAGTCGAAGCCGCCAAGAGTGCACTTTTACAAGCTCGTTATACCAAGGCACAAACTAAACAAGACTTGAGCCTGCTGGTGGATCAAAGCTATCGCCAATTATTACAGGCCGAAGAAGAAGTTAAGGCGCTCGATACCTCACTCGAACTCGCCAGCGAAAATCTGCGCCTGCGGGAAATCGCCTTTAACCAAGGGCTTTCAACTTCTATCGACAGAGTTGATGCCGAGCTGAAACTCAGCGCAGTCAAGACTCAGCAATTGGCTGCCCGTTATCGTTATGTGCAAGCCTATGCCAGATTAATGGCCATTAGTGGTCAACTAGATGAATTTATCGGTCGTACCATAGGCCGCACTCAAGTGCAGGAGACAAACAATGCGCGCTAACAGAATGCTTGCCCTTGTGGCGTTGGTCGCATTAGGCCTTATCTTAGCCTATGGACTCAAGCTCGCTTATAGCCCGCAGCCGAGTGTGTTGCAGGGGCAGATTGAAGCCCGTGAGTACAATGTTTCGTCCAAGGTGTCTGGGCGGGTCGAACAAGTGCTTGTGCGCCGTGGCGATAGTGTTAACGAAGGTGATTTACTGTTTGCTATCCACAGCCCTGAGCTAGATGCCAAGCTCATGCAGGCCGAAGGTGGCCGTGATGCCGCTAAGGCGATGCAGCTTGAAGCCAACAATGGCGCCCGCAGCCAAGAAGTGATGGCGGCCAAAGAGCAATGGCTCAAGGCGCAGGCGGCGGCAACGCTGGCTAAAACCACCTATACCCGAGTCGAAAACTTATTTAACGAAGGTGTGGCAGCAAGACAAAAACGCGATGAAGCCTTTACTCAATGGCAAGCGGCAAAATACACAGAACAAGCGGCCTTGGCCATGTATCAAATGGCCGAGGAAGGTGCGCGGACGGAAACCAAAGTGGCTGCGGCAGGTAATGCGCGTATGGCCGAAGGTGCAGTAAAAGAAGTCAGCGCCATTATGCAAGATAGCCAAATGCGCGCGCCTAAATCGGGTGAGATCAGCGACGTGCTGTTACAGGCGGGTGAATTGGCACCCAGTGGTTTTCCGATTGTTAGTTTGATTGATATGCAGGATGCTTGGGCCGTGTTCCAAGTGCGAGAAGACCAACTTAAACGTTTCAAAAAAGGTCAAACAATTCAATTAACGATTCCGTCACTCGGGCAGGATGTGGATTTTACTGTGTCCCATATCAGCGTGATGGGTGAGTTTGCCACTTGGCGCTCGACCGAAAGTGGCCATGATTTTGATATGCGAACCTTTGAAGTGGAATTGCGTCCAAACCAGCCGATTACCGATCTGCGTGTCGGCATGTCTGTGCTGCTGCGTAGTGAGTAAAAGTCGTGACTGAACGTACGCCTCACGCCAACGCGGCGGACAAGATTAAGGGCGGAACACAGCCATCAAGCATAAGCTTTATGGCGTTGCTCATCGCGTTAGTTCGCCGTGAGCTGCGTGCCCTATGGCATGACCCTTGGCAGTTAGCGCTGATCAGTTATATTCCACTACTGGGGATTTTATGCTTATGGTGGTTGTTCAGTGCAGGTCTGCCAAGGCAACTGCCCGTGGCGATTGTCGACCAAGATCATAGTCAATTGAGCCGCATGCTGACCCGTCAGCTTAAGGCAAACCCAGTTACCGATCCGCAAAGTTTTACCGACTTATCCTCGGCGATAAGCGCGATGCAACAGGCGAAAGTCTACGCCATTGTGGTCTTTCCCTATGATATGAAAAAAGATTTGCTCACAGGCCATAAGCCCACCATAGATGTGCGCTACAACAGCCAATTTTTGCTGGTGGGCAAGTTACTCTCAAGCCAAATTCAGCTGAGTCTGGGTGACGGTTTATTGCATGTCGCAGGCTTAAAACAGCTCGCCAACGGTACACCTAAATCTCAAGTGGCAGTCAATTTAAGCCCAGTCAAAAGCCAAACAACGGCTTTGTTTAACCGAAATAACAACTATATAGGCTTCTTAGTGCCGCCAGTGCTCGTTGCGCTGTGGCAGTTGTTATCTATGCTAGTGATGGCCAACAGCTTAAATCGAGAGCTGCATCTCGCGCCCACGAACCAGAACAATGGCATAGTAAATACCTTAACCGAACATTTTTGGCCTAAGGTGCTGGCGAAAGTGGTGTTGTTTACGCCGATATTGATGCTGCAGGGCAGCTTTATTTTAGCTTGGCTGTATTTGTATCTCGCGTTGCCTATGGCGGGCAGTTTAGCCCTATTGCTGGTGGCACAATTGGTGATGTTACTGGCGGTCTGGAGTCTGGTGTTATTCATCTTTGTGGTGATGCGTGACAGTGCGAGGGTCATCAGTTTCTGCACGGCCTTATTTGCGCCCGCGTTTGCCTTTATGGGCATCACTTTCCCCACCCATGATATGCCGCAATTGGCGCAGTGGTGGCGACTTATTATGCCGTCGAGCCACTATATTGAGTCCCATGTGAGCGTCGTCAGTTATGGTGCTGCTTGGCCGAGCGTGGCGGGCCAACTCAGCAGTTATTGGGGCTTTATCTGTTTGCTGCCTTTTATCTATTTGCTATCGCGTCAATTACTGCCGAGCACGGTTAGCGCGAATAATGTGGTGGCAGTAGTTGACTCGGGCGTAGCTCTGCCTGCGAAGGGGCAATAGGATGAATATCTGGCGACTGATGTTAACTGAACTTAAGGCGATTATTAGCGATAAAGCGATCGCAGTGACCTTGTTTGGCGGCGTGCTGTTTTATTCGATATTGTATCCTTTACCCTATTTAAACCAAGTGCCTACTGAGCAACAACTGATTGTGGTGGACTTAGATCATTCTTCTTTAAGTCGCCAGTTGATCCGCCATGCTGACGCCAGTGCAAAAATCCAAGTCATAGGCCAAGTGGGTTCGATTACCGAAGCGAAGCGTTTTATTGAGACGCGCAAGGCCCACGGCTTGCTGGTGATCCCAGAAGGATTCCGCCGCGACTTAATGCTGGGTAAGGGAGTGACGTTGAGCTATGGCGGCGATGCCAGTTATTTCCTGATTTACTCCGCGGTGGCCGAAGGCTTAGTGAGCGCGGGTATGGATGCGGGTAAGCAAGTGCAATTGATAGGCATGTTGGCCCAAGGCACAAATCCTAAACAGGCCGAGCAGAACCTGAACTCGATGCACTTAAATAGCGTGCCGGCCTTTAACCCAAGCCTAGGTTATACGCCCTATGTTGTGCCCGGACTGTTTTTGCTGATCCTGCATCAAACACTGCTGATCGGTACAGGTATTTTAGGGGCGGGGCAATGGCGCCAGAAAGGCTATTGGCAGCAGGTCTCGCCCGTACAACTCTTATGTGGGCGAATACTCGCCTTCATGTTGATTTATCTCTTTTTTACTAGCTTCTACGTCGGCTATTGCTACCACTGGTATCACGTCAGTATTCAAGCGAGCCTTGGCACAGTGGCATTATGGTTGTTGCCTTTTTTATTGGCTACCGCCGCTGCTGGGGTCGCCATGAGCACCTTGTTTACCCGCCGCGATTTACCGACCCAAGTATTGTTGTTGATTTCAATGCCAATCCTATTCGTGTCGGGTTTTGTCTGGCCGATAGCGCTCATCCCCGAACCGTTAGTATTAGGTTCGCAGTTTATCCCCGCCGTACCCGCGATTATGGGGATGTTAGAACTCAATCAAATGGGCGCAAGTTGGGCGAGTGTGATGCCCAAGTGGCTACAACTCTGGGGCTTATTTGCGGTTTTTTTCGGCTTAGCTATTTTAGGTATTAAGCGCAGAGTGAGATTGTTGGCTGAAGCTAATCAGCTTTGATGGACTCGCGGGACAGAGTATCTCGCGAGTGCTTACTGGGCTTGAACTTTACAGGGGCTGTTTAGGTACTTCTGTAATTAATCTTTAGAAGTAGAGACTTTCTACAATTTTACCATCGACGAGCATATCGCACTTATCGCCTGAGCTCGACTTAGTCGCTTGAATGACGCCGGCAATCGCGCCAAATGCGCCACCTTGGCTGCTGAGCACTGAACCGAAATAGCATTGGCTAGAAATTTTGAAATCCTTGTATTTACCGCTCAAGTTTTGGGTCGGAGTATAAGGAGGGAAAGTGCCTTTCATAACAGAGTCGCCATTTACTGAGAGTGAAATGTTTTTGCGTTCTGTATCAAAACTGCCACCAAAAACTAGGTTAATACCATCGATTTCAACGGTTTTTTCTTGAGCGATAATAGGTGGTTTTGCGGCGCAGGCGGCGAGAAAACAGCTGCCAATGGCCAGAGAGATTAAAGTAATTTTACGCATGTCATCTTCCTTTTGATGCGATAAAACAAATGAAGCAGTCGCTTCGCAAATTAAACGGCCCCTGTTTAGTTTTGCCGAACGATTATATCTATAT
>NZ_BPFD01000013.1 GCF_019655335.1 Shewanella hafniensis
ATGCTAATGCTGCGCTGAAGGTAACATCAGCTTAAGCATTAGCTAAACGAATTGAATTTGAAGGTAGAGCCATGAACCCACAATTTATCCCGAACGTTGCACAAAAAATTCTGTTTATCGACCGCGATGGCACCTTGATTGAAGAACCCGTCACCGACAAACAGGTCGATAGTCTGGCGAAATTAGTGTTTGAGCCACAGGTGATCCCCGCTTTGCTACGTCTGCAAAAGGCGGGATTTCGTTTAGTCATGGTCAGCAATCAAGACGGCCTTGGCACACCGTCTTTCCCGCAGGAAGATTTCGACGCGCCCCACAATATGATGATGCAAATCCTCAAAAGCCAAGGGGTAAACTTCGAAGATGTGGTGATTTGCCCGCACTTTAATGATGAAAATTGCAGCTGCCGTAAACCTAAGCTTGGGCTAGTAAAAGACTATCTCACCCAAGGCTGCATCGATTTTACCCAATCGGCGGTGATTGGCGATCGCGAAACCGATGTGGAACTCGGCAATGCCATGGGCATTAAAAGCCTGAAATATCAACGCGACACCTTGGGCTGGAACGCCATCGCCGATGCACTGCTGAGTAAAGGCCGCACCGCTACTGTTGTGCGTACCACCAAAGAAACTGATATCCGCGTAACTGTTGATCTTGACAGTTCAGTCAAAGGCAAAATCGACACTGGCATTGGCTTTTTCGACCACATGCTCGATCAAATTGCCACCCACGGTAATTTTAGAATGGATGTGAAAGTCGATGGCGATTTAGAAATCGACGATCACCACAGCGTCGAAGACACGGCGCTAGCCATAGGTGATGCCCTGCGCCAAGCGCTCGGTGACAAACGCGGTATTGCCCGTTTCGGCTTTAGTCTGCCGATGGATGAAGCCAAGGGTGAATGTCTGCTGGATATCTCTGGTCGTCCTTTTATCAAGTTCTCGGCCGATTTTGAGCGCGAGCACGTCGGCGAAATGGCCACTGAAATGGTGCCGCACTTCTTCCGCTCCTTTGCCGATGGCCTGCGCTGTACGCTGCATGTGTCAACGCAGGGCGATAACGATCACCACAAAGTTGAAGCCCTGTTTAAAGTGCTCGGCCGTGCGCTACGCCAAGCGGTGAAAGTCGAAGGCGATATTCTGCCATCGAGCAAAGGCGTACTTTAAGGCAGCAGCATAAATCGTTTAAGAGGTTAAGATGCAACAAGACACTCTATTAATAGCTGGCCGGCAATTAACAACTAGCCCGCAATTAACAGCAAATGAATCACCAGATGCTGAAACCGTGATCATAGACACGGGCTGCGCCAATTTAAACTCAGTACGTTTCGCCTTCGAGCGTTTAGGCGCTAAGGTATTGGTCACAGACGATAAAGCCAAAATCAAAGCGGCAAAACGTGTGGTGCTGCCGGGTGTGGGCACAGCGGGTGCCGCCATGGCGTCCTTACATGAAAAAGGCTTGGTCGAACTCATTCAAGGCCTAACTCAACCTGTGCTGGGCGTGTGCCTTGGCATGCAAATGCTCGCGGCGATTTCTAAGGAGCGCGGCGGCAAAGGTCAAGATTGCGAATGCTTAGGCATAATCCCGACCGACATTTGCGAGCTGGATACGCAGTTACTCAAAGCTGAAGGCTTGCCTTTACCGCACATCGGCTGGAACCAACTTAAGCTCACGACCAAATCACAAGGCGCCAACAGCCCTAGCGTTCATCCGCTATTTGCGGGTATTGAAGATGGCAGTTATGTGTATTTCGTCCACAGTTACCGCGCGCCGCTGAGTGAATTTACCTTAGCCGAATGTTCCTATGGCGAAGGTTTTAGCGCCGCCATTGGCAAAGGCAACTTTATGGGCGTGCAGTTCCACCCCGAAAAAAGTGCCGCCGTGGGCGCGCAAATTCTGCGTAACTTTTTATTGATGGATGAAGCGCTGATGAACAACGCGCTGCAAAGCAACTCTGCTGATGGCCAATCTGGTGTAAAGAAGGCAGACCAATGAATAAATTACTCAATATAAAAGTTGTTATGAATAAATTGGTTATAGATAAATCAATCGAGGATGTGAGCTTATGATAATCCCTGCGATCGATTTAATTGATGGCAATGTCGTCCGCCTTTATCAAGGCGATTACGGCCAGCAGACCACCTTTGATTTAAGTCCTTTGGCGCAGCTGCAATCCTACGAAGCCCAAGGCGCGAAGTGGTTGCATATCGTTGATTTAACCGGCGCGAAAGATCCCGCTAAACGCCAAACTCGCCTTATCGGTGAACTCGTAGCGGGACTAAACGCTAATATTCAAGTGGGCGGCGGTATTCGTACAGAAGAGCAAGTCACTGAATTATTAGCTATCGGCGTAAAACGTGTGGTGATTGGCTCCCTCGCGGTAAAAGAACCTGAGTTAGTTAAAGAGTGGTTTATCAAATACGGTAGCGAAGCCATTTGCCTCGCGCTCGATGTCAATATCAACCAGAGCGGAGAGAAAATGGTCGCCGTATCCGGTTGGCAAAGTGGCGGCGGTAAGAGTTTAGAATCCCTTGTAGAAACCTTTAGCGCGGTCGGTTTAAAGCATGCGCTGGTCACTGACATTAGCCGGGACGGCACCTTAACGGGCGCGAATACAGCGCTTTATCAAGAAATTGCAGCCAGCTTCCCCGACATCGCTTGGCAAGCCTCCGGCGGTATTGCGACCCTTGAGGATGTTGCCGCCGTGCGTGACAGCGGCGCTGCGGGCATCATTATCGGTAAAGCCTTGCTTATCAATCAGTTTAACGTAGCGGAGGCAATCCAATGCTGGCCAAACGACTAATCCCCTGTTTAGATGTAAAAGACGGTAAAGTAGTGAAAGGCGTGCAGTTTCGTAACCACGAAATTGTCGGCGATATAGTGCCCTTAGCCGCGCGTTATGCCGAAGAAGGCGCCGATGAGCTAGTATTTTATGACATTACCGCCAGCGCCCACGAACGTGTGGTCGATAAATCTTGGGTGAGCCGCGTGGCGGAGCAGATTGATATTCCCTTCTGCGTGGCGGGAGGCATTAAAACCATTAGCCAAGCCCGTGAATTATTAGCCTTTGGGGCGGATAAGATTTCGATTAACTCGCCCGCCTTAACCGATCCGAGTTTGATCTCACGCCTGCAGGACGAGTTTGGCCGCCAGTGTATCGTGATTGGCATCGACTCCTTTTTCGATGCCACCAGCAACAGTTATAAGGTCAAGCAATTTACCGGCGATGAGGCGGCGACTAAAGATACGGCGTGGTTTACCCAAGACTGGGTTGAAGAAGTGCAAAAACGGGGTTGTGGTGAAATCGTGCTCAATGTGATGAACCAAGACGGCGTGCGCGGCGGCTATGATATCAAGCAGTTAAGTCTTGTTCGTGCTATCTGCGACGTGCCGTTAATTGCCTCGGGCGGTGCTGGCACTATGGCGCATTTTCGCGATGTATTTATGGAAGCCAAGGTCGATGCCGCGCTGGCAGCGAGCGTATTCCACAAGGCGATTATCAACATTGGTGAATTAAAAGCCTATTTAGCGGCCGAAGGGATCGCGATTAGACGCTAGAGCGGTTCTAGGTTCTAGGTTCTAGGTTCTAGGTTCTAGGTTCTAGGTTCTAGGTTCTAGGTTCTAGGTTCTAGGTTCTACAAACAGATTAAGAGTGAACACTATGTCAACGCAAACAAACACACAGTCGGATTTTAGCCCTGTTCAAGTTAATGAGCTGGATTGGGACAAACAGGATGGGCTTATTCCTGCCGTTATCCAAAATCACCTATCGGGCAAGGTATTAATGCTCGGTTACATGGATAAGGCCGCGTTGGAAAAAACCTTGAGCACAGGTGATGTGACCTTTTTTAGCCGCTCAAAACAGCGTTTATGGACTAAGGGTGAAACCTCGGGCAATACGCTAAGGTTGGTGGCTATCGATAAAGACTGCGATAACGACAGCCTGTTAGTTCAAGTGATCCCCAACGGCCCAACCTGCCACAAAGGCACCGAAAGTTGCTGGTTAGATGACAATGCACACCCTTTCTTGAACAATCTCGCCAGCTTAATCACCTCGCGTAAAGGGCAAAGTGCCGATTCAAGCTATACAGCGTCTTTATTTGCGCGCGGCACTAAACGTATCGCCCAAAAGGTCGGGGAAGAAGGTCTTGAAACCGCCCTTGCCGCGGCGACCCACGATAAGGAAGAGCTAGTTAATGAAGCCTCAGATCTTATCTATCACTTGCTGGTATTGCTTGAAGATCAAAACTTAAGCCTCAGTGACATTACAGCAAACTTGCTGGCAAGACATGAAAAGGCGCTGCAGAGCAAAGCATAAACAGCTTACTGTTTCTGATTTCAAGCTAGTCGCTTACATCAAGAAATGCCGCACACTTAAGCCAAGTCTGCGGCATTTTTTATCACGCGATAAACGTGGCGAACTCCTCTTTCTTCCCCCTCGTTAACCATAAACTCAGTGTGAGTTAGGTATGTCTTTCAGCTTAGTCACATGACAAAAAACAAACAAAATACTGTTGTAATGGTTGACAAGTACACCTCAACTCCCTATGGTAGCCTCCGTTGCCGTTAGGTTATTAAGGCAAGGCATAAAAACACTTATCCGTTTTTACTCAACACACGCTAAGGCAAGTTTTATGTGTTTCACAGCATTTTATACTCCCTATCTGTAGCCGCAATGGATATACCCAAGCTACCTGAAGATACGAGTTTCAGAGCGCCTAGGGGGCTTCAATTCAAGGCGCATCAATGACAGAATGTCGACCACCTTTTGAATTGATGCAACACGGGAGTGGAGTACCCTAGACGCTCCGTCCCGGCGGGTTTTAACGCACTTTATGCGGTGTTGGTTATTTTTAACTTAGCCCGCTAGGTCTGCAAATAACCGCCTTGCCTAAAGTGCGTTAAACTCCCGCTGAATCCTGCATCTTCAGGTTGTTTGGGTATAAAGGCACCTCGCCTGACCTTCCATTGTGGCCATATCCTTTCGGATCCGCTGAGCGCCACTGTCTCATTTGCTTAAATCATTTTGTGCTTGAAGCGCATCAAAATCCTTTAAGACAGTTGCTTTAGGATCAAATCTTTAGCTCATTTTCTTGCAACACGCTTTTGAGATCATGTTATGACACAGAATAAAATTTTCGGCAGTTTGCTGCTTATCGCAGGCACCACAATCGGCGCGGGTATGCTGGCTTTGCCTATCGCTTCGGCGGGACTTGGTTTTGGTACGTCCTCCGCCATCATGTTGATCCTATGGGCGCTAATGGCCTACACGGCACTGCTAATGGTGGAAATCCATCAATTCGCCCCCAGCGATGCCAGCCTTAATCACTTGGCGCAACGCTTATTGGGCCGTAAAGGCCAGTTGATCGCCAATAGCGCCTTGATGTTTTTACTGTACGCCCTTTGCGCCGCCTACATAGCCGGTGGCGGTGAGCAAGTGAACCAAAAGCTGAGCACTTGGCTAGGGCTAAGTTTGCCACCACAGGCGGGCGCGATCCTGTTTACCCTGCTGATTGGGGCGATTGTGGGCATGGGAACCCACTGTGTGGACCTTATCAACCGCGGTTTGTTTGCGCTTAAGCTATTGGCATTATTGCTTATGTTGGCCTTATTACTGCCGCAGGTAGAAAGCCCACATTTACTCGAACTCCCACTTAACCAAGGTTTAATTATCACGGCTATTCCGGTGATTTTTACCTCCTTTGGTTTCCACGGTTCGATTCCATCAGTGGTGCGCTACTTAGGCGTTGAGGTCAAATCCCTGCGCAGGATCATGCTACTCGGCTCCGCTTTACCACTGGTCATTTACCTTTTGTGGCAAATAGGTAGCCAAGGCGTACTGAGCCAAAGCCAATTGCTCGAAAACCAAAGTTTATCGAGCTTTATCAATCAACTGGCGAGCGTACTGCACAGCGAATACTTAAGCAGCGCGATCAGTTTGTTTGCCGATCTCGCCCTTGCGACTTCGTTTTTAGGGGTGAGTTTAGGCTTGTTTGATTTTATGGCCTCGACCTTAAGACGAGAGGATAACTTTTCTGGCCGTAGTCTGACCGCTGCCATCACCTTTTTGCCGCCCTTAGGTTTTGCGCTTTTCTACCCACAAGGTTTTATAACAGCCCTGGGCTACGCGGCGATTGCACTGGTGATCCTCGCCATCTTTTTACCCGTGGCCATGGTGTGGACACAGCGCAAGATGCGAGATGCTGCCAATCTGCCGACGGGATATCGGGTCGCGGGCGGTAAGTTTGCCCTACTGCTCGCCACACTTTGCGGAATCGTGGTGATTGCCGCGCAGATGTTTAGCTAACGCCAATTCACTCAACAAGAGTGAGTTAACTAAAAGTTAGCTAGCTCGAATAAAAGATTAGGTACAAGAGCCTGTAAAACTTCAACTATTGACAGCAGGCTCATGTCTATTCGATGATCCTTTCACATTAGTCAGCTAAGCCCTTGAGTGTTAAACTGCCTCTGATGCTCATGCGCACTGCGATAACTCGAAACGCGATAGCTCGAAACGATAGCTCCTAAGCTAAAGTGCCTATATAAATACTGCTTAGTGTATTTTTGCGCTGCTAAGGTACAAGTTTAATCAGGGCTCAGTGAATAAGGATAGAAGTCGAACCCAATGCCAATCCACAACAAGCCGAATCCCCGAAAATTTCCCCTAAAAAAGACCTTATTGGCGACCAGCTTAACGGGCATTTTGGCAGGCGTGGCGTTAACCGTGTGGATTGTGAATTCTCAGGCTGAAAAACTGATCATGCAGGCGGCAAATTTTGCTCTCGTAGGCATGGACAGCGAACTGATTGACATTGAGTTAGGGAAAAGTGAGTTAGAACATTGGCGCATTACCTCTGCCAATCTTAGGGTGCATGACAGCCATATTAGGCTGAATAACCTGAATATTCAGCTAAAACTTGATTGGCCGCAGAGCTTTGCCGAACTGAAACAGTTCAGCCAAATCGCTTACCTCACTCAAAAAATCACCCAAATCTCCACAGGTGATATTGAAGTCGAGTTAGGAGAATCGCTATTTTTACCCAATCGAAATGCCATCGATGAACAAGGCCCCGCCTTGGCCTTAGATATCAAATCATTACCCCTTATCGATATCGGCAAAACCAGCCTTATTCTCAACGCCCACCATTTCGACACCCAAAATGATTTACCCGCCTATCGTTTGGTGATGGATAAGTTGAGCCTTAACGGCGCGGGGGAAATCAACAGCGAGTTTAGCCACGAAGGTGAAAGCATCGCCAAACTCAAAGCCACACTCGCAGCCCAACAGTGGCAACTGGCAAGTCAAATTGCACTCGCGCCGCTGCTTGCGAGCTTGCATCAAATCAGCCTGAGGCAAGCGCAATACCGTGTACTGAGTCCGTTAACGGAACTTGATAAAGAGTGGCAGGCGTTAGCGATTGATCTACAAGGTCAATTAGTGTCCGACAGCCGTATCACATTGACCTCGGGCGAGCTTATCAGTCAGCACCAGCTAATTGATCCTAAGCTGACTTTTAATCGGTTGGCGGCGTTAGAACTTGCGCCAAAACCCGAGCTTGGGTCAAAACCTAAGTTAGCATTTAAGATTGCCGGACATTTAGCCGAACTTGACCTAAGCCTTGAGCCCTTTAGCTTAGCGCTGAGTCCAAATACAGAGCAGCAACAGCGATTGATGCAGCTACTTGATAAGACGCTGGCTAAACCTTTAACTCAGCCATTATCTCAATCTTTGTCCCAATCGGCAGCCAAGCCCGCTTCGGAGCAAGTGTCTAATCAAGTTGCAAGTCAAACAGCGAGTCAAATCGCTAAGCTGCTGTCAGGGCTCAAAAGCACAGATGCACCGGTAGGAATATCGCTGACATTGGCTGAAGCCCTGCATTATCCGCTGACTCAAATTCAGCAGGATACACAGAGCCAACCGCTTAAGAATGATCCACTTGAAAATAAGCCGCTTAGCTTCAAGCTTCCCAAAGTTCAGCTTAAAACCTTAGGCAGTAAACTCGATACCCAAGTCGAATTAGCCAATATTGAAGTGGAAAAATCCGCCGAAGCGCTCTCAATTAACACAGATTGGCACCTTAACGCTAAGCAAACCAGCTCACTACAGTTATCTGAATTGTGGGCGAATACTCCCCAAGATCTCAGCTGGAATAGTAGCCAGTTAACCACTGCGGGCAAATTGAGTTTTAATCAAACGCCTAGTTCAACCGACTGGCAATTCATTACCACGCCTATCGACGCTACAGCCCGAGCACAGCAAAATGCCGGCGACACACTGCAATTCACTGTGGGCGAGCTTAAACAACTCAGCGCTCAAGATAACAATGCGGCTAAACATACCGATATGAGCCTTGGCAGTATCACAATAAACGCCCTTGCGCCGCTTACCGTCAGATCGCAGCGCAACTCAAATACCAGCTCAGCACAAACTTCAGTACCCGCGTCCGATACTGCACACCAATTAACACTGGCCTTACCGCCTTTGAACTTGTCACTGGACCAGCTGCATTTTTCGCAAACCACACAGACGGTTGTTACTGAAACGGCTGCTGTTGATACAAAAAAGGCTGAAACAACTGCTGTTGAAACGAAAGTGACAGAAGCTAGCACTGACAAAAGTGCAGATAAAAATCCGAACACTAGCATCATAACTAAAACCGATATGAGCGCGGGCCGTTTCTCGATTGCATTACAAAAAGCCATGTCATTTGAGCTTAAACCCGATATCGAAGCGCTATTCGACTCGCTGCTCGCTACCACTTGGCGTAATCAACTCGCATGGCAAGCCAGCCAGCTAAATATCGAAAAACAGCTCAGCAGCAAAGGCCGCAGCCGTAAAGAAACCGTACTTAAGCTGGACAAGTTAACGCTGGCACAAAGCTTAAATTGGAAAAATAACACGCTCTTTGGTGATGAACACTGGCAAGTGGGCACTGTTGAGCTGCAAAGCCAACACAAGCTAAACCTTGCCACTGCGAACAAGCCTTTCGTGCTGACGGGTCAATGGGTTGTCGACACTAGCATGACCGAGGCGCTGTCCTTGCTCAATCAAACCCAGCCCTTGCCTGCTGAGCTTAATGTCACGGGCCATAACCAAATACAGGCGCAGTTTAACCTAACGCAAAGGCGCGATCAGATCCAATTTGCCATGCAAATAACCCAATCGATGACAGAACTCGAAGGTTTTTATAAGGACACCACCTTTGAGGGCGGAAAACTGCAGGCGCAATGTGAGTTTACTTGGGGCCAATCTTATAAAAGGCCGCAGGATAAAAGCTATTTTAGCAGTCTTAGTAAGCTCAATTGTCCGCAGACGCTGATGACCTTTAACCTGTTTGATCCTGGCTTTCCACTCACAGATATCGAAGTGGAAGCCGATATCGCCCTTGGTAAAGATGCCGAGAAACTACCCGACAATTGGATACAACAACTCACAGGCTTAAGTGACACCGATGTTTCCATGACCGCCAAAGGCAAAGTACTCAGCGGCCAGTTTCTGCTGCCAGAATTTAATCTGAAATTACAGGATAAATCGCATGCGTATTTGCTGCTGCAGGCCATGAGTCTGGAAGAGGTTCTGCGCATTCAACCGCAAATTGGCATCTATGCCGACGGCATATTCGATGGCGTATTACCCGTCGACTTAGTCAACGGCAAAGTCTCGATCACAGGCGGTCAACTCGCCGCCCGTGCGCCTGGTGGACTCATCGCTATCTCGGGTAATCCCGCGGTTGAGCAGATGCGCCAATCGCAGCCATACCTAGACTTTGTCTTTTCGACGCTAGAACACTTACAATACAGTCAATTATCGAGCAGCTTTGACATGGACCAAGCCGGTGATGCTAAGCTACTCGTCGAAGTGAAAGGCCGCAGCCAAGGGGTTGAACGCCCTATTCACTTGAATTACTCTCATGAAGAGAACATGCTGCAATTATTTAGAAGTCTGCAAATTGGTAATGACTTGCAGGACAGAATCGAAAAATCAGTGAAGTAACAAGGAAACCTCAGTGAAGATAATTCAATTACAGCAAGTTAGCCTAGGTGCCCGCAGCGCGCTTGTCGCATTGTTCGCACTCGCCGCATTACAGGGCTGTGCGCCCACAGTAAAAATAGAACCGCCGGATAAACCTATCGTTATCAATCTTAATGTGAAAATTGAACACGAGATACGGATCAAAGTGGATAAGGAATTAGATCAACTCCTGTCAGACGATAAGCTGTTCTAATTTATTAAGAATTGAGGAATCACCATGAAATCAATCCGACTAAAAACAAAGTTATTATTGCTATTAACCCTCAGCTTCTTAAGCCTAAGCGCCTTTGCCATGTCACTTCAAGAAGCTAAATCACAGGGCTATTTAGGCGAACAAGCCAACGGCTACTTAGGATTAGTGCAAGCCAATCCCGAAGCCAAAGCCGTGATGGACGACGTAAATAACAAACGTCGCGCCCACTACGAAACCATCGCCAAGAAGAACAAACTCTCCCCAGCCGACGTTGCTAAACTCGCAGGCGAAAAAGCCATAGCCGCCACAGATAAAGGCAACTATGTGCAAGATGCCAAAGGCAAATGGATTAAAAAATAATCCGCTTTTAAAGCGCTCTAGTGCATAAAAGCAAAACGAATAGACATAAACAAAACGCCTGCAATTGCAGGCGTTTTTGTTGGTGGTATGCACACTCATTCCAGTGATACGCCGTCCTGTTACCTAGTAGGCTCGACCATGACATCCCTGCCACGGACGGTCACTTCCATGACGGTGCTTAATCTCATCAACTCCTGCGTATACTGGTAACCAAATTTAACAATGGGTGTCTTATTAAATTATCCGTGACATCTACGTCAAAAACGATCACTTACGTGATTGTACTTAATCACATCGACAAATCCATCCTGCTCATCGGATCGGGTAACCTCATTCAAACACAACATCCAATTTGAACTGAAAACGCCACACGTTGACAGTCTCTCTCAAGCGTGTGTCATCTACGTAACTAAATCTGAATGTAAAGCCTTAACATGTCTTTATGCTGGATGCTATTTTCAAAAATAGGTTCAGGATAGTTGAGTAGAAAATAGTCCTTTACCACTGACTCAACGCGAAAGCCAAGACGTTGATAATATGTCAGTTGATAGCCAAATGTGCCTGTACCAAGCTCAACCCTTTTTATGCCTTTCATCGGTAAATTAGCTAGAGCGAATTTCAATAATTCAGAGCCTATACCACGGCCTTGATGCTCTGGATATACAGAAACATTGTAGATCTCAGCAAGAGTCGAATGTTGAGATTTAACGGCGCAAACACCAAGTATTTGGCCTTTATCTGACGCAGTAAAACACCAAGAGTCAGATAAATACGTTGTAATGCTAGCTTCTGAAGGATCAGCTTCGAGCAGTAAGTCTATCGGAATCTCGCTACTTTTGACTTCGTTATATTCCATCTTACCACCAAGCAGATAACAATTTATTACCCAGACTCCTCGTAAAAACCTAGCAAGAAATAGCTAGGTTTCGAACATTCCGAATAAATAATTTAAATAGGACAGCAACTTAGCATCTATTCCGATGATTTTTCAATCACTTTGTTATGTAGAAGAAACTGAGACTTTATATACGAGAAACTGATTAGCACGGTATGTAAATTAACGAATACCCAAAAATAGTATTATTAATACATTAACTTTGCCATAAACAACAAAGCGATATTCTTGCTCGATATTATCCATTGAAAAAACGAAAATTTAAAACCGTCGTCTAATACAAACTCTCGCCTTTTGAACCTCCAGACTACGCAAATGCCAAAAAGGTGCGCCATTGTGATTGGCGAGACGACCGTCCGCCCCATGGACGGGGCGGTCGAGCATCCAAGGATGGACTAGCTGCGAGTCGCCGAGTAAATGCCATGGCAAACCGATCTCTGTGGATCAAGTGAGCTTATAATCAGTAAGGAATCAGTTCACTTTATGATGCTGGCAACCCATGGCGGAATATTGTGCTCACCAAACTGCTCTGCGTACTTCTTGGCCTCGTCACTTTCCTTCTATTTGATAGAAAAATCTGAGCCGAGTTGAGAGTAGTAAGACCTCACGAATTATCATTGGGTAGCATTAAATAGAAAGGTGTCGAAGATTCACGTGACTAATTTTAGGAAAAGGCTTTCTTAGCAGAAAAGAGTACGGATAACGCACTAACGCCATGGGGATTTGAGCGAATTATCGGCAAGTGGTTAATATCAAAAGCAATCGTGATGAATGGCTAATGGTAGAGATTAAAAACCAATGATGACTATTGTCTACAACCACATTATGCCGCAACCACGTGGCGCTGCGCGCGCAGTGGGTGTAAGCGATTATGCATCACTTTGATGGTTTCAAACTGCACCATGGTTTTCGCACCCGACAAAACACATTCAGGTGACAATAACATCACTAGCGCGGACTGTAGGGTATTTTCAACCACGAGGGCGAGCACTCTTTGCTTTTGGCATTTAAGCTCAAAGACTTTACCTACATCGCTATACACACAGACATCACTGGTATCAAAAAACCATGATTTAGGCATTTGTGGTGTCAGCATAAAATGGGCTGCGGTGGCATTGAGCGCAATTTGAACAATAGCGGCATCGGACAAAGATAGGGTTTTAGGCAATCTATCGAGTAAGCTCATATAGAATTTGGCGTGCGCAATATTAAATTCCATGCTTGATAAGGCATCTGGAATGAGTAATTTTGCTTTATAAGACGTCAGAAATTCTATCTCGGAACCTAACGATACGCCTAATACACCATACGAATCGTTATATTTCCATTGCCAATCTTTTTGCGGCATTAATAACATAACGGTGACCCAATATTTGAACACTGGGACATAATAGTAGATATTTTATCCAATATCAAAATAAAAATAATAAAATACAAATTATTTAACAGTTACTTAGTCGATCTATTGTAAGATCTTAACAGCGATCTAAGGATCGTTTTAGATCGCTGTTAAAGAATAAGATCTTATTTTAGATCGTTATATTAATCCTAAGATCATTATTTCAAGCGGTATGCATTCACTATTTCTTTAATTAACTTCGGACCTTGATAAATAAAACCTGAATAAATCTGAACCATAGTCGCGCCCGCATCAAATTTGGCTAAGGCATCTTCAGCGCTATTAATACCGCCCACACCGATGATCGGGATCTGCCCTTTCAAGCACATAGCTAGCTGCTTGATCACTTTAGTAGACAGTTCTGTCAAAGGTTTACCGCTTAAGCCGCCACTTTCATTGGCATTAGCAAGACCGCTAACACCATCACGCGTTAAGGTAGTATTAGTCGCAATTGCGCCATCAAATTTGTTTTTAATCAGCGCCTCTGCGATATTTTCAATTTCTTCGATGGTTAAATCTGGGGCAATTTTAAGCGCGATGGGCACGTATTTTTTATGCTTTTCGGCCAGCTCAAGTTGCTTAGTTTTAATTGCGCTCAATAATTCATCTAATAGATCGCCATATTGTAGCGATCGCAATCCTGGGGTATTGGGTGATGAAATATTCACCGCAATATAAGCCGCATGGAGATAAACTTTATCCATACAGATCAAATAATCGTCTTTACCTTGTTCTACTGGGGTGTCTTTATTTTTACCAATATTGACACCAACCATAATGTCGGTCTTTTTAGCGATCAAATTTTTGACCAGATTATCGACACCTTTATTATTAAACCCCATGCGATTAATAATGCCTTTGGCAGGCTTTAATCTAAATAGACGGGGTAAATCGTTACCTGGTTGTGGTCTTGGGGTCACAGTGCCCACTTCAACATGACCAAATCCCATCGCATGAAAGGCATCAATCGATTCGCCGTCCTTGTCCATACCCGCAGCGAGTCCCACTGGGTTAGGAAAAGTCAGTCCCATAACGCTCACGGGAGCCGGTGCAATCGTTTGTCCGTATAGACACGTTAACGGGCTATTGGCGGTCATTTTTAGACTGCCTATAGCAAGATGGTGAGCTCGCTCAGGATCCATCTGAAACATGACTTTCTGTGCGATTTTATAAAACATGTACTTTCCTCGACCTAAAAAAAGCCCCGGCGATCGCCAGGGCTTCTGATTGTTATAATAAGTTTACTTTTGGCCTTCGCAATGAAGGATCAGAAGGTTAAGTTCACGTAGGGCGACAGAGAACTTAGCAAACTCATGGATTTGCGACGTTTTAAAGTCAGCTAGCATATGGAACCATCTTTCCAATAAGCCTTGATTGATCTCAATCCACTGAGAAATCACACTTTCGGCATCACAGGTTGCACTGCAGGTTCTTAGTACCACTGAACTTAATGCACGTTGTTGCCAATCCAACTCTTCCCTAAAGGCGGCGCGAGCTAGCGCTTGCCAATGGTTAGCCACAGGTTGAGCGCTGATCTGTTCTAAGAACCAGTGCAGCTCAACGCGGGCGCCGAGTTTGAAGTAAGTTTCAGCCACTAGCGCTACTGACTTATCTTCTGTTTGGGCAATTTGGGCAATGTCTAGGGCAGAGAACAAGGTGCTCATGTTAGCCACAACGGTTGCCACAGCTTGTGGTACGTTTTCTTTGACCAAAGCATTGATCTCAGATTGGATACCTTTAGCTTCTTCTTCGACCAGATATAAATGAACATTATCTTTAATTTGTTCAAATACTGGTTTGAAGAAAGCAACAGTTTGTTCAATGCTGCCATTACGGTTACGGTGACGCAGGAACCAGCGGCTAGCACGGCGCATATTACGGCGTAACTGATGCAGCATTTCACCTTGAACCACAGCCGGAACTATGCCGTTTAAGTCAGTGATCGATTTAGTTAATTCAGCTAAACCAAATACTTCGCGGGCCATAGTGTAACAAATTGCCGCGTCAGCAACTGAGGCACCAGTCTCATCTTGCATACGTTGAACAAAATTCAAGCCCATGTCGTTAACGAGTTCATTGGCGAGTGAGGTCGCAATGATTTCGCCGCGCAGTGGATGGGTTGCCATTTTGTCGCTGTATTTTTCCTGAAGTTTTTTCGGGAAATAGGCGATAAGCAATTGGCTTAACAGCGTATCTTCAGTGATTTCTGGCGTCACTAATTGCTCTTTCAGCACCATCTTCGCATAGGCAACCAGTACTGATAGCTCAGGACGCGTCAATGCACGACCACTGGCTAAACGCTCAGCTAGTTCATCGTCAGACGGTAAGAACTCTAAGGCTCTGTCTAACTTGCCTTCTTTTTCCAGATACTGGATAAAGCGGATCTGCTCTTTTAACTGCTCAGCACCACGTACTTGAGTTACAGAGATAGTACGGGTTTGATCTTTACAATCTTGCAGTACGATCTGGCCGACTTCTTCAGTCATTTCTTCCAGTAAACGGTTACGCTGCTTAAGCGTCAGTTCACCTTCAGTTACCATGGCGTTCAGCAAAATCTTGATGTTCACTTCGTTATCTGAACAGTCCACACCACCCACGTTATCCACGAAGTCAGTGTTGATACGGCCGCCGTTAGACGCATATTCAATACGACCTAACTGAGTACAACCTAAGTTACCGCCCTCGCCGACTATCTTAGCGCGCAGTTCGCCACCGTTGACACGCAATGCATCGTTGGCGCGATCGCCGACTTCAGCATGGGTTTCGCGTGCAGATTTCACATAGGTACCGATACCACCGTTCCAGATCAAATCCACTGGCATTTTCAACAGTTCTTTCATCAGCTCAGTTGGGGTCATAGAGGTTTTCTCTGTGGCCAACATTTGCTTAATTTCTGCCGATAATGGAATGGATTTAGATGAACGTAGGAAAATACCGCCACCTTTAGAAATCAACTTGCTGTTGTAATCTTCCCAGCTTGAACGTGGTAGAGCGAATAAACGCGCCCGTTCATCATAACTTAATGCCGTATCCGGATTTGGATCGATAAAGATATGCATGTGGTTAAAGGCTGCAACCAGTTTAGTGTGCTTAGACAACAACATACCGTTACCGAATACGTCGCCCGCCATGTCACCTATACCTAAACAGGTAAAGTCTGTGGTTTGGCAATCAATACCGACTTCGCGGAAATGACGCTTAACAGATTCCCAGCCGCCTTTAGCCGTGATACCCATTTTCTTATGGTCATAACCGTTACTGCCACCCGATGCGAATGCATCACCGAGCCAGAAGTTATATTCGAGAGAAATCGAGTTCGCGATATCAGAGAATGTCGCTGTACCTTTATCGGCTGCAACCACAAGATATGGGTCATCTTCATCGTGACGAACCACATCCACTGGGTGGACGATTTCACCGTTCAAAATGTTATCGGTAATATCGAGCAAGGCACGGATAAAGATGCGGTAGCATTCTTGACCTTCAGTGAAGAAAGCTTCACGGCCGCCTTCGGTTGGCAATTGTTTACAAACAAAGCCACCTTTAGCACCCACAGGCACGATCACAGTGTTTTTCACTTGCTGTGCTTTTACCAGACCTAATACTTCAGTACGGAAGTCTTCACGACGATCTGACCAACGCAGACCACCACGGGCCACTTTACCGTAACGTAAATGCACACCTTCAACCCGAGGCGAATAAACGAAGATTTCGAATTTCGGCAGTGGGCGTGGCATTTCAGGGATCAGTGAAGGCATGAATTTAAACGAGATATAACTCTTAGATTCGCCTTTAGCATCCTGTTGGTAGAAGTTGGTACGCAGAGTAGCGTTAATCAGGTCTAAATAACGACGAATAATACGGTCATCATCTAAGCTAGACACTTCGTCTAAACGTAAATTGATTTGTTCCATAAACTTGCCCAGCGTACGGGTCTTGAGTTTTGGATTGAACTTACGGATAAACATCTTCACCAACAAATCAGCAATTTGTGGGTAACGACCGAAGGTTTCTTCGATATAAGACTGACTGAACGTCGCATCGATTTGACGCATGTATTTAGCATACGCGCGCAATACCGAGACTTCACGGCCCGTTAAGCCAGACGCTAGAATAATGCGGTTGAAACCGTCATCTTCTAACTTCTTTTGCCACACTTGTGACAGTGCGGTTTGGAATCTGTCTTGGCTATCGGCGATGTTGTCTGTGTTAACCACTTTGACAGTCATCAAGAAGTCTAAGATCCAGAAAGTTGAACCGTCTGAGGTCGTGACCTCATAGGGGCGCTCGTTGATCACCCGCAGACCAAAGTTTTCCAGCATTGGCAGCACATCAGAAAGATGAATTGGCTCATCTTTATGGAATAGCTTTAAACGCACTTTATTGTCGTTCAGCGCCGCTTCCTGCGGTTGATAGAACAACATGCCGAGCTTGTGTTCGTCATCCAGCGCTTCGAGCTGTTGCATGTCAACGACGGCAGAGCTTGGCAATACGTCTTCTTTATAGCTTTGCTCAAACGCGTTGAAATAACGCTTAGTCAGATGAGTGCCGGCTTCTTCACCGAGTGCACTGTTAAGCGCAGTGCTTAACTTATCTTCCCACGAACGTGCCGCTTCTATTAAGTTGTTCTCTATGGCAGCCACATCTACATCCATATTATTGTTATCAACTTTGACTATGTAGTGAGTGCGGGCTAGCGTCGACTCGGAGAAATAAGTCGTAAACTCTACATCTTCTTTACTATTGAAATGCTGCGCCAGAATACGTTGAGTATCTTGGCGAAGTTTAGTGTTGTAACGATCCTTAGACACGTACACTAAACAGGATAAGAAACGGCCAAAGCCATCTTTGCGCACAAAGAGTTTTAGCTTGTCTCTGTCTTGCATTTCCAACACGCCATGTGCCGTGTGCGCTAAATCATCAACATTGGCTTGAATTAGCTCGTCACGAGGTAAATTCTCAAGAATGTTTAGCAGGGCTTTATAGTCGTGTGAACGTGGGGTTAAGCCTGAACGGTCTAACACACGCTGGACTTTTTCGTTCAGCAGTGGGATTTCACGTGGGCTGCGGTTATACACGTTTGACGCATACAAACCGATAAATCTATCTTCACCAACCACATTGCCTTTCTTATCGAAACGCTTGATACCGATATAATCGACATAAGCTGGGCGATGTACACGGCTCTTGGCACTGCTCTTAGTGAGGATCAACAAGCTGTGATCTAAGGCTTCTTTGCGGGCGCTATCGGAGAAGCTAGATAATAACAAACCTTGCTCAGGTTGCGCTTTAGTGTGCTTGTTCATCAAACCTAAACTAGAGGCGATATTAGGCACGAGTTCAACGTCACCTTCGACACGATTCAAATCGTATTGGCGGTAACCTAACAGCGTAAAGTGATGATTATTCAAGTAAGTTAGGAAGTTAATCGCTTCTTCTAACTCTTGCTTATCGCCCGGGAACGGACGTTTTGGCAATTCTTTAATCGTATCACTCAACTTGGCCGACATGGCTTCCCAGTCGTTAACTGATGATGCAACATCGGCAAGCACAGACTGAATTTCGCGCTCTAATGCTTTGATATCAACAGTGCTGCTTTGACGGTCAATTTCAATCAAGAATACGGCGACATGCTCAGTGCTTTCAGGGCTCTGATTCAGATAAGTCACATTGGTCACACCGCTATCTGAACGCTCAATGGCCAGCGGAGTGTGTAACATCATATGAGCAGTAATACCCATACGATTCAATGCCATACCAACTGAATCTACCAAGAATGGCATGTCAGGTTGGATAACTTCAATGATCGAGTGGGTAGATTGCCAGCCGTGTTTGGCCTGGCTAGGGTTGAACACTCGTAGGTGAGTGCTACCTTTTGGCGTCTTGTTCAGGGCGTTCCATAAACTGAGAACCGCACCGTATAAATCACTGTCATTACGCGCATTGAGATCGTCTTTCGACATGTGGGCATAAAGGCAGGTGGCGAACTGTTCAACTTGCTTGGCTTGTGAATTAGGGACTTTAGCGTGAATTAAACTGACTACATTTTCAAGTAGTACTGAAGGCATTGCATCTTTCAAGGCCATGTTGCTGTTTCCTTAAGCGTCTATGGCAGCGCTTTTTTCATTATTTGGATGCTTCGGCTTAACGATCTCAGGAAAATTAGTGTGATCTGGATCATCGCGCGAAGTTTATTACTAAAACCGCTGTATTTCGAGGAAAATTTTAGTGGTACATCCTCTTGAAATCCAGTATTGGCGTAAACAATGAATGACAAATGACCAAACAATCGATAAAGCAGACTAAGTATTCAAAAGCAAATGGGGAGCTAAGCTCCCCATTTGTAGACCCTACTTAGGTTGGCGCCAGAAAACGGCGGCCAATGCAGGAAGGATAATTATGGCGCCGAGCATATTTACCACAAACATGAATGTTAACAATATTCCCATGTCCATTTGGAATTTAAGTGCCGAGAAGAACCAAGTACTGACACCAATCGCCAAAGTCAGCCCTGTAAAAATCACCGCACTGCCCCGTTCGACCAACGCCTCATAGTAAGCCTGTTGCACTGGCATTCCGTTCGAGAGCTTAGACGACATAGTCGAAAGGATATAAATACCGTAATCCACACCGATACCGACCCCCAGCGCAATGACAGGTAAAGTACTAACCGCTAAACCAATATCCAGTTGCGTCATCAAGGCTTGTGCCAATGTTGACACCACATACAGCGGGATAATAACCGCCACTGTCGCTTTAAAGGATTTAAAACTGATTAAGCAGAGTACAAACACGGCACCATAGACATATAACATCATAGGTAATTGCGCTTCAGCCACCGCTTCGTTGGTCGCTGCCATTACACCCACAGGACCCGACGCCAGCTTAAATTGCAACTTATCGTTATCCATTTTCGCGGCGACGGCTTTCACCTTAGCGACCACAGTTTCTATGGTTTCTGCCTTGTGATCTTTCATAAACAGATACACAGGCATGACAGAACAATCGCCATTTAACAAACCCGAGGTAGTCGGAATTTGGCCAATGGCCTGCACTAAGCTCGCGGTCGTGCGCGGTAGTACTTCCCATCTTGGGTTGCCTTCGTTAAAGCCTGCGTTCACTTTTTTAGCCACCGACGCCAGACTCACAGTCGATTCAACCCCAGGCGTATTACGCACTAACCACTCGAACTCATCAATTTGAGTTAGCACATCGTGATAAGTACAAGCCTCGGGCGCCGCCTCAACAATCACAGTCATCACGTCGGTGGTGATGGAGAAATGATCTGTGATGAAGAAGGTATCGAGGTTATAACGCGAATCTTGGTGTAACGCGGGAGCCCCGCCCTGCAAGTCACCAATCTTCATCTGATTGGCTTGCTGCAGACCAGCAAAATACAGCACCACAGTTGCAATAATCACCACTACAGCGTATTTAGGCGTCGCGAAACGTGCCAAGAAGCGCCAAATCGCTTCGGTGCGGACTTCTTCAGCCGTTGGCTCTGCGTGTTTATCGACTTTGATTTCAGTAAAGGAAATCACCAAAGGCAACAGGATAAGGTTAGTGAAAATGATCACGCCCACACCGAGTGATGCCGAAATCGCTAGCTCACGAATAATCCCAATATCAATCGACAATAGAGTAATAAAGCCAACAGTATCAGACAGTAAAGCAACGCCACCTGGTACTAATAAACTGCGGAATGCCGAAGCCGCAGCCGCTTTAGTGGTCTGTCCGTCCATCACACGGCGTCTAACCGCGTTGATCATTTGCACCCCGTGACTCACACCGATGGCAAATACCAAAAAAGGCACCAGAATCGACATGGGATCGAGGCCAAAACCTATCACAGTCAATAAACCGAGCTGCCAGACCACAGCGGTTAAACTGCAGACGAGGGGTAAAACGGTCAGAATGATCGATTTTGAGAAAAGGTAAACCATGACGGCGGTGATAAAAATGGCGATCACAAAGAACAGTAATACGCCCTTAGCACCATCGGCCACATCTCCCGCCATCTTGGCAAAACCTATGATGTGAATTTTAACCTTATCGGTTTCAAACTTGCCCCTCAGCTCTTTTTCGAGCTGCGCCGCAAAGGCGATGGTATCTAAGGGTTTGCCAGTTTGTGGGTCAAAATCCATCAACTGCGCCGACACCATGGCCGCACTGTAATCATTGGCAATTAATCGACCGACAATGCCCGCTTTTTCAATATTATCGCGCACGGTTTCGAGCCCAGACACTGTGGTCGAAAAATCCGCCGGAATCACGGGCCCACCCGCAAAACCATCCTCAACGACTTCGGTAAACCGTGTGGAAGGCGAAAAAATCGATTTCACCTGTGCGCGGTCAACCCCTGGAATAAAAAACAGCTGATCGTGCACGTTTTTTAAGGTATCAAAATAGTTCGCATTAAATATATTGCCGCTGGTATCTTCCACCGCCACCATAATGCTATTAGCGCCACCAAAATCTTTTTGATGTTTCAGGTAGGTCTGCATATAGCTGTGATGCAGCGGAATGTTTTTGATGAAGGCCGCGTCCATTTTGAGTTGACTGGCTTGATAGCCTAAAAACAACGTCAAAAACACAAAAATGCCGACGACCCATACGCGATTGCGGAATAAAAATGACTCAAATCCGTTGACCAGTTTTTCTAACATCTTCTCGGCCCTGTTATTGTAGTTTTAAAATTTTATGGCTTAAGAATAAACAGCCCTTGGCTGCCGGATAACCACATATTCCCTTGATTATCCTTCGCAATAGAGACTAAGTTTTCCCCTTGGCGACGAGTAACAATACTGCTGGTGTCATCTTCATTCAGTTTAATCACAATCCCCGCATTACCCACGAGATAAACCGCATCGTCCGACACTGACATAGCCCCATTGATTGAAGATTGCACTGGCAGTTCGATTTCATTCCACTGACTTAAACTCACATCAGCTTTGAATATATGCCCGCGAAGGCCCATCACATACACGGCATCTTTCGTTTCAATGGCATTAAACATAGAGCCATCGTAATCAAAACTGGTACGCGCAAATGTGCTGCCTTTATCGCCTGAAACCGCCACTAGGCCTAACTCGCCGACCAGTAATAAACGTCCGTCAGTCAAGGTTAAAATACGATTAAAGTGCGGCAATAATGAAGCGCGCGCACTCACATAGGCTGATTGATCGCTGTCTTTTAACTCCGCTAAATAGGACACATCTTCTTCGGCTAACAGCTCCTCATGGAACTCATCACTCCAATGGGCGCCACCATCATTAGTGCGATAAAACAAACCGTAAGCACCAATGGCAATACCATTGTTTTCGTCTAAAAACACCACATCGAGGAATGGCTTTTCAATCTCGGGCGAATGCATCTGCTGCTGCCAAGTTTGGCCACCATCCTGAGTATGTAAAATGGTCGCATCATGGCCCACGGCCCAGCCTAGTTTGTCATTAAGGAAAAACACTTTTGTCAGCTGTGAACTTACGGGCGTCGCCACTTGATGCCAACTGCCGTCATACACCAGAGCATGACCGCGCTCACCCACAGCCACTAACCCTTTGCCCACGTTGGCAATATCTAAAATCAGAGATGAAGCAGCAAGCGGTTGAATTTGTGAAAAAATCGGATCAGAAGGAGTAGCAGATAAGGTAGAAGGGAAAAAAGCGCCACCGAAACTTAATGCAGCAACACACTGAAGGATGCGAAACGACATACAAACTTCCTTAAACTAATGAGGGGCGCAAAGCGCCCCTTTATTTACGGCGTATTAACGGATACCTTCACGACGCAACGCATCAGGGGTAAAGTTAGCTTCGGTCAGTTTGGCATCGAAGTTATACATGCCACTTTGGTTGTCTAAACCCATGGCGAGATAACGACGGGATTGCAAATCATGGAAGACTTCCAGCGTGTCCCATTGAGTTGGTACTTCGTAGTAGTTCAAGCCATGTGCAACGGCCACACGATACAGCTGATCACGGTTGTCGTAGAGATCAGCTATCGACACTTGCCATGAATCTTCGTCAAGGTACATATCGCGCACTTTGTAAATGTGGCGCATACCGTCTTTCAACGTCGCCTTCACTTGCCATACGCGGTGTTTTTCCCAACGAACATATTCTGGGTTCACATGACCAGGTTTCAATATTTGGTCATATTTCAGTTTGTCTGAGTGCAGCTTGTAATCGTTGTATGGGATATAAATTTCTTTTTTGCCAACCAGTTCCCAGTTGTAACGCACTGGAGAGCCGTTAAACATGTCGAAATCATCCGTCGTACGCAGACCATCAGACACTGTACCCGGTGTATCGAAAGCGACGTTTGGCGCTTTACGGACACGACGTTGTCCTGTGTTATAGGTCCAAGCTTGGCGTGGCAACGCCTCTTGATCCATGGTCTCTTTTACCAATAACGCAGTGCCTGCTAAACGGGCTGGCTGAGTTACCACTTGCTTAAAGTAGAACAGCGTATTGCTGGCTTTAAGCAGATCTAAAGTCATTTCAGGACGAGAATACTCGAAACGAATTTCCTCAGCCGTTTCTACCAAACTAAAGCTTCCATCGGCCGTTGGTGCTGCTTGGCTACGGGAAGTCTCGATGTCGATACCACGAAAACGCAAAATGTGGTTCCAAATCGCTTCTAAGCCATTTGCAGGGATCGGAAATGGAATACCAATAGAAGCGCCAGAAATACCATTGCCCTGTGCAATCAATTCTGCACGTGTCGCGTTAGCTTTAGTCGCATCGTAGACAAACTGCGGCACAGATGCGCTACGGCGAGTCTTATACACATTCATCTTGTAAGTATCAGGATAAAGTTCGAACAACTTCATCTGACCCGGTGTTAAAAAGTCTTTATATTGCGCTTTGTTAGCATTGGTAATGGTGAATTCAATCTTATCCTCAGGGAAAGGATCTGGGTGATGCATCCCTTTGGTATAACCCGCCACAGGCTTAGTGATACCACCATCCCACGCAGGAATAGAACCATCAGCGTTACCCGCCTTTTCAGCACCTAAAGGGGTGAGCTCATTGCCAAGTTTAGCCGCGTCAGCCTCTGATACCTTAGCCATAGCGACTGGCGCTACGAGTGCAAACATCACTGCACTCGCCAATATCGTCAGTTTCTTCATTGTTTGAGTCCTTTTAGATCGAATACTTGATATTGAATGAAACATAATCACGATCTGCCATCGCATTCGTCGTACCGACACCGCCAAAGAAATTGTTATAGGAGATATCTGCACCCCAACGGTTTTGATAATCGAAGTTAACGCCTAGCGCGACAGACTTACGTCCTTCCGTGAACAGGAACATAGGATCTGGAGTAATACCGTCAACGTCATGGGAGAAAATGACCCGTGGCGACATATTGACCCCAGCGAAAACGTTGTTGAAATCCGCTTTTGCCACTAAACGGTAGCCCCAAGCAAAGTCAGTAGGGAACGGGTTAGTTTCAGGACCATTGTGCAAGACTTGAATGATACCTGGCATTTCGGGATTGCCGCCAGAACGTGACGTACCTGGGCCATTGAGACGTAGCTCATCGAAACCTGGCATATCGTGGATCCACACACCACCCACTTCGGCCAACATAGTTAAGTTATCTAACCCTAAGGTTGGACCAAATAGATGGGTGAAAGTCACCTGCGCCTGTGTGGTATCAAGGCGGATAAAACCATCGACGGTTTCCCCCGGTTGAACGCCTTTAATCTGCGAAACACCATCGAGCTCGGGACTAATACCGGCATTGGCTAACTGTTGTGGCATACCGGCGAACAGCAATTCAACATCATCAATCTGCAGTGGTTCATCTTGACGATGGGCAATTTCACCCGCGACCGACGTATCACCAATTAAGGTATTAAAACTGACACCGTATAATTTAATATCTTCTGGATAGACGATTTGCGCCTTAGAGAAACTCTTCAGGCTGAGCAGTAGTTCACGGTTAATGTTGCCCGCGTTCTGGACTACGGTCGCCATATCTGACGAGATTGCACTTCTGCTAAAATCGGCGGCAGTACCACTGATCAGCGGACGACGGCTATGGTAATTCATGAAATAGAAACCAAATTCGGTTTCCCCCAATTCAGGCGCGTAATAACCCAGCTTGATACCGTATTGACCATCATTGCTTGGTTCTTCTTCATCCTGTACTAGGGTCACTTTCGTTTGGTAGGCAATTAATTGAGCAGATGTTAACGATTGTCCACTGGCGAGCATGCCCGCTAAACGCTCATATTCTTGAATCACAAAATCTAAGTTAATGTCAGGGTTAGCGTTAAACCCAAGCTGAGCGTTTTGCGCATAGCCACCAAAACCGGCAAAATCGTTAGTCGCAAAAATCGAGCCCGGAGTTGGGACCCAAATAGGTTGCCAATCATATTGATAGAATGCTTCAACCGTTAACGAATCTGTCAGGCCAAGGGATGCCCACACCATACCTTGCGGTCTGAACGCTTCTTTTAACTCAGCACCAGGTGCGTTAAGAATGTTCAAATCCACGGCGTTAATTTCACTGATCCCATGGGCAATCAGTGTACTTTCACCCCATGACACCACTTGATTACCAACACGAATGGATAATGGATTTGCACCCTCATTCAAATCGAAGTTGGCATAGACAAACGCATCTAATAAACGGATATCTTTACATTGCACTTCTGAAGCGCGGCTATCTTCGCAAGGGTCAAATTCTTTACCCGTGATCGGATCGTTATAGTCATAATTGCCATCGTTCAGTTTACGATCATAGAAATACATACCGCGGGCGAATAAACCGTAGTTTTTGTATTTCAACGATAATTCATGCAAACCTTTAACGATCTCAGACGTAGTATCGCCTTGAGAATAAAGTAAGTTACTTAAGTCATTGTTGCTGGAATACGACCCAGGCTGTGCCCAAATCTCAGCAGAAGTATATTTTTTATTGTCAAATGCGCTGTAATTAGACCAATCGAATTGGGGTTGATTCACCTTACCAATTTGACCTTCCCAATCGCGCGCACCAACACGCCAGCTCGCACCAGCAGTCCAAGTTGAGTCAAATGTACCCTCAACCTCTCCCCAATCAAAAGATATTGCATTAACGCTTGGGATCATTAACAAACTCAATGCCGACGCCACCCCCAAAGCAAGCGCCGATTTGTTAAAACTATTTTTAACAATTTTCATTTTAGCTCTCCGTACCCTGCTGGATTCTTTGTTTTAGGAATTACAACCAACATCTTGTTAGCTCACAGGTAACATCATTGTTACAGCAATTAATCCCCTTGGGCAAGGCGCAGTTAGAGAAAATTTTCTAAAGAATTAAGCATGTAGACACATTTGTGCCAGCTGTTGAAAAGGTGGGATTTAAATTAGAGAAAAGCGGGATAGAAATAAAGCGGGGAAAGACATCAAAAAATCATATAATTCATTAACATATTTAAAAACTAAATATCACAAACTGAGCCTGATAATCAGCCGACCGTTTAAAGTAATTACTCTAAGCGTTAATAAACAAATTTAGGCTAAACTCGATTTAATGAAACAAATTGTCCCTTATCATCTAAAACCAATTTGAAATAGCCGTGAATGCCATTTTCGGTTAAAAAACGTCTGAAATGACGACCATTAATCCACAAAATCCGCCCTTGAGTTTCACGAACCTCAACTTTATCAGCAAGCCCTTGATAATAAGGTAAGAAATCTCGATAGCTGATCGTTAGTTTGAAATACAATTCCATAATATCAGGGCGACATCTATTGCCGCCCTCCTCCTACAAATCGCTATTTTGCCAATGCCTTAGAGACTTTTTCGTACATATCCTTAGATAAGTCTGGTAAAGCCAAAAGTTGCCCTAAACAGGCTTTGATCATGGCTTGACGGCCTAAGTCGAATTTATGGAACTGGATCAATGGCGTCACCATGCGTGCCGCAACCTGCGGATTGAGCTTATTAAGGGTCATTAAGCATTCAGTTAAGAAGGCATAACCCTTACCGTCTTGACGGTGGAACTGGTAAATATTCCCCGCCGCAAAACTGCCCACTAAAGCACGCACTCGGTTTGGATTACTCATACTAAATCGCTTGTGCTGTTGTAATTGACGCAGACGTTCTATCACATCTTGTGCATTATGGGTTGCTTGCAACATGAACCATTTATCCATTACCAATGGCGTGTCCTGCCAACGCAGCTCAAATGTGGTCATCAGCTCATCGCGACAAGGCAAATCACCCACATTTGCCGCAGTCAGTGCGCCGAGGGAATCAGTCATATTGTTGGCTTTATCGAACTGAGAAATGACTAACGCTTCTGCCTCATCCGACACTCTTGCTAGCCAAGTTAAACACTGATTTTTAAGCGCTCTTGCCTGCGTGCTATCAACCGATACCAAAGAGCGATAAAGCGCAATTAATTCATCTTCAGAGTGTGAAGCTAGCTCTGTTAACACAAATTCACGGGCTAAGGCTAAGGCATCAAGATCAACGCTGTCTGTTTGCTCAATCAAAGCAGATGCCGTAGGTATGGCTAAGATTTCGGCAATCAATGCTGGGTCAAGTTCAGTGTCTAACAACACACCTTTAAAACTATCGCGCACGCGGGGATCGAGTGTCATGGCTTGTTGCTGCTGTAAACTCGCCACATTTTGCCAAATCGCTTGGCTCACTGAGGTCACTGAAGCTTCCCAGCGCGCTACTTCGCTGCTGGCAAAACGCATCAAGTGAACCAGTTGATCGACATTGAATCTGTATTGTAATTTGACTGGCGCGGAGAAGTTTTGCAACAGTGAAGCCACCGGTTTATGGCTTAATCCCTCAAAACTAAACACTTGTTCCACTTGAGTAAAGTCGAGAACTTCATTCACTAAAGAATGCCCCTTGGCATCTAACAGTTCGATGCAAAAAGGAATATGCAAAGGTGATGCACAGTTCGCTAAACTTTGCTTAAGGGTTAATTGGTAAACGCCAGTTAGCGCATCGAAACTGTCCATCGCAGTCACAATCGGCGTGCCTGCTTGGCTATACCATAAACGGAATTGGGTTAAATCTACGCCGCTGGCATCTTCCATTGCCGCCACAAAATCATCGCAAGTGACCGCTTGGCCATCATGGCGTTTAAAATACAGTTTCATCCCCGCTTGAAACTTTTCTTCGCCGAGCAAAGTGTGCATCATGCGGATCACTTCAGCGCCCTTGTTATACACAGTGACTGTGTAGAAATTATTCATCTCAATCACAGATTCTGGACGTATTGGATGGGACATAGGGCCTGAATCTTCGGCAAATTGTTGATTCTTGATCACTTTAATTGCGTGAATTCGATTCACAGCGCGTGAACCTAAATCAGAGCTAAATTCTTGATCACGAAAAACCGTTAAGCCTTCTTTTAAACTTAACTGGAACCAATCGCGGCACGTCACGCGGTTTCCGGTCCAGTTGTGGAAATACTCGTGGCCTACCACCGATTCAATACCGTGATAATCCTCGTCGGTAGCCGTTAAGGTATCTGCGAGCACATATTTAGTGTTGAAGATATTTAAGCCTTTGTTTTCCATCGCACCCATATTGAAAAAGTCGACGGCAACTATCATGTAAATATCTAAATCGTACTCGAGGTCAAAACGGCTCTCATCCCATGCCATGGATTTTTTAAGTGACGCCATCGCATGGTGCGCTTTATGTAAATTACCTTTATCGACGAACACTTGCAGGATCACTTTACGGCGACTGCGGGTAATGAACTCATCTTGCAACAGATCAAAATCGCCAGCGACTAAGGCAAACAAGTAAGCCGGTTTTGGAAACGGATCTTGCCAGCAAACATAATGGCGACCGCCCTCTAATTCGCCTTGATCAATCAAATTCCCGTTACTCAGTAAAAATGGGAATGCGGCGCTATCGGCTTCGATACGAACTGTGTATTTAGCTAATACATCGGGACGGTCGAGGAAATAAGTGATCCGTCTAAAGCCCTCAGCCTCGCATTGCGTGCAGTAGGCACCATCGGACGTGTACAGGCCTTCAAGGCTTGAATTGGCCTCGGGATCGAGCTTAGTGATAATATTCAGTTCAAACTCATCAAGCGCCGTTTCTAAGACTAATTGACCCGCGCTAACATGGTAAGGCACTGCCTCGCCGTCAACCGTCAACGAGACAACAGTTAAGTTTTCACCATCTAACACTAAGGCATGGGTATGTTTTGAAGTGCGTTTTATACGACTGATCGCCTGCACTTGAGTTTTATTGCCCGCCAGATTAAAGGCTAAGTCGATCGTGTCTATCGTGAAGAGTGGCGCTTGATAATCTTTTAAGTATTTTGCTTGAGCTTGTGTCATTTCGATCCCTTTAACGCTGATCTAAATAAGAAAAAACGCGCCATAAGCGCGTTTTGATATTGGATAAATCGACTCGACTAGCGCCTACTTAGCACTAGTTTTAGCCAGTTTTTGCGCATCAGCCATATCTAAAGTGATATAAGCGGTTTCGTCTAAAAATGCGTCTGGCAATTCGGCGTCGTCTTTAATGTCTTCCATTGATTTAACTGGTGCTAAACCATTAGCGACTCGACGCTCGTTTGTTCTGTCGAGGACTTTCTTCTCATCGGCTTCACGGGAGGCAATACGCTCACTTTCAACCAGAGAAACTGTCTTCTCTTTGTGATGTTTTTTAAAGTCGGCAATATCTTGATTGATATAGGCAAACTCTACACTGCTTTTGATGCGGTTAAGATGTTTAGCTTCAAGGCTAGTCACTAACTCAGGTGTCACATCGTTGAGCGTGCCATATTGCGCCATTGGCACTTTATCCCAAGGCAAGGCATTTTTCTCTTCAGCTTCGCCGTACTCACCTGGCTCTAACGCACTTGGGTAAGCAATATTGGGTGTCACACCTTTAAGCTGAGTGCTGCCGCCATTGATCCGATAGAACTTTTGAATCGTGTATTGCACATGACCAATTGGCTTTTCATACATGTCGTAGATACGGCCTAAGCTCTTATGCTGCTGCACTGTACCTTTACCAAAGCTAGATTCACCAACAATCAGCGCGCGGTCATAATCTTGCAATGCGGCAGCAAAAATTTCAGAGGCAGACGCACTGTAACGGTCAACCATCACAGTTAAAGGACCGGCATAACTGGTTTTGCCATCGTTATCACGGTGCGCAGACACACGGCCATCGGCATCACGAATTTGCACCACAGGGCCCATATCGATAAAGAGTCCCGTCAGCAACACGGCTTCCGTTAATGCACCACCACCGTTACCTCTAAGGTCGATAACTATGCCTTCAACTTTGGCTTCGTTTAACTTAACTAACTCTTTTTCAACGTCCTGTGACAAATTCATGTAGAAGCCAGGAATTTGGATCACACCGACTTTGCGATTTGCGTACTCGCCGTCTTTAGGTTCAATCACCTTAGAGGTTGCCGCTCTGTCTTCAAGACGAATTTTATCGCGTACTAAGGTAACGTCGAATGGCTTAGCATTCGAACCGCCTTTCTTCGGTAAAATCTGTAGGACAACTTTACTGCCCTTAGGCCCTTTGATCAGATCGACCACGTCGTCTAAACGCCAGCCGATCACATCAACAATTTCACCGCCTTCTTGACCTACGCCGACAATCTTGTCTTCTGGCGACAGTTTTTCGCTGCCAGCCGCAGGGCCACCAGCAATTAAGCTTTTAATAACAGTGTAGTCGTCTTCAAGTTGCAGTTGAGCACCAATCCCTTCAAGGCTTAAATTCATTTCCATTTGGAAACGTTCAGCATTGCGTGGTGACAGGTAACTCGTATGCGGCTCAATGCTGCGTGAGAAGGCATTCATCACGCCTTGGAACACGTCTTCACTGTTGGTTTGAGTCAAACGTTTGATGGCGTTGTTGTAACGCTTTTGCAGGATCTCAACAATCTCAGGCCATTTTTTACCTGTGAGCTTCAGATTTAACGCATCGTATTTAACACGTTGACGCCATAACTCATTGATCTCGGCTTGATCTTTTGGCCATGCTGCATCGTCACGGTCATACTCATAGGCATCGCCGGGGGCGGAGAAGTCCATCTCTTTATCCAATAGGGATAAAGCATAGACAAAACCTTCATAACGACGCTTTTGGACGATATCAAACATTTTATAGGCAGGCTCAAGTTCACCAGAACTGAGCATGTCATCGAATTGGGTAGCATAAGGTTTAAAACTATCGACATCCGCTTGGGTTAACACATTGCGGCGATAGTCCAACTGCTGCAGATAACGGTCAAATATTTGCGCAGAAAAGGCATCATCGAGATTAAATCTATGATAGTGCGAACGAGTGTATAAGTCCGTTATCCTTTTACTCGCAACCTTATGTTGCGCTTCCTGCTTGAGAGTGGGTAACTCGCTGATTTGAATCGTGGGTGGTACGGCCCAAGCCGAGAATCCGACAAAAACAGTGGCGATCGAGGTAGCCAAAGTGAGTTTTCGCATCAACAAGTTACTCCGTTTTAAAAAATGATTACAGCAGGATATGTTCTGCTCTAACTTTAATCGTTAGGCCACTATCAAGCTGAACATGAATATCTTCCTTGTTAATATCAGTAATTACACCGGCTACGGGTGTCATACCTAACTTAACATTGACGCGTTGTTTTTTCGTTAAATCAGTCAATTGTGCTTGGACATAATTTACGACTGGCGCTGCAACTTTAGGTGCAGGCTTAGCTGGACGCTCAGTTTTAGGACGTTGAGGAACAGCCACTTTTTTAGGGGCTTTCTTCGCCGCAGGCTTAGGTGCGAGTGCTGCACGTTTCGCTTTCGCTTTATCCTGACTTTCTTTCAACATGGCTTGAGCATGGTCAATGTGCTCTTGCTCTAACTCGCCGCAAGGTTCGCCATCCAGATTAACGCGTTGTGCGCCCGCTTTAACGCACTTTAAATAGCGCCAGCTGCTGGTGTAACGTCTTAAGGCAACTCTGAGCTGAGTTTTACTGACTTTAGAATCATCAGCCAACCTTTCAGCCAAATCTTGAAACAATCCGATTTTTAATGGCTTAGTTTCACCTTCAGCAATAAAGCACAAAGGAAATGTTTCATACAAATACGCCAAAATTGCATTGGTGTCGGTCAACTTTTCTGTTGATTCCATCATTACTTCCACAGTCAAAAAGGGACATCGATTCGAGGTGATATATATCAGCTTCTTACGTGTCGTTTATCTTCGTTAAACTCAATATTGAGTCAACGTACAAATTAGCATCCTAGCCGCGTTTACTAAAGTTAAAAAATATACCTTAACAAATTTTTACAGCTCAAAACACTAAGCTTATTCATTGCATGCCAATCAAACCAGCTTAATGCGTGCAGGCGCATATTATAAGGCGCACGCCACCGATTGCGACTATGAATTATGCGTTATTGTACGCAAATTAATCAAATAGGCAGTTTTCAAAACTTTTAACCAGTAATTCCAGCCCCTTTTGGTCTTCTTCATCGAAACGATCGAAGATTGGGCTGTCAATATCGAGCACGGCAACCACGTTACCTTGGGCACGAACTGGCACAACGATTTCAGAATTACTGGCAGAATCACAGGCAATATGGCCATCAAATTGATGAACATCGGCCACTCGCTGGGTTTGATTGGTGAATGCCGCCGTACCACACACGCCTTTTCCTAGCGGAATGCGTGTACAAGCCACTTTACCTTGAAACGGGCCTAGTACCAGTTGTTCGCCACGCATAACGTAGAATCCCACCCAGTTCAGCTCAGTCAAATTATCATTGAGTAAGGCTGAAAAATTCGCCATTGCCGCAACAAGGTCGTCTTCCCCTTCCAACAAGGCCAAGGCTTGACGGTTAAGTGACTCATAAAATTTCGATTTCATTACATTTCCTAACAATTTTATTCTGCTACTTCGGTCTTTTTAGCCGCTTTTTTCGCAGCAGGTGAATTCGTTGGCGTACTATTAACCTGAACGACACCTTTAAGCAAGTTCGTCAGCTCATCTTTATTGTTAGCAAAATAGAATGCGAGCTTTTCGGCCACGCTTTCATCTATACCTAAATCAGCTTTTTGAATGAAGGGGATAAGGTTATCGGCGATATCGAGCATCTTATCGTAGGCATCAGCCTCCTTCTTAGATGTGAATGTCATCTTTTCAACCCCTTCTCTGACCACGACAAACTGTGTTATTACTGCCATGACTGCCCTCGCACTGTTTTTATATACAGTAGCTAGAGTGACATAGATTGAACTTGTGATGCAAGTGTTCTGATTAATCTGATATTATTAGCGTACTTTCGTTGCCAAGATTATAAAGCGCTAGACTGTGCAGAACGACTGATTAGCACTACACTTTGCACCGAACTCGCTGTTATTACTCCTATTTAGGCTAATATAATATTTTTATATGCATGAAAACGCAGCAGAAAATTCAGTAATCCTTTGCCGTTCCTGCGATTTAGCAGTCCGCAAACGTGCCTTGCCAAGCGGCGTTAGAGCCCTCTGTCCCCGTTGTGGCACAGCACTCTATGACACTCCCTACTGTTCTGTAAATGGCATGCTCGCCCTATGTATTTCGGCATTAGTGTTTTATTTTCCTGCCAATTTTTTACCCGTACTCGAAATTCACTTTTTCGGCAGCATTCGCACCACCACGGTTTTTCAGGGCGCGTTTGCGGTATTTGACCAAGGTTATTGGGTTGTAGGTTTAGCCGTGCTTGCCGCCGCTGTCATTGGTCCAGGCTTATTACTGTTATCGATATTGACGCAGATTTTGATTGTGAAATGGGGACTGAGTCGCCTTTTTTGGCGTAACTCATTAAAACAATTACTGAAGTTTCATGGCGTATTATCACAACTCACTATGCTGGAAATTTATGTGATCAGCTTTTTGGTTTCATCGTTCCAGCTTTCTGATTTTTCGGATATTTATTTTGGCATGGGCACATTTTGCTTCACTATGTTGTTTCTCGTGACCTTGTTTCTGCAAAGAGAATACGACTTAGAGCACATGTGGACGTTATTGGAAGGTCATCGCTGATATGAAGCAACAAGGTAAAGATATCGGCCTGTGTCTGTGTAAGGTGTGCCGCCAGCTCAATAGTAGTGACCTCACCCACTGCCAACGCTGTGAAGCCGAACTTCATGTCAGAGACTATTCCAGCCTACAAAAAAGTTGGGCTTTGTTGATTACCGCTGCCATCTTGCTGGTGCCTGCCAACATTTACCCAATCACTATGCTGACCAATCAAGGGCAAGTACGGCACGACACCATTTTTTCGGGTATTTTGCATTTAGTGCATTCAGATATGCTGCCTATTGCCATCATAGTCTTTACCGCCAGTATTTTAGTGCCATGGATTAAAATCATCGGCTTATCCATTTATCTGTGTGCGATCAGCTTTGATATTCCGATTTCAAAAAAGAAATTGATGGTGGGTTTTCACATCATCGAATGGATTGGTCGTTGGTCTATGCTCGATTTATTTGTCATCTCAATCACAGTGGCATTAGTGAATATGGGACAACTACTCGATGCTAAACCCGCGCCTGCAGCGACCGCATTTGCCTTGGTTATTCTGTTAACTCAGTTAGCCGCAAAAGTGTTAGACACTCGTTTACTCTGGGATCGATTGGAACCTCAAGATGACACAAATTGAATCGCCGAAAGTTGTAAAGAAAAAACTCTTTTCGCCCATTTGGCTACTGCCTATTGTCGCGTTGGCATTGGGTGCGTGGCTGGGCATTAAGAGCATTAAAGAATCGGGCGTTGAAATTCAAATTCACTTTCCGAGCGCCACTGGGATTGACGTAGGTAAAACCTTAGTCAAATACCAAGGCTTGACTGTCGGTAAAGTAAAAGACATTGGCATAGATGAAGATCTCAAAGGCGTAAACGTTAAGGTCATGATGGACTACCGCGCTAAGCCTTTCTTAAATAAAGAAACCCTCTTCTGGCTTGTCACCCCTAAGGCCAGTATCACAGGTGTTGAAGGCTTAGATGCACTGTTTTCGGGTAACTACATCGCGATTCAACCGGGCAAAGGTAATGCGTCAACCTTCTTCGAGGCTGAACGCCAACCGCCGCCGATGCAAATCGGCTCAGAAGGTGTGATGGTCGAACTGACCTCAGACAAACTCGGTTCGCTCGATGTTGGCTCGCCAATATTTTTCCGCCAAATCCCTGTGGGCAGTGTGGTCAGCTATCGTCTAGATGGCAATCAAAGAGTCATCATCAGCGCTTTTATTCAAGAGCAATACGCGCGATTAGTGAAGAAAAACTCTCACTTTTGGAATGTCTCCGGCGTTAAAATTGATGCATCACTGACTGGGGTTAAAGTCAGCTCTGAGAGTTTGGCATCCATTCTGGCTGGCGGCGTGAGTTTCAGCTCTGACGATAACGCGGATATTGCCAAAAACGGCGACGTTTTTTCGCTTTATGATTCAGAAACCACAGCCCTTGGCGGCATAGAAATAAACCTAACCATGGCTGATGCTAACGGCGTCGACAAAGGCACTCGCATTGTTTATCGCGGCATCAATATCGGCAGTATTTTAAGCAAGCAACTCACGTCCAATGGTGTTACAGCTGTGGCTAAGTTTGAACCTCAATACGGTGCACTGTTAACTAACGACGGCGTGTTTTGGCTTGAAGGTGCCGATATTTCCCTCTCAGGCATTAAAAATCCAGAGCGTTTACTGACGGGTAGCGTGATCAACTTCCTGCCAGGCATTAATACTAAAACGGCGGTACCAAGCAGTTTTGCCTTGCAATCAAAGGCACCTGACTTACTGCAATCAAAGAAGCGTTTCTTGACCTTAACCTCAGCCGAAAACATGGGCATTTCAGCGGGCGCCGAAGTTCGCTTTAAGCAAATCCCCATTGGCTCTGTGCTTGCGGTTAAGTTAACCAAAGATTTATCGGCGGTAGAATATCAACTCGAGCTACAACCTGAGTTTGCAGGCCTTATTCGCAGTGACAGCTATTTTGTGCCTGAGTCAGCATTAACGGTAAACGCATCGTTAGATGGTGTCTCAGTCAAAGCAAGGGATTTTACAACGCTCACTCAAGGTGCAGTTAGCTTGATCCAAGGCCATAGCGGCACACCTTTAGCTGCTAACAGCGCTCTAACCCTCTTTAGCTCTGTGGATACCGCGACAACTTTTTATGATCGTCAGCAGCAAGTGCATTTAACGTTAATCAGTCAAGATGGCGCCGATGTCAGCCAAGGCTCACCGATTTACTATAAAAAAATGCAAATTGGCACAGTTGACTCAGTGAACTGGCAAAGCAAAACCGAAGACTTTGCTATCAAGCTCGCTATCGACAAACAGTTCCAGCCCTTGCTGAAAAAGCCTCATGTGTTCTGGCGTAACAGCGCTGTCGATATCAGCGCCAGTCTTGCCGGTATTGATGTTACGGTCGCGCCGCTTCAAGGAGCATTAAAGGGCAGCATTAGTTTGGGATTGCTTGATAGCAGTGATAAAGCCAGCAATGCCGCTAACTTAAAACTCTATGAAAGCAAGCAACTGGCATTAACTCAGGCGCAGGCAATTCGCCTCACCTTACCCGCTTCAAGCAAGCTTACCGCCAAGGCAGCGATTCGTTATCAAGGTCATCAAGTAGGTGAAGTGTCGCAGGTGAAACTCAATGCTGATCTCAATACACTCACTGCAACTGCCTATCTCTACGGCGAATACGCCGAGCATTTCAGCCGCAGCGACTGTGAATATCATTTAGTGGATGCGCAAATTTCTCTGGCGGGAATTAAAGCGCCTGATACCTTGTTAACTGGCCCTTATATCGGTGTACTGCCGGGTATAAGCAGTCAAACAGCGACCCAGTTTATCGCCAACCTCGCTGCCAGCAGCTATGCCAATGTTGCCGAAGATGCGCTTAAATTCACCTTAGAAGATAACAACTTAGGCTCGATGAAAGTCGGCACACCTATCTTCTTCCGAGGGATTAAAGTCGGTCAAATCGACGGTTATAGCCTATCGACACAGGGTAATAGTGTATTGATGCAGGCCCATATCGAGCCGCAGTACAGTCACTTAGTGAATCAGAGCAGTCAGTTCTGGGATGCTTCAGGGATTAAAGTCGATGTTGGCCTCTTTTCAGGTGCGCAAATCGAAGCGGGCTCGCTGGAAACCTTACTCGCTGGCGGCATCAATGTCGCGACTAAGGACACGACTCAAGAAGGTAATCGTTTAGCAGCAGGAACAGTATTAAGATTGCAGCATAAAGCTGAAAACGAATGGCAGGAATGGGCACCCGCCCAGTAATCCTTTTCAGCAAAATACTTACACCAACTCCCTAATATTAAAGCTCTTACAAATCAATCAGGCGCATAATGCGCCTGATTGATTTTTAGCTTCTCACAATGTTATTGGCACATTCCTGGGCACTTAAAACCCTTACCATACTGTTAACCATAGAACCAATAGCAAACGGCGATCGCGGCGCTGATCCCCGCGAAATCTGCGGTTAACCCACAGGCTAAGGCGTGGCGGCCATGGCGAATACCCACAGAACCAAAATACACGGCGAGAACATAAAAAGTAGTTTCAGTGCTGCCCTGAAAAATCGCCGCTAATCGGCCCGCAAAAGAATCTACTCCGTGGTGATCCATTGTCTCAAGCATCATAGCTCTGGCGCCTGAGCCACTAAAAGGTTTCATCAGCGCGGTCGGCATAGCATCGACAAAACGCGTATCAAAACCCAATATCCGCACGCCACTGGCAATCAAGTGCAACAGATAATCCAAGGCGCCGGATGCGCGCAGTAAACCTATAGCTAATAACATGGCGAGTAAATAAGGGATCAGTTGGATAGATTGAGCAAAACCCGCCTTCGCCCCTTCAATAAACTCATCATAAACCGCCACCTTGCGAATGCCCGCAACGATCACAAAGGTAAAAACCAGTAACAGTAAGATACCATTGCCCATGGCCGTCGACACTGTACCAATGGCTTCCGCACTTAAGGTCATCAGATAAAAACCACTCGCCACTAAGCCAGAGAGCATCAAGGCGCCATAACCGAGCACCACTGAGTTTAATAACGAAATCCGCTGCACTAACGCCACAACCAGTAAGCCTGCCAATGTCGAGGCCGAGGTTGCGAGTAAAATCGGCAGGAAAATATCCGCAGGCGCAGCTGCACCTTGCTGGGCACGGTAAAGGAATACCGTCACAGGCACTAAGGTCACAGAGGAAGTATTGAGTACTAAGAATAAGATTTGCGCATTGGTCGCCACGGTTTTTAACGGATTAAGACTCTGCAAATCATGCATGGCCTTTAAACCAAGTGGTGTGGCGGCATTATCTAAACCGAAGATATTCGCCGTTAAATTCATTGTGATACTGCCAAAGGCGGGATGGCCCTTGGGCACTTCTGGCATCAAGCGGCGCAGTAAGGGTTCAAACACAAAGGCGATGGCGCCGACTACTCCGGCCTTCTCGCCCACCTGCATCAATCCCATCCATAGGGAAAGTACGCCAATCAGCCCAAGGGAAATTTCGGCGGCAAGCTTAGCACTCGCAAATAATGCCGCGACCGAAGCCGATAGGACTTCTATGTGCCCATTGAACAGTTGCACCGCTATTGCCAACAATGCCGTGATAAAAAAAGCCAACCACACGCGATTCAGCACGCTAATCCCCTTATTTTTATTTGTTTTTATTCTATTAGCTCATGGCTACTGAGTGCTAGCTTTATGGCGACTCATTCCAATATCGCTCAAATCGTCAAAGCATAAACATTAAATCACAATAGCAACCTTAGCGGCTCGGGATAAAATCTCAGACCCAATAAGGGATTATGATATACTCACGCCAGTTGATACACAGTCTATTTTCCTATGGTTCAATGAAATCAATGGTTCAATTAAATCAAAATTTTATCGATACAATCACCCAAGAACTCCCCGCCCATTTATCCATGGACGAGTTTATTGCCGCTTGCGACAGGCCGCTTAGACGTTCAATTCGGGTCAATACCTTAAAAATCAGCAGCGACGACTTTAAGACCTTGATGCAACCTAAGGGCTGGACATTTGATCCTATTCCTTGGTGTGAAGACGGATTTTGGATCAGCTACGATGAAGAAGAACAGCTCGGCAATGCCTTAGAGCACATTCAGGGCTTATTCTACATTCAAGAAGCCAGCTCTATGTTGCCGCCGACCGCACTTTTTACACCGAATGCACATTGGCAGTGCGTTCTCGATCTCGCCTCTGCGCCGGGTTCAAAAACCACGCAAATGGCCGCATTAATGCAAAACCAAGGTTTATTGGTGGCGAATGAGTATTCGGCGAGCCGCGTAAAAGTATTGCACGCCAATGTGCTACGCATGGGCGCGAGTCACTGCGCCCTCACCCATTTCGATGGCCGTGTGTTTGGCGAATATCTATACGAAAGCTTCGATGCAGTGCTTATCGATGCCCCCTGTGGCGGTGAAGGTACAGTGCGTAAAGACGCCGATGCGCTAAAACATTGGAGTCTTGACGATGTGTTGGCCATTAGTGAAACCCAAAAAGCCTTAATCGAATCGGCGTTTCTCGCCCTGAAACCCGGCGGCAGTTTAGTTTACTCGACCTGCACCTTAAACCGTCTCGAAAACCAAGGCGTGTGCGAGTATTTAAAACAAGTCTACGGCGATGCCGTGCAATTTGAATCCTTAAGTGATTTATTTGATGGCGCTGAGCGAGCCACGACTGCCGAAGGCTTCTTGCATGTCTGGCCGCAGATTTACGATAGTGAAGGTTTCTTTGTCGCTAAATTAACCAAAACGACCTCTGTGCCGCGGTTACAGCCAGAGCCTAAACTGCAGAAAAACTTCCCCTTCACGCCCGCATCAGCGAAACAAGCCCAAGGGATCAAAGATTATTTTCAGCAGGATTTAGGCATCAGCTTACCAGACGAACTCATCATGGTTCGCGATGATGAATTTTGGTTGTTTCCGAAAGAATTTAACGCGTTTATCGGCCGTATGCGCTTTCAGCGTATTGGCATTAAACTCGCCGATAACAGTAAGCACGGGTTTAAAGTCCGCCATGAAGCGATTATTGCTTTAGCGGGAAAACAACTTAGCCCAACGGCAAAAACGGTCGATGTGAGTGATGCTGAAGCCAAAGAGTATTTGATGGGGCGAGATATTCCTTTAGCTACCGCAGGAAAAGCCCAAGGTGAAGTGATCGTCTGTTATGGCGGCGCACCATTAGGCATGGCGAAACATTTAGGCAATAAGTTAAAAAACAACCTGCCCAGAGACTTAGTGAAAGATAAAGTGTTATTGCTACCAGAACAGACAAAATCGTTATAGTTCTGCTGTTTTTTAGCGATAAATAACCTAAAAAAGGGGAAGGTGAACGCGACTCTAGGGCAAAAGCTCGACTACACTGAGTCTATTGTAAAGCGCACGGCTCTTCAACGAGCCATTCCCCTAGGCCCAAACAGCTTTCATCGTTTTGGGCCTTTTTTTATGCCAGTGTCTTTATGCCAATGTCTTTATCCCAGTGCCTTTATGCCTGAGCTTTTTGCCTGATCCTTTATGTCTCAGTATTGGCAATCACGCAATCGCATAACGTGGGTCAAAGCACTTAAAACTAACGGCCGACTAAACGCGCCGCATCTTTGAATAAATTAAAGAAGTTATTACTGGTGTACTCAGCAAGATCTTCGTAGCGCTCACCTCTAAGCTCGGCCACAAACTCAGCAACATCCCGCACATAGGCGGGCTGGTTTTCTTGTCCACGGTGTGGAATAGGCGCCAAATAGGGCGAGTCAGTTTCAACCAACAGGCGGTCCTGCGGCACTTTACGGATAACAGTGCGAAGTTCACCGGCATTTTTAAAAGTGACTATGCCTGATACTGAAATGTAAAAACCAAGATCAATCGCCGCTTTCGCCATTTCCCAGTTCTCGGTAAAGCAATGCAGTACGCCGCCGACTTTATCCGCGTTGCCCTGCTTAAGCATAGTGATAGTATCTTCACGCGCATCGCGGGTATGGACAATCAAAGGTTTATTCACTTCGACCGCAAGGGCAATCTGCTGCTCAAAACATTGTTGTTGCAGCAGTTTAGTTTCGTCGGCATAAAAATAATCTAGGCCAGTTTCACCAATCGCGACCACTTTAGGATCGGTGGCAAAGCGACGGATTTGCTCAACATCAAGCCCTTCTTTAACGTCTAATGGATGCACGCCCGATGACAAAAATACCTGATCGAAGGCTGCAACTTTATCTCGCATCGATTCAAATCCCTGCTGGCGCACATTGACGCATAGCATATAGTCCACACCACGGGCTTTCGCGCTGGCCAGAATATGTTCTAGGGTTTGTTGATCAGGCGCCGCTTTCAGGCGATCGAGATGGCAGTGTGAATCAATAAGCACAGGGATTTCCAAGCTGAATAACAAAAGGACGACAAGGATACCCAGCCAAGGGATCGAGGTCAAATTCCGCGAAGGTGAAGTATCAGTTTAGAGAGTGAGTAAATATAAAAATTTGAAAATTCAAACCAGCAAGATATTGAAATAGGAACGTTTAAGACAGTGCAAGGTTCAAATTAGAGCAAGAATGCGGGCCAAGCTACATAGTGCAGGTTAGATCGCCGGAGGCCAGTTCGCGGGACAGTAACTTTTCGATGTGGTGTTTATGGCTATCGGGCTCAGAAACAATTTTAATGCCAATGCCTACAGGACGGCCGCCCGAAGCACCTAAGGGATTGATCCATACCACAACACCGCGAAATTCATTCGTTATGGTCGCGCCCGGTAAGCGATACGCAATCGTCAGTGGCTGGCCAAGGTAATGCCCTTCACTAGTCGCAATGAATAATCCTGCCGGCTTAATAAAAGGCATATAGGCACGATATAGCTGATGTAAGGTATCAAAATTAACGACGAGATCTACCATGGCATATTACTTATTTGTTATCTCTCTATATTCTAAGACATAACTTTGACACAAAGCCAGATAATTGACGCTCGGCATTGTAGTTAAGCTATGACACATTCCCATGATCTTGGCCGCCAAGTTCCCGAGCTGCGCATGGATAAACGCATCTTGGTGGCTATTTTTCAGTAACACCTGTCGTATAAGCAGGTATAAAACCTTAAGAACATCAATTATTTGTTGTTCACTTATAGTTAACAAACTAGCACACAGATGACCAGACGACAAACTTTGGGCCCAATCTTTGCGAAACTGTAGCAAGGATTGATAACGGCTCTGTTGACCACCTTCAGACTGCAAGCTCTCTGCCAACTTTAGCGGTCCACCCACCACACTCAAGCACCAAGTAACATCCTCTTGGATATCACATTGTTGCGCTAACCAGTTTTTGATGATTTCTCGACTTGGCACAACGAAGGGAATGCGCTGACAACGGCTGCTGACCGTCGCCATTAAACGTGCAGGCGTATCCGACTGCAATATCAGTAAAGTGTCTTTACCCGGCTCCTCAAGGGTTTTAAGGAGTGCGTTGGCGGCTGCGGAGTTAAGTCGCTCGCTATGGTGAATAATCGCCACTCGCATACCGCTTTGCTGGGCTGTCGCCGTCAGACGCGTGCAAAGCTCACGAATTTGATCGACTTTAATTTGATTGCCATCGGCAGCAATATGGTAAAAATCGGGATGATTGCCCGCATCAAAGAGCTGACAAGACTTACAAAAACCGCAGGCCCCCACCGGTGTTGGCTGCAAACACATGGCCGCACGCGCCATAAACACACTCAGCAGCTCACCACCATAAGCAGAATCAATGCCGACAAGCTGCGCATGGGGCATTTTTTGCCGCGTGAGTTGCGCTAAAAATGCCTGCCTTGGCCCTTCGAGCCAAGGCAATTGCGCAGCCGTAAACCCAGACTCAACTACCATGCCATCGCCTGTAACACGGCTAAGATATCTTTATGCACTTCAGCCATGGTTTGACTCGCATCGATAACCACTATGCTGTCATCTTCGCTGGCAAGTTTGAGATATGTAGCGCGAGCCCGTTCAAAGAAATCAATCGCTTGTTGCTCAATTCTATCAAGCTCACCGCGTTTAGCCGCGCGGGTTAGTCCAAGCTTAGGATCTAAATCTAAGTACAAAGTGAGATCGGGTTTAAAGCCTTTTAGGGTGGCAGTGCTCACCGCTTCCACTAACGGCATTAAGCCCCTGCCACCACCTTGATAGGCCAGTGACGATAAATTGTGTCTGTCACCCAATACCCATTGACCCTTTGCAAGCGCGGGCTTAATGACATTGGCAACCAACTGGGCTCTGGCGGCATAGATGAGTAAACACTCGGCCTCGTCGCACAAGGGATCGGTCGCATCGGCAATTTTGACTAAGTCACGGATACGTTCTGCCAGTGGCGTGCCACCCGGCTCGCGGGTGCAGATCGGCGCTTTACCCGTGTGTTTCTCAATAAAGTCGCGAATAAGGTTAATCGCACTCGACTTACCCGCGCCTTCTAAACCTTCAATAACGATAAATTTTGCAAAAACTGACATTAGATTTTCTTTCTCTGCATTTTTACTTTGGTGATTTTTCTGGCGTCGCCGGTTTTTTCTTACGCTGATACACATCTACAGCTTGGTTGTGGGCTTCAAGTGTGCTTGAAAACACATGGGTACCATCGTTGCGTGACACGAAATAGAGATAACTCACGCTGGCGGGCTTAGATACGGCCATCAGCGAGGCTTTGCTCGGTGCTGCAATCGGCGTCGGCGGTAATCCAAAAATACGGTAAGTGTTAAAAGGCGTCTCTTCGACTAAATCTTTACGGGTGATATTGCCCTTATAGCGTTCGCCCATGCCATAAATAACCGTCGGATCGGTTTGCAGACGCATGCCTTGGTTGAGACGATTGACAAATACGCCAGCGATTTGCTCACGCTCATGGGCTTGGCCAGTTTCCTTTTCGACTATCGATGCCAAAATCAGCATTTCATAGGGGGATTTTAACGGCAAGTTTGGTGCCCGTTCCGCCCACGCTTTGGCAAGCTCTTGCTCCATCATCTTATAGCTTTGAGTCAGCAGGACTTTAACATCCGCCTCGGCAGTATAATGATAGGTGTCGGGGAAGAATTTACCCTCTGGCAAACCTGAGTCATCACCCTGAGCCATCAAGACAGCGGCAAACACCTCTGGTGACATCTGTAAATGCGGCGCACTGGCAAGTTGTTGTTCCCATTCAACGATGGTTTTTCCTTCAACTAAGGTCAAACTGAAGGTTTTCACTTTTCCGGCAATCAAATCATTCAGCAAATCGGTAATGGTTTGTGAAGGTGAAATTTCGTAAAGACCCGAGCGGATCTTAGCAAGCTCAGGGCGGAACTTAAGTAACCACTTGAGTTTCCACTTGTCTTGAATCACGCCATCGTCGGCAAGTTGCTGCGCAAGTTGGTTGACACTGGTACCGCGTTCAACGGTCAGCTCTTTAGGCTCGCTGAGACTCAGCGGCGTTTGACTGTATTCAATGACGGTTTGATAGCCCCAAAAGGCGCCCAAACAGACTAATGTCAGCAAGGTCAACAGGGTTGAACTGCCGATAAGAATGAGTTTTTTCATAGGGTAAGTGAAAGTGTCTGTCTAAGTTGCGCGGTAATCGGAGCACGGCTGAACTTGAGCGAGTCTATCGCCAGTACATCCACAATTCCTAAAACGCTGTTAGTGATAAACGCCGAGTCAAATTCAATTAAACGCTCGGCGCCAACGGGCAAACATTCGATATTCATGTTCTGTTCAAGCAAGGCTAACATAACCTGTTCGCGCATCACACCCGCCACGCCGCACTGGGTTAGTGAAGGGGTTATAACGCGATTGCCTTTGATAAAAAACACATTCGCCATCGAAGATTCAATCACATTGTCTTCGATATCGTTAACTAACCAGTCATCAAACCCCTGAGATAAAGGGTGGGATTTAATCAACACTTGTTCGAGTCGATTTAAATGCTTTATCCCAGCCAACAAGGGCTGCAAACCTAAGCGTACCGACGAGGTTTTAAGGCAAATGCCCGCGTGCTGCCACTTTGCATAATGGCTTGGGATAGCATGAACTGAGACAATTTCGGTCGGATTAACTGTTTCTGGTGGTGTGTAACCACGGCCACCGACACCACGGGTAACGATTAACTTAATACAATGATGAGGATATTCAATGGCTAAGGCATAAAGCTGCTGTTGCAGTGCTTCACTCATTTGCCATTGAAACCCAAGCCTTGCGGCGCCTGCGGTTAAACGAGTTTGATGGGCCTCTAAAAATAAAATCCCCTCAGCGCCTGTCCGCATAGTCGCGAACAGGCCATCACCGTAGGCAAGCCCTCGATCGGAAGGGTCGATACTCGCCTGCGATGCGCCATTCACCCAAAACACGTGTTTAGTCCTGACTGATACGGCTAGCCACCGCTTCTTGCTGATCTTTGTACTTGGCACTCTTACGGGTGTTATAAGGACGTGCAACCGCATGATTTAAGCGTTCAAAGTTAAGCGCGCCTATGGTCATACGAGGACGCAGGGCCAAAGGTAACTTGCCGCTGTTATAGAACTCGAGCACGATTTTACCCTGCCAACCCGGATCGATACGGTGCGCCGTCACGTGCACCATCAGGCCTAAACGCGCCAATGATGAACGACCATCGAGCCAACCGACGATATCGGCGGGTAAAGTTACGCTCTCGTAAGTCACAGCCAAAGCCAATTCGCCAGGATGCAAGAAAAACGCTTCGCCATCAGGGATTTCGATAATTTCACTCATCACCCGATCGAGTGCGGCTTGCATCTCGACGCTTGGACCACTCAAGTCGATATAAGGCGCAGTATGATCTTTAAAGACGCGAAACTGTCCACCTAAGCGCACATCAACACTGACGCCTGAAATAGCTTCTATACCTGGGCGAGGTTCTATTACGATAGTGCCGTTATCAAGGGCCTGTTCAATTTCGATATCGGTTAAGCGCATCTTGCCTATTACTCCTTGAGTTTTTATGTCGTTATTTTGCCAGTAAATGTTGGATACGAGTCTTTAAAATATCGGTCGCAATACGATTCTTACCGCCACGGGGAACGATAATATCGGCATATTGTTTCGACGGTTCGATAAACTGTAAGAACATAGGACGCACGGTTTTCTTGTACTGAGAAATCACAGATTCCATCGTACGGCCGCGTTCTGCCACATCACGGGTTAAGCGACGTAGGAAACAAATGTCCAGCGGCGTGTCCATAAACACACTCGCGTCCATCAACGCACGTAACTTAGGATCGGTCAGCAGTAAGATACCTTCTAAAATGATCACCTTTTTCGGTGTCATCGTCAGAGTTTCTGCTGTACGAGTGTGCTCTGTGTAGCTATAACAAGGGATATCAACAGCTTCGCCAGACTTAAGCAACTGTAAATGGGTGCACAACAGTTGATGGTCCAACGCTTTAGGATGATCGTAATTCGTTAATACCCGTTCATCCATGGATAAATGACTCTGATCGCGATAGTACGCGTCTTCATTAATTACCCCAATTTGATCTGTGCCTAAATCGCGGCGTAATTCGTCAAAAATCGTTTTGGCAATTAAACTTTTGCCCGATGCTGACGCGCCAGCAATTGCAATAATGACACACTGCTGAGAATTCATACCCTTAAACCTTACTCGTCATCTGAAACACTAATAGAAACTGTTTTCTGGCTTTGCTTTAAAGCCAATTCTGCGCCCACTTTACGGGCAATTTCCCGATAAAGTGCGGCTACTTCACTGTCTGGTTCGGCAACGACCGTCGGTGCACCGTTATCCATGGCTTCACGGATATTGATGTGCAGCGGCAAGGCGCCTAACAGTGGAACTTGATAACGCTCGGCGATTTTACTGCCACCGTGTGTTCCAAATGGATGTTCTTTATGTCCACACTCGGGACATAAATGGAAACTCATGTTTTCGACGATCCCCAGCACAGGAATGTTCACTTTCTGGAACATATTGATGCCCTTCTTGGCATCTGCCAGCGCGATATCCTGCGGCGTGGTGACGATAACAGCGCCACTCACCGGCACTTTTTGCGACAGGGTTAATTGAATATCACCCGTACCCGGCGGCATATCGACGACTAAATAATCCAGCTCTGGCCATTGGGTTTCATTGAGTAGTTGCGCTAACGCGCCCGCAGCCATTGGGCCGCGCCACACAGCGGCTTCATCACCGCTGAGCATAAACCCAATCGATTGCGCAGCAATACCATGGGCACTGGCGGCGGTCATGTGTTTGCCATCGGGGGAAAGCGGTCTGAAATTAGGAATACCTAGCATCATAGGCACTGACGGGCCGTAAATATCCGCATCGAGAATACCCACCTGCGCGCCTTCAGCCGCGAGGGCCAAAGCTAAGTTCACAGCTGTGGTTGACTTACCCACTCCACCCTTACCTGAGGCAACGGCAATCACTTGCTTCACATTGGCAATCGGTGCGATAGAAGATAACGCTGAATAGGCTTTTGGTTGAAAATCGATTTCACATTCGACTTCATCGATAGCATCGAGCACTGCTAGCTTATTCGTCAACGCCATGACTGTGTCGCGATACTGGGTCATGCAAGGGTATGGATAGACTAAGCCAAGCTGCAAACGCTTACCTTCCAACGCCAGTTTATTTACGCATCCTGCGCTCACTAACCCTTTCGCGAGATACGGGTCAACAAATGAATCGAGAATAGCCAGAACTGGCCCGAGAAGATCGTCATTTAGACGATAATCAGTTTGAGTTGAAGACAAAAGAATTACCCCCACCAATAAATTTGCCCAAGTGTACCAGATAATGCAGAAAACATTAGCGCAGATTTAGCTCAATCGGCTCAGCTTTTGATGAAAATCATCCTGTAATCGGTTAGTATCTCTACCAATATTTTTGGCCCACCACGATATTTGAGACAAGATGGCAACTTCACAACGTAAAATTCTCGTGACCAGCGCACTTCCCTACGCAAACGGACCGATACATTTAGGTCACATGTTGGAATACATCCAGACAGATATCTGGTCGCGTTATCAAAAGCTTCGTGGACATGAGTGCCACTATATTTGTGCCGATGATGCCCATGGCACGCCGATCATGCTTAAAGCCCAGCAATTAGGCATAGCGCCTGAAGATATGATCGCCCAAGTGAATAAAGAACATCAGCAGGATTTCGCCGATTTTAATATCGCCTTCGATAATTATCACAGCACCCACAGTGAAGAAAACCGCGTGCTGGCGAGTGATATTTACTTAAAACTGCGGGCGAATGGCTATATCAAAAGCAAGAGCATTTCTCAGCTGTTCGATCCTGAGAAATCCATGTTCCTACCTGACCGCTTCGTAAAAGGTACTTGTCCTAAGTGTAAATCGCCCGATCAATACGGTGACAACTGTGATGCCTGCGGCGCGACTTACAGCCCAACTGAACTGATCAATCCAAAATCAGCGGTATCGGGTGCAACGCCAGTGATGAAAGACACTGAACACTTCTTCTTCGACCTGCCTGCCTTTGAAGGCATGCTAAAAGAGTGGACTCGCTCGGGTGCACTGCAAACAGAAATGGCCAATAAACTCGACGAATGGTTCGAGCAAGGTCTGCAGCAATGGGATATTACCCGTGATGCACCTTACTTTGGTTTCGAAATCCCCGATGCACCGGGCAAATATTTCTACGTGTGGTTAGATGCGCCTATCGGCTATATGGGTTCATTCAAAAATCTGTGCGACAAACGCCCAGAACTGAGCTTTGATGAATTCTGGAGTAAAGATTCAACCGCTGAGGTTTATCACTTCATCGGTAAAGACATAGTCTACTTCCACAGCCTGTTCTGGCCAGCCATGCTGCACGGCTCAGGTTATCGTCAGCCAAACAGCGTCTATGCCCACGGCTATGTGACGGTCAATGGCGCGAAAATGTCAAAATCAAAAGGCACCTTTATCAAGGCGCGCACCTATTTAGATCATTTAGATCCTGAATATTTACGTTACTACTACGCCGCCAAACTCAGCAGTCGTATCGACGATTTAGATTTAAATCTGGAAGATTTCGCCCAGCGCGTGAACTCAGACTTAGTCGGTAAGCTAGTGAACTTAGCCTCGCGCACCGCAGGTTTTATCACTAAACGCTTCGATGGCAAGCTCGCGAAAATTAACGACACCACCCTGACCGAAGCGTTTTTAGCCAAGCAAGACGTGATTGCCGATTTTTACGAGTCGCGCGAATACGGCAAAGCGATGCGCGAAATCATGGCGCTGGCGGATATTGCCAACGGGTTTGTGGCCGATGCTGCACCTTGGCAAATGGTGAAACATGACGATCAACAGGAAGCGGCACATCAAGTGTGTTCAAACGCCTTGAATCTGTTCCGTATTTTAGTGACTTATCTAAAACCTGTATTGCCACGTTTAGCCCAAGATGTAGAAGCCTTCTTCCAATTGCCACTCACTTGGGATGCATTGAGCCAAGATTTAGCGGGCCATGAAATCGCCCCATTCAAGGCCATGATGCAACGTGTTGAGCTGGATAAAGTCAATGCCATGGTTGCTGATTCCAAGGATAACCTGCAAGTCACGGCCGATGCGCCAAAGACGGCTGCGCCTGAAAAAACCGCTAAAGCTTCATCGGTGAGTAGTGAGCCGCTGGTTAACGATCCTATCAGTGAGACCATCAACTTTGATGATTTTGCTAAAATCGACCTGCGTATCGCTCGCATCGTTAAAGCTGAACATGTTGCTGACGCTGACAAATTACTCAAATTACAACTCGACATCGGTGGTGAAACGCGCCAAGTGTTTGCCGGGATCAAATCGGCTTATTCGCCAGAAGATCTCGAAGGCAAGTTAACTGTAATGGTGGCGAACTTAGCGCCACGTAAGATGCGTTTTGGCATGTCTGAAGGCATGGTGTTAGCAGCAGGCCCTGGTGGCAGCGACCTGTGGATTTTAGAACCCCATGAAGGCGCACAGCCTGGCATGCGGGTTAAGTAATCTGCGCTAGCTAACGCTTGAAAATCAATAAGGCCGCATTTTATGTGGCCTTATTTGTTGATATCGATTGTTTGAACCTTTTCGTGGCGCCGAGTGTCAATTCGTCTTTTAAAAGACTGAGTTTACGCCACTAGGTTTAGCTGACAGGTTTAAGCGACTGCTTTAAGTGACAGGTTTCAGAAAACGAGTTAATGCTCGTATTTCTATCGACAAGGCATTCGCTGCAGTGTGATATCCATATCTGTGACAGGTCTAAAATCGACGCAATGTTCAGTGAATCATTCGAGGAGTAGTTATGGTAAATATCGTTGAGCAGTTGCTGTTTTCTGCCTCGATTACGGGTCCAATCTGTTTGATGTTAGCGCTCGGAGTGATCCTAAAACGCACCCAAATCATCAATGAAAACTTTATTGATGTCGCATCAAAATTAGTCTTTAACGTGACGCTGCCAGCCTTACTGTTCCTTAGCATTATTAGCTCCAATCACGATCTCGCCTCCAGTGCGCCCTTAATTGGCTATGGTTTAGCGGCCAATCTGCTGTTTTTTATATTATCCACCTATGCAACTGGACGACTATTTCCCAAGCACAAAGACCAAGGCGTGATCATTCAAGGGGGATTCAGGGCCAATACCGCGATTATTGGCTTAGCTTATGTTTCCAACGCCTACGGCAGTTCTGGTGTTGCTTTAGCTGCGGTTTATGTCGCCTCGATGACGCTGCTCTACAATATTCAAGCGGTTATTTGCCTCAGCCCTAAAGGCGAAGAATCCAGCCAACGCGCATTTGGCGTGATTATTAAAACCATCACCAAAAACCCACTGATCATTGCCATTATGGTCGGCATGTTGTTCTATTTACTTGCTATTCCAGTACCGAAAATGGTGCTTGATGCGGGCCAATACTTTGCCAATATGACCCTGCCACTAGCGCTACTGTGCACTGGCGGTTCGCTCGATATTGGTTCACTCAAACATGAAAAGCATTCGACTTGGTTCTCGACCGCATTAAAACTGATCTTTGCCCCGCTTTTTATCACGCTTGGGGCCTTGCTGTTGGGCTATCGTGGGATTGAGTTAGCGCTGGTCTTTTTAATGAGTTCTGCGCCCACCGCAGCCGCCAGCTATGTGATGGCACGCGCCATGGGTGGCAATGCATCCCTTGCAGCCAATATTATCGCGCTGACCACAGTCTGCTCGTTGATCACGTGCACCTTAGGCATCTTTGTATTGTCAACTTTGGAGCTGATCTAGCTGCTGCTAAAGGCTAAGAGCTAATTGCTAAATCAGCTAGAGGAACAAGTTTGAGTGCTGATAAGTCACCATAACTCACAGCAAAAAGGCGAGCCATGCTCGCCTTTCGTTTAGGGATAAACGGTTAGATAGTCATCATAAGCCGCTTTATTAATGGATTAGACCGGATTGGTGATATCTACAAAATGGTGCACTAAATCAAACTCGCGGGCGAGATGACGGCCTAAGGCTTGAATCCCAAAACGCTCGGTCGCATGGTGCCCCGCCGCAAAATAATGTACGCCCTGCTCTACCGCACTGTGGAAAGTGCGTTCGGACACTTCACCACTGATAAACGCATCCACACCTAAACTCGCCGCAACATCGATATAATCCTGCGCGCCGCCAGTACACCAAGCTAAATGTTGGATCTTGGCATCGCCATCACCTATGTGCAGTGGAGCTCTGCCTAACGCATCCTCAAGGGTGTGAGAAAATTCGCTAGCACTAACCGCAAGATCAAGTTTTCCACGCCACAGCAGCCCCTGAGCCACCTCTTCGATGGCTTCTGCGTCGACGATCCCAAGTTGCCTGCCTAAGGTCGCGTTATTACCGAGCATTGGGTGGGCATCTAAGGGCAAATGATAGCCAAACAAACTAATATCATGCTTGAGTAGCGCCTTAATCCTGCGTTGTTTCATGCCAGTGATCACTTCAGGCTCATTCTTCCAAAAAAAGCCGTGATGGACCAAAATCGCATCGGCGTTTAATCGAATCGCTTCATCGATCAAGGCCTGACACGCAGTCACGCCCGTCACTATGGTGCGGATCTCATCCTTGCCTTCTATTTGAAGCCCATTGGGCGCGTAATCTTTAAACGCCGAGATATGTAAAAAATCGGCTAAATATTGGGTTAATTCTGTCCGTGTCATTGCATTACCGTCCTTTACTCAAGATGTTCATTTACTAAAAATGGCGACTTAATCAAAATAAGACAGTCGCTTACATCGCGATATCAACACGCACACCACCTTGCAGGTAGACCACTCGCACTCTGTCACCCGCATTGAATACCATGCCAGCATCATAGTCTTGGATCACCATAACTTGGGTGCCATCTTCTTGATTGATCATCAATTCAACCAGCTTCAATGACTGCACGCTCGTGCCACTGCCATAACGATTACCAATACTGCCACCAATCAAAGCGCCTAAAATGGTTGCTACATCACGGCCAGAACCGCCACCAAACTGATTACCAATCACCCCACCCGCTAAGGCGCCACCAAAGGTTTTCCAGCCTTGATTACGGTCTTCAATCAGCTGGGTTTCAGTGATATTACGTACTGAGGTAATATCGCCATAGAGCACTTTCTCGACAGGCACAGCTTGATTACGGTCATAACCTGCACTCGCGGGGCTGATGATAAACGCAAAAATAAACATAAAGCTTGCTAGAGTAGGTTTCCACATATCTGAATTTCCGCTAACTTAATAATAAGGTCTATAACTAAATCATACTCAATTGTGAAGTCACTGTCTTTTCTGAATCACGAATTTGAAGCTTTTCCTTCACCCGAACTCGCCTTAACCGATCCTAATGGGTTATTGGCTATCGGCGGCGACTTACGCCCTGAACGCTTACTCTCGGCTTACTACAACGGTATTTTTCCTTGGTTTAACTCAGATGATCCTATTTTGTGGTGGTCGCCCGATCCCCGCGCCGTGTTTATTCCAGGTGAAGTCCACATCAGCACAAGTTTGCGGAAATACTTAAAAAAACAACCTTGGCGGATCACAATCAATCACGCTTTCACCGATGTAATGGCGGGATGCGCGCAGCCAAGAGAAAAACAGAGCGGCACTTGGATCACCCAAGAAATTCAAATCGCCTATCGCGAACTGCATCACACAGGTCACGCCCATTCCATTGAAGTCTGGGAAGGCGAACGTTTAATCGGTGGGCTTTACGGCTTAGCGATCGGCCAAGTGTTTTGCGGCGAATCCATGTTTCACCGTAAAACTAATGCGTCCAAGGCCGCCGTTGCAGCGCTGCAACAGCATTTACTCAAAATGGGATTCAAACTCATCGATGCACAAGTGATGAATCCTCACCTAGAAAGTTTGGGAGCCAAAGCCATTAAACGCATTGATTTTATAACGTTACTTAGCGAACTGAGAAACAATCCCGTGGACCCAACGACTTGGACCACTAAAGAGGTCATCCTTGAACTCGAGTAAAGCATCGATCGCTATCGGTATCAGTCAAATATTTCCCTGCAGCTACCTCGATGGCCAGCAGGAGCAGCTACTTGTCATCCAAGAAGATACGCTCGATCCCATTTTATTTGAGCGTTTACTCGCGGTGGGTTTTCGCCGCAGTGGCGGCTCCATCTATAAACCCCGTTGCCCAAGGTGCAGCGCGTGCCAGCCTATTCGTGTGCCAGCGCATGAATTTGTGCCATCGAAACGTCAAAAACGGACCTTAGCAAAAAACCAAGATCTGACCTGGCGAATTACTTCGGAGCAAACCGCTGAACAATATGCCCTGTATGAGCATTACATTCGTAAGCGGCATTTTGATGGCCCTATGTTTCCCCCGAGTGAAGATCAATATCATCACTTTCTTTTTTGCCATTGGTTGCCACCGACGTTTATCGAAGTCTATAACGGCGATAAATTATTAGCGGTTGCGGTTACAGATACCTTACCCAATAGTCTTTCGGCAATTTACAGCTATTTTGACCCCGACGAAGAACAGCGTTCCCTCGGCGCCCTGTTAATTTTAATTCAGTGCCGATTGGCAAAACTCATGGACAAAGAATTTGTTTATCTCGGATATCAAATAGATGAAAACCGTAAAATGTCCTACAAGCGTTTATATCGCCCATATCAAATTCTCACACCGACGGGCTGGGAGTATTCCTAAGTTTGCTAAGTACTTCCCCTTTACAGCAGGGTGAATTTGGGGCATGATACGCCCGTTTTTTATATTCGAAGGCTAATGGGATAATTAATTAATGGCGAAAGAAGACAACATTGAAATGCAAGGCACTATCCTTGAAACCTTGCCAAACACAATGTTTCGTGTAGAGCTTGAAAATGGTCATGTGGTGATAGCCCACATTTCAGGCAAAATGCGCAAAAACTACATCCGGATCCTTACTGGCGATAAAGTTACCGTCCAGCTGACTCCTTATGATCTGACCAAAGGTCGCATTGTCTTCCGCGCACGCTGATATAGCCTCTTAGATTTAAAAACCCGGCAAGGCCGGGTTTTTTTGTTTGCGAAAGATGAAAAAAATGGCTGCAATTGCAGCCATTTTTATGTCTAAAACTAATGGAGAATCAAGCGTTAAGCTTTTGTTGTCGCTTTTTCGTGACGTTCGGTACGAATGACAATCTCGCCCTCCTTCACATCCACATGCGCCACACCGCCTGACTCTAAGACACCAAATAAGATCTCGTCTGCCAATGGACGTTTGATCAATTCGGTCACGACCCGAGCCATTGGACGCGCGCCCATGTTCTTGTCGTAACCTTTCTCGGCCAACAAGGTTCTGGCTTCGTCGCTGACATCCAAAGTAACGTGTTTTGCATCCAATTGAGCCTGCAATTCCACCAAGAATTTATCGACCACTTTGGCGATAATCGTCATATCCAAATGGTTGAACCAAATGATGGAATCGAGACGATTTCGAAATTCTGGTGAAAATACCCGATTAATTTCAGATAACGCATCTTGGGTGTGATCTTGTTGGGTAAAGCCAATCGACTTACGAATAGTCTCCTGAACACCCGCGTTGGTCGTCATCACCAAAGTCACGTGTCTGAAGTCCGCCTTACGACCATTATTATCGGTCAAAGTACCGTGATCCATCACCTGCAACAGCAAGTTATACACATCGCGGTGGGCCTTCTCTATTTCATCCAATAGCACCACACAGTGTGGGTTTTTAATCACAGCATCGGTGAGCAAGCCACCTTGGTCATAACCCACATATCCAGGAGGCGCACCAATCAAGCGAGAAACTGTGTGGCTTTCCATGTACTCTGACATGTCAAAGCGCACCAGTTTCATCCCTAAACAGTTGGCCAATTGGTTAGTGACTTCGGTTTTACCCACACCGGTGGGGCCCGCGAATAAGAAGCTACCCACAGGTTTCCTGTCTGTGCCTAAGCCACTGCGCGATAAGCGAATGGCTGAACTTAGGCTCTCAATGGCCTTGTCTTGGCCAAAGACCACCATCTTAAGGTTACGCTCAAGATTACGCAGCAAGTCCTTATCAGTGGCGGATACCGACTTCTCAGGGATACGTGCCATTTTCGCCACTATCGACTCAATCTCAGCTTGGCCTATGGTTTTTTTACGTTTGCTAATAGGCAACATCACCATACGCGCACCCGCTTCATCGATCACATCGATGGCTTTATCGGGTAAATGTCTGTCGTTGATGTGCTTGGCCGACAATACTGCAGCGCTGCTGATCGCAGCCTGTGTATAACGAACCCCATGATATTCTTCGTATTTAGACTTAAGCCCCATCAAAATCTTAGTGGTTTCTTCCACTGAAGGCTCATTGATATCCACCTTTTGGAAACGACGTGCAAGTGCGCGGTCTTTCTCAAAAATACTTTGATATTCTTGAAAAGTGGTCGAGCCCATGCAACGCAAGTTGCCGCTAGATAGCAAAGGTTTCAGTAGATTAGAGGCATCCATTACGCCGCCAGAGGCCGCGCCCGCACCGATAATGGTGTGGATCTCATCGATGAATAGGATGGCATGCTTATCCGCCGCCAGTTCTTTTAACAAGTTCTTGAAGCGTTTTTCAAAGTCGCCGCGATACTTAGTTCCCGCCAGCAGTGAACCTAAATCCAAGGAATACACTGTCGCTTCAAGCATCACATCGGGCACTTGTTTATTGACGATGCGATACGCCAACCCTTCGGCAATCGCCGTTTTACCTACACCCGCCTCACCCACTAACAGTGGATTATTTTTACGGCGACGGCACAGGGTTTGAATCGCGCGCTCGATTTCTTGATCGCGACCAATCAGTGGGTCAATGATCCCTTGCTTAGCAAGTTGGTTTAAGTTGGACGCAAATTGCGACAACATGCTGCGCTCTTCGTTGCCCTCGCTCTGATCTTCGATACGTTCTTGATCTTGATGTGACTCAGCATCATCATTTTTGGCGAAACCATGGGAAATAAAATTCACAACGTCTAAGCGACTAATATCGCAGCGACGCAGTAAATACACGGCTTGGGATTCTTGCTCACTGAAAATGGCGACTAACACGTTAGCGCCGTTCACTTCATTGCGACCCGATGACTGCACATGGAATACAGCACGTTGCAGCACTCGCTGAAACCCGAGCGTTGGCTGAGTTTCTTTGTCATCATCAATATCGGCAATGATTGGGGTTGTTTGTTGGATAAAGCTTGCCACTTCATCTCTGAGTTTATCTAGATTCGCTCCACAGGCGATTAACGCTTCTTGAGCCGCAGGATTGTCGATCAGAGCTAATAACAGATGTTCCACTGTCATATACTCATGACGCGCGTCTCTGGCTTGCTGAAACGCCAGATTTAAGGTGACTTCCAGGTCTTTGTTCAGCATAAGCACCCCCAAAATTAACAACAGACTACAGAGTAAAGCGGTTTTACGCTTTCTCTAACGAACACAGTAACGGATGTTGGTTTTGTCTTGCAAATTGATTTACTTGTATCACCTTAGTTTCTGCAATCCCAAACGGGAAAATACCGCAAATTCCTTTTCCTTGGTGATGGATAGTCAACATGATATCGGTCGCTTCCTGCTCGTTCTTGCGAAAGAAAACCTGCAAAACTTCAATCACAAAATCCATTGGGGTGTAATCATCATTATTGAGTACCACCTTATACATCGAAGGCGGCATTAACTCTGATTCGACACGTTCTTCAACGTGTTCAATATTTCCTATCTTTGCCATTTTTTAATACTAGCCTCTCGTGTTGGCCTCTTCCAATTGATCCGTTCAAATTAATCAGTTGTTACCCCTTTGTTAATTTTAGCTTGACTTCCGCTTTTACTCCTTACATTCTGTTGTGCAGACGGTGAACGAATACCCGTCTATACAGGTTTTACTATCTTACTGGTAAGTAGACAACAGAAGGAAGTGGAAGTATGGCAAGCGGAACTGTTAAATGGTTCAACAACGCCAAAGGATTCGGGTTTATTTGCCCTGATCAAGGTGGTGAGGACGTTTTTGCACACTATTCTACCATTGAAATGGAAGGCTATCGAACTCTAAAAGCAGGCCAACCCGTTCAATTTGAAGTAGAAGCCGGTCCAAAAGGGATGCACGCTTCAGCCATTTCACCAACAAAATAACGTTTGGTGAGGCCAATGATCTAAAAGGCAGGGACAAGTCCCTGCCTTTTTATTGCTGCGTGTTTCATCAATTTTCACCACTTAATGCTGCATCGCTCATCATCATTTCGCATGAATTTAATTCAAGATCAATCTCTGCACATCACCCATTGCATCCCCACAAAAAGATTTCATCACCAGTCTCGACAGTAAATTTAGGGCATAAAAAAGGGATCTGCTATGCAGATCCCTTTTTAAAATCAGTCTAATGACTTACAACCTTACATCAACTTTGATAGCCCACACTGATGCGCACCCCATCCAAAAGCTAAAACTAACGAGATTAAGCAATCAACAGCTTGTTCAACGTCTCGCTTGGACGCATAGCTTTTTCAGCCTTAGCCGCATCTAAACGGTAGTAACCACCTAAATCAACTGGTGCACCTTGTGCATTGTTTAACTCAGCGACAATCACTTGCTCATTCGTCGCCAGTGCATGCGCTAACGGAATAAAGTGAGCTTGTAACTGCTCATCTTTCGTTTGCGCGGCTAAGGCTTGTGCCCAGTACATGGCTAAGTAGAAATGGCTGCCACGGTTATCCAGTTCACCAACTCTTCTTGATGGCGATTTATTGCTATCTAAGAATTGGCCAATGGCTTGATCTAAGGTATCAGCTAACACTTGGGCTTTTGGATTACCGACAGTTTGGCTTAAATGCTCAAGAGACGCCGCCAGAGCCAAGAATTCACCCAGTGAATCCCAACGTAAGTGACCTTCTTTCTCAAGCTGTTGCACATGCTTAGGTGCACTACCGCCCGCGCCAGTTTCAAATAGACCACCACCGTTCATTAACGGCACGATTGACAGCATTTTAGCACTGGTGCCTAGCTCTAGGATGGGGAACAAGTCAGTCAGGTAGTCACGTAAAACGTTACCCGTAACTGAAATGGTATCTTTGCCTTCTTTGATGCGAGCCAAAGACAAACGCGTCGCCTCTTCTGGAGACATAATACTGATATCTAAGCCATCAGTGTCATGTTCTGGCAGATACTGCTGCACTTTTGCAATGATTTGCGCATCGTGGGCACGTTTGCTATCTAACCAGAATACCGCAGGAGTATTGCTTAAACGGGCACGGCGCACGGCCAGTTTGACCCAATCACGGATAGGTGCGTCTTTAACTTGGCACATTCTCCAGATATCGCCCGCTTCCACATTGTGGCTCATCAATACCTTACCGCTGGCATCGACAACGTTAACCACGCCGTCAGTTGGCATTTCAAAGGTTTTATCGTGACTGCCGTACTCTTCGGCTTTTTGCGCCATCAAGCCCACGTTTGGCACGCTGCCCATGGTTTTAGGATCAAAAGCGCCGTGCTCTTTACAAAAAGCAATCGTTTCTTGGTAAATACCCGCATAACAACGATCAGGGATCATGGCTTTAGTGTCATGCAGTTGACCGTCTGGTCCCCACATTTGGCCAGATGAACGAATCGCAGCAGGCATAGACGCATCGATAATGATGTCGCTTGGCACGTGTAAATTGGTGATACCTTTGTCAGAGTCAACCATAGCCAATGCGGGACGTGCAGCGTAAACGGCGGCGATATCGGCTTCGACTTCGGCGCGGCTATCGGCAGGTAATGTCGCGATCTTGGCATAAACATCACCAAAACCGTTGTTAACATCTACGCCTAATTCAGCGAAAAGCGCCGCATGTTTGTCAAATACTGGCTTGAAGAATACCTTCACAGCGTGACCAAACATAATAGGATCAGACACTTTCATCATAGTGGCTTTCAGATGCAGCGATAACAGCACATCTTCAGCTTTGGCGTTGTCGATTTCACGCTCATAGAAGCTTACTAAGGCTTTTTTACTCAATACCGCAGCATCGATAATTTCGCCAGCCAGCAGCTTAAGACCCGATTTGAGCACCACTTCTTGGCCATCTTTTTGCGTCAGCACGATATTCACGCTGCCCGCATCAGATAAAGTCAAAGACTGCTCGCTACCGTAGAAATCGCCTTCAGTCATGTGGGCAACGTGAGACTTAGAATCCTTAGCCCATTTACCCATGGAATGCGGGTTTTTCTTGGCGAAGTTTTTCACCGATAATGGCGCGCGGCGATCTGAGTTACCTTCACGCAGTACTGGGTTTACCGCACTGCCTTTGATCTTGTCGTAACGTGTTTTGATTGACTTTTCAGCGTCGGTTTTTGGCTCATCCGGATAATTTGGGATGTCATAACCTTTTTGCTGCAGTTCAAGGATACAGGCTTTTAATTGTGGAATTGAAGCACTGATATTCGGTAACTTAATGATGTTCGCTTCTGGCTGATTTGCTAACTCGCCAAGCTCAGTCAGATGGTCGCCAATCTTTTGTGCGTCGGTCAATTGCTCAGGGAAACTGGCAATAATACGGCCCGATAACGAGATATCACGGGTTTCAACAGCAACGCCCGCGGCGTCGGTAAAGGTTCTGATAATTGGTAAGAGTGAGAGGGTTGCCAATGCTGGCGCTTCGTCTGTTTCAGTGTAAATAATTGTTGATGAGTTATCTTTCATGTTACATCCTACATTATTGTAAAATTTAATATTTTTTATAATAATTTTATAGCATGGCGAACAAATCTGAGCACAGTAAAAATATCAATCAAGGCAATCGAGTCCACCTTAATCTTCCACATTCTCAATGCCCTTCTGTCTTTGCGCGCAAGCTAAAACTTGTTACAACGACTCATTAAAACCTAATAAACATTTAGGCACAGATCACATTTTCTGGCCGACATCATAGAGCATTCGCAATAATATTCAAATTCCACTAACGGCGAATGCCAAGTACACTATGACCACATTAACGACTCAATCAAGTCAGGTAAGCGTGTCTCAACCTCCTGTTAGCAAAAGTATGAACAAAAACAAATTTCCACCTAAACGTGCCAATTCCAGTACTAGTTCCACAGCCAAGAGCACGATTAAACCCGCTAAGCCCGCGAGCAGAGGCCCGGCCAGCCGCGCTTCCGCCGTAGATAGCAAAGTGGCGCCAGCACGTAATGCCAATGGCAGTTTAAAGAAAGAACCCTTTAAAAATCCTAATCGACGCGCAATTGCGGCGGCAAAACCGGTGCAGAGCCAAACCCTCGCGCCGATTATCGTGCTGTTTAATAAGCCTTTTGATGTACTTTGCCAGTTTACCGATGAACAAGGTCGCAAAACCCTAAAAGACTATATTCCCATTGCTGATGTGTATGCCGCAGGCCGCTTAGACAGAGACAGTGAGGGCTTGTTACTGCTAACCAACGACGGTCAATTACAGGCAAGACTGACCGAGCCGAAAAAGAAAACATTTAAAACCTATTGGGTGCAAGTAGAAGGCGTTCCGACGGAAGATGCACTGACTAAACTGCGCCAAGGTGTTGAATTGAATGATGGTATGACGCTGCCTGCTAAAGTCAAAATCATGGATTCACCCGACGTTTGGCCACGCAATCCACCGGTGAGAGAACGCAAAAATATCCCAACGACTTGGTTGGAAATCCAAATTCATGAAGGCCGTAACCGCCAAGTCAGACGCATGACAGCACATATAGGTTTTCCTACCTTAAGATTAATCCGTTATAAAATAGGCCAATGGAGTCTAGATAATTTGCCATCGGGCGAGCATAAATGCATCCGCCTCGGTGATGAAGTCTAACTTTCAGCCAAGTTTCTGCGCTCAACGCCACTAAAAAGTGGCACCATGTCCACTCGAAGGAGGCACCATGAGTCAACGATATAAACCCAATGTGACCGTCGCTTGTATTATTCATGCGACCTCACAGGACAAATATCTGATGGTGGAAGAGTGGATTGATGGCGAGCAGCGCTTTAAATCAGCCAGCGGGTCACTTAGAAGCCAATGAAAGCTTAATCCAAGCCTGTGAGCGTGAAGTGTTTGAGGAAACGGGGTTATCACTTAATCCCCAAGGACTCGTCGGCATCTATCAATTTAGCGCCAGTGAAGACTTAGCCTTTGTGCGCTTTACTTTCTTCGTGCAATTAAATGAAATGCCCTCACCTGCGCCGCAGGATAACGCTATCCACAGTGCGCACTGGCTGAGTTTTGCACAGATAGAAGCTAAGTCATCTTTACTGCGCAGCCCCTTAGTGCTCGATTGCCTAAAAGACTATCTTAATAACGCACAACAGGGCCAAACTTATCCCCTCTCCTTACTCAATAGTGACCGCCTCGCGATAGCCCAAGCGAGTAATGCGTGATAGAATACCGCCCCGCATAAACGGCTTGTTAAACTTATGCATGTGCTAGTGCCTAGCGGCCTCTACGTGGCTAAATAGCAGACTGTACAGTAGACCGTAAATACGAGTTTTACTGTTAGCTCGCACTACACCCTGATTTTTAAGTTAGCTCTTAAGTTAGCCCTTAAGTTAGCTTTGATTTAACGCTAGCCCATATTTTTTAAGCTAGGTTAGGCACTTTTTGTTAAGCGCTCAATGTCGCGGCTTAACTTCAACAACCTAGCCAACACACATACTCAATGGTTTTTAGGATCTATGACATCAATCGAACCCACTCATACAGGAAAAAAAGTCATTGTCGGCATGTCCGGCGGTGTAGATTCATCTGTTTCAGCCTATTTGCTTATGCAGCAAGGCTATCAGGTTGAAGGCCTATTCATGAAGAACTGGGAAGAAGATGACAACAACGAGTACTGCGCGGCCGCAGAAGATTTAAAAGATGCCCAAGCCGTGTGCGACAAGCTCGGGATCAAGCTACACACAGTCAACTTTGCTGCCGAATATTGGGACAATGTATTTGAGTATTTCCTCGCCGAATACAAAGCCGGCCGCACGCCAAATCCCGATATCATGTGCAACAAAGAGATAAAATTTAAGGCATTTTTAGAATTTGCCGACGAAATCCTCGACGCCGATTACATCGCAATGGGCCACTATGTTCGCCGTCGCGATAACAGCGACGGCAGTACGCAAATGCTCCGCGGTGTTGATGGCAATAAAGACCAAAGTTATTTCCTCTACACCCTTAGCCATGAGCAAGTAGCCCGAAGCCTGTTCCCTGTCGGTGAGCTCGAAAAACATCAAGTTCGTGAAATTGCGAAAGAAATGGGCTTAATCACCCATGACAAAAAAGACAGTACTGGCATCTGCTTTATCGGTGAGCGCAAGTTCACTGAATTTCTAGGGACTTATTTACCGGCGCAGCCTGGCAATATTGAAACCCCAGAAGGTGAAGTCATAGGCACGCACCAAGGACTCATGTACCACACCTTAGGCCAACGTAAAGGCTTAGGCATTGGCGGCATGAAAAACAGCAATGACGATCCTTGGTATGTGGTCGATAAAGATCTTGAGCGTAACGTATTGATCGTGGGTCAAGGCGGACACCATCCCCGTTTGATGTCGACCGGCATGACAGTTAACCAACTGCATTGGGTAGATAGAACTGGGCCTGTCGATGGTTGTCATATCGCAGTGAAAACCCGTTATCGCCAACAAGATGTGCCTTGTACATTAACCTACACAGATGAACACACCTTGCGCGTGGTCTTCGATGAACCTGTTGCGGCGGTGACGCCTGGACAGTCTGCGGTATTTTATGATGGTGAGGTCTGCCTAGGTGGCGGCATCATAGATCAATTAATCCGAGGGTAAAGCGTGAACGAGCAACTCATTAATCGGACGATGGCGTTTGCAGGCATACTGCAAGCCATTGCCCAAGTTCAACATTTAGCGCGCCATGGCGAATTGGATAATGCCGAGCTCGCAGCGAGCTTAAACACCATTCTCGTCACCAATCCTGACAATACGGCCGATGTCTACCAAGATAAAATCGTATTGCAAAAAGGCTATAAGCTGATCCTGAACCAGCTCGGTGACAGCAGCCAAAAAGATGTTGAAATCACCCGCTATTTAGTGGGCGTGCTTGCCCTTGAGCGTAAACTCGTGCGCTCTAACAGTGGCTTAGGCATGTTGGCTGAACGTATTAATCAAGTGAATCGCCAGCTACATCATTTTGCCATCACAGATGAGCAAGTTGTTGCCAATCTTGCCAGCATTTACAGTGACATCATCAGTAATTTAGGGCCAAAAATCCAAATATCGGGTAATCCTGTGTGTTTGCAGCGCCCTATTGTACAACATAAAATTCGTGCTCTGCTGCTTGCCGCTATACGCAGCGCAGTACTGTGGCGTCAGTTGGGCGGTAAACGTCGACACTTAGTCTTCGCCCGCAAAGCCATAGTCGATACAGCCAAGAAAAGTCTTACCCTATAATAAAATTAGCGTTCATCAAGGAGCTACACATGGATCTTTCCGCACTAACTGCTATCTCTCCGGTAGACGGTCGTTATGGTAGTAAAACCGCGTCATTGAGAGGGATTTTCAGCGAGTTCGGTCTTACCAAGTACCGTGTTCAGGTTGAAATCAATTGGCTAAAACTGTTAGCCGACTGTCCAGACATTAGCGAAGTGCCAACATTGAGCGCGTCAGCTATCGCCGTGCTCGATGGCATTAAAGACAATTTCAACGAACAAGATGCGCTGCGTGTTAAGGCTATCGAAAGCACCACTAACCACGATGTAAAAGCGGTTGAATACTTCATTAAAGAAAAAATCGCGGACAATGGCGAATTAGCCGCTGTAGGTGAGTTTGTTCACTTTGCTTGTACTTCTGAAGATATCAACAACTTAAGCCACGGTTTAATGCTGACTGAAGCCCGCGAGCATGTATTACTGCCTTACTGCAACGAGTTGCTGACGGCAATTAAAAAGCTGGCGATTGAATATCGATCTGTGCCATTAATGTCACGTACCCATGGCCAACCTGCGTCACCTTCGACGCTCGGTAAAGAGATGGCGAACGTCGCAGTGCGCCTTGAACGTCAAATCAAACAAATCGCCAATGTTGAAATCATGGGTAAACTGAATGGTGCCGTAGGTAACTACAATGCTCACCTGTCAGCCTATCCTGAAGTTAATTGGCATGAGCTGTCTGAGCGTTTTGTGACTAGCCTTGGCTTGCACTGGAATGCCTACACGACGCAAATCGAGCCACACGATTACATTGCCGAATTGTTTGATGCGGTTGCCCGTTTCAACACTGTGCTGATTGACTTTGACCGTGATATTTGGGGTTACATCGCCCTAGGTCACTTCAAACAACGCACTATCGCCGGTGAAATCGGTTCATCGACTATGCCGCACAAAGTTAACCCCATCGATTTTGAAAACTCTGAAGGTAACTTAGGTATCGCTAACGCACTGATGCAACATTTAGCGTCTAAACTACCGTTATCAAGATGGCAACGTGACTTAACTGACTCGACTGTACTGCGTAACTTAGGTGTGGGTATTGCCCATGCGTTGATCGCGTATCAAGCGACCTTAAAAGGCATCAGCAAGTTAGAAGTTAACGAAGCGCATCTGCGTGATGAGTTAGATCACAACTGGGAAGTGTTAGCAGAACCCGTACAAACGGTAATGCGTCGTTATGGTATTGAAAAGCCATACGAAAAATTAAAAGAACTGACGCGCGGTAAACGTATCGACGCGCAGCAACTGTCAGTGTTTATTGACGGACTTGAATTACCAGACTCAGTGAAAGCTGAACTGAAGAAAATGACGCCCGCCAATTACATTGGTCGCGCCGAAACGTTTGTCGACGAACTGAAGTAAGTTATTAATTAAAATTGGCGATTAACTAATATTAAGCTATTGACTGAAATTAGTTATTAACTGAAGTTGGCGACGGACAATACTCTTTCTTAAACAGAAATAAGGATTAAGGCGACCCACATCACCGCGATGTGGTCGCCTTTTTTAACACTATGTATACACTCAATCTCGATATCGCCCAGTTTCTTAGTGAATACTGGCAAAAGAAACCCCTGTTGATCAAAAAAGCCTTTCCGCAATTTGAAGATCCTATCAGCGCCGATGAATTAGCAGGCCTTGCTTGTGAAGAAGAAATCTCTTCACGCATCGTCGTCACCAAAGATAATGATTGGGAAGTGGTGCAAGGTCCGTTTGAAGATTACGACAGCTATGGCGAAACCCATTGGCAATTATTAGTGCAAGCCGTCAACCATTGGTATCCCGATTCGCAGCCATTAGTTGAAGCTCTACGCTTTTTACCTGACTGGCGCTTCGATGACTTAATGGCATCATTTGCAACCCCAAGTGGCGGTGTCGGCCCGCACGTCGATAACTACGATGTGTTTATCATTCAAGGCGAAGGTGAGCGTCGCTGGACTGTGGGTAACAATACGCCGCAACAACGTCGTGGCGGCAATCCAAACTCGCCGCTGGTTGAAGACTTCACACCCATTATCGATGTAGTGTTAGAAAAAGGCGACATGCTTTATATTCCACCCGGTTTCCCGCATTGCGGCGAAACCCTAACTGTGGCAATGAGTTACTCGATTGGTTTTCGCGCTCCTAGCCAGCAAGAATTGGTCAGTGAAGTCGCCGATTATTTGCTCGACAATAACTTAGGTCAGCAGCGTTTCACCTCGCAAACTGAACCGAGTTCAGCCGGTATCGTCAGCCAAGACCATCAAGTGGGCATCATGTCACTCTTGAGCCAGCTGAGCCAAGATCCTAATAGCTACCAAATCGTGTTGGGCAAGTTGCTTAGTCAAAACCGTTTCGAGCTTGATTTGTGTGAAGGCGAAGAAGCTTACAGCATGGAAGATTTGCAAGATGCCTTCGCCCAAGGTGCTGGAGTGAGCCGTATCGGTGGTTTGAAAGTATTGCGCCTTGAAAATGACGCCACGCCGCGATTATTCATCAATGGTGATGTACACGAACTGCCCCAAACACCGGCAGACGTAATCGCACAGTTGAGCGATAACGTCAGCTTAAACGCCGATGAAGCGACTGAAATATGTCAGCATGAAGAAGTCCAAGCCTTACTGTTGAAACTCATCAATCAAGGTTTCTACTACTTGAGCGACAGCGAAGAATAAGCCCTATCGACTTTGTTCGATGCTCTTGTTCTCAACAGAGGAAATCTGCATATACGTCAGTATAAGTAAGGCACTCAATTGAGTGCCTTATGGTTATTTCAGTTATCAGTATAAACCAACGCAAGAGACTGTATTAACTCAATACTATCTAAATACAATCCTCAACTCATTTGAGTTTAAGCATTCCACAGTTTATCGTCATTGTGCATACGATATAAACTCTCGGCGCGCGATACCAGTAACTGTGCAAATTTAGCCTGAGTGGCATCACGGGTGGCGCCTGAGCGCACTAAGTTTTCCGCCTGCATTTGCCACATCATAGAGAAATGACGTACCGCATCACGGGCCGTTGCAGCCACTTTCACATCGACGAAATCCGAGGGTAAATCGCCCGACATAACCCAATAGGTTTTGTTGCTGGGACGCTTGGATTCCATTTTCCAAATTGCCATGTAAGGCGCAAGATAACGACTTTCATCGGCCAAGACTTTAGTTGGGATCACGCCTTTTTCAGCGAGGAAACGATTCGCTTTTTGAAATTGAGTTCTGACCCACTCTTGACGCAGCTTTTCTATTTCTTCAGCTGATAAATTCTGTTGAGTTTGGTCGACAGCTTGTTCAGTCATACTTCCGTCCTATCTTATTGTTATAACGCGAACCTAATTCTTGGGATCAGTGCGCGATTCATTCTATTCGTTACATTAAATTCAGTACAATCCATTTTCAACCGCAAAGCTTACGTTTACGTAAAGTGGAAAGCTAAATTGCCACAAATAATGTATTTATTCGGTCATTATGCATGGTTGAGAGTATCGCTAAATGCTATGGTTCTGCAATAAATATAACAAGCAGTCGATAGAGGCTCATCTCATCGGCTTTTTCATTGTGTATAGCGGAGAAATTCACGTGGCTGTATTTAATCATGTATCCTTTGACGAACATGAACAGGTCGTATTCTGTCATGATAAAGAAAGTGGCTTAAAGGCCATTGTCGCCATCCATAACACCAACCTTGGCCCTGCTGTTGGTGGTTGCCGGATGTGGAATTACCAATCGGATGATGAAGCCCTGACTGACGTATTACGCCTCTCTCGTGGCATGACTTATAAAAATGCCCTTGCCGGTTTAACCATGGGCGGCGGCAAATCAGTGATCATCGCCGATCCTAAAAGACCAGACCGCGAAGCCCTATTCCGCGCTTTTGGCCGTTTCATCAATAGCCTCGGCGGCCGCTATTATTCCGCTGAAGATGTTGGCACTACTACGGCTGATATCATGATCGCCCATGAAGAAACCCCTTATATGGCAGGTCTTGAAGGCAAGAGTGGCGATCCATCACCGTTCACCGCTCTTGGCACTTATTTAGGCATCAAAGCTGCGGTTAAACATAGACTCGGTTTAGACAGTCTAAAAGGGCTTAAAATCGCCGTTCAAGGCGTAGGTCATGTTGGCTATTACCTGTGCAAACACTTACATAACGAAGGCGCCGAACTGATTGTTACCGACATTCATCAAGCCTCGTTAGACAAAGTCGCTACCGACTTTGGCGCTATTGTGGTCGCGCCACAAGAAATCTACTCACAAGATGTGGATGTATATGCTCCTTGTGCCCTTGGCGCAACCTTAAACGATGCGACCTTACCGCAGCTGAAAGCCAAAATTGTTGCTGGCTGTGCCAACAACCAATTAGCTGAAGTACGCCACGGCGAACAGTTGAAAGAAATGGGCATACTGTACGCGCCAGACTATGTGATCAACGCAGGCGGCATTATCAACGTGTCGTTCGAAAAAGATTACGATGCGGCGAAATCGACCGCTAAAGTAGAAGAAATTTATAACACCCTGCTGAAAATCTTCAGCCAAGCCGACGAACAGAACCGGACAACTGGCGCTGTAGCAGATGAAATGGCCAAAGCCATTATCGAAGCCGCTAAAAAGTAATATCTCTACCTGTGTAACATCCGCAAAAGCGACCTCAGGTCGCTTTTTTGTTATCTAACATTTAATCTAACGCTAAGCCCATGGTTTAGCCGCGCTTTTAATTCCGACACAGAATATTCATTTAATCACGCTGGAAAACGTCATATATGTCTGCTTGAATTAGCCTATCAGGTCCCAGCACAGGATAGCGCTATGATCCGTTTTAAATATGATCTCAACCAAGATGTGGTAGAACTGCAAGCCAGCAATTGGAGCGGTTTAGAACGGGTCTTTGTCAACGGTCAGATGGTGTCGCACAAGCTGAATTTTAAGCCTCAGAGCGAACACACTATTCAACTTAAAGACGGCGCACCTTGCAAGTTTGAACTGCTTATCGATCCCCAAACCGATGAGTTGATGTGCCGGATTTATAAGCAGCACACTCTCGTCGCCAGCCTAAAACAAGGCAAAGAAAATTTGTTAGCCAGCCGCCGTTATTTGCAACACTCAGTAATAGCCGTCAGCTTACTGTGCGTCTTTGCACTTTACTTGAATTGATTACACCAGTTTAATCCCGCGAAGTAACGGATGAATGACGGAATTAAACTGGAGAAAATGAATTTAGACAACCACATACAGATAGCAACGAAAACGGCTAAACCGCAGTTTCCCTCCATACCGAATGAATCCGTATCATTAAGCCAAGCGATTGATCTTATTTAACAGTAAGACGAACTGCTGCTGCTCCTCATCACTGAGGTTAGACAGGAATTTTTCGTTGACCCGCTCAGCTTCGCAAATCAGATCTTGCTCTAACGCTTTGGCTTCATCGGTCAAAAAAATTTGAAAGGCGCGCCGATTATCGGCTTCTTGATGGCGGGTAATAAGACCTTGTACCTGCAACTGATCGAGTAAACGCGTCATAGTATAATTTGCCACATCGCAACGCTTAGACAATTCAGTTTGGCTGATGCCCTCCTCTTGCCACAAAGCAAACAGCACAGGCCACAGTTTTATATCGAGTTGATATCGCTTAAGATGCAGATCGAGCTCATTTTGCAGCTCGATATTTAAGTGGGAAACAAGATAGCCTAAGCTTTCATGACGATTCAAACAGCACCTCCTACAACAAAGGTTTTAACGCGTTTTCACTTACTCTGTGCGCAATCATAAGAACCCAGAGTCAGTTTTAATACTACCACTTAACCCGCAATAAACTAGTTAACACCACAGCTAATTGTGCGATTAACCTACGAACTCACTGCTCATTTAGATCATATAAATTGAATTCATTCACAAAATTATAGTAACAGGCACGGCCTAATTTTCCCCATAATCCGCGCTCAAGCGGCAAATAAACACTGTCATCGGTGATCTTCATCTGCCTTATATCCACATCGTGGTGCAGCGTTTCAATGCTAGTTCTCACATCAAGCAGAGAATGGGGTTGTGCTCGCTCAAAATCGACAATCAGCAGCGGCGCATCTTCAACCCGTACTCGCACCTTCTCCACTGGGGTAATTAAAAAATACTCATCATCGATGCAATGCAAAATACTGGCGAACAACTTAGCAAACTTTGCTGGTAGCGATGTACCTAAATACGTCCAATCACCCAAGGCATTAATGTCAAACAATGGGACTTCACTGCACAATGGCGCAACCGAGGTTAGCCTGCTATCGGCGGCGAATTGTTTGAGTGTGTGCTCAATACTGTCTGTCATCTTTTCCATCTGCAGCCTCCATCATCCATAAAAAACCAGCCTCGCGGCTGGCTTTAGTGTGACATTCAACACAGGGATATGCTAGTGAGGATAATAACAAGCTCACTAGCTAAGCGATAAACACCACTAGATATTTGCTAACTCAAGCAAGGCCTCCAGTGGATGTTTTGGCTTGTAACCGGCAAAACGTTTTACCTGGCTACGGCAAGAATAGCCCGACACTAACACTTGCGGCTGTTCAATTTTTGCTAGCGTTTGCTGCCAAGACATCTCAAACAAGGCTTTAGAGCGCTCGAGGTTATCCGCCTCATGGCCGTAGGTTCCGGCCATACCACAACAACCTAAATTGACTGCGGTTAACTTAGCACCAAAATGGGCGAAGATTTTAGTCCACTCGTTGGCAGTATTTGGCTTGGCCGTCGATTCAGTGCAATGACTAAACCAGGTATATTGCTTATCTTGCGGCGCTTTCGCGGGTAAATCCTTGATAACATTCAGTAGCCATTCGTTAGCTAACTTGACCTCAAAAGTACCGCGATTAGCCCCTAAGACTTCGCGGTATTCGTCGCGATAACACAAGACTAAGGCAGGATCGATGCCGACCATCGGCATGCCCAGTTTATGGACTTGGTTCAAAAAGTCCGCACTCGACTGCGCCGTTTTTGCGAACTTATCTAAAAATCCCTTGATATGCGTTGGCTTACCATTGGGTTTATAGGGTAACAACACGGGTTTTAACCCAAGCTTTTCAATCAACTGGATAAAGCGCAGCACAAGGCCAGAGTCATAGAAACTGTTAAAGGGATCTTGCACCACCAACACAAACTGCGAGCGCGCCTCTTCTGGAATTGCCTGTAGTGCCGCTAAGTCATAACCGCGGCTTGCATGACCATCGAGTCTTTGCTTCAAGGTCGGCACAGATAACGCAGGCGCATCCACATAACCAATCGCCTTTTTAATCACCCATTGGCTCAATGGATTTTGCGCGGCAAAGTTAGTGAGACGCGGTGCCGCGGCCATTAATGGCAAACTATCTTCGATACCTGCAACAAGATAGTCCTTAGCCGGTCTTAAATAACGTTGATAGTAGATATTAAAGAACTGCGCCCTAAACTTAGGCACATCCACTTTGACCGGACATTGACCAGAGCAGGCTTTGCAGGCCAAACAGCCCTTAAGCGATTCCATCACCTCGTGGGAGTAATCATAATCACGTTTGGCATTGATGGTATTTTGAATGCGCTGCAATATACCAAAAGGTTTCGCTTTTGCGAGGGCATTAACATCAACCCCTTCAGCCTCAAGTAGCCTTAGCCACTCTCTCATGAGTCCTGCACGTCCCTTAGGCGACTGTACTCTATCGCCTGTCACCTTAAACGATGGGCACATGGGCGAATAGCTACTGTAATTAAAACACAAGCCGTTGCCGTTACAATTCATCACATAGGGGAACGCATCACGTACTTCGATGGGAATTTGTCGGTCAAATTTACCGCGCTTAACACTGTCAACATCGTAATAGAGGGCGCCAGTCTGTTTAGGCGCCACCAGCTTGCCGGGGTTTAATCGGTTGTCGGGGTCGAACAAGCCTTTGATATCTTGTAGAACGCCGTATAGTTCATCACCAAAGACAGCAGGACCGTATTCACCACGCACGCCTTTACCGTGCTCGCCCCACATCAGGCCGCCGTATTTAAGCGTCAGTGCAGCGACTTGATCGGAAATGACCCGCAGTAGTTTTTCATCTTCAACATCGCACATATCAAGCGCAGGCCGTACATGCAACACGCCCGCATCCACATGACCGAACATACCGTATTGCAGATTATGGCCATCGAGTACTGCGCGAAACTCCATAATATAATCGGCGAGTTTTTCGGGCGGCACCGCAGTATCTTCCGCAAAGGCGATAGGTTTACGACGTCCTTTAGTGGCGCCGAGTAAGCCAACGGCTTTTTTGCGCATGCCGTAGATTTTTTCGATGCTTGGCTTGTCTTGTGTCACTTGGTAACCCAATACGCCGCACTCGCCTTTGCTGATCTGCTCAATCAACACAGTTTCCAAACTCGCGAGCTTTTGCTCAACTTCGACCGTGTCACCGGCAAATTCGACCATATTGAGGCCATCAATAACTTTACCAGGCACTTCTTGGATCAGATCCGATACCGAGTGCCAGACAATATCTTCACGGGCTAAATTCAGCACTTTTGAATCGACAGTTTCGACCACAGTCGCCCGCGCGGCAACTAAAGATGGCGCATGACGCAATGCCGATTGGAACGAATCGTACTTAATGTTCACCATCGCGCGCTCGGTCGGCAGCGGGGTGAGATTGAGTTTAGCCTCGGTTATCACCGCAAGCGTGCCCTCTGAGCCCGTTAAAATCCGAGATAAATCGAATTGTGTCAGGCTGTCGTTCCACACGTGTTTTAAGTCATAGCCAGTGAGGAAACGGTTAAGTATAGGAAATTGGTTTTCAATCTGAGTACGCTTTTCGCGGCATACCGCCGCCACAGCAGAAATCAGTTTCTGCCCTAGCGGATTATCACTGACGTTATCTGGGTTACACAGTAGTCCCGCATCTAGGGGATGCGTGTCTAGCAAACTGCCATCAATCAACACACTGCGTAGCGCCAGCACGTGATCTGAGGTCTTACCATAAACCAGTGAGCCCGCACCCGAGGCATCGGTATTAATCATGCCGCCAATTGTGGCGCGGTTTGAGGTGGATAAATCGGGACTAAAAAAGAATCCATGGGGGCGCAATACATCGTTGAGCGCATCTTTAACGACACCAGCTTCAACTCGCACCCAACCTTGCTCAGCATTCACTTCGAGCACGCGGTTCATGTAACGCGACACATCTAAAATCAAACCATGGGTGAGAGATTGTCCGTTGGTGCCCGTACCACCGCCCCGCGCACTAAAGGTCACGCTGCGAAATGCGTCGCTGGCGGCCAGCGTCAATGCAATTTGGATATCCTGCTGATTTTTAGGATATAACACGGCTTGAGGTAAAAACTGATATACCGAGTTGTCGGTGGCTTGCACTAAACGTGCGCTGTAACGTTTGTCTATATCACCGGAATACTCACTTTGCTCCAGTGCCTCAAGGAATGCCACATATACTGGTTCTAATGTTTGTTGATGTGATAGCAGGGGTAACATAGATGGCTTCTGTCAATTATCGTTATGGCGCCATTATAAACAAAAAAAAGCCGCTAAAAAGCGGCTTTTTTAACAAGTTTATGAAATGACTATCTAGATCAAGCGTGCGCTTCGGCTAAATACAACCAAGTATCAATCACAGTATCAGGGTTTAATGACACTGTATCTATGCCTTGTTCTACCAACCAAGCGGCAAAATCAGCGTGATCTGAAGGTCCTTGACCACAGATACCTATGTAAGCGCCCTTCGCTTTAGCCGCTTTAATGGCTAATGAAAGTAGCATTTTAACGGCTTCATCACGCTCATCAAATAAGTGGCTGATAATACCTGAGTCACGGTCAAGGCCGAGTGTCAGCTGAGTTAAATCGTTTGAGCCGATAGAGAAGCCATCGAAATGCTCAAGGAATTGGTCTGCTAACAGGGCGTTTGAAGGCACTTCACACATCATGATGACACGTAAACCGTCTTTGCCGCGCTCTAAACCTTGCTCTTTGAGCAGGCCGACCACTTGCTCAGCTTCTTTCACTGTGCGAACGAATGGGATCATGACTTCAACGTTTTTCAGCCCCATGTCATTACGAACGCGTTTGATCGCTTCACACTCAAGCGCAAAACAGTCACGGAAGGATTCAGAGATATAACGGCTTGCACCGCGGAAGCCCAGCATTGGGTTCTCTTCTTCTGGCTCGTATCTGTCACCGCCAACCAAGTTTGCGTATTCGTTAGACTTAAAGTCTGACATACGGACGATCACTTTCTTCGGATAGAAAGCTGAACCGATAGTCGCAATACCTTCAACCAGACGGGCAATATAGAACTCAACTGGAGATTCATAACCTGCGATCATCTCGTTGATTTCAGTTTGCAGCGCAGCGTCTTGTTGATTGAACTCAAGCAGTGCCTTTGGATGAATACCGATCATACGGTTGATGATGAATTCTAAACGCGCTAGACCCACGCCTTCGTTTGGCAAACGGGCAAAATCAAATGCACGATCAGGGTTACCCACGTTCATCATGATTTTCATTGGCAATGTAGGCAGAGAATCAACACGGTTTGAAATCACTTCAAACTCTTGTTTACCTTCGTAGATAAAGCCAGTGTCACCTTCGGCGCAAGACACAGTCACGATTTGACCAGTTTTGATACGGTCAGTCACGTCACCACAACCTACGACTGCTGGCACACCTAATTCACGGGCGATAATCGCCGCGTGACAAGTACGACCGCCACGGTTTGTGACGATGGCGCTCGCGCGCTTCATGATAGGTTCCCAATCGGGATCTGTCATGTCAGTCACTAACACGTCGCCAGGTTGGATTTGATCCATATCGGCTATTGAGGTTAATACTTTGGCTACACCAGTACCCACTTTATGACCGATAGCGCGACCTTCACAGATCACAGCGCCACGGCTCTTTAAGTGATAACGCTCAATTAATTGCACATCTTCACGGCTACGAACCGTTTCTGGACGTGCTTGAACGATATACAGCTTGCCGTCGTTACCGTCTTTCGCCCATTCGATGTCCATTGGACGACCGTAATGTTTTTCGATAACCATAGCTTGCTTAGCTAATTCTTCGACTTCAGCGTCATTGATTGAGAATTGGCGACGCTTGTCAGCAGTCACGTCTTCAATTTTGACTTGTTTGCCGTGAGCAGCATCATCTGAATACACCATTTGGATGAGCTTGCTACCGATATTACGGCGCACAACAGCCTTATGACCTAAGGCTAAAATCGGTTTGTGAACATAAAATTCATCAGGGTTTACCGCGCCTTGAACAACCATTTCACCCAGACCAAAAGATGAAGTAATAAACACCACATCGTTATTGCCAGATTCAGTGTCCATAGTGAACATCACACCTGAAGCCGCTTTATCTGAACGAACCATGCGTTGCACCCCAGCAGACAAGGCTACACCGTGGTGCTCATAACCTTGGTGGACACGGTAGGAAATAGCACGATCGTTAAAGAGTGAAGCGTATACGTGCTTGATCGCCACGAGTACAGATTCAAATCCTTTAACGTTTAAGAAAGTTTCTTGCTGACCCGCAAAAGAGGCATCTGGCATATCTTCTGCTGTTGCAGAAGAACGTACCGCGAATGACGCTTCGCTAGTTTCAGCGGCAAGTTTATCGTAAGCTTCACGAATCGCTTGCTCTAATGCTGGTTGAAATGGGGTGTCGATAACCCACTGCCTGATCTGTGCACCTACTTTAGCCAGCGCATTGACATCATCTACATCCAGTGTGGCTAGAATGTCATAAATCTTCTGGTTAACTCCGCTTTGTTCAAGGAACTCGTTGAACGCATGGGAAGTTGTCGCAAATCCGCCAGGTACTTGAACACCGGCATTGGCCAGATTGCTGATCATCTCGCCTAGAGAAGCATTTTTACCGCCAACCAAGTTGACGTCACCCATGCCTAATTCTTGATACCAGAGTACGTATTGCTGCACAGTTCTATCTCCGCAAGTTTATTTCAGTGGCCCCTTCACACGAGGGCAGCGGCATTTTACACTCCTGCCGAACACGCGTAAATCTAT
>NZ_BPFD01000014.1 GCF_019655335.1 Shewanella hafniensis
GTTCAATATGTAGATTTTTATGTGGATGGAAAAACATTGTTTCCTCAGTAGGCTCGGATGGTATTGAAATTATTCTATCTACAGTTAAAGGTAGTGAGAATTCTCTGATTCTTTTCATAAAGAGTTCTGAGTCAACATATGGAGATGTATGAAATACATTTCTTAAAGTATAGCAAGAATAGATATCTCTTTTGTCGGAAGTGAGATTTAACATATGGATGTAGCTAATAGATAAAGAGGCCAATGTTTGAATAAACATCGAATAATCGACAATTTTCATATCCTTAAATCCGACTTCATGAGCTAGCTTGCAAAAATCAAATGCATATTTATTTCTCTCTTGAGTCGCAATAAAACCTTTAAAATCAAATTGATTCAATGGAATGTCAAATCTTACTCTTCCTCCATGCCACCATCTTATAGTTAGTGATGCTAAGCTTGGATCATTATTCTCAATTTGACGTGCGATAAATCCATTCGCGGTGGTGTTTATAGCTTGCATTGGAGCGTGTACACCCAAAATATCGTTATTTGTATTCCTGACTATTTTTGAGAATTCATCAAAACTTAGGCTTTTTTCTGGTGCTAACTGTCCATCTGCAGGCTTAAAATAAATATGCACCCAAGGATTATCTGACTGGCTTTCTGGTAACTCTGGTATATTTTTTAAAAAATCTTTGATTTTATCTTGATGGTTTTTACCTCTTCGCCAAAGCTCATCAAGAATGTAACGATCAGTCTCCTCCTTTGGCTTAGATTGATCAGCCAGTCTTCTATAGATCCTTCCCGAAGCATGAATATGGGGTGTATTGTGACTCATCGGAATTCCGATAACCAGTATAGATTTTCCTTCCGCTAGGCCAATATCTTCAAGCGGTCCTTTGATTACCTTTTCTTCATACAAAACCTCTGGATTTACATGAGCTGCAGAAGCTTCTCGTATATCTCGTGATAATTTCTCTAGTTGTTCATTGGGAATACCTAAAAATTCTGAAGCAGTTCGGCTTCCATCAGGGGCCTCACTGATGCCAATAATTAACCATCCCCCATATTGATTAGCAAATGCTGAAAGATGTTTCGCGAAGTCTGTAATTTTCAACCCCTGGACTTTGTAATCAATGTACCATCCCTCAGAAACCTCTCTCAAAATAAGCAAATCATTAAAATCAATTTCTTCAATTTTATTTTTGAAAGGATAGTACGAATAATTAAGCAAGATTGACCTCTTGGTATGTTAGCAATTATCAATTGAGTTGTTTATAAGGAATAAATAGCACATTGTGACTTCGTCACTACTTTATCTATATTACTAGCGTATTTCATGCTATATGAATTTATTCTTTTGGGGTAGCTATTTTTCATACAGAAAGTAAGGACTCCCATACCTTTCATGGCCGCTATTTCACATATAATTCATATGCATATAGACAATTTCATTATGATGTAGGGAACATAATTGACCATGTGATCGCAGTATTTGTTCTTTCATGTGCTACAGATTACGCAGAAATTTGCCACGGCGAATTCTGATGCGGACGTGACCTTCGATGACATGGATGTCATCGTAGAGCCGCCATGGATGGCTTCACGGCGAGTCACGGGAACAGTTGAATTCGGCGTATCTGCGATTAGATCAATGTGCTTGGGCAATTCTTCTATTTTTGACCTAACCTTCCGTCATTTCAGCTCTACAAACAAAAACAGCCGCAAAAAATTTGCGGCTGTTTGCGATTAACACACTGTATTTGAACTGGGATTGAAAGCTTACATCAAACCACTCGCTAATCAGCAAGCATCGCCATGAGTGCGGGTAAAAACTCGTTATCTAGTGCGGCGATTTCGCTTTGTTCGATTAGTACTTGATTGAGAATGTCATGGCTGGTGAGGGGATTTGCGAGTACTACGCGAAACACCACGGTCGCTTGTCTAAAATAGCGGGCAGGGGAGATGCGGGTGCGGGAGACGAAGGATTTACCCTGTTCGCGCTGGTGCTTTTGAATAAACTGAGTGAGGCCATCGAGCAGCTCGTTAAAGCGGGCGAGTTTTACTGTGTCTGCTTGCTCACAGGCAAGCTGCATGGCGGCTTGGACACTGGCGGGGACGTAACGATAAGTCAGTAGACACAGTTCTGGTTCAGTGACCAGCTCAAAATCCTCATGGGCTTTGATTTGTTCGGCAAAATAGCGCGCTTTTTCAAGGCTGTTGTTGATTAAGATTTCATAACCATCGCGGCCGATGATCTGTAAGCAAGCGTGCACTAACATCGCCATGCCGGGGCGTGAACCTTCCAGCGTTTGGCTGCCTAAGTCCTTTGAACCTCGGCGCAGAATATATTCGGCGTGATGGGCAATGGCGTGGGCGAACTCTGGGTCTTTAAATAACACCATACCTGCGCCCATGGGCACATACATTTGTTTGTGGGCATCGATGGTAACTGAATCGGCAAGTTCGATACCTGCGAGTAAGTGGCGGTATTTATTGGATAATAAACTCGCACCGCCCCACGCTGCATCCACATGGAAATGACAATTTAACTCTTTTGCCAGCGCCGCTAACTCTGTCAGTGGGTCAACATTACCGGTTTCTGTGGTGCCTGCCACGCCAACAATCGCCAACACTTTGATGTTTTTACGGGCAAGTTCAAGGGCGGCTTGGCGCATTTTCGCGACATCGACCTTGTTATCGCTGCCCGTGGGAATGCTGATGATATTGTCTCGGCCGATACCAAGCAGATCGACGGCTTTGCCCAGCGAATAGTGACCGCGCTCCGAGACTAAAATCGCTAAATCGTCATAGCCATAGTGGCGCAGTGCCTTGAGTAAGCCTTCGCGGCTGACGCCTTTAAACTCGCCATCGGCCTTCAATAATTGGTTGCGGGCAATCCACAGGGCGGTGATGTTGGCAACCGTGCCGCCGGAGCAAAATGCCCCGAGGGAATGATTGGCGCTGTGCATCCAGCTTTGATAAAAATCCGCATCTTGGTCGTAAATCAAATGGTGCATCATGCCGAGCACTTGGCGCTCAAGCGGCGTAAAAGCCTTCGAGGTTTCGATTTTGACCAGATTTTGATTGAGCCCCACCATCATTTTCGACAGCGGCAACACAAAGTAGGGCAGTGCCGATGTCATGTGACCGATAAAACTTGGTGCCGCTGTGTGTACCGAATGCGCCACCAGATTTTGCATAATTTCGTCGGTGTAATCGGAAACAAAACGCGGCTGAGTTGGGATCTCAAAGGCTTGAAAATCGGTTTCAATTTCCGACAAAGGTTTTTCGAGCGCGGCGATACTGTCACCCAAAAAGCCTGCTAAATCCTCGGAGAGCTTTTGCTCGATAATACTCAGCGTTGATCCTGCATCTTCCGGTGCAGTAAAAATGCGCAGCAGACTTGCTTCGGATGCTGTGGCTTGGCGAGGGAGTTTCTGGGTCATGGGGCTTGCCGTCTATTAATTTTTATAGTGAAACCGCAAATTTGCTAGAAGAGTATAACGGACCAGTGACTTTCGACCAGTGACTCTCAAAATGTTCAATCAGCGGAATACCAAAAAGGGAGCTCACTTTACTGCAAGGCCTTTTAGGCATCAAGCACTAAAATTTTGTATTACCAAAGCGTTGCGGCCTAAATAAGCAAAGGCGCCGTTATGGCGCCTTTATGTTTAACTCGACGAGCCGCTCATTAAGCCTGAGCATGAGTCCTAAAATTCATGTTAGCCCTAAAAATTAGCGCTGGCCTAACATGAGTACCGCGCCGATATTTCGGGCGGTATTACTAAGGTTTAGCTTGGCATTGGCCAGCACATCATCGAGCGGACTTAAGTGCGGGATAATAGGGAAGATAGCCGCCATACCGTGATCCAATATGGCATTGGCGTTGTCACCTAAGCAGCCCGCGATACCGATAGTAGGAATACCCTGCAGTTTGGCTTGCTTTAACACGCCCATTGGGGTTTTACCAAACACGGTTTGACCATCGATGCGGCCTTCACCTGTGATCACTAAATCGGCGCCACGAATTTTGTCCGCAAGGCCAACGGTTTGCATCACAATCTCGACACCGGGTTTAAGCTCAGCATTTAAAAATGCCATCACGCCAAGGCCCATACCGCCCGCCGCGCCTGCACCCGCATGTTCACGCTGATCACTCATGCCACTTTGGGCAATCACATCGGCATAATGGGCGAGCGCGGTATCGAGCTGCTTAACCATCGCAGGCGTTGCGCCTTTTTGTGGACCAAAAATCGCCGAGGCACCACGCTCGCCGCACAGCGGATTATCAACATCACAGGCGACTTCGAAGGTGCATTGGCTCAGTAGTGGATGGGCGTTGGTCATATCGATTTGGGCAAGGTTCGCTAGCGCTGCGCCGCCAGAAGGCAAGGTTTTACCTTGGTTATCGAGCAATAAAATGTCCAGCGCTTGGGCCATACCCGCGCCGCCATCGTTGGTGGCACTGCCACCTAAGCCTAAAATGATGTGTTTTATCCCTCGATTAAGCGCATCACAAATCAGCTCGCCCGTGCCATAACTTGTGGTGAGTAGCGGATTACGTAGCTCCCTCGGCACATGGTGCAGACCTGAGGCCGAGGCCATTTCAATCACGGCAATCGCGCCAGTATTTGGAACCGTTGCCGAGCCATGGTTAGAGCGACTATCCGAGTCATTATCCGAGTCATTATTCGAGCCACTATTTGATAGATCACCAAGAATGCCATAGTGGGCTTGCACCCTATGCCCGAGTGGCCCCATGACCTCTAAGCTGACAATACTGCCGCCCGTGGTATCGACCATAGATTGCACTGTGCCTTCGCCGCCATCGGCAACGGGAATTTTGACTATGTCGCAGTCGGGTATCACTTGCCTTAAGCCTTGCTCGATGGCGTTGGCCACGTCGAGTGCGCTTAAGCTTTCTTTAAATGAGTCGGGGGCGATAACTATTTTCATTAAAAATCCTACAACTAAATGGGCGCGGTTTGCGCCCAATGGACATGCTTGAATCAAGGTTTAATCAAGGTTTAATCACTGTTCACTATCAGAGTAAGACTAAGCTGAGCACATACACAGTCAACATGGCGGTGACACCTTGAATAAGGGTTGCCATGGTTTGTGCTTTGTAAGCTTGTTTCACACTCATGCGGCTAAATTGGGTGACGACCCAGAAGAAGCTGTCATTGGCGTGGGAAACCGTCATCGCACCGGCACCAATCGCCATTACGGTTAACACGCGGCCCATATCACTGCCAAGACCAATATCGCCCAGCATAGGCGCGACTAAGGCCGAGGTTGCCACTAGGGCGACGGTGGACGAACCTTGCGCCGATTTAAGCGCCGCGGCGACGATAAAGGGCATAAAGATACCGATACCGAGTGCCGACAATGATGTGCCTAAAAAGTCACCGATAGGCGTGGCTTTTAAGACAGCACCAAAGGCACCGCCCGCACCTGTGATTAAAATAATCGGCGCGGCAGTGACTAACCCTTGGCTGATGCGCTCGCTAAATTCACTGATCTTATTCTCACCCTTTAATAACGACAGGGATAAGAATAGGCCAATCATCAGAGCGTTAACGGGCTGACCGAGGAACACTAGCGCGTCAAATAACCCTGCTTTACCTAAAGGCGCTGAAGGGAAGTTAGCGATAGAACCTAAACAAATTAATACGATAGGCACAAAAATCGGTGCGAAGGCTTTTAATGGGCTGGGCAGGGTGCCATAGCTTTTTTTCAGGGTTTCATAGTCGCTCGCTTCCGCTTTAAGCTCCTGTGCAACTTCACCATCTGGCTCAACATCGGCAAAACGGTTCGCCCATAACATGCCCGCTAATGCGGCAACGGCGGCCACAAAGAGACCCACGCCAATCACTAAGCCCAAGTTCGACTCTAAGCCTAAGTTACCCGCGGCGGCGATAGGCCCCGGTGTTGGCGGTACAAAGGTGTGAGTGGCATACAGACCCGTGGCTAAGGCAACGCTCATGGAGACGCTAGAGACCTTCATGCGGTTCGCCATCGATTGTTTTAGCGAGTTCAAGATCACAAAGCCCGAATCACAAAAGACTGGAATAGACACTAGGTAGCCGATGACCGACATAGTTAATGTCGGGAAGCGTTTACCTAATAGCTTGATCACCACATCCGCCATGGTAATGGCGGCGCCGCTTTTTTCTAGGATGATACCTATGATAGTCCCTAAGACGATCACAAGGCCGATATAACCTAAGATGCCGCCAAAACCTGTGGTGATGGTTTTAGCGATTTCTCCGCTCGGTAAGCCATAGGCGAACGCCGCGATAAAGGCGGCTAGAATTAAGGTTAAAAAGGGGTGGAGTTTAAATTTTGAGGTCGCGATAACAATAAATGCAATCACGCCGATAAGAATAAGCACTAAGTTCATATTATGTCCCGTTCAGTTCTTGGCTGAAGTTTTTGAGTAAGTTTTTTGACTTATATTGTAGGGCGCAGTGCTTATTTGGGCCTGAGTCCAAATGAGGGCTGCTTTAAGGTTATCCTATTTTAAGATCATCCTATTATTGTGCAGGCATGCTTGAATAGCTTTGGTTAAATCCACGGAATTACCGCGTTATGTTTCGCCATTTTTGTGCTCATGCACAAAAATGCTTAGGTGAATTCGAATGTAAGAGGGGGCATTTTGTCGATAAGGGGGGCTTGTCGGTAAGAGTTGGCAAATAGGGCTATTTGCCAACCTTAAATAGGAGGAACTTGGCTTAACTCGTCGTTTTATTGGCGACGAATAAAAGATTCGACATAGGCAGCGGTGCGAGCATTGAGTATCGGATCTGCAGACGCGGCAATGCCCTTAGGTAATAACAGCGGGTTGAAAATGCCTTTATCGCACTGTTGCACTTGGGGATCGCTATCTCGTTCACCGTTAATCACCACTTGGCCTACTAGTAAGCGCTGGCGAGTTTCAGGCCAAATCACGGTAGGGTCATTGATTTCATCGCCCGTTTCAGCCAATTGAATATAGAGATTCCATTGTGCTGGCTGGGTTTTAATGCGCTCGAGTAATTCCGCCTTTAAAAAATCGTCACCCAGATTAGCAAGTTCGCTGGCTGACAGTGCTGCCGTACCTGCGACGGGTTCAAAAATCCACTTTCCCGCAACCGTTTCACCTTGCTGAGCGCCACCTTTTTGGGTGCTAAACAGGAAGCTATTCACGCCGTAGTAGCGGCTGTTGGCAAAACTTGGGCTAGGAGGCAGCTGTTTGACATAGTCGAAAAAGGCTTTAGCGCTGGGTTGATTGTCGATAAGCCACTGTTTACCTGCTGCGCCTTGTTTCACTTTGGTCTGAAAGGTAAAAAAGTCTTCTAGATTACTGGCGAAGAAAACGGGGACGTTAGTGGTAACAAAGTTAAGGTTTTCTTTATCGCCATCTATTTTGAGTGACATAAAGCGCCCAGCGGTTTTATCGGAGATCTGTGGATTTGTGCCGCCGAGGGAGAAACGGGCAGTGACCTTAATGGCATCTTGATTAAAAAACGGAATCGCCAGTGTTTGTTGTAATTGCGGATCCGGTTTAAAACTGCCTGAGGTGCAAAATCCCTTAGTGTGATTACGCAGTTTCACTTTTTTACCCGCCTCGCGACTTGCCGCATCGGGCGTGCCATTAACGGCATCAACCAGCTCGGGAATGGTTTTCTCGGCCGCGACTAATGTGGGTGAAGTTAGTACTACGCCTGTGATGATGCAGGCTTTGGCGAGTAAAGTCAGTTTGAATGGTGTCATTGCAATTCCTTTCAATGGACAGGGTCGAGCGTTCGATATGTCGACGCAAAACTGTTATCAGAAACTATAGGAAAGGCAATACGGTATAAATCTTTCAATCGATCTGTTAATACATGCTTTATTGACTCAATTGCATAGGAAATAACATCCTTTACCTTGGGGGGGACGAAGTATCAAGCAGTTGCCCAAGATATAAACTCAATAATCCATGTAGGGATTGAATATCGGCATGGGTGATTTGCTGAATTTTATCGAGGCGATATCTCAGTGTGTTGCGATGTATAAACAGCGCATTCGCGCATTGCTGTGCATCGCCAAAGTGGGTGATATAGGCGGCTAAGGTTTTGCGTAACTGGCCGTTTTTATCGGCATTGGCGAGTTGCTGATAGGGGGTTGCGAGTGCCTGACCGCGCCAGTCATGTTTAAGTCCTGCAAGAAGTACTTGTAGAGAATAATCTTCGAACAGGTATTTATTACTCTCAGCATTGCGTTGTTTACCTAGTGCTAAGGTTTCCTGCGCGGTTTGATAGGAGCGCGCGATACCGCCTTTTTCGGGGAAGAAGTGGCCTAAGGCAATTTTAAAGTTTAAATCCATTTGGGCGGGTAAACGTTGTAACAGCTTATCGATACGCTGATTTTCAAGTTCAGGATCCCATTGTTTTCCATCTAAAAAAGCGGGCTTTAGGATCACCAATTGCGACATTGAGGTCATGGCAATCAAGTTACCACGATCCGGATTTTGCAATAGATGCAGCACTTGCTTGAGGGTTTCGCTGACTCTGGGGCTGCGTTCATCTACGGACTGACTGGATGCCTCTGCTAAGGACAAGGCCGATGAAATGGTGTCAGTCTTTAAATGTTGTTTCTGGGTGTGTTTCTCGCTGATCTCAATGATGGCCGCGACTCTTGGCAGGCTGATATCAATGTCGAGCTGTTTTGCCCAGCGGTGCAACTGTGCATCATCGGTTTCAGCTTTGATCAGTTGCAGAATAAATTCTTCCCGCTGGCGATTTTCCCACTGCAATTTATCCTGCAGGTTGGCTTGTTCGACAATCATTTCGGCGGTCATTTTAAGTAATTCGCCGTAATGGGTAAGCTGACTCGGATCGCCAGTAATGCCGACAACACCTATGATTTGTCCTTGATAATGCAAGGGTAAATTGATGCCAGGTTTAACGCCATGTAATCCAGAGGCCACTTCTTGGCTTATCTCCACATTGCGATTTTGGGCAATGGCCAGCAGCGCACCTTCGTGGGTCGAGCCAATACGTTTGGGATCGCCGGAGCCTAAAATTACTCCTTGGCCGTTCATCACATTGATATTGTGGCCGATAATTTTCATCGTGCGACTCACAATCTGTTTAGCGATGGCAGAATCAAGCAGATACATATAAGTGCCTAGTGGGGTTGAAGGTTTAACAGGGATGCAATACGCATTCTTAATCTGGGTAGCATATCGCGTTCAAACTCAGGATGCAGCTTAAGCCAAAGATTATTACGCGGGCTTGGGTGCGGCAAGACAAGATACTTAGGCCAATATTGCTGCCACTGCGCGCACGCTTGGGTCACTGTGATGGGCTTCAGTTTGGGGATGGTTTTTGCTTTGGCGCTGGACGATACATTTATGTGGGTTGTTTGAGGCTTAGTGAGCGGCGAAGTGAGGTTTATGGCCACGGACGATTCACGCGGTAGATGATAATCGATGGCATATTGGCCGAGGATCACGATTAACTCTATTTGGGGCATTAACGCAAGTAAGGCTTGATGCCAAGTGGCGGCGCATTCGGGGCGCGGTGGTTTATCACCCTGCTTTTTAGCGTTTTTTTCTATACTGCCCGGAAAACAAAATCCCATAGGGACAATGGCAAAAAGGGCTGGGTCGTAAAATTGCTCCCGCGTGACATTCAACCAAGTGCGCAGCCGTTCACCGCTGGCATCGTCAAATGGTATGCCTTTATGGTGGGTTTTCACGCCCGGAGCTTGGCCCGCAATCAAAATCCGCGCTTGGCTACTGGCCTGTAATATCGGCTTGGGCGCTAAGGGTAAATCGGCCTGACATAAAGTACAGGCGTTAATTTTCGTCAGCAGCGCTGCCATTGATGCAGAATTGGGCGGCGATACTGTTTCGCTTAGCGGTGATGACGCCGGCGCGTTAGTGCAATGTGTTTTAGTCAAAATTTGTCTTAGTCAGTGGTCAGTGGTTAGTGCCCGTGGTTAATGTCATCGCTGATTTATTTTCAATCAGGATTGGAACATCATCGCCGTTTGATATAGCCAGTAGCCAAAAAGACCGTACCCCAACAATAAGCCCAAGTAGCTTAATAACTTAGGCACTCTACTTGGGCTTGAAGCCAAACAGATGTGGGTTAGCACAATGGTAAAAAAGGCTAAGGGCGCAATGACATAACTCAAGGCTAGGATGAATAATGCCCCTAGGCTGATGATCCAATCGGCATTACGATTGGCGGGTTTATCGATTTGGCACAGTTGTAGTGGCAATAATATCAAACCAATCCCCACACAAATAATGCCTAAGTTCAAGGCGAAATCACTCCAACCTCTGTGATCATAGATGGCTAAGGCGACGGCAATCAGCGGTACGATTAAGGCGCTTAATACATGACCTTTGGCAAAGGCGGTACTACGATACTGACCCGCAAAAAAGAATAAACCCTGTAAAAATAAATTGATCAAGGTAAAGCCGCCGAGGCCGAGAATGATAAACAGGCTGGCGGTGCCGCCCGAGGGGTCGAACGCCAAGGCGGGTAAGGGCAATAGACTCAGCCCCAGTAGGGCGGGAAGAGACGACAAGCACTTAGATTGGCAGAGGGAAGAATAAATACGCATGGACTCAGAGGATTAACCAAAAGATTGAATTAAGATCCGCTAAAGTGAGCTAAAACTCAAGGAATAAGGTTTTTATGGGCAGACTTTTGCGCCAGAGTCTGATCTTATTCAAGATTTTTACTCATATCTGGGCTGATGTAATGATTTTACATCTGACTTTACATGTGACTGCTGCGGTTAAACAAAAGCCCGCAAGATGCGGGCTTTTGGATTGTCTATCATTGAGGATTAGAGCTTGTAGCTCATGCTTAACATGATCATCTGCGCTGTATAGTCATGGCTATTGCTGCCAAAGCCTACGACGTTCCAAATGCCATCAACGGCGATATCATTGGCAGCGTCATTGTCCTTATAGTTCTCAATTTTATAATCCAAGCGCAGCGCCATTTTCTCGGTGGCTTGATATTGAGCGTATAAGTTAATGTTGTGCACTTTGGCAAAATAATCACCATAGTCGCCTGTGATACCTTGTCTCACTTGGGTGTTACTGTTGGAGTCTGAATAGGTGTAATCCAGTCCCATGCGTAACTTGTTCTCAAGTAAGTTGTTGTAGCTAATGCCTGCGCCGACAACATCGACTTTATCTTCAATGAAGCCCATCCAGGTTGGGGTGCTGTAGTTGCTGCTTCCCGCCTGTTCAGATTCAATGATTTGATAGTTATAGAAGGCGGTTGCCAGTAAATCATCGGTGATCATATAGCTGATGTTGGCATCATAACTGGTGTCTTTTGACTCAGTTAAACCGATGACAGTATCTGTGTAGTCATCGAATGCGTAACGGGCACCGAAATCTAGAGTCAGGCTTTCGATAGGCGAGTGAGTGACTCGAGCTTCCACTTGGGTTCTGTCACGGTTCGCCAGATTGTACTTACGCAACAGGCTATTGGTTTCAGAGGATGTCCATTCAGAGGCTTGATATTGCGAGCCATCACGTTGACCGTAACTGCCCTTAACCCACATATCCCAAGTTTCGAAGCTGTTGACTCTAAAACGCACCCAAACCGTGTTCTCATCCGTGGTTTCACGGTCTTGATAATTACGTTCATCACGTTTGAAGTCATAGCCACCATCGAGTTTCATGCCGTTGGTAATACGATAATCTGCGGCCACTTTGAAGCGTTGGCTGGTGTTATCGTAAGGGGTATTGTAGGCCACCTTACCGTTGACATTGTTGATGCTGACTTGGGTCCACTCTTCAATCTGTGTATTGTTATCGCGGTCGTTATAGTCGTAGCTACCACTTAAGCGCAGTGAGTTGGTGACTTTGCTGACCACTTTTAAGTTTAAGCCGATAAGATCGACCTTGGCATCTAGGGCTTCAGTTGGCACTTGATAACCATAACCTGAAGTCACTAACGCTTGGTCTTGACTCATTTGTCCTGCAAGCACGCGAGCCGATAGCACATTGGTACTGTCGTTGTATTGGCCCATTAACGAGACAGTGTGTGACTGATTGTCTGGATCAAGGGCGATAGAGCCCGTGGTTTGCGCGCCAAAGGTTGGATTAAATGCACTGTCGAAATTTAACTGGTTGTACTCGTTCTTAAAAATCGAGCCATTGTAGTTAAGTGCAGTGAACCAGTTGTCGCCTTTAAGCTTGATACCCGCTTCAATGGAGTCAGTGGTGTAATCAACAGGCTCGGCTAACATCATAGATTGGTTGAAGAATCCACCTGATGCTTTTTTCAAGCCGGTTTTTTCTTCACGCAGGTAGCTCACATGTGTGCTCCACAGCGACTCGCCTTGATAATCAAAACCAAGCCCTGTGCGCTCACGTTTAAGCGACAGTTCTAAGGCGTTCAGGCTGTCCATCAGTAATGGCATTTGGCTGCTTGAACCCGCCGTCACCCAGTTGTCTGGCAGCGTTAAATTATCGCTGCCCACACCCGAGTAGGGCGTTAAGGCACTGTTGCTGTTGTAAGTGGCAATCTGGCGATAGTTCACATTGACATTGTACTGGCCTTGTTTGCCGGCATTGACCTCTAAACGGCCGCCATCCATGCCCAGTTGATAGGCTTCAACGCTGGCGCGATAGCCTTTTTCACCGCGAAAGGTGACATCAGCATCCAATTTCCCTGCGACTTCGTTTGACGTCCCAAAGGCATTCGCCGAGCGAATGTCCTCTTCACTGTTATAACCTACGCCGACACCCACAGTGCCCGATGTGCCCGTTTCAACAACGCAGCCTTTACAGCTCCATGCGGACATTTTGACTTTTTCGGTATTGGCATTGGCTAAGCCATACCCATCGGCCGCTATCGCAAAACCTGTGTTTGCCAGTAACGCCAGAGTGATCAAATTGAGTTTAAATTTCATTTTCTCGTCTCCTTAGCGCTGTAATAGCTTGCCAGATGGATGGTTTGAACCATGGACCTGACTGTGGCAATTTAAACAGCTTCTTCCACCCGTGAAGGCATTGTCGCCGACGTTTGAACCTAAACCAGTGTTACCTAAGTAAGCATTGCTGGCATGGCCATCGCTGGCGTGACATTGCTGACACAGCTGCGGTGCGCGGGTTTTCAACATGGCATCATTCACACTGCCGTGAGGATTGTGGCAAGTCACACAGTTCTCAGTAACGGGTGCATGTTCCCACAGTTTGGGGCCGCGTTTTTCGGCGTGGCAGGAGTAACAGGTTTCGTTAATGCTCGGCTTGTTTAGATCGGAATCTGTCATGCTGCCATGGGGATTATGGCAATCGCTACAGGTCATTTGAGCCCATTTTAGTGGGTGACTCGAGCGTTTGTTCATGTCTGCTTTTTGCTTAGTGTGGCAGCTAGTACAGACTTCCATTTCAGTGTTTTTTGATAACACAGGATCTTTTGCCACATGCACTTGGTGGCAAGAGGCACAAGCGACATCGGCATTGTCATGGTGACTGCCGTTCCAAGACACACGTTTGTCATCTTGGTGACAGCTCATACAGACACTGTTTTGTTTTTCAGCACTTAAGGTCGATTGCTTACCGAAAGTGATCATCGGCTCGTTGCCGCCTTTATTGTGTTGACCTAAAGGACCATGACAGGCTTCACATTGCAGGCCCGCCATTGGGCTTTTTGATGAATCAATGGCGCCGTGGACACCTTTGAACAGGTCCATCACTTTTTCAGATTTTTTATGGCACATCAAACAAGAATCGGCGCCTTTAGGGGAGTAGTTGCCTTCGGCAAACTTCTTATCTAAGGTGGCTTCGACTTGCTCTGGCGTCATTTTTTCATCCCATTTTGACGCATAAGCGTTTGGTGCGATGCATAAAGACATGACTGCTGACATTGCCATGGTGATGACAAGTGCCGGCAGTAGGTTTTTCATTTTTAGGCTGTTCTTCATAATAGGCTTCCCAATTTGTCCCAACAAATTTCAAGAAAGGGGGAGCGAACTCCCCCTGCTTGGGCAAATTACATTTTCACCTGAGTGTGATCTGTTGGTGTGGGTTTGTGACAGTAGAAACAGGTTTCTGACTGCGCCGCTTGGTTAGCTTGAACATAATCACCATTCACAATTGCGCCCATATTTTCTAAGCCGTGGCCAATGGATTCTGGCGCGTGGCATGAAGTACAAGTGGCTGTGATTGGCGTGGTGTATTTACCTGCAGAAGTGGCCAGTGCACCCTTCACTTTGAACGCGTCTAAGTTGAAGTCGTTGTGGCACTGAGTACATTCTTTGATAACGCCTTGCTCACCGTGAACTACGTGCAGTTTCATTTCGAAACCACCTTTGTTTGCACCAGATGCATAGGTACCATCTGGGGTATGACAGGCCACACAGGCATCCACACCGACAATTGGCTTACCGTTCGCATCTTTAGCATGTGAAACTTGTTCAGACATTACAAAGCCTGCATGGTGTCCTTTGTGGATTTCGAAGGTATCGCTGTGACAGCCTTGACAGGTACTGAAGTTAACAGAGTTAACATGGCGCATGCTTGGGGCGTTGCCTGATTTTGTGCCAAAGGCGAGCTCAGCTTTCATACTGGTTGTCACGCTATCAGCGGTACATGCGGTTAAGCTAGTACCAGTGCTACACATTTCCAGACCGATAAAGGTAAAGGCCGTATCTGTATCGCCAGCACCGAAAGGCAGGGCAGGTGTAGTGAATACCAGTTTACCGTCAACTAAGGTTACGTCAGCTTGCAGTGCGCCATCTTTGACTAAGTCTTTCGCAATTTTCGCCGCACCACTACCAGGGCTCTTGTTGTAACCCATAATTGGGAAGTTAGGGCCAACGTTAGTGACAGTTTCTAAACGTTTAATCTTGTCTTGAACCGTTGCCGCATCAATCGCGTTACCGTCTTTGTCTAAGATAGAGACAGTTAATACCGCAGTATCATCAGCTTGACCCACGAGAGTCGCTTGCATACCTAACTGAGCGATAACGGCTTTCTTGTCTGCAGTCTTGCTTGTGTGTAGCTCGGCAGTCCAGTCGCTGTTATGACAGGCGATACAGTTTGAGTTATCTAGCTGTTGTGAATGACCTTTGCCTGCGGCAAAATCCACTGTGCTATGACAGCTTCCACAGGTAGCGGCAGTTGGAATACGTGACCAATTACCCCAATCTGGCGTGGCATCGTTTGCAGCATGACAGCTTTGGCAGCTTTCCAATGAACCTAAAGTCAGGTCTTTGTGTTTAGCGTGAACGAGAACATTGAACTCTTTACCTACGCCAACTTTGCCTGCTGTGTGGCAAGTTGCACAGTAGTTAACATCTGAGTACGCGCCGCCGTGTTTCACATTAGCTAAATCTTGGTGACAGGTATTACAGCTTTCAGTGGCAACAATCTTGCGGCTGTATGTCGCTGCAGCACCGGTATCGGCCGTAAAGTCGACAAAGGCGTTACTGTTAGGGACTTGAGTACCATCGGGTAACGGCGTGTTATAAGCGCGGATTAATACCCGTTGAGCTAACTGATCGTTGTAGGTGATTTTAGCGTTAGCGGTCAAGTTCATGTTGAAGGTATAGCTGTAGTGACCGTTTTTCTTGTCAACAAAGGTCCCTGGGCATGTTGCTGCCACATCACAGGTTTCATCACCAAAGTATTGCCATTGTGAGGCATTACCGGCACCTGTCGCCCCTTGCGGGATCAACTGTGCTGCGGCGAAGCGCATCTTTTGGAGACCAACGACGGGTAAGTCATCTTCGTTAGTCACAGTAAACTCAACACTCGGTACACCGTTAGTGATAACAGATTTATCAAACGTGAAATTAAGGGTTTGAATCGCTGGAGCAGGTTCGCCACCAGGTTCACCGGGATTACCATCATTACCATCGCTGCCACCACAGCCAGTTAAGGCCATAGTGACTGCACTTGCTGCTAACAGCAGTGCGATTTTAGTTGTTTGTGCGTTCATCATTTTTTCCCTGCATAGGTTTGGCATTGCTTAAACGCTATGTTCTAGAGCCAACAGATTCTATGTCTGTGTTTTTGGTCACTAGAAGCGACTTAAGTGGATGCTGGAAATAGAATTCCCCAAGGAAAGGCTAACCTAACATGACCTTAAAATCTCCAAGGCCTTTGCTAATGTGTGACTTGGATCTTTCTATTTCTAAAGAGGTATTTAAAGCGAGAGGTAAAAACGATTTCAGATCAAAAAAACAGCGGATTTTTAAATGGCAAGAATATAAAGAGAGAGGTAAAAACCTCTCTCTTTAGTAACGATAAAACATTGCTCTGAATGAGAGCGTTATATCTGCTTAATTACCGTGAACTTTACTTAATTGAGCTGGGGTATGACAAGTTGCACAGCTTTCTGATGCACGAGTTTGCACATCGGCTGCACTGCTGCCATTTAAAATACCACCGTTAGTCTCAATGTGAGATTTTGTCGCATCAGTCAGATATTTTTGGTGACAGCTTAAACATGCGCCTGCATCTGAAGATACCCAAATATCGGCACCGTTATTATTGATATCACCGTAGCGCCATGTGCGATCAGGCTGACGTCCTAAGGTAATACCTGTAATGACGTTTGCTTTATCAACTGTATGGCATGTCGCACAATCGGTTTTTAGCACAGTGCCTGATTGTACACCCGCATATTTCAGGTAATGGCCTTCACGTTCGTGAGCTTTCCACGCAAAGCTAGTTGGGATCTTACCGCCAGGATAGTTGGCATCATTTTTCAAGGTTTTATCCGAAGTATGACAAGTTTGGCAATTTACACCGTTGTCATAGTGGTGGATTTCTTGATTGTGACAACCTTGACACTTAGTTGCATCAATAATGTCGCGACGTGTCGCTGCCTTGGCAGTGCTGTCCACTCCCGTATCTTTCCAAACGAAATGATATGGTGCTTGTTTAACCGCGACTTTACTTACACTGTCAGCAGTGCAATCTGTCATAGCTACGTCAGCAACGCCATAACCGCCATTGTTGAAGCACACTTCTAATGTTGACCACAGCTCGAATGTTTTACCATTTGCATCAGCGGGTAAACTGAACTTAGTGCCTGTTAATGAGTAGGTTTTATTCGCTTCATTATAGGTACCTTCACTTAAAGCGATACGACGATTGCTATAAGAGGCATCAGCATAGCTTGGGTAATCTTTATCAGAATCCCATGCTACGACAACGCGTGAGCTTTGATTTACGAAGGCTTTATCAATGGCATTGCCCTCTTTGTCAACAACTTGGACATCAAAAGTGATTTTGCCCGTGTCATTCACGCCGACATTAGTGAACTTAATGCCCATGGCTTTAGTTTCTGTGTAAGCTTTCAGCACATCACCATGACGTTTAGCTGCACTACCTGTGCCGTTGTATGGTTCAGTTGCATTATGACAAGCGACACAATCACTGCTGCTGTGGTGAGCTGATGGTTTTTCTGTGTGGCAACCAATACAGGCTTGATTGCTTAAGTCGGCTTTAAATAGATCGGCATTCGCTGGTGCACCCGCTCCTTCAACGTGACAGGCTGCGCAATCCGCTGCAGGTTTTAATGGGAAACCGACCTTGCCGTAGTCAATCACTTTGCCACCATAACCAACAATCTTATAAGGGGCAGGTACTTCAGCGCCTGTCTCATCGAAGGTATGACGCTCGCCACCTTTGTGGATAGCATGGATCATGTAAGTGAATTCAATGCTATTACCTGACTCAGGATCGCCAGAGGTTGCCGTATGACAAGAAGCACAGTTTTCAATATCAACTCTACGGCCACCGTGTAACGCTAAACTTTCTGGCTGGTGACAGGTATAACAGGCTGTTATTGAAACAACGTTGCGGGTTTGAATACCTTCAGTTTTGCCTGTAGAAGGTTGCCAATCAAAATGGGCGTTGGCAGCAAGCTGTGGTAATTCAAGTTCTAATGTTGCCCGTTGAGTCGCTTCAGCACTGTAAGTAATCGCTAAGGGTTCAGTGACATTGGCGATATTGGCTTGATAGGTATAGCTATAGTTACCATCGCCATGATCCACTAAACAGGTATCACACTTGGCAGCGGCTTCAACGTTGGCTTGAAATTGAGCTGATGGATTGAGGTTATCCACGCCAGAAGGCGCTGTGCCAGGTTCTTTTTTGGCATTAATGTAGGCTTGCCATTGGTAACCGCGGTCGGCGGGTTTGGCTGGATCATCCGTTGCTTCAGTCACATGTGTGAGCTGTGCAATACCAAAACGTATGTCGTGAGTTTTATTTAAGCCTAGTACTGCAACGCCATTCGCATTTTCTAATGTGAAATCGACCGTAACCTTACCTGCATCGATAGTGGCATTAGTAAAACTTGCTTTCAGTGTAGGCGTTGTATCGATATTGACACCAACAACACCCGGTTTACCGTCTTCACCATCTTTACCGTCACTACCACCGCAACCGGCGAGTAGTAGAGAGAGTAAACCGGCACCCAACATCGCTTTTGTTGCGGCATTGAAATTGAACCGTTTCATCATGATATTTCCCTGCAATAGTTGTAATCATCATCAAATGCTTGGTAGATAAGAATAAATCTCATTACCCGCATAGGATGTGTGGAATTAGTTTTCCATCTGTAAGGCTAACTAAGTCACTGGTATTAATCAGTCACTTTAGGTGGGTAATGTGACTGAGATCTGACTATTTCTTTAGGAGTAGATGACTGCATAGTATGAGTTCCTTTTATATCTGCAGTTGCTGGCCTTTTTAGGTCAGCATCATAGGTTTAGTTTATGGGATGCACTTTTAACACGTCCGCGACGCCGCCTTGTCCATGACAGAAAGCACAGGTTTCAGTTCCTGCAGTTGCATCGGCTTTTGTGCCTGCAAAAACAGCACCTTGCTGAGCCATGTGGTTATGAGTGCTGGTAGCTGAATGGCAGTTGCTACACACAGCGGCAATCGGGCTGGTAAAAGTGCCGTTATCGAGGGCAAGGGGTTGTACCGCTGAATTTAAAGGAAGGGCGACGGTAGATATGCCCGCAGAATCGTTAACATGGCATTGGGTGCAGTTACCGATTTTTCCTGGGTAGTTTAGGTTTTCAAAACCAGTGAATTGGCTGGTGTGAATACCGTGGATCAGCTGCTTAAAGTCAAACGATGTGGTGGAAGGATTGGCTGCCGTCGCATCGGCCAGCATATTGGCGTTATGACATAGCTGACATTGACCACCGAGATCGTTGCGTGAGCCGTGGATATTAAGCTTTTGATCGCCATGGCAATTGCCGCAGCTTGTATTACTAACAACAGTGCGACGACCCGTACTGCTTAATGCTGCCGTATCAAAATAACTGTGGCTGGCTTTAATCACTAACACTTCCGCCAGTTCTGTCGTGCAATCAACGAGTACCTTGTCTTTGGCGTAGACTCGGCCTTGGATCGCGAGTCCGCCATGATCCGCTTCAGTGCCCGCAGGCACGGTAAGGCCCGCTATTGTATAGGTATAAATGCCATTTGAGCCTGACTCGGGGGTGGATTCCGGCAGCTTGATTGAGCGGGCAGAGCGGGTCGCGTAATCAAAACTGGTTCCCCAGTTGGCATATACCCTTAAATCATTGATGAATTTTAACTTATCGGCACTGTCGCTGTAGACGCTACCAGTAGCTGGGTTCATCAAGTTAACCGCGACTGTGACTGTACCATTGGCATCCATACTGGCGCTGGTAATGCTTGGGCTAAATTGCATCAGTGCCGCAGTTTTGTCTTCATCACTGTGAACGCTTGCGGTCCAGTCGGCATTATGGCACGCCACGCAGTTACTGTTGTCGGCCTGCGCTGGGTGTCCTTCGCCTGCGGGAAAATTAATTTGTGTATGACAGGCGCCACAGGCTTGCATGGTTGGGACTCTGTGCCAATTTTGCTGCTCAGCTAACTCAGCCTTATCGACATGACAGGTTTGGCAGTCACTGATGGGTTGCGGGAAACCGGTTAGATGTTTGCTGTGGACCATTTGCGGGAAAATATCCGCAGGGTTACTGACTTTTTTGCTGTTATGGCAAGTGACGCAGGTTTCGATTTGATTATATTTACTGCCATGGAAAGCAAGATCGCTGTGGCAACTATTACAGGTTTCTATTGTGACTAAGTTACGGGTGTAAGCGACATTATCCCCAGAAGATTGCCAGTCATAATGTTGATTGGTAATAGGCAAGGGCGTGTTATCGGCAAGTTTATCGCCGCCGATTTTGACCACCATTCTTTGGGTCGCTTCGGGCATAAACGTCACCCCATTCATGCCATTAAACGGTGCGCTGAAGATGTAGCTGTAGTGACCGTTTTTATGATCTGTGAGACTGCCAGGGCAAGTTGCCGCGCAGGTTTCGGCGGTAAAATGCTGCCATTCACTGCTATTACCCGCACCTGTATAACCTTGCGGCAGAAGCTGCGCCGCAATAAACGTCGCCGATGGGACACCAATCACGGCTTCATCATCTTGATTGCTCACTTGAAAATCCACTTGAGCAATACCATCTATCATTTGAACTTTATCGACCGTGACCTTTAGGCTAGTGATGGTTAACGCGGGCGGTTTTGCGGGTTCACCGGGATTGCCATCTTGGCCGTTATCACCGCCACAGGCGCTTAATAGCGAGACTAAGGCCAGCATCAGACTGAATTTCGAGCTCATTTTTGCAAACTTGTTCATATTTCTATCCTTGGAATGCGCTGTCAGTGTCTAAGTTACATTTGGTAGCTTAAGGTCAAGCCTAAATAGTGAGCGTTGTAGTCGTGGCTCATATCCCCAAAGCTGAGTACGTTGGGAAGCGTGTCCCAATTTGTGCCTTGGTTTTGCCAGTTAGCATCTTGATACTTCTCGAATAACCAATCGACGCGTAGCGACATACTGTCGGCAAACTTATATTTGGCGTAGGCATTAATATTGTGTTTGCGGGCATAAAAATCGCCATAGGGACTGGTGATGCCGTAGACGACCTCGGTATCACTCTGTCCATCGGAATAGCTGTAGTCCAAGCCAATGTCGAGGTGATTATCGAACAGGTTTTGATAACTAAAACCTGCCCCAATTAAAGTCGATTTTTCCTCGGCAGTGCTGTACCAATCGGGCGTTGAAAAGTGGTTGCTGCCTGCTTGATCTGAGTCGCGCCAATCTTGGTTAACAAAGGCACTGAAATGAAGATCGTCACTCAGCGCATATTGGGCCGATACGTCATAACCTAGGTAGGACACTTGAGTAAGACCCACTTGGGTGTGGTGAAAATCGTCATCGACACTGTGCAAGCTGGCGCCCAGCGAGAGGCCGATATCAGTTTGATAATCAGTGTGTAAGGTGACTTTTTGCCTTTTTCTGTCGGCAAGGTAGGATTTACGTAGCCAAGGATTGCTTTGGCTTTGAGTGGTCGTGACGGGATCGTATTCACTGCCATCGCGCTCTAGTGCTTCTCCTTTTAACCATGCTGACCAAGCAGGGGAATAGCGATAGCTCAGTTTGGCAAACACGCCTGACTCATCGACGGATTGGCGATCGAGTTCAGTGTAATCGTTTTCGTTACGGCTGTAGCCTGCTTCGGCATAGGCGGCTGAAGTAAAACGGTATTTGCCTTTAAGTTCGAGTTTTTTGGTTCGCTTATCATAAAGGCTATTTTGAGCAGAGCCTTGGTTAATACTGTCGGTGATGATTTGTGGGAAGTCTAATTTGGCCGTTTTGTTATCTCTGTCTTGATAGTTGTAGCTTGCCTGTACACTTAAATCTTGGGTGATCCGGCCCGAATATTTAAGGATCATTTCAATAATATCCACTTGGCCATCTAAGGTATCCGCAGGCAGGACAGGTGACGGGCCATTGATGGTGGCTGGAATAAAAGTGTCATCTTGGGTCATACGGCTAAAGCCTGCGTGCATTAGCACATTCTGACCATTCGCTCCCCCAGAGGCTTCTGCGGCAACGCGATAGGCTTTACTGTCGGGGTCGACTGCATTTTGACCTAAGTATGCCGCGCCAAAGGTGGGCGTGTAGGCGGATTGCCATTGCATGGCTTGGTGATCATTTTTATATTGGCTGACTTGGCTATTGATGCCAGCCTGCCAGCCCGTGCCATTAAAATAGACTCTGGCATCGATTTCATCGGTACTGTCATCAATCGGTTGGGCGAGCATAACGCTATTGGTGAGTATATTGGCGCTGGTCTTTTTGGCGCCGCTGCGGTCTTCATGCTGATAGTTTAGCGAGGCTTTGTAGTGACTGTTATTGTCACCTTCAGGTGATATTTTGCCCGCGTAGTAACCACCGATCATAAAGCGATCACGTTGAATACTTAAATCTTGGCCAACAAGGCTGCTCTGTAGCATAGGCATAGATTGTGTTGTGCCACCTGTTATCCAGTTATCGGGCAACAACATCTTATCTTGCGATGAGGTATAAGGGCTTTTGAGTTGATTATGGTTATAGTTAGCTAAGCCTCTATAACCTAAGTTGATTTGATAGTTCCCTGGCCTTCCTGTTGTGAGCTTGGCTGAGCCCGCATCAAAACCTAACTTATCCGCGATCAATTGAGTTTGATAACCCGACTGTGTTTTGTACACCATATCCGCACCGACTGCGCCAACGAACCCATCGTTATCTGTCCCAGTGCGGTTACCGAAACGGCTGTCCTCGCCATCGTTGTAAGCGAGGGTGGCACTGACATCACCACTATGCCCTGACTTAGATTGGCATTGTTTGCAGCTCCATGCTTCTGTTTTTATGCCACTTCGATTCGCCTGTTGTAGCTCATAACCTTCGGCATGTGCCTGAGATAAAACACCGCTTATCACCCATGCGAGTAACGTGAGTGAGAAGCAAGCACTAGGGTGAGATAGTTTAGCTGTTGGCATGATCGTTCCCTTGTTATCTCTGTAGCAATTTGCCAGAAGGATGGTTAGAACCATGCACTTGTCCGTGGCAATTCATACAGGAATTACCTGAAGTGAAGGCATTGGTTTGATTGCCAAAGTAGGCATTGCTGCTATGGCCATCCGAGGCGTGGCATTGTTGACAAAGCTGCGGCGGCTTACTGATCAGCATGGCGTCGTTTACGCTGCCATGGGGGTTGTGACAATTCGCGCAGTTGTCGGTGACGGGGGCATGTTCCCATAATTTAGGACCACGTTTTTCGGCGTGGCAGCTATAGCAATTTTCGTTGACGCTCATTTGTTTCAAGCTTGAATCGTTCAAACTGCCGTGGGGATTATGGCAGTCACTGCACACCATCTGTTGCCACTGTAATGGATGGGCCGAGCGTTTGTGCATATCGGCTTTTTGCTGGGTATGGCATTGGGTACAAATGGCGACTTCATTGGCTTTATCGCTGATAGGATCTTTGGCAACATGAACTTGATGGCAACTTGCGCAAGCCACATCGGCGTTATCGTGGTGATTGCCTTTCCACGCGATACGTTGGCTGTCATTGTGGCAGCTCATACAAACACTGTTTTGCTTTTGCGCGGGAACAGGAGAATTTGCACCAAAGGTGATCATTGGCTCTTTGCCACCTTTGTTATGATTCCCTAACGGGCCGTGGCAGGCTTCACACTGCAAATCGGCCATGGGCGAAGCTTTCACATTGGGATTACCATGAACCCCATCAAAAATGGCCATGACCACGGCACTTTTTTTGTGGCACATCAGGCAAGTGTCAGCCCCTTTGGCAGAATACTTACCTTCGGCGAATTTTTTGTCTAATGTCGCGACAACGTCCTCTGGTTTTTTGTCATCCCAAGGCGTCGCCGAGACAGAAATACTCACGATTGATAACAAAACACATAGCATTAGCTATGCTTTTGAACTTTAGCCTTATTTCCATGTTCATCTTTTCCCGAGTGCATTTATATTTGTTATTTTTACGCTTTCGACATTGCTAATTTAGCTTATTAAAGCTGATTAATATTAGAACAAATATGTGACACTCGCTTAACATCTGAGGGTCTTTTCACTGTAAAGAGGGATGATTTTACTGGTGATATAGAGGAAGCGTGACCTTGATCACGTTTGCTTTGGTAAGGGTTTTGTTCACAGCTTTTTGACTTCTGTCGATCGCATCATTCTCTTGTGCGCTTAGGTATGGATTTTTATTTTCAGTTGGCCGTTTATTCATTGGTATTTTTGTCACATAATACCCAACACAATTGAAAACTATTATCGTTACCAGTCAAAAATCTTGATCTAGGTAAAGTTATTAGGGTCATAGCTCAGTTACAATGGGCGCAGTTTTTCGAGCTGAACCTGTTGCAAGGTGGAATACGTAATGAAGTTAAGCGAACTCAGGCCCGGTGATCGCGGTATTATTTCTGAAGTGGGGCGTTTAGTGTTACCACAAACCGTGAAGCGTAAGTTGTTATCCATGGGGATCACGCCGAATACGCGTTTTTCATTGATCCGATACGCACCTATGGGCTCTGGTCTCGAACTGGATATTCGTGGTAGTAAACTTTGTATGCGCAGAGATTTGGCAGACATCATTGAGGTGGAAAAGGCGAATGACTAAGCAGTTTCATTGCGTCACAGTCGGTAACCCGAATGCGGGTAAATCGACGCTCTTTAACGCGCTAACCGGCGCGAATCAACAAGTCGGTAACTGGTCTGGTGTGACGGTCGAGAAAAAGACTGGTCATTTCACCTTAAACGGTGCCGATGTCTATCTGACCGATTTACCGGGTATTTACGATCTTCTGCCTGCGGGCAATAGTTGCGATTGTTCACTCGATGAGCAAATTGCGCAGCAATATCTCGCCGAGCAACGTGTCGACGGCATTATCAATTTAGTCGATGCCACTAACATCGAACGTCATTTATATCTCACCGCCCAATTGCGTGAACTCGCGATCCCTATGGTGGTCGTGCTGAATAAAATTGATTCTGCAGTTAAACGCGGTATCAAAGTCGATTTAAAGAAAATGAGCAAAGAGCTGGGCTGCCCTGTGATTGGTGTGTGCTCACGCGATCCTGCCGATGTAGAAAAAGTGCAAGCGCAGGTACTCGATTTACTGCAAGGCCGAGTCTCTGAAGCACCATTAGTACTGCATTACGATGAACAAATTGAAGCGGGCGTGCAGTTGCTTTGTAGCAAAGACACGCAATTAAGCCGTGGCCGTGCTTTGGCTATGCTTGGCAATGGTTCAGGTTGTGGCAGTTGCCAAAATGCTGAGTTGCAGGATGAAGTAAATACCTGTACCCAGATTATCTCTTCGCAGGGCCATGATATTGAAGTGATGGTGGCTACCACGCGCTTTAATTTCGTTGAGAAAGTGTTTCAAGGTTCAGTGAAAGAGTCGGGATTCCTCACTCTCAGTGATAAATTAGATAAACTCGTATTGCATCCCGTGCTTGGCATTCCTGTGTTCTTGTTCGTGATGTATTTGATGTTTATGTTCAGCATCAATATTGGCAGCGCTTTTATCGATTTCTTCGATGTGTTTGCGGGTGCGTTGTTTGTCGACCACTTTGGCGCATTCTTGACGAACATGGGCTCTCCGGCTTGGTTGGTCACTATTCTCGCTGGTGGTGTTGGCCAAGGTATTCAAACCGTGACCACGTTTATTCCGGTGATCGCTGCTTTATTCCTCGGTTTGTCAGTCCTTGAAAGCTCTGGCTACATGGCCCGCGCTGCATTTGTAGTTGATGGGTTAATGCGCCGTATCGGTCTGCCCGGTAAAGCTTTCGTGCCTATGATTGTCGGTTTTGGTTGTTCTGTGCCAGCGATTATGGCGACGCGGACCTTAGGCAGTGAACGTGAGCGTATTGTCACGGGTATGATGGCGCCATTTATGTCTTGCGGTGCACGTTTGCCAGTGTATGCGTTATTTGCCGCGGCTTTCTTTCCCGATTCTGGACAGAATTTAGTCTTCTTGCTTTACGTTATTGGTATCTTTGCCGCTATCGGTACGGGTTTATTACTCAGAAGCACCCTGTTGCCCGGCACCAGCAGTGCTGTGGTGATGGAACTGCCAAGCTATGAGATGCCCAAATTTAAAGCTGTTATGGTCCGCACTGGCAAACGCACTAAGAGCTTTATTTTAGGTGCGGGGAAAACGATTGTGCTGGTGGTAACCTTATTGAACTTTATCAATGCTATAGGTGTTGATGGCACCTTCGGCCATGAAGATAGCCAAGCATCTTTGCTGAGTGTTGCGAGCCAAAAAATCACGCCAGTCTTCTCACCTATGGGTATAGAGCAGGATAACTGGCCAGCAACTGTGGGTATTATCACGGGTATTTTTGCCAAAGAAGCGGTTGTTGGTACCTTAAACAGTTTGTACAGCACTGCCGCGCCCGCTGATGAAGAGCTTACGCCATTGAGTGAAAGCTTTAATGCGGCTCTGGCGACGATTCCTGCAAACTTGTTTGGAATTGATCTGGAAGATCCGCTAAAACTGTCGGTTGGTGATTTGACTAATAAAGAAGCGATAGCGGAAGAGCAAGGCGTGGCAACATCGACCTTCGGTGCCCTGCAAGCTGGTTTCAGTGGCAAAATTGCGGCGTTCTCTTACTTGCTGTTTATCTTGTTGTATACCCCTTGTGTCGCGGCGATGGGCGCCTTAGTGCATGAGTTTGGTTCCCGTTGGGCGACGTTTGCGGCTACGTGGACTTTCTCTCTGGCCTATGGTTCTGCGACTGTGGTCTATCAAGCGGCAACCTTTACGCAGCATCCTGTGCAATCGAGTCTGTGGATTGGTTTCTTCCTGTTTGCGTTAGTGGCCTTTTATCAATGGCTGAAACGTAAGGGCAGAAGAACTCAGCAGATCATTCCAGGGATCCGCATCATCACAGAGTAAGATTTACTGAGTCAGTATGACTGAGTAATAAATGTCAGCTTAGTTAGGTCAAAGATAAAAGCAGCTTTCATGGCTGCTTTTATTGTTTTACTATCGCGGTTATAACCCAGCCGGTCAAAAACCATAGTTTTTAGCACTAGGCATTGTAACTAGTAGTGATCTGTAGGATCATGCTGGTTTTCTTAAAATTGCCATTGTTCGCAAAGAGGAATTCCATGAGTCATGTGGACACTGAAGTACGTCCGAGTAACTTTATTCGTAATATCATAGATGAAGATTTACAAAGCGGTAAGCACACGAGTGTACAGACTCGTTTCCCGCCGGAACCGAATGGCTATCTTCATATTGGTCATGCTAAATCTATCTGCTTAAATTTTGGGATAGCGCGAGACTATAACGGTCTGTGTAATTTACGTTTTGACGATACTAATCCTGAAAAAGAAGACATTGATTATGTTAATTCTATTCAGGCGGATGTGCGTTGGCTTGGATTCCAGTGGGATGGCGATGTACGCTATTCATCAAACTATTTTGATCAGTTACATCAATATGCAGTTGAACTGATCAATAAAGGTTTGGCTTATGTGTGTTTCTTGAATGCTGATGAAACTCGCGAATACCGTGGCACGTTAAAAGAGCCAGGTAAAAACAGTCCTTTCCGCGACACATCAGTCGAAGAAAACCTCGCCTTATTCGCTAAGATGCGCGACGGTGGTTTTAAAGAAGGTGAGTGTGCGCTGCGTGCCAAAATTGATATGGCGTCGCCATTCATGTGTATGCGCGATCCTATCATCTACCGTATTCGTTTTGCCCATCACCACCAAACGGGTGACAAGTGGTGCATTTACCCAATGTACGACTTTACCCATTGTATCTCTGATGCGTTAGAACATATTACCCACTCTTTATGTACTTTAGAGTTCCAAGACAACCGTCGTTTATACGACTGGGTGTTGGATAATTTGAATGATTTTCAAGCGCCGAATCGTACTCGTCAATACGAGTTTTCACGCTTAAATCTCGAATATACCTTGATGTCTAAGCGTAAGCTAAACGACCTTGTGACCCGTAAACTCGTGTCAGGTTGGGACGACCCACGTATGCCAACGATTGCTGGCCTGCGTCGCCGTGGTTACACGCCTGCGTCAATTCGCGAGTTCTGCCAACGTATCGGCGTGACTAAACAAGAGAATATGATTGAAGTCGGCATGTTAGATGCGTGTATTCGTGAAGAATTGAACGAACATGCACCGCGTGCGATGGCTGTATTACGTCCATTGAAAGTGATCATCGAAAACTATGCTGAAGGTGAACTTGAGTATATTCAAGCGGCCGCTCATCCAAATGATGAGAGCATGGGGACACGTGAATTAGCCTTTGGCCGTGAAATATTGATTGATGTGGCTGACTTTAGAGAAGAAGCCAACAAACAATACAAACGCTTGGTAGCAGGTAAGGAAGTGCGTTTACGTAATGCCTATGTGATTAAAGCTGAGCGTTGTGACAAAGACAGCGAAGGCAATATCACGACGGTTTACTGCACTTATGATCCTGAAACCTTAGGTAAAAATCCTGCTGATGGCCGTAAAGTTAAAGGTGTGATCCATTGGGTTGAGGCATCTACTGCTAAACCAGCTGAATTCCGTCTCTATCAGCGTTTATTTACCGATCCTAATCCTGCTGCGGCAGAGACTGTGGACGAAGTATTAAACCCTGAATCCTTAGTGGTAGTGCACGGTTTTGCTGAAGCAAGCCTAGTGAATGCGCCAGCAGAAAAAGCTTATCAGTTTGAGCGCGAAGGTTATTTCTGTGCAGACAGCAAAGATTCGTCAGCGGATAATTTAGTGTTTAACTTAACTGTAGCGCTGCGTGATTCTTTCGAATGATTTAATAGAATTAGCTTGATTGAATTGGTTTGATGGAATGAGTCAAACAGTTCAACTCAATTAAGCTAAGTTGAATTAAGCTAAGTTGTTCTGATCATTAAGCAGACCCAAAAAAAGAAGGCCTTTTAGGCCTTCTTTTTTATTTTATGGATTAGCGATAAAGCTATTGGCTGGTGTGAGTGACAGTTAATTCAACTGGTTATTGATACATAGGACCAAAACCTAGGCTCCATAAGATTACGCTGGTTGCCATTAGCCCTACTAACAACACTAAACCAGCGGTCACCATAGAGCTGGCATAGATAAAGCCTTTCTCTTCAGGGATATTCATAATAATCGGCACACCCGCGTACAGTAAGTAGACTGAGTAAGCCAGACCAATCAATCCCACTATCATGATAAACCACAGCACTGGATACAAGGCGGCTAAACCGACCATAAACAATGGTGTAGCTGTGTAGGACGCGAGTTCTAACGCTTGGGTGTAGGTTGGGTTTGCATCGAAGGTTTTTGCCATCCAATAGGCCAAATAGGCGAGGGCGAATACGCCCGCAATTAGGCCTAAATACATGCCAGCTGACATAAACATGGCGCTTTGAGGTGTGAGGTAAATAGGATCGCCAGCGCCTGGATTCCAGCCAATATAAGCCGTAGCAATATAACTGCAAATCGCAGGAATTAAGGCGATCAGCACCACATGACTTAAGCTACTTTTTAGTGCCTCATGGTTTTTCTCAATTGTGTGCCACTCTTGTTTAGGATGAGTGTATAGCCCCATTAAGTGATTCAGTATCATTATAATTATCCTTGTTCAGCATTGATGAATGGCTCGCCAAACGTCAGACGAGCTGATAACAGCTCCACAATCGAGGTTAAAATGGTGTCCTGTTCCTTTAACTGACGATTGGTGACACATACAGAAGTGAGAGGCTGTGTGATCAGGATCTCAGTTCTTTAGAGTGTAGATTATTTATTGAACAAAAAGTTCAGCGCGTCAAGTTTACTGAAGCCTAATGCTATAGCTTATGAGTAAATATGCGTAAAATAGCGCGATATTCAGAATGAGATTGAGTGAGTCCATGCAGCAACTTCTTGCCCCCATCCACGCGTTTCTTCGCTGTGAAACACCGCAAACTTGGATTGATGTCGCGATTAAATCAGATTCCTTGGATGAGTTGCTGATCGATCACTGTAACTGTGAGTTAAAAGCGGCTCAGACAGCGATATTTTTACTACGAAAATATGCGTTAGATAAAGACAGTGGTCGAGCTCTGTTGGCGTGGGCTAAACCCTATGAAGAGTTTATCTATTCCCAAGACCACGATGTGGTGAGTTTTCTGGCGCGCGATGTGAAAAAGAATGAACTGGTGGCCGAACTGATGCCTAAGCCAAACTTTAAATTTGCCGCCAATTTAGTGTCACCTTTAATCCGTTTGATTAAAGAAGAGTTTCATCATTTTGAACAAGTATTGGAATTGATGCACAAACGCGGTATCGAATACCGTAATATTCGCGCAGGCCGATATGCCAAGGGCATGATGAGTTATGTGACCACCCATGAGAAAGATATCCTGCGGGATAAGTTGATTGTGGGGGCCTATATTGAGGCGCGTTCGTGCGAGCGTTTTGCTAAGTTGGCGCCCTATTTAGACGGTGAGCTGGGTAAGTTTTATGTGTCACTGCTGCGCTCTGAAGCTCGACATTATCAAGATTATCTTGCGTTAGCTCAGTTAGTTTCACCTGAAGATATTCGCGAGCGTGTAACGTATTTTGGCGAGTTAGAGGCTGAGTTGATTCTGGCGCAGGATGATGAGTTTCGTTTCCACAGTGGGTCGCCGCTAGCAAATTGATTTGAAACTAGCTTCTCTTTAAAAGTCGATGAATTAAGTCGATATGGCTAAAACGATTAACGGTTCGCTCGAACCGTTAATATGAAGCGTCTTTAAACTCAAACAAGGTCAATAAAAAGCAAGCTAACTTAAGTTGTCTGCTCGAAGGGTAACGATTGTAAATTAATCCCTTTGGCGCTGACACTCAGCACACTGCCTTGCTCATACCAGTCACCAACCACAATACGTTGACAGCCATTGGCAAGTTGATGAATGGCGGGTCTGTGGGTATGACCGTGGATCATATGTTTGGTGTGGGTCTTGGCAAATAACGCATCGACCGCATTGGGCTCCACATCCATGATGGTATAGCTTTTTTGCTGATTGCTGCTTTTGCTATTGCTGCGAATTTTATCGGCAATACCCTGACGGGTTTTCTTTGATAAACAACCATATAGCCAACGCGCCAGTGACAAACTGCGCAGTTTTCGAAAGCGTTGGTAGGCCTTATCCAAAGTACACAAGCTGTCGCCGTGTAAGATAACCGTGTCTACGCCGTATAAATTCAGGCACGTCACTTCGGGTAAGATTTGCATTCCTGCGGCGCGTGCATACTGCTTGCCTAACATAAAGTCACGGTTGCCGTGGATGAAATACACCGGCAGTTTTTGCGATACTTGCTTGAGTTTTTCGGCGAGTTCAAGGGCAAAAGGCAAGGCAATATCATCGCCAACCCAGACTTCAAACAAATCACCTAGGATATAAAGGGCGTCGGCATCATCGAGTTCAGTGTCGAGGAAGCGAGTGAACGCTTGGGTGATATCAAGACGATCTGCACTCAGGTGCAGATCGCCTATAAATAAAGTTCGCATTCGCAGGGATTATGCCGCAACGCTGACTTTTTCAATCACTACAGCTTCTAATGGTACATCTTGATGCATACCACGGTTACCTGTACTAACTGCTTTGATTTTTTCGATAATATCCATGCCTTCAACAACTTCGCCGAATACGCAGTAGCCCCAGCCCTGTGAGGTTTCTGATTTAAAATCGAGGAAAGTGTTGTCGTTCACGTTAATGAAGAACTGTGCAGTGGCTGAATGTGGATCAGAAGTACGTGCCATAGCGACAGTACCAGTACGGTTTGATAAACCGTTATTGGCTTCGTTTTTAACTGGCTCGTTACAACGTTTTTGGCTCATGTCTTCGTTGAAGCCACCACCTTGGATCATGAAACCGTCAATCACACGGTGGAAGATAGTGCCGTCGAAGAAACCTTCGTCAACATATTTCATAAAGTTTGCTACTGTTAACGGCGCTTTTTCAGCGTTCAGTTGCAGTTTAATGTCGCCCAAATTGGTGTGTATTGTGATCATGTTTTCATACTCTCTGTAAATAGTGGCGCGATTCTAACTTATCTCGGATTGCGCGCAAAGTGCAGTATTCAAAACCTGTCAGGCCGTGGTAGACTGACTCCTTGATTTTACACCTGAATGTATCATTGAAGAGAATATCGATGTTGAAGATTTACAACAGTATTACCCGCCAAAAACAGGAATTTAAGCCGATTACTCCCGGAAAAATCGGGATGTACGTGTGTGGTGTGACCATATACGATCTCTGTCATATTGGTCATGGCCGTACTTTTGTTTCCTTTGACATGATAGTGCGCTACCTGCGTTACGCGGGTTATGAAGTGAATTTTCAGCGCAATATTACCGATGTTGATGACAAAATCATCAAGCGCGCTAACGAGAATAACGAAAGCTGTGAAGCCTTAACCGAGCGTTTGATCGGTGAAATGCATCAAGACTTCGATGCCTTGAATATGTTGCGCCCCGATTTTGAACCGCGCGCAACCCTGCACATTGCCGAGATCATCGACATGGTTGAGTTATTACTCGCCCGTGGCCATGCTTATGTGGCGAGCGATGGTGATGTGCTTTTCAGCGTGGCTTCCTATCCTGATTACGGCCGTTTATCGGGTCAGAATTTAGATCAACTTCAAGCCGGTGCTCGGGTAGAAGTGGACGAAACCAAACAAAATCCAATGGATTTTGTGTTGTGGAAAATGTCTAAACCTGGCGAACCAACGTGGGAATCACCATGGGGACCGGGTCGTCCTGGCTGGCATATCGAATGTTCTGCCATGAACAGCAAACATTTAGGTCTGCATTTTGATATTCATGGCGGCGGCTCTGACTTACAGTTCCCGCACCATGAGAACGAAATCGCCCAGTCTTGCTGTGCCCATGACACGCCATACGTAAACTATTGGATGCACACGGGCATGGTGATGGTTGACCGTGAAAAAATGTCTAAGTCGTTAGGCAACTTCTTCACTATTCGCGATGTGCTTGGTCACTATGATGCTGAAACTGTGCGTTATTTCCTGTTATCGGGCCACTATCGTAGCCAACTGAACTATTCAGAAGATAACTTGAAACAAGCTCGCTCAGCCTTAGAGCGTTTGTATACCGCTATTAAAGATGTCGACTTGACTGTCGCAGCGGCGCAAGCAGAAGAGTTCATTGCTAAGTTTAAAGCGGCGATGGACGATGACTTTAATACACCAGAAGCCTACTCAGTCCTGTTTGACATGGTGCGTGACATTAATCGCTTAAAACTGACCGATATGGCACAGGCATCGGCATTAGCGGTCACCTTAAAGCAGTTAGCGGATGTGCTAGGCTTATTAAGCCAAGAGCCTGAAGCTTTCTTCCAAGGCGGCGGTAGTGATGATGAAGTGGCTGAAATTGAAGCTTTAATTGTTGAACGTAACCGTGCTCGTACTGAAAAGGACTGGGCTGCGGCGGATGTGGCGCGTAACCGTTTGAATGAGTTAGGCGTTGAACTCGAAGATGGCCCAAGTGGTACCACTTGGCGTAAGAAATAAGCTTATTCGCTATATTCTTAATTCAAGAAAATCTTCAGCAAATAAAAAACCTGCATTATGCAGGTTTTTTTATGCTTGCTAGAAGCTAGAAGCTAGAAGCTAGAAGCTAGAAGCTAGAAGCTAGTCGTGATATTGCTCGGCAGCGTATAAGGTATTTTCCAATAGACTCGCAATTGTCATCGGGCCAACACCGCCTGGGACTGGAGTGATAAAACTGGCATTTTGCGCGGCGACTTCATATTGCACATCGCCGACTAAGGTGCCGTTATCTAAACGGTTAATACCCACATCTATTACAATCGCGCCGGGCTTGATCCACTCACCAGGAATGAAGCCGGGTTTACCGACAGCGACAACAACGAGATCCGCGAGACGGATTTTTTGCTCAAGATTCTTAGTGAAGCGGTGGCAAGTGGTGGTGGTGCAGCCAGCAAGCAGTAACTCTAAGGTCATAGGGCGGCCGACAATATTAGACGCGCCAACCACAACAGCATCTAAACCATAGGTATCGACACCAGTGGATTTGATGAGTGTCATAATGCCCATCGGCGTGCAAGAGCGCAGCACAGGAATACGCTGCGCTAAACGGCCAACGTTATACGGGTGAAATCCATCGACATCTTTATCTGGACGAATACGTTCGATGACTTTTGAATCTTCGATATGGGCAGGTAATGGCAGTTGCACTAAAATGCCATCGATGGTCGGATCATCATTCAGACTATCAATAAGGCTCAGCAACTCATCTTCACTGCAACTTGTTTCTAAATCGTATGAACGAGAAATAAATCCAACTTCCTCACAGGCCTTACGTTTGCTTCCAACATAAACCTGTGATGCCGGATCGGCTCCCACTAATACTACGGCTAAACCCGGAATGCGCTGTCCAGCCTCTTTGCGGGCGGTGACTTTTTCGCTGAGCTTAGTGCGGATGGATTGAGCAATCGCCTTGCCGTCGATTATTTGGGCTGTCATGGGTGTAGGATATCCTTTATATGGGCGATGGTGAAAACAGTAGTTAACACAGAGATTGGCAATCGCGGCTATTTTAACAGGGCACAGCTACTGTGTCATGGTTAAAGCCGTCGCCAAATGGATAAAAAAAACCGGATTAGCCTGATAATTCAGCACCTAGAGTCAATCAATAAAAAAATCGTTGACGGTTGTAAAGTGAGGGGATAAGATGCGCTCCGTTCTCAGGCAGATGTGTTCATCTAGCACTGAAAATGTTATGTAAGACCTTCGGTGATTAACACAGTCCAATAGCGTATCCAGATTTTGGATGAGAGCGGACCAGAGGGGAGCCTCTGAGTTGATACCAAGTAAAATGTAAGACCTTCGGTGATTAGCGCAGTCTGATAGTGCATCCAGATTTTGGATGAGAGCAGACCAGAGGGGAACCTCTGAATTGATACCAAGTAAAATGTAAGACCTTCGGTGATTAGCGCAGTCCGGTAGCGCATCTGGTTTGGGACCAGAGGGTCAGAGGTTCGAATCCTCTATCACCGACCACTTTATTATCGTTTGCTTCAATGAATTCAAAGATAATTTGGACTCAAATAGGCGAGTGATAGGGTTAGTATAAATGCTTTCCAAATCGGTTAGGATACAGAAAATTCTGTAAACCATGCGCCCGTAGCTCAGTTGGATAGAGCACCCGCCTTCTAAGCGGGTGGTCGCAGGTTCGAATCCTGCCGGGCGTACCAGTTTCAGTGGTGATTGTAGCTCAGTTGGTAGAGTCCCGGATTGTGATTCCGGTTGTCGTGGGTTCGAGCCCCATCAGTCACCCCATTTTTAGTACTTTGAGTACAAATTAAAAAAAGCGACCTTGTGTCGCTTTTTTTATACCCCAGATTCGGCTGTTGAGGCTCGACTCTGCAGAAAACGGTGGCTATAATGTCGCGTCTTGATAGATATCAACTATGAGCGACCTGTGCCTAAAGCCAGTTGTGGTGGGCATTGTAGTCAAATTTAATGATCAAGAAACGAATACCTGAATAGTTGATGAATCGGCTATTACAAAGGACGTTAGACAAATTTCGAGGTAAAACAATGCAAGTTTCTGTTGAAGCAACCCAAGGCCTAGAGCGTCGCCTGACCATTTCTGTTCCTGCTGAACAAATTGAAAAGCTGGTTAAAGACAGTTTACAACGTGAAGCTAAGCGTGCTCGTATCCCAGGTTTCCGTCCTGGTAAAGTGCCTGTTACTGTTATAAACAAACGTTACGGCGCAGCGATTCGTCAAGACATCATGGGTGAAGTGATGCAACGTAACTTCATCGAAGCAATTATTGCTGAGAAGTTAAACCCAGCGGGTGCACCGACTTTTGTTCCTGGTTCTACTGATGGCGAAAAATTCGAATTTATCGCTACCTTTGAAATCTATCCAGAAGTTGAGCTGAAAGGCTTAGATGCAATCGAAGTAGAACAGCCAAAAGCTGAAGTGACTGACGCTGACGTTGACACTATGATTGAAACCTTACGTAAACAACACGCGACTTTCGCTGCTGTTGAGCGTGAAGCTGCTGATGGCGACAAAGTGAAAATGAACTTTGTTGGCTCAGTTGACGGTGAAGAATTTGAAGGCGGCAAAGCTGATGATTTCGAACTGCAATTAGGTAGCGGCCGTATGATCCCTGGTTTTGAAGCAGGTATCTTAGGTCACAAAGCGGGCGAAGAATTTGTTATCGACGTGAACTTCCCAGAAGAATATCACGCTGAAAACCTGAAAGGTAAAGCCGCTAAGTTCGCGATTACGCTGACTGAAGTTCAAGCTGCTAACCTGCCAGAAGTAAACGATGAGTTTGCTGCTCTGTTCGGTATCAGCGAAGGTGGCTTAGAAGCCCTTAAAGCTGAAATCCGTAAAAACATGAACCGTGAACTTGAGCAAGCGTTAAAAGCTAACGTGAAAGAGCAAGTGATCAATGGTCTGTTAGCTAACAACGATATCACTTTGCCAAAAGCATTGATCGATGGCGAAGTTAACGTTTTGCGTCAACAAGCCATGCAACGTTTTGGCGGCCAATCGGCTAACATGCCAGAACTGCCAGCTGAATTGTTCACTGAACAAGCTGCACGTCGTGTTAAAATCGGTCTGCTATTAGGCGAAGTCATCAAGACTAACGAACTGAAAGCGGAAGATGAACGCGTACAAGGCTTGATCGCTTCTATGGCTTCAGCCTACGAAGATCCAAGTGAAGTAGTTGCTTATTACAACAGCAACAAAGAGCTGATGCAAAACATGCGCAACGTTGCTTTAGAAGAGCAAGCGGTTGAAGCACTGTTGAAATCTGCCAAAGTGACCGAAAAACAAGTCGCTTTTGAAGAATTTATGAACAAGGCTACCGGTCGCGCATAAGCTAAGCTTGACTTGATTAGCTGTTCGCCATTTATAATGGCTCGTATGAGGCTCCTCATGCGAGCCATTTTTATTTAGGGAAGTGAATAATGCATAATGCGTCAGACATACAAAGTGCTTTAGTGCCTATGGTGATCGAACAGACTGCTAAGGGTGAACGCTCATACGATATTTATTCTCGTTTGTTGAAAGAGCGGATTATCTTTTTGGTAGGTCAAGTTGAAGAACACATGGCAAACCTTATCGTGGCGCAATTATTATTCTTAGAATCAGAAAGCCCAGATAAAGATATCTTTTTATACATTAACTCCCCAGGTGGCTCTGTCACCGCAGGCATGGCGATTTATGATACCATGCAGTTTATCAAACCGAATGTTAGCACTGTCTGCATCGGCCAAGCCGCTAGTATGGGCGCTTTCTTGTTAGCCGGTGGTGAGAAGGGTAAGCGTCACTGTTTACCAAACTCTCGCGTGATGATCCATCAACCGCTGGGTGGTTTCCAAGGTCAAGCATCAGATATTGCTATTCATGCCAAAGAAATCTTAGGCATTAAAAATAAGCTTAACCAAATGTTAGCCGAGCATACTGGCCAACCGCTCGAAGTCGTTGAACGTGATACAGACCGTGACAACTTCATGAGTGCGACTCAAGCCGTCGAATATGGCTTAGTTGACTCTGTGATGACGAAACGCGGCTGATTTTTGCTTTTGACTGAGCTATGCTCTGTAAAAGTTAAGCAAATTTAAGACAGGCAGTAGAGCAGACTGCAAATGAGGTAATTAATGGGCGATAACAAAAATAATGGTGACAGCGGTAAATTGCTGTACTGCTCTTTTTGCGGAAAGAGCCAGCATGAAGTCAGAAAACTCATTGCTGGCCCATCAGTGTATGTATGCGACGAATGTGTTGAGTTATGTAACGACATCATTCGCGAAGAGATTAAAGAAATCTCTCCGAAGCGTGATAGCGATAAATTACCAACACCACATGAATTACGTGCACATTTAGACGATTATGTGATTGGCCAAGACAGAGCCAAAAAAGTGCTATCAGTGGCTGTGTATAACCACTATAAGCGCTTAAAAAATGCATCGCCTAAGGACGGAGTCGAGCTGGGTAAGAGTAATATTTTGCTGATTGGCCCAACGGGCAGCGGTAAAACCCTACTGGCTGAAACCCTTGCGCGCTCACTCAATGTACCTTTCACTATGGCCGATGCCACAACACTGACTGAAGCGGGTTATGTGGGTGAAGACGTTGAAAACATCATTCAAAAGTTGCTGCAAAAGTGCGACTACGATGTTGAGAAAGCGCAGCGTGGTATCGTTTATATCGATGAAATCGATAAAATTAGCCGTAAGTCAGACAATCCATCAATCACCCGTGACGTATCGGGTGAGGGTGTACAGCAAGCGCTGCTTAAGCTGATTGAAGGTACTGTTGCCGCGGTTCCACCACAAGGTGGCCGTAAGCATCCACAGCAAGAATTCTTACAAGTCGATACTTCTAAGATCCTGTTTATCTGTGGTGGTGCGTTTGCTGGGCTTGAGAAAGTGATTGAGCAACGTGCGCACGTTGGCTCGGGGATTGGTTTTGGTGCACAGGTGAAAGGCGAGAAAGAGAAAGCGACGATCTCTGAAACCTTATCGCAAGTAGAGCCTGGCGATTTAGTCAAATACGGTTTAATCCCTGAGTTTATTGGTCGTCTACCAGTGGTTGCGACTCTGACTGAGCTGGATGAAGAAGCTTTAGTACAAATTCTATCTCAACCTAAAAATGCCCTAACTAAGCAATACAGTGCGTTATTTGAGATGGAAGGGGTTGAGCTTGAGTTCCGCGAAGATGCGCTTAAAGCGATTGCTCACAAAGCCATGTCTCGCAAGACAGGTGCCCGTGGCCTACGCTCCATCGTTGAAAGTATTCTGCTGGATACTATGTACGATATCCCATCCGTTGACGGTGTGGTGAAGGCCGTTGTGGATGAATCAGTAGTGAAAGGGGAGTCTGCCCCAATCTTGATTTACGAGCACAATGAGGCCCAAGTGGCATCAGGCGAACAATAATTGTACTGATCGCTAATAAACTGAAAAACAAGGAGTCCAATGGACTCCTTTTTTCGTATTAGCCATTGAAACTCCATAAAGCGTCCCAATATACTCCAGTATTAATCCATTTCACCAAAACGGAATCGAACTATGACCCAAGAGCGTGAAGCGCATATCGAACTCCCCGTGCTGCCACTGCGAGATGTGGTGGTCTATCCTCATATGGTAATTCCGTTATTTGTCGGACGAGAAAAATCTATTCGATGTCTCGAAACGGCAATGGCGCAGGATAAGCAAATTATTTTAGTGGCGCAGCGTGATGCCGAGCTCGATGAACCATCAAAGGATGACATCTTCGAAGTGGGTACGGTTGCCTCTATTTTACAGTTACTTAAGCTGCCAGACGGCACAGTCAAAGTGCTGGTTGAAGGCGGTCGTCGCGCCCGTATTACCCGTTATACCCAAGAAACAGAATTTTTTGTGGCTAAGGCTGAGTATCTGGAATCAGAACCGCTGGAAGACAAAGAAGAAGAAGTGTTAGTGCGCAGTGCTATTGGTCAGTTTGAAGGTTATATCAAGCTGAACAAGAAGATCCCGCCAGAAGTCTTGACCTCTTTATCGGGTATCGATGAAGCGGCGCGTCTGGCAGATACTATGGCCGCTCACATGCCACTTAAGCTTGAAGACAAACAATCTGTGCTTGAGATGGTCAACGTTGGCGAGCGTCTGGAATATTTAATGGCGATGATGGAATCGGAGATCGACCTATTGCAGGTTGAGAAACGTATCCGTACCCGCGTTAAAAAGCAGATGGAAAAAAGCCAGCGCGAGTACTATCTGAACGAACAAATGAAAGCCATCCAGAAAGAACTGGGTGACTTAGACGAAGGACATGATGAGTTTGAAGCCTTAAATCGTAAGATTGAAGAGGCTAACATGCCAAGCGATGCGAAGGAAAAAGCCTTAGCCGAGCTTAACAAACTACGCATGATGTCGCCAATGTCCGCCGAAGCGACGGTGGTTCGCAGTTATGTCGATTGGATGACGGCTGTGCCTTGGAGCCAACGCTCTAAAATCAAACGTGATTTAGCCAAAGCCCAAGAAGTACTCGACACCGATCATTTTGGCCTTGAAAAAGTCAAAGAACGTATCTTGGAATATTTGGCAGTCCAAAGCCGAGTGCGTCAGCTTAAAGGGCCAATTCTGTGTCTCGTTGGACCTCCAGGTGTGGGTAAAACTTCCTTGGGTCAATCGATCGCTAAGGCGACTGGTCGTAAGTATGTCCGTGTTGCCTTAGGCGGTGTGCGTGATGAAGCGGAAATCCGTGGTCATCGCCGTACTTATATTGGTTCTATGCCAGGTAAAGTCATTCAAAAGATGGCTAAAGTGGGCGTAAAAAACCCATTATTCTTGCTGGATGAAATCGACAAGATGAGTTCAGATATGCGCGGCGATCCGGCTTCTGCTTTATTAGAAGTCCTCGATCCTGAGCAAAATGCGACCTTTAACGATCATTACCTCGAAGTCGATTACGACTTATCCGATGTGATGTTTGTGGCAACGTCTAACTCTATGGACATTCCTGGGCCATTGCTTGACCGTATGGAAGTCATTCGTTTGTCGGGTTATACCGAAGACGAGAAGCTGAATATTGCTAAGCAACATTTGCTGAATAAGCAAATTGAGCGCAATGGTTTAAAAGCGACTGAAATCCATGTGGATGACAGCGCGATTGTTGGCATTATTCGTTACTACACCCGTGAAGCGGGCGTGCGAGCGCTTGAGCGCGAATTGTCGAAGATTTGTCGTAAAGTTGTGAAAATGATTTTGCTCGATAAATCAGTTAAATCTGTCACTGTGAATCAAGATAACCTTAAGTCATTCCTTGGCGTGCAGCGCTTCGATTACGGCAAAGCCGAGTCGAAGAACCAAATCGGTCAAGTGACTGGCTTAGCGTGGACCCAAGTGGGTGGTGACTTACTGACGATAGAAGCCACATCGGTACCTGGTAAAGGTAAGTTAACTTACACAGGATCGCTTGGCGATGTAATGCAAGAGTCGATTCAGGCTGCGATGACAGTGGTTCGTGCCCGTGCGGAACAATTAGGTATCAATGCAGATTTCTACGAGAAGCGTGATATCCACGTGCATGTGCCAGAAGGTGCAACACCCAAAGATGGTCCATCAGCCGGCGCAGCTATGTGTACCGCGTTAGTATCAAGCTTAACGGGGAACCCTGTGCGTGCCGACGTGGCCATGACAGGTGAAATTACCTTACGTGGTGAAGTGTTACCTATTGGCGGTTTGAAAGAAAAACTGCTGGCAGCACACCGCGGCGGCATAAAATTGGTACTTATACCAAAAGAAAACGAGCGTGATCTGGAAGAAATTCCTGCCAATGTGATTGCCGATTTAGAAATTCGTCCTGTGCGTTGGGTCGACGAAGTGTTAAAACTGGCCCTAGAAAGACCGGTTGAAGGCTTCGAAGTGGTTAAAAACTTGGCATAACGCAAGAAATTGCGCTATCACGTTAAAAAAAATGAAAAAAGGGGCTTAACAAAGCGCAGACCTGTGGTAGCCTAGGTCTGTGGAGAGCCAGCTGCTCCAAGCCCTTGGCGCAACTGGCTTTGAGCTGTATCCAGTTTTAATTCTTTGGTTTTCGAACTCAGCTTGAACTTTGAATTCAAGCTTGTTATAAAAGCCTCCGCAGACCGCTCTAGAGACGGATTTGGTTGCGGCGCAAAAAAATTACATTCAAGGGGATGACATGAACAAATCTGAACTAATCGAGAAAATCGCATCTGGTGCTGACATTTCTAAAGCCGCTGCTGGCCGTGCACTGGATTCTTTTATCGCTGCTGTGACTGAAGGTCTGAAAGAAGGCGATAAAATTTCTCTTGTTGGTTTTGGTACTTTTGAAGTGCGTGAACGCGCTGAGCGTACTGGTCGCAACCCACAAACGGGTGAAGAAATCAAAATCGCAGCAGCTAAAATTCCAGCATTCAAAGCTGGTAAAGCACTGAAAGACGCTGTTAATTAATCATTAATATCGTAGCCTTTGTAAGGCATTCGTAATGACAAGCACTGTTTATCAGTGCTTTTTACGAATTGAAAGTAATGGAATATGAAGCTTAATTTCTACCATTACTCGGGGTTTTAGAATTTACCTGTGGTAGCGTCTGAATATTCCCCATAAATTACAGAAAGGCGCATCCTGATGCGCCTTTTTATTTTGTTAATCGCAACAAGCGAGAAATCTGATGTTAGAAAAGATCCGCGATGGTTCGCAAGGCGTGATTGCTAAAGGCATTCTCGTACTTGTGATTTTATCTTTTGCATTTGCAGGAGTCAGCAGTTACTTAGGTTCTACAACTGATGTGCCTGCGGCAGAAGTGAACGGCGACAAGATCACGAAAGCCGAGCTTGAACAGGCTTACCAAAGCGAGCGCTCTCGTATGGAGCAACAGCTAGGTGAGATGTTTGCTGCGTTATCTGCTGACGAAAAATATCTACAAAGCATTAAGCAGAGCGTATTAGAGCGCTTAGTTGCTGACAAATTGATAGATCAAGCGGCTACGGCAATGGGTTTGCGAGTATCTGACGAACAGATTATTGCAGCTGTTAAAACTGAACCCGCATTCCAAACTGATGGCAAATTTGATAACGACCGTTATCAAGCGATTCTACGTCAGTTAGGTTATCAACCACAGGCGTTTAGAGACATGATGCGTGTCGATATGACCCGTCGTCAGTTAACAGCTGCGCTAGTTGGTACTGAATTTGTGTTAGCAGGTGAAGCTAAGCAATTAGCTGAGTTACAAGGTCAAACCCGCGATGTGCGTTATTTAGTGGTTGATTCTGCGCCATTCTTAGCGACAGCGGTTGTGACTGACGAGCAAGTGAAAAACTATTACGACGCAAACCAAGGGCAGTTTATGAGCCCTGAAATGGTGAGCTTAGAATATGTTGAACTGAATGCGGCTGATTTTGCTAAAAATAACCCAGTTTCTGACGAAGAAGCGCAAGCTTATTACGAAGAACATAAAGCGCAATACGTGTCTAACGAGAAGCGTCTTGCGGCGCACATTCTGGTTATGCCTGGTAGCGATGAAGCGGCTGCAAAAGCCAAGGCTGAAGATTTAGCTAAGCAATTAGACAGCGGTGCTGATTTTGCTGATCTGGCTAAAGCGAACTCAGACGATACCTTGAGTGCAGAGCAGGGCGGTAAACTGGATTGGTTTGAACCAGGTGTGATGGACCCCGCTTTTGATGCTGCCTTATTTGCATTGAACAAAGGCCAACATTCTGCTGTGGTTAAAACTGACTTTGGTTTCCACATTATCAAGCTATTAGATGTGCAACCTGGTGTGACTGTGCCGTTTGCTGATGTGAAAGCTAAGATAGTGGCTCAATTGCAAGATAAGAAAGCGGTTGACCAGTTCTATAGCTTACAAAGTAAATTAGCGGATACCAGCTATGAAGTGCCAGATACACTATCTGAAACCGCAAAAGCTGTTGGCGTTGATGTTAAGACTACAGCACTGTTTTCTCGCGATAATGCACCTGCTGAGCTAAACAAGCCTGACTTAGTTAAAGCAGCCTTCTCTGAAACTGTTATGCTGAAAGGGTTAAACAGTGAAGTGATTGAGCTTGAACCTAACCACGTGGTGGTGGTTCGTGTGAAAGAACATCACGATGCTGGCACTTTAGCCTTAGCGGAAGTGAAAGCCAATATCACAGAACGTTTGAAGCAAGACCAAGCAAACGAAGCTGCCCGTGCGAAAGCACAAGAGCTGATGGCCCAAGTTAAAGCGGGTGCAACGGATCTTGGCTTAGTTGCTAAAGTGAAACTAGGCCGCGGCGCGCAAGATGTTGATGCAGCTATTGTAGGTAAAGCGTTCCAAATGCCAACACCGAGCACAACTCCTGTTGTCGATACCGTTGGTTTAGCAAATGGTTATGCCGTGGTTGCACTGGATAAAGTCAACGCTGCAGAAGGCGTGAGTGATGAGCTGGTTAATGCGCTTAAACAACGTCTGAACGCACAATACAGCGAAGCAGATTACCGTGGCTTGATAGATTCACTTAAAGCCAATGCCAAGGTACTTTACCCTGTAGAAGAATAATTTCTGTGAGGATAGCGCGTTAACCTGGCTATCTTACTGGTAAACTTCGATTAAAAAGGCCAAGTGATCCCACTTGGCCTTTTTGTTTTTCAATGCGCTTAAGTGTGTCGATGAGATTGAAGGGTATCTGTCACAGCAGGCAGCCCGTTAGATTTAATCTTTTATTACATCAAGCGCGACGTTACCGTCGGGCTAGTCATCAACGCCTATCATGACGCTGCTGGCTTTGATGAGTGCATAAGCCGAATCACCCACTTTAAGCCCTAGGCGCTCACAGGATGCTTTCGTCACTACAGAGGTCAATACGACACCTGGTGCAAGTTCGATCGTCACTTCATTGTTTACCGCGCCCATTTCTATGGATTTGATCGTGCCGCTGAGCGTATTTCTTGCGCTAATTTTCATCGTCTTTCCTTATTGAGGGAGTGATTGGTGGAAACTAGTGTAGCGCATCTTAGTTTGGGGTTGTAAATAAAAACGCCACTAAAAAGTGGCGTTTAATGTTGTGATAAACCGTGACTCGCTATCGCAGAATTAGAGCTCGATAACGTCAAATTCAACGTATGGGTTAACGTCGGCATCGTAATCAATACCTTCGATACCAAAGCCGAATAATTTAATAAATTCAGCTTTGTATTCACGGTAATCCGTTAATTCTGACAAGTTTTCTGTGGTCACTTGTGGCCACAAATTACGGCAGTGTTGCTGAATATCTTCACGCAGTTCCCAATCGTCTAAACGGATGCGGTTGTCGCTGTCAGTTTCTGGCTTAGCACCATCGGCGCGGAATAGACGCTCGCTGAACATGCGGTAGATTTGCTCCATACAACCTTCATGGAGCCCTTCCTGACGCATTTTCTTGAATACCATAGCGATATACAAAGGCATAACTGGAATAGCCGAACTCGCTTGAGTCACAACGCTCTTCAGTACCGCAACGTTAGCGCTGCCGCCAGTGACTGACAATTGCTCATTTAAGGCTTTTGCTGCACGGTCTAAATCCATCTTGGCTTTGCCAAGGGCGCCGTGCCAGTAGATTGGCCACGTCAGTTCAGTACCGATGTAGCTATAGGCTATGGTTTTGCAGTTATCCGCTAATACACCGGCTTCAGATAAGGCTTTGATCCACAGTTCCCAATCTTCGCCGCCCATAACCGTTACTGTATCGGCAATTTCTTGCTCAGTTGCTGGCTCAACGGTGGCTTCAATGATGCAGTCTTTATTGGTATCAACCGCAGTCGCTGTGTAAGTTTCACCGATTGGTTTTAGCGCAGAACGAATAAGTTCACCAGAATCGGGCAGTTTGCGCACAGGTGATGCCAGTGAGTAAACGACCATGTCGATTTCACCGAGATCTTGCTTAATAAGTTCGATCACTTTTTGTTTTGCTTCATGGCTAAAGGCATCGCAGTTAATGCTCTTAGAATATAGGCCTTCAGCTTTAGCAAATTTGTCGAAAGCGGCAGAGTTGTACCAACCCGCAGTACCTGGTTTCGTTTCAGTACCTGGCTTTTCGAAGAACACGCCAATCGTTGCGGCATCACTACCGAAAGCGGCGGCAATACGTGAAGACAGACCGTAACCGCTTGATGAGCCAACCACTAATACCTTTTTCGGGCCGTTAGCGATTTTACCTTTAGCTTTGGTTAGCGTGATTTGTTCTTGAACGTTGGCTTCACAACCGACTGGGTGTGTAGTGGTACAAATGAATCCACGAATTTTTGGTTTGATAATCATGTTTAAGCTTCTTCTATCAAAATGACCAATAGGATAAATATTTCGGCGGGTAAATGGCACCTATTTTTAGCCAATTCACCTGATTATTTAAGTGGTTGGAGCAGTTTAACGTTTGTGGACAAACAGACTCTGCTCCTGGATCAACCTCTGGGTATATTCATGTTGCGGCGAGTTAAATATCTGTTCTGTAGGCGCTTTCTCGACCATAACACCTTTGTGCAGCACCATGATTTTATCGCTAACATGGCGAATAATATTGAGATTATGGGATACGAAGATATAAGACAAGCCGAGGTCTTTTTGCAGTTTCAGCAGCAAATTGAGAATTTGTGAGCGTACTGAAAGGTCAAGCGCGGTCAAAGCTTCATCGGCAATGATAATTTTAGGGTTAAGCATTAAGGCTCGCGCTACCGCAACGCGCTGTTTCTGGCCTTCGGAAATCATGTGCGGATAAAACTCTGCATGCTCAGGTAATAACCCCACTTTGCGCAGCGTATCGACCACTTGGGTGTGTCGTGATTGCGCCGACATTTGGGTATTAAACCGCAGCGGCTCATCGAGCAATTGACCTATTGTCAAACGCGGGTTCAGTGAGGTATTGGGATCTTGGAAAATCATCCGAATTAAGCGGCATCTTTGTTTAATATCGCGGCTGTCTAAGGCTTCACCTTCGAAAAAAATCTCGCCGCCGCTGCGGGGCTCTGCACCGACCAAAATGCGGGCTAAGGTACTTTTACCAGACCCTGCTTCACCTACTATGGCTAAGGTTTCGCCGCGCTGGAGCTCGAAGGATACGGGCGCTAATGCATCGTTATATTGGCGGGAAAAGCCTCGATAACCGGTATCGTATCTTTTATAAAGATCGTTAACTTTAAGCAGTGGGGTCGTCATTATGGGTTTCGCCGTGATAAGGGAAATGACAGGCAAAATAGCGGTCTTTAATATGACTTAAATTTGGCTGATTAACGCATTTTTTCTGGGCTTCAGGGCAGCGAGGTCCTAAACGGCACCCGATTGGCAAATGCTGCAAGGCGGGCGCAGACCCAGGAAGGGTGGGCATAATTGCCTTGTGACCACCGGAGCCTGAATAGTCGGGCATGTTGTCAAGCAGCGCCTTAGTGTAAGGATGATAAGGCTGCTTAATCACTTCGTCTGTCGGCCCTGATTCCATAACCTGACCGCAATAGAGCACGGATAAGTGATCGCACCATTGGGCCAAGGTCTCAAGCTCGTGGCTGATCAATAGAATCGATACATTTTGTAATTGATTTAATTGAGATAATAATCTGAATATCTGCGCTTGAGTGCTGAGTTCCATCGAGCTTGTGGGCTCATCGGCAATCAAGAGGCGAGGCTGGTTAGCAACCGCCATCGCAATCATCACCTTTTGGCATTCGCCTTCGGATAACTCCCAGGCGTAGCTAGACATGACCTGCCGCGGATTCTTGATCCCGACTTTATGTAGCCATTTTTGCGCCGTCAGCCGCGCATGTCGACGTTTTTGCCAAAAATAGGCATTGGGATTCTTAGGCATAGCTTGCATCAGTTGGCTACCGACGGTTTGCGCCGGATCTAAACTGCCCGATGGATCTTGGAAGATCATAGCCATATCTGAACCCATCAGATTGCGACGCTCTTTTGAGCTCATAGCCATCAGGTTATTGCCATCCCACATCATGCGATCGGCTGTGATGGTCCAGTTGGGACCAGGGATCCCAAGAATCGCTCTGGCTAACAAACTTCGCCCCGAGCCTGATTCACCGACAAGACCATGAATTTCACCCGCATTGAGGGTTAAGCTGACTTTTTCGAGCGCCCGCACTCTACCGTGGGGCGTATCGAGTTCAATCGTGAGATTTCGTACGTCGAGTAAAGGCATAAGTTAGTTTCTGATGGGCGCAAGCGCCGACCGTAAGCCATCGCCAACCAAGTTAATGGAAAGCACACTGAAAAGAATCGCTAAGCCCGGGATAGTCACAGCCCAAGGCGCCGTTAATAAATTATCCATACCTTGGGCGACCATAGCGCCCCATTCTGGGCTCGGTGCCTGTGCGCCCAAGCTCAAAAAACCGAGGGCGGCGATATCCAAAATGGCGGCCGAAATGGCAAGTGTGGTTTGAATGATCACCACTTCCCACACGTTTGGCATGATGACATACCAAAAAATTTGCATCGAGTTCGCGCCATCTAAACGCGCGGCTGTGACGTATTCTTTTTGTAACTCTTCATGCACTGACTGGTGTATCGAGCGCACAAATTGCGGGGTTAACGCTATCCCGACGGCCCAGAACACATTTTCAAGCCCTGGCCCCATTACAGCCACCACTAAAATGGCCATTAATAATGAAGGAATTGATAGCAGCGCATCGAGTAAGTGCCCGAGAATACTGGATTTTAACCCCCGCATCATGCCCGACAGTGAGCCTATAATAAAGCCTGTGAATAACGCGGTGACAACAATGAGCAACGCCATACCAAAGGTCAAGTGCGCGCCGTGTAATAATCGGCTGAAGATATCGCGGCCTAAATCGTCAGTCCCTAAAAAGTGTGCCACTGTGCCAGAAGGGTCCCATGAGGGGGGTAATAACAAGGCTCTGGGATCTTGTGCCTCTGGTGGGAAGGGCGCAATCATAGGGCCAAATAGCGTTAGTAAGAGCAGGAAAGCAATCGTCCATAGACCCGCTAAGGCGAAAGGATTAGCCGAAAAGTTAAGCCAAACCCGCATAGTCGGGGAGGCAATTTGATCTTCTTGATAAATTTTAACTGGTGGCATAAAGGTCTTTTCTGCTCAGTGGATTAAAGACTGTGTGCAGCACTTCAATCAAGATACTTAGGAAGATAATCAATAGGGCTACGGCCAGAATACCACCTTGGATGACAGTGTAGTCCCGTTGGTAAATCCCTGAAACCAGCCAAGAACCCACGCCAGGCCATGAGAAAATCATTTCGACCACTATGGCATAACTGGCAAATGAGCCAAGCATCAGTCCTAAATGTTTAAGCACAGGGATCAAGGCATTGGGTAGTGCATGGCGCAGTATAATTGTACTTGTATGCATGCCTCTGGCTTCGGCGGCGCGGATAAAAGTTTGATTCATTACATTCATCATCGCCGAACGAGTGCTGCGAACCACCACAGTAAAAGGTAACACGGCGAGTGTCGTGGCAGGCAAAATGATGTGCAGCAGCGCATCTTTAAATGCCGACATGCCGTATTCAGACTCTGATAACAGGGTATCTACTAGCATAAAGCCAGTGACGGGTTTGATTTCATATAACAAATTGATTTGTCCGGAAATCGGTAACCAACCGAGATCGACACCAAACCAGAGTGAAAGATACAGACCTAACCAGAATACGGGCACAGAGTAGCCAGTCAGCGTGATCGCCATAATGGTATTCTGGGTGAGTTTATGTTGGCTCTGGGAGGCAAGCACACCTAAGGGAACGCCAAAGCAAATTGCAATAATGGCTGCCATTACAGCGAGTTCAAAAGAGGCGGGCAGAACGGCACTGAGTTCTTCGGCCACTTCTTGATGTGACGTGACTGAAATACCTAAATTACCGCTAAGCCTTTGTTGCAGGTAAGCGATAAATTGCCACGCTTGGTTTTTATCTAATTTGTAGTCCTGCTCGATTTGAACCAGTTGACTCGCCGTCGGTGTATGTATGCCAGTGAGTGCGTGGGTGCGATCCACCGGAAATAAGCCGGTGGCGTAAAATAAGACACCTACCATGACTAACGAAGTGGCCAGAAACAAATTGAGGCGGCGCAGTAGGTATTTAAACATTAATTCGCCTCCTCTTGTGCTTGGCTAGTGTGGGCGAAGGAAATACCGCCAAAAGGCGTGAGTTGCATATCCTTGATATCACTACGAGTTAACGCCACACGTTTGGCATGGGCTAGGCTCAACATAGGTACTTGTTCGGCCAAAAAGGCTTCTGCTTGCTGATAAATCACTTTACGTTCGCCCTGATCTGACACTTCCCTTGCACTATCTAAGATGGCATCAAACTCAGGGTTACACCAGCGCGAACGATTGTTGTTCGACTGCATCGCAGCGCAGCTTAGCAGTGGAGTAAAGAAGTTATCGGGATCGCTGTTGTCGGCATTCCAGCCAATCAGCACAGAATCATAGTCGTCGCGGCTGAGCCGCTGACTAAACACGCTCCAGTCGTAACTGACGATGTTCACTTTTACGCCTACGTTGGCCAGATCTGATTGTATTAATTCGGCCGTTTTTAATGCATTGGGATTATAGGCGCGGGCGACTGGCATGGCCCAAATATCGATGCTGAGATTTTTAATGCCTGCTTCTTTTAACAGGTCGCGCGCTTTTTGCGGATTGTAATCCACAAGCCCTTTGTTATTGGCATAGGCCCAAGATGCTGGCGGCAGAACCCCCGTGGCTTCAATGGCAGTATTTTGATAAACCGCCCGCAGGATATTTTGTTTATCGACCGCATAGGCGAGGGCGCGGCGAACACGGACATCATCTAGTGGTGGTTTCTGGGTGTTAAAGGCCCAAAATGCGACGTTGAGTCCAGGTTGTGACTCAATATTTAATTCTTCATGTTGCTTGATGACCGGTAGCTCACCCGCTTTGGGCAGCGCAGACACACTGCAATCGCCTGCGATCAGTTTCGCGAGTCTTACGGTACTTTTTGGCGTGATATCAAATACCAGCATATCAATTTTTGCGGGTTCGCCCCAAAAGTCAGGATGACGGTGATAGCGAATATATTCGTTTTTCGCGTACTGAACTAAAGTGAACGGCCCTGTACCTATGGCAAAGTGGTCGACGTTTTCAGGATGACCCAATGCTAACTGCTGCTGCGCATACTCATCGGATAGGATCACCGCAAAGTCGGTGGCTAAATTCGACAGAAAAGACGCGTCTTTGCGGGTCAAATAAAAGACCACTTCATGATCGTTTATCTTTTCTATCCCTTTGACCTGCTCAGAAAAGCCAATACTTTGGAAGAAGGGATAACCCGTGCGGGAGACAAAATGATAAGGATGATGGGTATCGATAATACGCTTAAAGGAGAACAACACATCGTCGGCATTAAAGGGGCGTGTTGGGGTAAACCGCTTCGAATGCTGGAACTGCACGTTTTCCCTGAGGGTGAAGCGATAGCTTAAGCCATCATCAGACATGGCCCAACTCGTCGCCAAGGCAGGGACAAGCTTGCCAGACTGGGTATCATAATCCACTAAGCGACTATAAATTTGGTGCGAGGTGGCATCGATTGTCGTGCCAGATGTCACCAATTGTGGATTAAAAGACTCAGGATTCCCTTCGGAGCAATACACCAAACCGGAGGGGAGTCGTTGGGGGCCACACGCGACCAACAACCAACTCATGCAAGAAACTGCAGTTGTTAGGCACAGGCGTCTAATTAGCACACTCATTTATAAATCATTATTTTATCGACTATGAACGGCTATTTTAGCAGTGCATCTCCCCCATGGGCAATCTGCTTATGCTTTATCAAGTAAATTGTATTTTTTAAGGATGCCACGCAGTTGGTGGTAGCTTAATCCGAGCATGTCGGCGGTTTTCTTTTGGTTGTATTGGCTGCTTGAGAGTGCTTGCTGGATAAGATCCATCTCAAACTTCTCAGTTTGCTCTTTAAAATCCAGCGGAAAATTAAAGCTATTCACTGAAGACTCAGTATTGGCAGGGACTTCAGCCTCAAGTATCGGCGCAGATTGCGGCGTACCGACAACGCTTGTTGGCGCGACTGAGCTGATTTGACGTTCGCGGGTCTTGATGCGCGTTTTAGGCCGATACGGTGAAGCAAAGGGATCGAGGGTGATATGGTCGATGGGCCGATTTTCACCACCATTTCGGTAAACGCTGCGCTCGACCACGTTTTTAAGTTCACGGATATTGCCCGGCCAGTCGTGGGTCATTAATTGCTCGACCGCATGGGCGCTGAATCCGCTGAATAGCTGCAGCTTTAATTGGCGCGCCATGCCAACGGCGAAGTATTCCGCCAGTGTCATAATATCTTCTGGGCGGCAACGCAGCGGCGGCAGCGTAATTACATCGAAGGCAAGCCTATCGAGTAAGTCGGCACGAAATTCGCCTGCCTCCGCAAGCGAAGGTAAATCTTCGTTGGCGGCGCAGATTAAACGAACATCACTTTGCACGGTTTTACTGCCGCCGACTCGTTCAAATTCGCCATATTCAATGACGCGCAGGAGTTTTTCTTGGATAAGTCCTGAGGTATTGGCTAATTCGTCGAGGAATAAGGTGCCGCCGTCGGCGCGCTCAAAGCGACCTTCGTGTTTACCTTTAGCACCAGTAAAGGCACCTGACTCATGGCCAAACAATTCGCTCTCGAGTAAATTTTCACTCAAAGATGAACAGTTTAGCTTAATAAAACTTTGATCCCAGCGCTTAGACAGATAATGTAAGCGTTCGGCAATTAGCTCTTTACCTGTGCCACGTTCACCAATAATCAGTACGGGTTTAGACAGAGGCGCAATTTGCGACACATGTTCTAACACTTCGAGTAGGGCGTTGGATTGACCGATAAGGTTGTCTTGCTGAAATTTATTATCCACGATATTTTTTAGTCTTTCGCGCTAAAATTTGGTGAAAATGATAATAAGTGGCTTGAAGTGTAAAAGGAAGTAAAAGTTAAAATTTTGTTTAAGTCATTGTATTTAAATGAGAAGCAAAAGTTGGCACGGTTAGTGTATTACCTTATACGAGACCAACATCAATTTGAGGATAGGATTATGGGAATTTTCTCTCGTTTCGCCGATATCATTAACTCTAATATCAGCGCATTGCTGGATAAAGCCGAAGACCCAGAAAAAATGGTTCGACTGATTATCCAAGAAATGGAAGACACACTCGTTGAAGTGCGTTCTACCTCAGCTAAAGTGTTAGCTGAAAAGAAAGAGCTGCAACGCCGTATCAACCGCGTGTTAGAGCAAGTGCAAGATTGGCAAGATAAGGCTGAACTGGCACTGTCCAAAGACCGTGAAGACTTAGCGAAAGCCGCTTTAGTTGAAAAACAAAAAGCGACCGGTTTAGCAGACACGCTGAATCAAGAATTAGCCGTTATCGATGAACATATCGCACGCTTGAAAGATGAAGTGGGCATGTTGCAGGAAAAGCTGCTCGATGCAAAAGCGCGCCAAAAGACCATTATTCTGCGCACTCAAACCGCGTCATCACGCTTAGAAGTGAAAAAGCAGTTAGATTCAAGCAAGATCGACAACGCTATGCTTAAGTTTGAGCAATATGAGCGCCGTGTCGAAGGCTTAGAAGCCCAAGTTGAATCTTACGATCTTGGCAGCAAAAAGACCTTAGCCGATGAGTTTGCGGCGCTAGAAGCGGAAGATTCTGTGAATGCAGAGCTGGCAGCGCTAAAAGCCAAGGTAAAAGCTAAAGCGCCAACTAAGTCAAAAGAATAACAATTCAGAGGTGAGTTATGGATATGGACGTACTGATGGCGCCGATTATTATTTTCATGGTGATAGTCGCGCCAATATGGTTAGTTCTTCATTATCGCAGTAAGCGACAAGTGAGCCAGGGACTCACTGAGGAAGAGTTTTCACAACTCAATGACTTGATATCCAAGGCCGATAAAATGGCGGCGCGTATCGAGACCTTAGAGGCCATTCTGGATACAGAATCGCCCGAATGGAGGGGGAAACATGAGAGGATCTAATGGCCGTACTTTGTACCGCATTCCCCAGTCAGGCAAAATAGCGGGTGTATGTGCAGGGATTGCCGAGTACTTTGCGATTGAAACTTGGTTAGTGCGAGTACTGGCGGTGTCTATCTTCTTACTCGGCGGCTCAGGTGTTGTGTTTATCATCTATGTCGCTTTATGGGTGATTTTAGACATCAAGCCGCAAAAGCATTACGATAGAGACGATATCGAGGTGAAGAAGAAGCCGTGGCAGTCGGGAGAACCCGCAAAGCAAGCGCTGAGCGACGTGAGTCGTCAATTTCGAAGTCTGGAAGTTAGGCTACAAAATTTAGAACGTCACGTCACCTCTGACAACTTTGATTTAAAAAGACAAATCAATAGTTTGTAACCCTTCTAAAGGGCGGCCATGTCCGCCCTTGTTGCTTAATCTCTGTTTCACTCCAGTGTATAGTCAACATCACTTGACATAAGTTAACATCATTCGACATAAGGGAAGTCTCTATGGGAATGCTTGATGCCTCGCTCCATAAATTAACCCAAAAGGGCCAATCCCTGTTACATCGTACCGCGGACCGGCATTTACGTTTGGCCGTGACTGGGCTTTCTGGTGCGGGAAAAACCGCGTTTATCACAGGGTTAGTCAATCAGTTACTTAATTCTGGACCAGTCTCAACCTTACCCCACGCCCGCAACAACAGCGCTTTGCCACTGTGGCAGGTGAGCCGCGATCAGCGTTTGCTCGGGGTTAAGCGTGCCATGCAACCGGATCTGGAAATCGCCAGTTTTGATTATCAAGGCGCCATGTTAGCGCTCACTTCTGATCCTGCTACATGGCCTGCCTCCACTCGCACTATTTCTGAATTACGTTTGGCAATTAAATATCGACCGCAAAAGGGCTTATTGGCCAAGTTTTCTGATACCGCCACACTGTATTTGGACATAGTTGATTATCCTGGCGAATGGCTACTCGATTTACCTATGCTGCGCCAAGACTTCGTTACTTGGTGCCGTGCTCAACAAGTTCGCATCGAGAATCTTAAAAGCTCACCCTTGTATGCTGAGTTTGAACAATCATTGATGTCATTGGATTTAGCCGCCAGCGCCGATGAGCAGCAATTAAAGCGGATTGCCGATCAATATCAGTTATTACTCAATGATTTAGTGCACGTGCAAGGTTATTACCAAGCGCAGCCTGGACGCATGTTATTGCCGGGTGAATGGCAGGGCGCTCCCTTATTGGCTTTTTTCCCCCTGTTATTGGTTAATGATGAAAAGTTCGCAGCGCTTTCGCAAAGCGATAAACACAGTGGATTCCATGTACTTGAAAAACGTTATCAAGAATACGTGGCTAAAGTGGTTAAGCCTTTCTATAAAAATCACTTTGCCGGTTTTGATCGGCAACTCGTGTTAGTTGACTGCTTTAGTGCGTTGAATCGTGGTAAAAAGCAATTTGAGGATATGGGCGCGGCGCTCAATGCCATTATGGAAAGCTTTCAGTTTGGCCAATCGAGTTATTTACGGCGTTTATTTGCTCCCCGCATCGACCGTTTATTGTTTGCCGCGAGCAAGGTTGACCATGTGACTCGTGATCAGCAGAGCCATGTTTTGTCCCTGCTGACAGATATGTTGAAACACAGCCAGCATTTTGCCAGTTTCGATGGTTGTAAAGTGGAGACGATGGCGATTAGCGCCATCAAGGCGACTCGCCATGGCATGGTAACGACCCAGGAGGGTGAGGTCGAAGTCGTGCAGGGGACGGGACTCAATGGTAAAGCCCTGACCTTGTTTCCAGGCGAAGTGCCCACTCGCTTACCTGAGCCTGATTTTTGGCGTGACCAAGGGTTTAACTTTGTCGGTTTTGCACCGCCGAGCAATGTCAATGTTGACCCATCTCAAGTGCACTTTGACCATATTCGTCTCGATCATATGCTGCAGTACTTACTGGGAGATAAGTTGGAATGACGCTAAAGCTATCGGATAACGCTAATGAGCAGGCTTCTAATTCTTCTGCGAACTCATTTGCACACTCAGTTGAAAATAAGCCGCTGAAAAAGCAGCAGCTGTTTGACCCACAAGTCGTGGCGCTTAAACCCAGTAAAGAGGACCTCAAAGGGGCGAAAGCTTTTGATCCGCATACACCAGTGCAAGAAGTGGCTGCCGATATTGAGGAATTGATGGATGAAACGCTGTCATCCCATCCTAAAATGATCGATGCTAAATCGGTATCGCCTCAACTTGTAAAATCACGCCGTTGGTCTTGGCTCGCTCGTCTGGCGGTAACGAGTTTATTGCTGCTCGTAGTGGTTCAAACGGGATTAGGATTGAGGGATGCTTGGCTTGAGAGCCCTTGGTTGTTCAGTTTTTATGGTGTGGTGCTTGGGGTCGTCAGTGCGTGGGCATTGGCGGGGGCGTTTAGTGAGTACCGCAAACTGAAGCGACTCAAACAGGTTGCCGATACCCAAGAAACAGGCGCTAGGCTTGCGCAGAGCATGCAAATGGGTGAGGCAGATAGTTTTATCGATAACATAGTGTGCCACTATGGCGACAGCCAAGGTTTGCAGCAACTTCGCAGTTCATTAAAAGATGAACATAATGATGCCGAGAAAGTCTTGTTATTTGAGGACTTAGTGCTGACGGAGCGGGATGAACTGGCCAAAAAAGTCGTGCGACGTTATGCGGCTGAGTCGGCAGTGTTACTGGCGGCCAGTCCGTTAGCTGTGCTCGATATGGCAATCATCCTTTGGCGTAATCAACGTATGCTGCGTGATGTCGCCCGCTGTTATGGCATTGAACTGGGTTATTGGAGCCGGATTAAACTTATCCGCAGTATCATCATCAATATTATTTATGCGGGCACCAGTGAGTTAGTTACTGATTTAGGAACACAGCTGTTATCGGTTGAAATGACAGGTAAATTGTCTGCTCGCTTGGCGCAAGGTTTAGGGGGCGGCATGCTAACTGCGCGCCTTGGATATCAAGCCATGGCGCTGTGTCGGCCGATTGTGTTTAGGGAAGAGCAAAGGCCTAAATTGTCTAAAGTGCATCAGGAATTGTTGATCGAACTGAAGCAGTTTTCAGGCAAGCTGTTTACCAAGGAAGGCCGCGACGCATTAAAAGGCCAGTTCGCCGATGTTGATGACAAAGTACCTCTGTCAGCTAAAGATAAATCTAAAGAGTAGATATTATTTAATATCAAATAATTAACCGATTTAAATCGGCCGAAAGTAGATGCGCTAATTGACTTGTTCCTTAGCGCATTTTTTTATGATTTTTTGCAGGTACCGAGTATGACCAAGTGCGGCTGAAAAGTGCTATGTAACAAGTTAATTACACTTGGCGCGCTGCTATTTTCACCACACTACTGGCTTAAGTGCTTGGCCGCGTTATGGTAGGGCTTATTCGATAGGGCTAATGTTTCATTAACTTATCTATTGGATTGTCCATAATGCGGGCATTGAGTGTTCCATACCAATAATCAATCAAGAACGGGAACCGCTCAAGGCCAATTACAAGGAGCTAGGTATGCAAGATGAGTCAGGCAAGATGTGGAAAGCGGCAACACAGGTTATTCATGGCGGCCATGAGCGTGAGGCCTTTGGCGCCTTAGTGACGCCGCTATATCAAAGTGCAACTTTTGTGTTTGAGTCTGCACAGCAAGGCGGTGAGCGATTTGCGGGTAATGAGCCGGGGTATATTTACACGCGCTTAGGGAATCCGACAACCGCCGAGCTTGAACGTAAAATGGCGATTTTAGAAGGGGCAGAAGCCGCCGCTGCAACCGCATCTGGTATGGGCGCAGTATCCGCCGCATTACTGGCTAACTTGCAGATGGGCGATCACTTAGTGGCATCTAATGCCGTATACGGCTGTACTTATGCGCTAATGACGACTCAGTTCGCTCGCTTTGGTATTGAAGTATCCCTAGTGGACTTTTCATCGGAAGCAGAAATAGAAGCGGCGATTCAATCCAATACTAAGGTCATTTTCTGTGAAACCCCAGTGAATCCCCATTTACAGGTATTTGATTTAGCGGCAATTGCGACTATTGCTAAACGCCACCAGTTGGTCAGTATTGTCGATAATACCTTTATGACTCCATTACTACAGCGGCCGCTGGATTTTGGTATCGACTTGGTGATCCACAGTGCGACTAAATATCTCAATGGTCATGGTGATGTGATTGCGGGGATAGTGTGTGGCAGTGAAGAGCAGCTCTATAAAGTGAAGTATGAAATCTTAAAAGATATTGGCGCTGTGATATCGCCACACGATGCTTGGCTGATCTTGCGTGGCCTTAAAACCTTAGATGTGCGCTTACAGCGCCATTGCGATAGTGCCCAGCGCGTGGCCGAATTTTTAGCCGAACATCCCAGTATTAACCGCGTGTATTATCCCGGACTTGCCTCTCATCAAGGGCATAAATTCATTGGTCAGCAGATGAAACGTGCTGGTGGGGTGATCGCGTTTGAACTGGCGGCAAATTTAGAGGAGGCTATGGCCTTTGTGGGGCATTTAAGCTTGTTCTCTATTGCGGTGAGCCTAGGCGATGCAGAATCCCTCATTCAACATCCAGCGTCGATGACGCACTCTCCCTATACGCCAGAGGCGAGAGCGGCGGCTGGCATTGGTGATAATCTGCTGCGAATTTCTATTGGCTTAGAAGATTGTGACGACATTATCGCCGACTTGAATCAAGCACTCGCGCGTTTAGCTTAACGAGTGTCACTAATTTAAACCACCAACTATTTGAATGATAAAAGGGATGCGATTTAGCATCCCTTTTTCTATGGTTAGGTCTAGGTTCATCGGCTTAACAGGCGAAGTTTAGCTAGGGTGAATATTTGTGGCGCCGATTTGGTATTTCATAACAGCATGGACTATTTTTGATTTGAGGCCACGGAAGTAGGAAGAGAGGCCGCAATTCATGGAATAGAGGAAGAGTTATGAACATCACCAAATGTATACCTGCGATTATGAGTGCCATGGCATTAACGGCTTTTTTGGCAACGCCAGCAATCGCCGCAGACATCCCGACTAAAGCCGCCGCTAAAATGCAGACTCAGGCCAAAACTGAGGCGAGCGATATGGCATCGGATGCGAAGAAAGCCATGCCAGATGCTGCTCAAGTCAACATCAATACGGCTTCAGCCGAGCAGTTACAAGTGCTAAAAGGGATTGGTGCCGCTAAGGCGCAAGCGATTGTCGATTACCGAACCAAAAATGGTAAGTTCAATGCAATCGATGATTTAGCCAATGTCTCTGGTGTTGGGGCTAAGTTGATTGAGCAGAATCGTCATTTGATTCAGTTGTAATTATCTCTGGCGATGATTGAGCTGCATTATGTATTGAGTTTTACTCTTGTTGAATTTTCTTTATGCCAAGTTTGACACAGTGAAACTCAGGGAAATGTCTATAAAAGTCTGCATTTGCAGGCTTTTATCATTTCATTCACTTCACTTGCTTATAGATTGTGCAGTTAGGCGGGATATTAACAGATCTTGTCGATTAGCGCTTGATCCCTTAGAGGGCATGGGGGATAATCCTCGGCGTTCAAGCAAGCACTTTGGTTTATCTCTTTCAAAGTAATGCTCGAAGTTATGGTGACCCTAGGGTCCCCCCGCAATGATAACTTGTGAACTCGGCCAGGCCCGGAAGGGAGCAACCGCAGCAAGCGACTCGTGTGCCGGGGTGTCGGCTCTAGGGGAACCTCCAATTCGATTATCCCCTCTGTTTTATCCCTTTAACTTATTTATTCAGTTTCTATATCTAATCAATTTGTTTAATTCAACATCCTAACGAACTGACTATTTCTGTTTTCTGCCGTTGATCCTTTCTAGCGTGAATATTTTACGCAATACGATAATCCATTGTTTGTCTCTTTCCTGCCACTGCACTGGCTAAAATACTCTTATCAGTCAGTCTTTTTCGAGATTAACGATTGGCTTCGGCTTCTTCCTGTAATCTTTTTTGCAGATTTTGTTTAAGGAAGGCGCGGGACTTTTCGAGTGCGGTTTGGATCTCACGCTTTAATTCCTGCAACTCGTTATAGTCTTCAAAGAAGTAGGTATCGACGAGGTGGCGTATGTAGCGCACAGGCAGTTGATTTAAGGTCACACAACATAAGTCGGCGAGATAGTCTTCAGGAAGCTCGTCCATAAGTCCTTCATCTGACAATATTTCCATTAAAAGAACTTCGTAGTAATTACGGATTTCGAGTTGCATCGTTATGCTCCATGACGGTTTTCATTGAGTTTGCTACCACAAATGGTTTGCCGCAATAAAAAGTTGGCTGTGTCTTTGGCTTAATTGTAGTGCGTCTCTGCTGTAGCCGCCGCCTATCACGGCTGCAATTGGAATATTTTCCGATTTTGCCATTGATAACACAGTTAAATCCCGTCTGAATAGCCCTTCTTGACTGATATTAAGCAAGCCGAGATCATCATTTTGATGGATATCGACCCCTGCATCATAAAGAATGAGATCTGGCTGGTGGATGCGGATGAGTAAGGCGAGTGTTTGCTCCACGGTTTCGAGATACAGATTGTCATCGCTGCCTTTGGTCAGCTCAATATCATGGTGGGAATGCTGCTTACGACTTGGGAAGTTCTCTTTGCAGTGAATTGAGCAACTGATTATGCCTTGATGTCGCTGGCTGAGGGTTGCACTGCCATCACCTTGATGCACATCGCAATCAAATATCAGTACCTTGTGTACTTGTTGGCTCGCGATAGCATTCTTTGCCGCGAGGATAAGGTCGTTGAAAATACAATAGCCGCTGCCAAAATCGTAATGGGCGTGATGATAGCCACCCGTTAGGTGCAGGGCAATACCTTGATTTATGGCTAATGAAGCAGTGAGTGTGGTGCCAGCTACAGAATGCAAGGTGCGCTCGACTAAGGCGTCACTCCACGGAAAACCAATCCGTCTAAGCGCTGCAGTTGGCAAAGTGCCCGCGATAAACTGCTCTACGTACTCGCGTTGATGCACTTGCATTACATCTTGTGCTGTCATGGCCGTTGGCGTATGAAACTGGGCTGGTGTGGCCAGCTGATTATCGAGTAAGTACTGCCGTAAATGCGCGTATTTGGTTGTAGGGAATCTGTGGTGAGGAGGAAGCGCCAGCTTGGAATAGCTGGCGTGATAAACCAGTGGGATCAGAGTCAATATTGACTAAACCTCGTTATCTCAAGTCGTTACAGCTGTGAAATTGCCCAGCTCATAAATTCTTTACGCGTTTTCTCATCCGCTTGTAGCCACCAGTATTGCAACATTTGTTGTGGATTAGCGGCTGTCGCTTTAGAGGTGTCTACGGGGGCAGTGAGTGACGTCGCGCTAACGGTCGCCGATGTCGCTACGGGTGCTGGTGCAACGGCTACTACTGCGCCTGCAGCACCGGTTGCGGCTGCGGCAGTTCCCGATACGTCAACAGCTTGATTACCACTGAAAAGGCGAGAGACAAAGCTTTCTTCTTCTAAATTGGTATTCACCACTTGGAAATTGACGTTGCCTTTGTCGCTACGGGTCAATTTGATTTGTGGGTTTTGCGCGTAAACTTTTGGCTTTTTGACGACTTTGCCTTCGGCGGCTTGGAGGTAATATTGATAGTCGCCATCAACGTCTAAGGTCACGATGAAAGGGGCTGATTTAACAAAGGTTTGGCTATCGCTAAAATCGTCTTCTACCATCTCATGGTAACGAATGGCGATTTTATGCGTGCCAGGTGTCAATTCTAAGCTGCTTTTATGGTTGAATACGCTGGACTCGACTTTTTTACCATCGAGTGCAAGGTACTCAAAAGACATCGGAATGTTGAGATCTGCGGCGAAGGCTGAAGCAGAACCGAGTAATACTAGCAGGCTGCTGATTGGCAAAAGTGATTTCAATTGTTACTCCTTAACGATTATTACTCTGATACGGACGTTCGAATATTTGAATGCGATCTTCTATATAACTAATAGCTTGCCTGCATTTTCCTAGACGACGATGCATCAAAAGGATGTCATTTTGCAATTTTATTTTGTCAGCACTATGACAGTTTTCAAGTTTTGATTCCATTTCTTCAATTTTTTGTTCAAATTTTTTCGCCCAATTCAGGTGTTTGTTCAATTCTTCATAGATCTCGTGACTATTTTGCATCACGTTATTGGCGATCCAATCGAAACCGCTGGCTTGGTGAGACTGATTCTGACGCTCGGCAAAACGGGCGCGACTACTGGCGCGCTGTTGAGTTTTAGACTTAATGTCGATAGAAGTCGTTAGCAAGGCCCGTTTGACGGCGGTGAATCTGTCTTGGATCCGCTCGCAGCTGAGGGCAATCGTCTGGGGGGCGAGTTTGAGCTTAATTTGTTTTTCGAGCTGTATAATGCTGCTACGAATTTGTTCAATACAGGGGCCGAGTTGGGCGCCGTGTTGGACAAACAGCGAGTGATTAAAGCGCTCCGTTTCTTGCAGGAGTTTGCGCTGCGGCGGCGCGAGTCGATTATCGTGCTGCAGTACTTCTTGCTCTAGCGCTTTGAGCTGATTTTTCAGCATCACCAGTAATTGTTGGGTGTTCACAACCATGCGCTCCATGCCAAATTCGCTGCAATCATTAGCACGATCAAAATAAACAGTGGACGAATAAAGGGCATGCCAAATTTAATCGCGCAGCGGGCGCCGATAAATGAGCCTAACATCATGCACAATCCCATCCACAAACCTATTTGCCACTCTACCTGTCCAAGCCAGCCAAAGATAGTCAATGCGGTCAAGTTGCTGGTAAAGGTCATTGCACGGGCAAGGCCGCAACTGTGTAGTAGAGGCAGCTTGTATAAAGAGCCGGATGTGACAGTCCAAAATGCGCCTATGCCTGGGCCGGCAAAACCATCATAAGTGCCTAAAGCGAGTCCCTGTAGCCATTGTTGCTTGGCAGGTGGTTTGCTGCTTGGGGCTTGGCAGTTAACGTCCGATATCGCATTGGGGCTGACTAAACTGTATATGGCAATGCCAATGATCAGCAAGGGCAGGACTTTTTCGAGCCATTGGGTATCGACTAAATAGACTAAAAAACTGCCCAAGACTGCGCCAATAAAGGTGGCAATAAAAGCCATGTACCAAAACGAGGGTTTAAAGAGGTGCTGGCGATAATAGGTCCACGCCGCCATTGAAGAGCCAAAACTGGCGGCTAATTTATTGGTGCCTAGTACTGTGTGCGGTGCAATGCCTAAGGTTAACAGTGCGGGGATCGACAAAAGGCCACCGCCGCCTACGACGGCATCGATGAATCCAGCGATAAGACCTATAACTGCCAACAGGGCCCAATGACTGGGCTCGAGTAACAATTCCAAATTTTAATCCTACTCTATGACACGTCTAAAGGGCGGTAAGGCGTCCAACAAGGACTTGCCATAGCGTTTAGTGACTAACCGCCTATCTAAAATGGTGACTCGGCCATAATCTTGTTCTTTACGCAGTAATCTACCACAACTCTGAATAAGCTTACGTGAAGCATCTGGGATAGTCAGTTGCAAGAAGGGATTGCCGCCTTTGACTTTGACATATTCCGCATGGGCTTGTTCAACTGGCGAGGTTGGCACCGCAAAGGGCAGTTTAGTGACGATCAAGTTCGTCAGATAATCGCCGGGTAAGTCGAGGCCTTCGGAGAAACTACCGGTGCCGAATAATATGCTCGGTTCACCTTTATCGCACTTAGCTTTATGATTTTCGAGCAACTGCTGCCGTGGCGCATTGCCTTGAATAAGTAGCTCAGTGGTGAGTTTACCCTCAAGTAATTCAACTACTTTTTCCATCTGCCAGTAGGATGCGAATAACACTAAGGTGGCCATTTCGCCTTCAATCAGAGTAATGATTTGCTCGGCAAGTTCTGCCGTATAGGCATCGTCCGTCGGCTCGGTACGCATTTTGGGTAAATAAAGCGTGGCGTTATTGGGATAATCGAAGGGCGATTGTAAGGCTAAATAACGGCTGCCATCGTTGAGTGATAACCCGACTTGATGCACAAAATGGTCGAAGTTATTGAGTGCGCGCAGCGTGGCGCTGCATAAGACTACGCCCGCGGCTTTTTGCCACAGCATAGATTCCAGCATAAAGCCAACTTCGATAGGCGAGGCGCTAAACAGATAATCCACTTGTTTTCCTGTAATGAGCTCAACCCAGCGCGCCATAGGGGCACCTTTATGTTTATCTTCCTTGGCCATCATCTTCCACAATTTTTGTAGATTTTCGAGCCTTTGCAGCATAAATCCGGTTTCGGCTAACAGTGCTTCGGATTGATGTTTAGGAATGTCGCCATCTTTAATCGCCTCGGCCAACAGTGACAGCATTTTATTAAACTGTTTGAGGGCAAGATTAGCGGTCACAGCAAGGTTTTCAGCCAGAATGAGTAATGAGTCCGGCAGTTTGCCGTGCTCAAAACGCAGACGGTTTTCAGGATTGGCAAAGTGCTTAGTTTGGGTATCGCAGTAGTGGGCCACTTGATTGAGCTGACTGATAAGATCGCCTAAATGATCTTGCATTGCCTGCGCGGGGGCGATGATATTGTTGCTCTTTATTTGGTTTTGTAACTTGGCGCAGGTTTTACCAATTTTTTCGAGCCAGTCGCATGCGCCCCTCAGCGTGGCCTGTGCACTGGAGAAATCCCGCGCCACAATCGGTAAGTGATGTGCCTCGTCGATAACATAAAACACGTCTTCTGGATCGGGCAATATCACGCCGCCACCGAGCTCTAAGTCGGCGAATAACAAGCTGTGGTTGGCAATGAGTACATCCCAGGTATCGACATCTTCACGGGCTTTATGGAACGGGCAATTTCTGTGGCTGGCGACTTGACGATGACAGCTGTGTTTGTCGCAGGCGATTTGTTGCCACAGGTGATCGGGCAGCGGTACGGCTAAGGTATCGATTTCACCGTTCCAGCGACCTTCGTTATAGTCTTTTAACAGGCCATGCATCATAGCCACTTGGCTATTGTCAGGCTTAGTTTGCCACATGGCCATTTGTGTACTGTTGTCGTCACCGATGAGCATCGCCAGTTTCGATAGACATACATAACGTTGTCGACCTTTGACTAGGCCAAAGCGGAAATTTAAGCCGGATTGCTCAAGGAAGAAGGGCAAGTCTTTATGCAGTAATTGTTCTTGCAGGGCGACGGTCGCGGTGGCGATACAGACTTTTTTCTTGCTCGCTAATGCCAGTGGAATGGTACCGAGAATATAAGACAATGATTTACCGATACCAGTGCCTGCTTCGACCACTATGATGCGTCTATCTTTGTCATAGTCGCCGGCGAGGGTCTTAGAGATTTCCGCCACCATATAGTTTTGTTCGCGGCGCGGCCTAAAATGAGGCAAGGCGGTAGCGATATCCTTATAGATGGCGCGGATCTGGGTTTTTACATTGTCAGGTAACATGCGTCACTACTTTATCGAATTAATGCTGTACATAATAACAGTGATTGCATAGCCTAAGAAACTTTTCTGCCATTTGGCGGCATTTAAATTGAGTAGCTATACGATTTGGGAACCCATGCGATGAAGCCTAAGGCAACAACGGCCGTTAGTGTACAAGGTCGAGTCTTAACACGCCATGCGATTCATCGTCATGGGAGTTTAGTGTTGCAGTATTATCTGGCGACCGCCCAAGGCCCTGTGCTGGTGGAAGTGCAAGGCACCGAACACATTTGTTTTTGTCATCAAACGGATGTGGCGGCTCTACAGTTACAAACGCCGGGTCAAGCATTGCGGTTTGTGCCATTAGCACTCAAAAGCTTTAAAGGCGGCTCCGTCAGTGGAGTTTATGCTAAATCGAGCAACAGCTTACGTACCTTACAGCGCATCGCAAAAGATGCCGACATTCCCTTATTTGAAGCGGATATTCGGCCCGAACAGCGTTATTTAATCGAGCGGTTTGTGGCGCTGGATGTGGCATTTTTAGGGCATTTCTCTGCGCCGACTAGCGACAGTCTTAAGGCTAACTCGTTGCCGGTGTTTATCGCCGAGCGGGCAAAGAGTATTGCCCCTTTAACGGCGGTGAATTTACGCTGTATCTCACTGGATTTTGAATGCAGCTTTGAGGGCTTACTCTATTCGGTGGCGCTATATGGTCAAGACAGTAGCCAAGCCGAGGGGCAAGGCAGCCTCAAGCAGACTTATGAAAAAGTGATTATGGTGGGCGAAGCTGAATCAAACGCCCCCGAGTATATTGAATGGGTGGTCGATGAAGCTGCACTTATTCATCGATTAATCGCGTGGTTCCATGAGTTTGATCCTGATTTTATTATCGGTTGGTCAGTGGTGAGCTTCGATCTCGCGCTATTGTCACGCCGTGCATTATTACACCGTATTCCACTCACCATTGGCCGCGGTGGCGCTAAGCTCGATTGGAAGGTTGATAATAAATTTCGCCCAGAAACCTTAGTCTTACCGGGCCGTGTGGTACTCGATGGTATCGATTGGCTTAAGGCGGCTTTTTATCACTTTGAGCGTTTCTCGCTTGAATTTGTGTCGCGGCAATTATTAGGTGAAGGCAAGGCCATTCATAACGTCGATAATCGCGTTGAAGAAATTGACCAGCTGTTTAAGACCGATAAACAAGCCTTAGCGCATTACAATCTTACCGATAGCCGCCTAGTATGGGATATTTTTACTCACACTCAATTGTGGGATTTTGCCCTCGCGCGTGCAGAGCTGACAGGTTTAGAACTTGGGCGAGTAGGGGCTTCGGTGGCGGCGTTTAATCATTTGTATTTACCGCATTTACATCGAGCGGGTTATGTCGCTCCAGCAGAGCCTGCCAGTGATGGCATTGAAAGTCCTGGCGGCTACGTGATGGATTCTGTGCCGGGTCTGTATAAACACATCTTAGTGTTCGATTTTAAAAGTCTGTATCCCTCCATTATTCGCACCTTTTTGATCGATCCTAAGGGATTGATTGAAGGCTTGCAGTTGCCGGAGTCTGACTGTGTTGCGGGGTTTCTCGGCGGCCGTTTCAGTCGGCAACAGCCTATTTTACCTAAGCTTATCCAAACCTTATCTGAGCAGCGAGAACAGGCCAAGCGTGAACATAATGCGCCGTTATCCCAAGCGATAAAAATTATCATGAACTCGCTGTATGGGGTTTTAGGTTCTCAAGGCTGCGTGTTCCATGATGCAAAGTTAGCAAGTTCGATCACTATGCGTGGCCATCAAATCATGAAACAAACCCGCGCATGGATAGAAGAGATGGGCTATCAAGTGATTTATGGCGATACGGATTCGACCTTTGTCTGGCTTGGCAGCGAGCCTGATCTCTCAGACATTAACGCCTTGGGTAACATTCTGGCGCAGGATATCAATGCTAAGTGGCAGTCTAAGATCTGTGCTGATCACCAAGTTGAGAGTTTTCTCGAGTTACAGTTTGAACGGCATTACGAGCAGTTCTTTATGCCAACCTTAAGAGGCTCATTAGAAGGCAGTAAAAAGCGTTATGTTGGCGCGTGGCGCAATGCGAGCGATGAACTTGAGCTTATCTTTAAAGGTATGGAACAAGTGCGCAGTGATTGGAGTCCCTTAGCGCGCAAAGTCCAAGAGTCACTCTATGAGCGAATGTTTAACCAAAGGGATATCAGTGTTTATTTAGCCAGCGTGTTTGAAAAATTGCTTGATGGTCAGTTGGATAATGATTTGGTATTTCGTAAACGCATGCGGCGCAATATCGAAGATTACACGGCTAAATCTTCACCACATGTTAAAGTCGCCCAGCAACTATGTGGCATAACAGGTGACAACACTTTTGGCAAGCGTGGAGCGCAAATTGATTACCTGATTACTGTAAATGGACCGGAACCCTTACTGTACAGAACGTCACCAATTGATTACCAATACTACATTGATAAGCAAATTGGCCCTATTGCAGAGCCGGTATTTTCGATAATGAAACTAAACTACATGGATATTACGTCAAAGCAGTTGCTGTTAATATAGTGTTTTTAATGTTCTTCATGTGTTGCTATAAGTGGCGAGTGTAGCGTTTTAACCTGTTTTATAGAGGTTAACTGGTTTGTTTTTGTGATGTTAATCGACATATTCTTTAGGTTTCGCTTTGAGGGGATATTGAAAATTTGCTACCCTTTAAGTGGAAATTGTAAGGAAATATAACAACGGAATGACGTTGGCAAAACATAAACAAAAAAAGGTTAAGCACCAAATGAACAAGACGTTAGTAGCAACTGCGCTTGCAGCCACGTTTTTAGTACCATCAGTCTCAGCTATCGAGATCTATAAAGATAATAAAAATGCCGTAGAAATCGGTGGTTTTATTGATGCACGCGTGATCAACACTCAAGGGGAAACAGAGGTTGTTAACGGCGCATCTCGCATTAATTTTGGTTTTAATCGTGAGTTGACTGACGGTTGGAAAGCCTTTGCTAAATTGGAATGGGGTGTGAATCCAGTTGGTAATAGCGATATTGTCTATAACAATCGCTTCGAATCTGTTCAAGAAGAGTTCTTCTATAACCGTTTAGGTTACGCAGGTCTGTCCCACGACACTTATGGAACACTGACTATCGGTAAGCAGTGGGGCGCTTGGTACGATGTCGTTTACAACACTAACTACGGTTTTGTGTGGGACGGCAACACTGCAGGTGTTTACACTTATAACAAAGATGACGGCGCGGTAAACGGCGTGGGTCGTGGTGATAAAACGGTCCAGTATCGCAATGCCTTTGGCGATGTTAGCTTCGCAGTTCAAGCGCAGTTAAAAAACAGCAGCTTCTATACCTGTGATACAACGGATGATATTTCACAAGCTCAGTGTCAAGCGAACTGGGAAAGCGGTGATAAAGCAGCTCAACAAGTAGAATACAATTATACTTATGGTGGCGCACTGACCTATAAAGCCACTGATATGTTGACTCTAACTGCGGGTGTTAACCGTGGTGAGTTTGATGTGAGTTTTGGTAACGGCGAACAAACCACAGCGGTTGATCTTATCTACGGTGCAGGTATCACTTGGGGTAACTTCGATAACGATGGTTTATATGCCGCAGCGAACTTTAACAGACAAGAAAACCATGACACTGATAATATTGGTCGTTTGATCAAAGATGCCTATGGTATTGAAAGTTTAGTTTCATACAAGTTTGACAATGGCCTACGCCCATTCATTTCTTACAACGTGCTTGATGCCGGTAAAGACTACGTCATTCAACCTAACTTTAATGCCGATCCTAACGATGAGTTCAAACGTCAGTTTGTCGTGGTTGGTTTGCATTTTGTATGGGACCCAAACACGGTGCTGTACGTAGAAGCACGTAAAGATTACAGTGATTTTTCTGGAGAACATGAAACCAGAATGTCGCTTTCTGAAGATGACGGTATCGCAATCGGTATCCGTTACACTCTGTAAACCGGATTCGCGCATATTCTAACCATAGGCAGCAAGGCTATTGTTTAGGATTGTGGTGCTTGTCAGCATGATATTAAAGCCCGAAGCATAAAGTTTCGGGCTTTTTGCATTCATAACGCGATTAAACTCAGTAATAGCATCTCCGACGATTTAAGTCTTAGTCTCTCCTGCCAGCCGAATCGAGCTCATGCAATTATGCTGTAATTTTAAGCTATCTCATTCCCTAAAACGACTTATGTACAAATAACCATCACACGAGGCATCCTAAAATGGTACGAGTGTATTATTTATGGATGAGTTGTTGATTAAGTGTTTCAAATGTGATTTTATTGCTCTCGATATTGACATGGTTGCAACTCAGGTTGCGATAGAGCAATTTACGCTATCTACATATAGATGTAGATGCAGAATATAAGAAAAACACGATTTATCCAGGGAGATAGACAATGTATAAGAACAATTTTTTAGCTAGCTCAGTGCGTTGCGCATTGATCGGCGGTGTGGCAGCCGCTACATTGAGTGCTCCAGTAGCTTTCGCTGCTGAAGAGCCTGCAGCAAAAGTTGAGCGTATCGAAGTAACTGGTTCGCGTATTAAGCGTACTGATTTAGAAACTGCTAGCCCTATTTCTGTGTTCTCTTCAGAGGATATTGCTGCTTCTGGTGCTGTGACATTAGAAGATTTTGTGCAAAATATACCCGCAATTAACGGAGGTGCTGAAGGTTCTTCTGTAAATAATGGTAGTCGTGGTTATGCAACAGCTTCATTGCGAGGATTAGGTTCCGGTCGTACATTAGTTTTAATTAATGGACGAAGATTTGCTTCTGGTGATTTGAACTCTATACCTACAGCATATGTAGAACGAATTGAAGTTCTTCGTGATGGTGCATCAACTGTTTATGGTTCTGATGCCATCGCAGGTGTGATCAACTTTATTACTAAGAAAGATTTTGAAGGTGCTGAATTTAATGTTCAGTATGACATTACAGGTGAAGGTGATGGTGATAAAACATTACTATCATTAACAACAGGAACTTCATCTGAGCGCGGTAATGTAGTTTTATCTCTGCAATATACAGATCGAAAAGCTATTGGACAGGGAGATCGTGATTTTTCTGCGTGTCCTATTTCTGAAAATGCTGATGGTAAATATTGTGGTGGTTCTGGCACAATTCCACAAGGACAGTTCTTCTATGCAGATGGAACGCCAACAGCTGATGGTTATGTAAAAGATAAAACGACAGGCCAAGTTCGTTTGTTTGATCCTACAAAAGATGCATATAACTTCTCTCCTGCTAGTTATATGGTCACCCCACAGGAAGTGTTTAGCGTTAATGCGGCGGGGCGATATGAGATCACTGATACTTTATCAACATTTATTGAAGGTGGTTTCACTAACCGTCAGTCAGATCAGTTGATGGCGCCTGAAGGTACATTTTGGGGACCATTGATGCCTGCATCTAACCCATATAACGTAGCTGGTGAAGATATTTATGTGGTTCGTCGTTTGTCTGAAACGGGTGGGCGTGGTTTCTCACAAGACTTCTCTGATTATCGTATGGTGTTTGGTTTCGAAGGGTCGTTAGGGAATTATGATTGGGATTTATCCTATAACTTCGCTCGTTATGTAGATACACGTTTAGATACTGGTCGTGTTAACCCGACTCGTGTTGATACTCTGCTAGATCCTGATCTGTGTGCGGCTGATTCTGATTGTCCGGAAGTTTGGAACATATTAGAAGAAAATACCCTCACTCCTGAAATGTTGTCTTACATGTTAGTGCCAAACTCACCAGTGGTTACGGGTGAAACTCGCCAACTACAAGGTAACATATCGGGTGGTCTAGGGTTTGAATTACCAGGTGGTGAAGTAATGTTCGCTGCGGGCTTCGAAAAACGTTGGGAAGAATATTCAAATACACCAGATGGCGCCGCGTCAATTGGTCAAATCTATTCAGTGGCTGGTGAGCCAACATCTGGTGAATACTCGGTAGACGAACTTTACACCGAAATTGATTTACCAATTTTAGAAGGCTTACCGTTTGCTGAGTCTTTACGTGCAACCGCTGCGGTTCGTTACTCTGACTTCGATTTCTTAGATGACAGTTCTACTAATACTAAGTTTGGTTTAGAGTGGGTGCCACTTGAGGGCTTATTAGTCCGTACAACTATCGCTGATGGTTTCCGTGCACCTGGTATCAGTGAGCTTTTTGCTCCGCAAGCTGAAACTAACTTAGCCTACACTGAACCATGTAAAGCCTATGGTACCGGTGCTCAATCGGCAACTGTTAAAGCAAACTGTGCTGCAGAAGGTTTACCTGGTAACTTTAATTTGTCATCAAATCAATCGAGTACGGTTGTCGGTGGTAACCCAGATTTAAAACCTGAAGAATCTGAGAGTTTCACAGCTGGTTTTGTATACAGTCATGATATCGGCATCACAATGAGTGTTGATTATTTCAATATCGAAATTACCAATGGTATCGGGACAGCTGGTACAGACAACGTGATTAATGGCTGTTGGAGCTCAGAGAATTTCTCTAGTCCATTATGTCAATTCGTTCAAGGTCCAGGTTTAACTGGCGATGCGCCACATGCAACTTCACCATATCGCTCTGCACTTGGTACAGTTGCAGGTGTTCTGTTAACCAACGCTAACTTATCGACATTTGAAACTTCTGGTTATGACTTTGACTTTACGTATAAGACCGAAATAGGTAGTGGTAATTTTGCTGCAACATTAAACGGGACTTATTTAGACCAGTATGACTACGTGCCTTTTGATGGCGCAGACAAAATTGAAGCAGCAGGTAAAGTAGCGGCGGATCAGTGGGAAACTACCCTAGCTGTATTCTCTAAGTTACGAACAAACTTGAACTTCTCTTATTCTATGGATAACTGGTCTGTTAGCTGGCAGTCACGCTTCCAGTCTGAAGGCGAAGATTTGTATGCAAGTGAAGATAACCTAGACAACGTTGCAGATTCGATCTGGTACCACGATGTTCAAGGTACATACTATGTATTTGACAATACAGCGTTAACTGTCGGTATTCGTAACTTGTTTGATGAAGAGCCTCCATACATCACTAACAACCAAGATATGAACACTATTCCTGTGTCATATGATACTGCTGGTCAGTACTGGTATGCTAAAGTGAACGTGAAGTTCTAATTAAGTTGAATTAGTTCGCGTAAAAAGCCAGCCTTAGGGCTGGCTTTTTTATAAGTTGAGTAGGGAAATAATAAGATGCGATCCGTATCGTTAAAGGAACAATTTGCCCGAATTCAACACCGAAGTGCGACACTCGACAATTAAGCAGCTAACTGGTGAAACACCACCGCAGGCTGCTTAAACTTCAAACACTTTTTGGGTCGATAGTTAATTCTATTCTGAGCAAATTCAAT
>NZ_BPFD01000015.1 GCF_019655335.1 Shewanella hafniensis
TACAGAGATCAGAAATTGTGAAGCGGTTGGCGCTGTAACACTCAACCCAGATAAGGCACCAGAAGAAGGCGTAATAAATGCAGCTTAATATTTAAACAAAGAGTGACAACTATCTTGAAAAACACCGCCTTGAACGGTATCCAATTTGGCTTCACATAACACATTTATTTTTAAAACTGGATTGTAAATTTAATCGAATATTGGATGATTAATTGAACCAATAAAATACTTTGTACGTATAAATAAAATTCTATTTCCTTGCATGTAAATTACCGTTAAGTTATTGACTAATAAAACAACCTAAACGTTAGTATTAACAGCATATTTTTTAATTACCATCACTTGATTCTGTTTGCACTATGCACTAAAAGTAGATGGACACTTTATGGTTTGGAGCTATCAATGTTTGTTTCTAAAAGTCATTTTACAAAAACTGTCTCAGATTTAACGACACAATCGGCTTCAGCAAATGCTTTTAGAGAATCACTAAAGCTGACAGTGCCATACATTGAATTTACACCATCAGGACATGTGATCTTCGCAAATAAGATACTTTTACAAACCCTTGGCTACGAGCTAAGCGAAATCATAAACAAACACCATAGCTTACTGTGCTTCCCTGAAGATGTTGAAAAACCTGAGTACCGCCAGCTATGGCATTCACTTGCGAATGGTACTCCAACAAGCGCACGTTTTATTCGAAAAAATAAAAAAGGCAATGCAGTCTGGTTAGCTGCGACATACTTTCCCATCATGAACGGTGGAAAGGTTGAGTTCATTGCAAAAGTGGCTTCAGATGTAACAGCTGAACAAATCGAGTTAGAAAGGAATCAAGCATTATTAAATGCCATGGATAAATCATTGGCTGTCATTGATTTCAGTCCTGACGGGACAGTTCTCGATGCTAATACTAACTTTTTAAACTGCTTTGGTTATTCACTTAATGAGGTTTTAGGGAAACATCACAGGCAATTCTGCGATGATACTTTTTACCGAGAAACTCCTCATTTCTGGCGAGACCTAGCAACTGGACATATTCAAAAGGGGTTATTTAAGCGCTTTGATAAATACGGCCGTATCATATGGCTAGAGGCAACTTATAATCCTATCTATAATCACGCTGGTGAAGTAGTAAAAATAATAAAACTTGCTAGTGACATTACTGATAGAGTTGAAAAATCAATGAGAGTAAAAGAAGCGGCTCTTATTTCTTACCAAGCAGCACAACAGACCGTCAACTCTGCTGCAAAGGGGAAAGATAGTGTTGAAATTTTGCTATCTAATTCAAAAGCTATTAATCATTCAGTAGAGGATATTGGTACTTTGATAACTCAATTGAACGAGCAAGCAAAAAATGTTAACGCCATTATTTCAACGATAAGTGCCATAGCAGACCAAACCAATTTACTTGCGCTTAATGCTGCGATTGAGGCCGCAAGAGCAGGAGAACAAGGTCGAGGTTTTGCCGTCGTCGCTGATGAAGTCAGACAATTGGCTTCTCGCACATCACATTCCACTGCAGAGATCGCTACCGTAATAACGAAAAATTCAAACATAACCCAAAGTATTGACTCTTATATCCAAGCCGCACTTGAAAAAACATCCTATGGAGAGAATCAAGCTATTGAGATAAGTACCGTAATCGATGATATGGTGGCTGATGCAAGACTCGTCTCTGATTCAGTTAAAGGATTATCACTTTAATATCGTAATGATATTTACGACTTACTTAGATTCAATCTGCTAAAAAGTAGACGCTGCTTAACGACGTTCAAGGTCTTTTTGCAATTGCTCTATTTGCCGATCGATAGATGACACCAGCGTGTCGGCCTCTTGGGCTGCAGCGACTTGTTCCTGAGCTAAGCTTTGCTGCCACGTTGCACCGGCTAAGTTGTTATTCGCATACTGCCGACTTTCGCGCAGATTACGTAAGCGCTGGTCACGCGCCGCAATAACCCGCTTGCGGTCAGCCTCAAGCCGAGTGATCTCTCGGGCAACACGTTGTTTTTCGATATAGGTACTGATTTCTTTTTTCTTATCAGAAGTCGCGTTTGAACCAACGCTTGATTGAGAAATGCTGTCACTGCTTTTAATAAAGCTACCGACGCCACTTAAATCAACTGGCTGACTGTTTTCATCACAGGGATCGGCCTGATACTTTCCATCAGCACATTTATAGACTTCGGCATTAACCGAAAAAGTAGGACCGCTCGTTAATATCAGCGCGAGTATTATTAAAGATTTTCTATCCATAGATCACCTCAATGTTTATTGGGCAATCATATCACCAGCGGGGAACCATGAAACAGCTTTTTTAAAATCGGTGATCCTATAGTGAACCACACTTTTAACCACCTTATATAAATCAAATGGTTAAATTAAAATCTTACCTATCCAGCATGGGCGCAATGGAAAAGGTGCGGTCGAGCAGTAGGCCATCATTAAGATTATTTTTCAACACGTTACTATCGTCTCAAGTAATTAAAATTTGCCAGTACGTTATCGCTTAGAAGGGTAAAGAACCTTAATTTAAGCCGCAGATTACCAATAAACCTTAAGCTTAAAAATGGAAAAACAGTAAACGAGTTAACGTTTACTGTTTTATTGCCCCCTCAGAGCTAGCGGATTATATCCTAAACTGACCACTTTGGGGAGTTTGAGCTGGAATTGAAGCCTGTCTCTGAGCCAAAACTATAGCTCGCTCCAACGCCTGAGTAAGTTATGGTAAATCCCCGTCAAATTAAACAACTCTTGTTCTGCCGTGGTTTGTGCTGTCAAAGATTGAATCGATTGATCAAGTTGAAATAGCAAACGACGCTGACCTTCATCACGCACCATACTTTGCAACCACATAAAGGCAGCGGTACGCTCTCCCGAGGTCACAGGAGTTACCTGATGCAAACTCGTCGAGGGATACAAGACTAATGAGCCGGCAGCAAGCTTAATACTTTGCTGACCATAGGTATCTTGGATTACTAATTCGCCGCCCTGATAGCTTTCTGGTTCACTGAGAAACAATGTCGCAGAAAGATCGGTACGCACCATACCCTCGTTTGTCGAGCGAATTGCATTATCAATATGATAACCAAAAGTTTCTCCGCCTTGATAACGGTTAAATAAGGGAGGATAAAACTGTAATGGCAAGGCCGCCGATACAAATAATGGATGGGCCAGTAAGCGTTCCATAATCAGCTCACCAATGCGAATAGCCACGGGATCGTCTTTGTCTAACTGTTGATTCCGTTTACGGGTTGTCGCCATTGCGCCAGAGGTTTGATTACCGTCTATCCAGCGGCGGGCATCTAACTGTTCGCGTAAGTGACTCACTTCTTGTTTTGAGAAAACATTAGGAATTTCAATCAGCATCTCAGGGTTCCATAGGGCAAAAATACAATATGACTTATAGCGTTTATAAAACATAAAAGGCAGCCCGAAGGCTGCCGTAACATTAGCTAATGCCTAACATTAAAAATGCATATCAGCACTTAACATGACCAAACGTCCAGGCGCCATGTTAGCAAAATGCGCGGTATAGGCTTTATCGTAATAACGCTCGTCCGTTAGGTTTTGCACATTCAAGCGCAACGTCAGAAAGTCATTCATCTTGTAAGATGAAACCACATCAAAACGCCAGTATGAAGGAATCGATAAGGTATTGGCGGTATTACCATAAACCTGACCCATATAGTAGGCGCCAGTTCCGACATTTAACTGCTCAGTAATGTCATAAGTCGTAAATAAACTAATGCTATTTTTGGCCGTATTAGGGAAACGATTGCCATCGAAAGCGGCATTAAATCCATTACTTTCTAGACTAGCATCAAGATAGGTGTATCCACCAAATCCATGCCAATGCTCAGTGATATCACCTGAAAAACCAATTTCGAAGCCCTTCACTTTCTGCTCACCGACGTTTTCTTGCGGTGAATTGCGATCAGCAGAAGTTGCAACGCGAGCGTTGTTTTTCTCGATTTGGAATACTGAACCATTTAGCGATAAACGGCCACTAAAGAGATCCCACTTAGTACCTAGCTCGTAACTTTCAGTATCTTCAGGTTTTAAATCTTCATTGTTACTACCAAGACGATCTGAACCATCACCATTAGATGTTCCTGGCGGATTCGAAGATGTGCCCCACGCCGCATAGATACTGCCATTAACCGCAGGTTTATACAGCACTGATAGCTGGTAGTTTAAAAAATCATCGTCATTGGATAGTGATGAGGTCGAGTTCTGTGCAGCAGTGCTGTAATCATCCCAGCGTACGCCACCGTTAATCATCCAAGATTCATTCAACTCTATGGTATTGAAAGCATAAACTGAGCGAGTGTCTGTTTCGGTTACAGTAGCATCAGTCCCTAGTGTTATGCTGCCGACCCAAGGATCGTGAGGGTTAGGGTTAGATAGCAAAGTACAATTGTAATTAGCCAGCAGTGCATCATTACAACCCGCATTACGACCATTCCCCGTATCGACCGTATAACTTAAGTTGCTGGTGCGCTCGTTGCTAAACTCAGTACCAATCGCAAAACGGTTGGTGAATCCAGCCAGTTTAGCCTCACCCGCCAACTGTAATTGGGTTGCGAGCGTTTTAGTCACTGAGTGGCGCGATTTAGTATTACGCCAGACATAACCATTGGCGACATTGCCTGTCGTGTCATCGGGGTTGGTCACAATGTAATAATTGGTATTACGGCTATACACTGAGGTCGAGGTAAATTGCATGTCATTGTTGAAGTCATGGCTTATCAGCACTGAAGCTGTGTCGTCATTATTATCGCGAAAATCCCGCGACAATAAGCCATAAAAATTATTAGGATCGACATCGGCAGGCTCACCAGTTGCTTGATCATAGGGGATCCCATAATCAGGTATGTCATGGTTTTCAAAATGATAGTATTCCAACGTCACCTTAGTGGGTGTCGTCAAACCAAAGGTCACTGAGGGTGCAATGCCCCAGCGATTACCAGAGACTTCATCACGACCCGGTGTATTGGCATCGTGTGCCATTAAGTTCACCCGCACCGCAGCTTCATCAGCAATTACATGGTTAACGTCAAGACTCGCGCGTTTTAAGGAATCAGTACCAATCGCCACATCCGCATTAATAAAATCTTCTGCTTGGGCTTTTTTCGTCACAATATTGATGCTGCCGCCAACAGCACCACGGCCGTTATAAACTGAACTAGGCCCCTTCAGCACCTCGATTTGTTCGATGTTAAAAGTCTCACGGCTCTGGGAACCCACATCTCGCATACCATTAATAAACGTCGAAGATTGAGCGTCATAACCACGAATAAACGGTCTGTCACCATAGGGATTACCACCTTCACCCGTACCAAGTGTAATACCTGGGGTTGCCCGCAGAGCATCGGTAAAACTTTGTGCCCCGATGTCTTTGATCAAATCTTGGTTAATCACAGTGACAGTTTTAGCGCTATTGAGCAGATCATCAGTAAATTTACCAGACTGAACTTTGCGCGTGTTGTAACCCAAATATTCGCCGTTAACCTCAATATGTTCGACTTTCTTACCAGCAACTTGTGCCTGCTCCGCTGCTATTGCAGGGGTAGCTGATACAGCCATACCTATAGTTAACGAACCTAAAACGTGGGCACCGAGTGCGACTCGACCATTGCGGCGTTTTGCAAATTTCATTAAAAGCATTCCTGTTGCGGACTAAACCCTGTAACAGATGTCCCCCACCTGTTAATCGCCCGCTAATATATGTAAAATCATTTGTGTGATCAATAATTATTATCATTTACATTCAAGTTTAATGTAAATCACAGTTTCAGCTTTTATCATCGTTAAATGCTACAGGCATCATTTGAGCTAAATTTATGGTTAAAATTTCATAATTATTTGTAAATAAAGAAATTTAACATTAAAACTTTAAACGTCTACTGAAATGACCGTGATCCTAAATTTGCAGTATAGTAACCAGCACTATCAACCTTTAGATTGAAACTCATCTTCTAACCTGAGTGGATATCATGTAAAAATGTGCTGTTGCAGTATCGTTTTAAGCATTTTCATGGAAAGCTCTTTACGCTAAATAACAAGAAAATAGTGAAATTAACCTCACATTTCCATTTGTGTCATCTAAGCTGAAGAGTGTGATCAAGATTGCTGTCAATAAGCAACTTTTCTAATAGCCTTAAGCCATGCCATTACTCCATGGTTTAGGCTCAAAAGAGGACAAACTTAGGCATGAACGTTAATTTTATTAATCCTTTCCTCCAATCTCTGCTCAATGTCATCTCAACTATGGCGAGTATGGATTTGACGCCGGGCAAACCTCAAATCAAATCAGATAACTTAGCAAAGGGGGATGTGTCAGGCCTTATTGGACTCGTTGGCCCTCAAACAAAAGGATCACTATCGATTACCTTCGAACAAAAGCTAGTTTTGCAGATAATGCAGAATATGCTGGGCGAAAACCCGGGTAAAATTAACGAGGAAGTGACTGACTTAGTGGGTGAAATTACCAATATGGTGACTGGTGGCGCAAAAAATCTATTGGGTCAAAAAGGCTATGAATTTGAAATGGCCACCCCTATGGTCGTGTCAGGAAAAGGCCACACCATTTCCCATAAAGCCAATGGCACTAAGATTATTATGCCATTTACCAGCCCACATGGGACTGCTTATATCGAAATATGTTTTGAAAACTAATAACTTATAATGTACTAAGCCAAGATGGCTCAAATGACATTAACGCTCCTGTCGCTCTGGTTCTTATGTTTCATTCGCTTATTTAAAGTCAGATAACAAAGATCAGAACGGCTGGTTTAACATCATCTGAATATGCCGCTACTGTTTATCTACTTTCTCATTTGTGTCTAAGACCTGTTCAACTCGCACGGCTCTATCCGTAAACATATCGAGTCACCCTGCCAACACATGAATACTTAAGTGAAATTCGCTTATCTAAGCCCTACTCGTTCAACAAATAACAAACTAAGGACTAGCAGGTAACAGGGTTTTATTCACTGCTGTCAGCCAATGCAAGAATAATGCTAGTGATTTATCACGGAACTTTATTCTAGGATTACCACAAATAAAAAAACGGTGTTTAAGACACCGTTTTTATAATGCTGCATTTTGAGCTTAACTCGCTTAAGCCAAGGCGATTTATTTCACGAGACTAGGTCGACGAAACCATACCTAGGAGAAGACTAAACCCGTGAGTCGAACTCATGGAGGTAACATCACGAGATAAAGTTATAAAGCTCAACTAAGCCAAACAAACCGCGACTCTTGGAGTGAGCTTAGTGACTAATTCATAAGCGATAGTACCAATATGCTCAGCGACTTCTTCTACGGGTAATGCTTTACCCCACAACAAAGCGCTATCGCCAACCTTGTCCTGCGCATCTTGGCCTAAATCGACCGTCAACATGTCCATAGAGACGCGGCCAACAATAGGAACACGGCGACCATTGACCCACACAGGTGTACCTTCCGGTGCATTACGGGGATAACCATCACCATAACCAATTGCGACGACACCTAAACGAGTATCTTGCTTCGCGGTCCAAAAACAACCATAACCCACTGGCTGATTGGCTTTATGATCCCGCACCGCAATCAACTGTGATACCAGTTCCATCGCAGGTACGAGTCCGTGATTCGCACCGCAATCCCCCGTGACGGGTGAGACACCATAGAGGGCGATTCCCGGACGGATCCAATCGCCTTGGCTTTGCGGCCAATACAAGGCACCCGCGGAGTTGGCTAAGGTTCTAAATCCGGGCAAGCCAGCCGTTAAGCTATTAAAAGCCGCCATCTGTACTGAGGTATAACTATTATCAGGCTCATCTGCACAGGCAAAATGCGTCATTAAATGAATCGGTTTTGCCACATTGGGGCAGGCCATTAACCTTGCGTAAACCGTTGAAAATTGCTCAGGCGTAAAGCCTAAGCGGTGCATGCCTGAATCCACTTTCAGCCAAACAGTCACAGGCTTAGACAATACAGTTTGCTCCAACATCTCCAGCTGAGAACTATGGTGGACCACAGTGTCGATATCATGCCCGACGAGCAAAGGTAAATCGGTGGCGCGGAAAAAACCTTCCAGCAATAACAAACGCGCTGTCACGCCGCCCGCTCGTAATTCTAAGGCTTCATCTAATCGGGCTAAGCCAAAGCCATCGGCACTGACTAAACAATGGGCGACATTCAATAATCCATGACCATAGCCGTTGGCTTTAACGACGGCCATCACGCGACTCGCTGGGGCCTGTTGACGCAACGCAGCGAGATTGGTTTGCAGTGCACTACTGCTAATTTCTGCACGGGGAAAAGGGTTCAAAATTTACCTTGCTTACTCAGGAAATAAAAAGTCACGGAGATAAAAAATACATCAACACAGCTCATCTTCCGCAAACACAAACCGACTATTTCAAACGTCAATTTAGTCTTCTTCAAACTGAGGTCCGGCATAATTATCGAAGCGCGAAAATTGCCCTTGGAAGGTGAGTCGCACTCGACCAATCGGGCCGTTACGTTGCTTACCGATAATGATTTCAGCCGTACCTTTATCTTGAGAATCGTTGTTATACACTTCATCGCGATAAATAAACATGATGAGATCCGCATCTTGCTCGATAGCGCCCGATTCACGCAAATCCGAGTTTACCGGGCGTTTATCAGCCCTTTGCTCGAGCGAGCGGTTAAGCTGTGATAGAGCAATAATCGGAATTTCCAACTCTTTAGCTAATGCCTTGAGCGAGCGTGAAATCTCAGAAATCTCTAAGGTACGGTTATCTTTCAAGGCGGGCACCTGCATTAACTGCAGGTAATCTATCATGATCATCGACAGACCGCCGTATTCACGGGCGATACGACGCGCGCGGCTACGAACTTCTGTCGGGGTTAAGCCCGAACCATCATCGATATACATTTTGCCTTGCTCGAGCATGATACCCATGGTCGATGAAACCCGCGCCCAATCCTCATCATCGAGCTGACCGGTACGGATTTTGGTTTGATCAACGCGGCCCAAGGAGGCCAACATACGCATCATGATCTGTTCTGACGGCATCTCGAGACTGAAAATAAGCACAGGTTTGTCTTCATTCATTGCGGCTTGTTCGCACAAGTTCATCGCAAAAGTGGTTTTACCCATAGAAGGACGCGCCGCAACGATAATCAAGTCACCGGACTGGAAGCCAGCGGTCATCTTATCCAGATCGTTAAAGCCGCTCGACACCCCAGTCACACCGTTGTGGGGGTTATTGTAAAGCTGCTCAATCTTATCGACGGTTTTTTCTAGAATGGTTTTAATTCCTTCGGGACCTTCGTTGGCATTGGTTCGCATCTCAGCGATCTTAAAGACTTTACTCTCAGCAAGGTCGAGTAATTCACCCGAGTCGCGGCCTTCTGGGTTGTAACCCGCATCGGCAATTTCGTGCGCGACGCGGATCATGTCACGAACGACGGCACGTTCACGGACGATTTCAGCGTAGGATAAAATGTTGCCCGCACTGGGAGTATTTTTGGCAATTTCACCTAAATAGGCAAAACCACCGGCATCTTCTAATTGATTTTCAACTTCGAGCTGTTCAGAAACCGTGATCAAATCGATCGGCTGCCCCAAATCGACCAATCTGTGCATGGCAGAGAAGATCATCTTGTGTGAACGGGAGTAAAAGTCATCTTTTACGACGGCCTCAGCTACCCTGTCCCACGCTTCGGCATCTAACATCAAGCCGCCTAATACCGATTGTTCAGCCTCAATAGAATGCGGTGGCAGCTTGAGTCCATCAAGCTGCAAATCTCTTGGCTTACTTTTAGGCTTAAAAGCACCTTGTTGTGACATTAACGCTCCCGATTTCCAACAACTTAACAAAATATGATATAAAACCCGCGTCAAGCAAACAGGATGTTTACACTCGCCTGTTATTTCATTCCAACGGACACTCTAACAATCAATAAGGAAAGAACATGCGTATTGCATTGGTTGCGGCCTTAGTACTGACATCCGGCATAGCAACTGCCGACGAAGGACAATGGCAACCTTATCAAATGCCTTCAATTGCAGACAAACTCAGTGAACGCGGAATCGATATTCCTGCCGAAAAACTGGCCGATCTGACAAGTTATCCAATGAACGCCGTGGTAGGGCTGGGCTATTGTACCGCCAGTTTTGTCTCCCCCCAAGGGCTAGTTGTGACAAACCACCATTGTGCCTTCAAGGCGATACAATATAACACCAAGAAAGAACATAACTATCTCGAACAAGGCTTTTTAGCGACATCAATGGACAAGGAACCCTCTGCCGGTCCTAACGAACGTTTATACATCACAGAGGCAGTAACCGATGTCACTGCCCAAATCAATCAAGGCCTAAGCCAAGATCCGCTGAGCCGTTACGAAGACATTCAAAATCACAGCAAAGAACTGATCAAAAGCTGTGAAGCCGATGCTAACTATCGCTGTAATGTCCGCAGTTTCCATAACGGCTTAGAATATTACTTAATCAAACAATTGATGATCCGCGATGTACGCTTAGTCTATGCACCACCAGAAAGTGTCGGTGCCTACGGCGGCGATATCGATAACTATGAATATCCACGCCACTCGGGTGATTTTGCCTTCCTGCGAGCTTACGTAGGAAAAGATGGCAAACCCGCCGCGTATAGCGACGATAACATTCCTTACAAGCCAAAGAGTTACCTTAAAATCAACGCCGATGGCGTGAAAGCCGGTGACGGCGTGTTTGTCGCAGGTTATCCAGGCTCAACCAGTCGCTATAACCTCACTAGTGAGCTTAAGTTTGCCAGCGACTGGCTGTATCCCACCCAAGCTAAACGCTATCAATTACAAATTGATACTATCGAGGCTATGGGACAGAAAGATGCCGACATCGCCATTAAGTACGCTGGCAATATGGCATCAATGGCCAACCGGATGAAAAAACTCAACGGTCTACTTGCCGGTTTTAAAGCTACGGATATCGTGGGCATTAAACAAAGTCGTGAGGATAATTTTTTAGCTTGGCTTAAACAAAACCCTAAGCTAAATCAAAACCTCATTGCTGAGTTAGAAGTGTTACTTGCCGAGCAGCAACAAGCGTTCCAAAGCAATTACTACTTTACCAATGCCCAATCTAGCACATTGTTAACCGCAGCAAACAGCCTCTACCGTCTTGCTAAAGAAAAACAAAAACCCGATGCCGAGCGTGAGCAAGGCTACCAAGAACGTGATATTGCTATGCTGAGCTCGCGCCTTAAACGGATCGATTCGAGTTTCGATGTCAAAGTCGATAGGACATTGTGGTTACAGGATTTAAATGCTTACCTAGGTCAGTCGAATCGCGTGGCAGCGCTCGATGAGATGCTAAATGTGAACACGAAAGATGCCGATCTCGCAGCCAAACTCGATGGTTTGTACTCACTCACTACGCTCACAGACCAAGCTAAGCGCCTCGCGTGGATGAATGCCGATGCTAGCGCTTTCGAAACCAGTGCAGATCCCTTTATTCGTTTAGCCGTAGTACTTTACGACACCAATATGGCACAGGAAAAGTCAGAAAAAATCTTAGACGGCAAGCTGTCTAGTGCTCGCCCTGATTATATGGCGGCCGTGATCGAATACTACAAAGCAAACAACTGGCCAGTCTACCCTGACGCCAACGGTACGCTACGGATCAGCTATGGCATGGTTGATGGTTATCAATCACGTGATGCACTCTATAAACAGCCGTTTACTCGTCTTGATGGCATAGTCGCAAAACACACAGGCGTTGAGCCCTATAATGCGCCGAAAAAACTCCTCGATGCGATTAGCGAACAACGTTTTGGCAATCATTTAGTGAAGTCGGTTTATCAAGATCCTCGCGGCTGGATTTGCAGACTCTTCTCTTGCTTAGACAAACCCGAAGAATTTAACTCTGTACCGGTTAACTTCTTATCGAGCGTTGACACCACAGGCGGCAACTCCGGCTCACCCGTCTTCAACGGTAAAGGTGAGTTAGTAGGTCTTAACTTCGACTCCACCTACGAGGCGATCACTAAAGATTGGTTCTTCAACCCAACCATCACCCGCGCAGTACACGTGGATATCCGCTATATCCTGTGGATGATGGACGAAGTCGACCATGCCGATAACCTAATCCAAGAACTGGATTTAGTGAGAAATTAATACCTTGAGCTAAATCCGTTGCTCTAAACCAAAAGCCGCTCACTGTTCTGCAGTAAGCGGCTTTTATTTGGGCTCGTATTTTAGCAGCGAATACACTTTGGGATGATGAGATTGAATGAGTAGGCGTATATCACCTAGCAATTATACCAATCGTATTAAATCCATCGCAGAGCCGATATCCAAACCTAAATACACTCAAATCCTAAATTTCAGCCATAAAAAAACACCGCCGAGGCGGTGTCTTTTTATATTTAAAGCGAGTCGTAATTAAGCTTCTGCAACCACAGATACTTTAACAACAGCTTTAACTTCAGTGTGTAACTGAACTTCAACTTCGAAGTCGCCAGTAGTACGCAGAGCGCCTAATGGTAAACGAACTTCTGATTTAGCCAGCTCAACACCAGCAGCAGTCACTGCATCAGCGATGTCACGGTTGCCAACTGAACCAAACAGTTTGCCTTCATCACCCGCTTTAGAAGCGATTACAACCACTTCCAGTGCAGTGATTTTCTCAGCACGTAGGTTAGCAGCAGCTAATTCAGCAGCTAATTTAGCTTCTAATTCAGCGCGACGAGCTTCAAATACTTTAACGTTGCTTTCGTTAGCAACAACAGCTTTACCTTGTGGCAAAAGGAAGTTACGTGCGTAACCAGCCTTAACTGTTACTTGGTCACCCAAGTTGCCTAGGTTAGCGATTTTATCAAGCAGAATAACGTTCATTATCAAATCCTCTATATTCGATTAGGAATACTGCAATTACTGATGTAAATCAGTATATGGCAGTAGAGAAAGATAACGAGCACGCTTGATAGCGCGAGCTAGTTGGCGCTGATATTTAGCACTAGTACCAGTGATACGGCTAGGAACAATCTTGCCGCTTTCAGTGATGTAGTTCTTTAAAGTAACGATATCTTTGTAATCAATTTCTGCAACACCTTCAGCGGTGAAACGGCAGAACTTGCGACGACGGAAATAACGTGCCATGTTGACAGTCTCCTAAGTTTTCAATTCGACATTTTCGGCATGGATCACTAAGCGGTTCTGACCATTGCGCCCCTGTTGAAGCGTCATAAAGCCTTGCACTTGTACTTCCACACCTGCTTTCAGATCTTCTGCGACGCTTTCAAAGCGTGGGCCACTCAATATCACTTGAATTTGTACGTAGACGTTGCGGAGCATATCTGCTTCATAACGCTGCGATTTGTGTTCCAACATAATCACACTGTGTGCAATACCCGCTGGGCTTTTAAAGCGTCTTGAACGAGTTATCGTTCCTGACAACACCAAGTTATTGGTGGTCACAGATTACCTTACTCAGCGATTTCTTCAGCGTGAGCTTCATCGTATGAGCGTTCGCCAGCTGGGCCACGACGTGAATCGCGCTCATCTCTAGCTTTAGCCATTGGAGATGCTTCAGTAACGGCAACTTTAGTACGCATTACCATGTTACGCAGAACTGCGTCGTTGAAACGGAAAGCTGTTTCTAGCTCTTCGATCGTCTCTGCTTTAGCTTCAACGTTCATCAGAACGTAGTGAGCTTTATGCAGGTCAAGGATTGGGTAAGCCAGTTGACGACGGCCCCAATCTTCTAAACGGTGGATTGTGCCGTTAGCTTCGGTGATAACACCTGTGTAACGCTCAATCATACCTGGTACTTGTTCACTTTGATCTGGGTGAACCATAAATACGATTTCGTAATGACGCATTTATTGCTCCTTACGGTTATGTAGCCTCGGTATTGGCTCAGTCAAACCAAATGGAGGCAAGGAACGAAAAATAGTGACTGATTTGAGCGCGAGATAGTACAGAAAGCAAGCCAGAAACTCAAGCAATAACTTTGCCTCGCCAATCAATACAGGTATGATGGCGCTTCATCTACATTCGGACATCAGACATCGGCTAACCAAGAATAAACATAATGCTAAAAGTTATTGCGCCAATTTTTTTATTTTCCCTTTCATTTCCTGCGCTTGCGCTTGTTCCACCGGATTACCAGGAACCGCCCAGCGATTTTACCGCAGAAATCGAAGCGGGTTTGCAACTGAATACAGGCAATACCGAGTCCAGCAGTTTTAACGGTCGAACCCAACTGATTTACGACACCCAGCAAACCAAGCAAGAAGCCACGCTCAAAGCCTACTTTGCCTCAGAAAAAAGCAAGACAACTTCAGAAAAATACGAACTCCAACTCCAGTCGAACTATAAACTGACCAAAGGCTACATCTTCGGACGCGGTGATTTTACTTGGGATCAATTCGGTAGTTACACGCAAATCTCAACTATTTCTAGTGGTTACGGTTTTAATGCCATCAGCAGCTACAAGACCAAACTCAGTCTTGAAATCGGCCCCGGTTACCGATATAACTTACCGGCAGAATCTGTGGATATTCCCAATCCTGATGCTGAGAAAGACGTCATTTTGCGTACCGCTGCAAAGTTTTCTCAAAAACTGCAGGAATACAGCAGTCTCAATGCAGATTTAACTGCGGAAGTCGGCGAGAACAACAATACCCTCACCTTAGACATGAACTACAAGAATCTGGTGTTCCAAGATTGGGCGTTTAAAATCGGCATGAACATCAAATACACTGAAGTGGTACCAGAGGGTAGCCAACAGACAGATACCATCACCACCTTCAACCTGCTTTATACCTTTAGATAACCGCTTTAGATAATCCTTAGCAATACAAGCAAGTACACGTCGCCAAAGTCATCTTTGGCTGGCGGCGACGTTAAAGCTCCTCCGCCCTCGCCCAAGTTATTTCAGCATAATCTAAGAATTTTTTGAGCAAAAATGCGCAATTAATCAAGATTTACCAACAATTTGCAACACAACATAAACACCAACCCCTGATATACTCACGGTTTATTATCAATCTTGTTTGTGTTTTCGGAGTTGTATATGACTAATCCGCTGCGCACTTTCGCCTCTTTATATAGCACCACCTTGTTAATGGTACTGGCCGGCGGTTTGCTCACCACTTACCTTGGGCTCAGGCTCTCGGTGATGAACGTGCCACAGATATGGATAGGCGGCATGATGTCGGCCTATTATGTTGGCCTAGTGGCGGGCTCTAAGATTGGTCATAGACTTATTGCCCAAGTGGGCCATATCCGCGCCTTTGTTGCCAGTGCTGGCATAGTCGCCGCATCTGCATTGGGTCATGCACTCGTTGATGAACTAGCAGTTTGGCTGCTCCTCAGGCTCGTTGTCGGTATGGGCATGATGTGCCAATACATGGTGCTCGAAAGTTGGCTTAACGAACAGGCCGAAAGTAACCAAAGGGGTACAGTGTTCGCGAGCTATATGATCGTATCTTACTTCGGCTTGATCTTAGGCCAAGGCGCGATTAGTATCTTCCCCGAATTAGGTCTAGAACCGTTACTGCTTATCGCGATTTGTTTCTCACTCTGTATCGTACCTATTTCACTCACGCGTCGCCTTCACCCAGCGCCTTTGGTTCCTGCCCCACTCAAAATTGTCCATTACTGGAAAAAAGCGCCGCAGGCACTCACAACCATCGCAATTGGTAGCATGATAGTGGGTTCGTTTTATGGTCTCGCACCCGCCTATGCGAGTAACTTAGGTTTACCGCCTGAAAAAGTTGCTACTTATATGACGGCAACGATTTTAGCGGGATTACTGGCGCAATGGCCTATGGGGAAACTGTCCGACATTATGTCGCGCAGTCGCCTGATTCGTATTAACTGCATATTGCTTGGCATTTTAGCTTTAGCCATCGCCTTAACACCCTATCATCCGGTGATTTCGCTGGTGATGACTTTCCTCTTCGGTATTTTGGGCTTCACCTTCTATCCCCTTGCTACAGCACTGGCGAACTCGCGAGTCGAACAGAATGAGCGAGTCGGCTTATCCGCCACTATCTTATTGACCTTCGGCTTAGGAGCCAGTATCGGTCCACTGATCGCCTCAACGTTAATGCAATGGTTTGGTAACAGCATGCTATATGGCTTTATGTCTGCCTGTACCTTAATCTTGTTTGTGCGGCTACGTTATGTACATGCACAACAAAAAGCCGAAACTAATGTCACCCAAGACTACATAATGGCGACGGGCGACTTAGTCTCTTCACCACTGGCGGCAGCGCTGGACCCACGAGTTGATGTCGAATCGATTCAAGAACATATGACGCCCGGTGCTAACCTAGATGAAGCGGAATATGATTTAGGGGCTGATGGTGTCGATGACGATATTATCGACGCAAATGACAGTGATGAGGAGCAACTCGCCTTCAGTTTCGATATCGAGCAAGCAGAGCCTGAAGCCGTTCAAACGGATGAAGCCGATAGCCATCCGGTTAACCTAGACAAAGCACTGATATAAAAAGACCAATAAAAAGACCGATTAACTGTTTAAAGTTAATCGGTCTTTTTATTACTGCAAGTGCTGACTAAAACAAATAGTTACTGCAACAAATCGTTACTGCAAGCCTGACCGCATGTGCGAAATCAGGCAAGAGTGAGCGTATTAACTGCGGCGCTGACGCAAAGCTTCAAATAAGCAAATACCGGTCGCAACCGATACGTTCAAGCTCGACACACTACCCGCCATAGGGATAGAGATCAGTGAATCGCAAGACTCACGGCTTAAACGGCGTAAACCTTTATCTTCCGCGCCCATGGCAATCGCTAATGGCCCTTTAAGATCGGCTTGATAAAGCTCGCAATCTGCCTCGCCCGCGGTGCCTACTATCCACACACCTTTATCCTGCAGGTGACGCATAGTGCGCGCAAGATTAGTCACTTGGAATAAAGGCACTGTTTCCGCAGCGCCACATGCCACTTTACTCACAGTCGCCGTTAAGCCAACTGAATTGTCTTTAGGCACGATAATACCTTGTACGCCAGCCGCATCAGCATTACGTAGGCAAGCGCCTAAGTTATGGGGATCCGTCACGCCATCCAAAATCAGCAGAAATGCTTGCTCAGTGTTAGCAAGCAGCACATCTAAATCTTGCTCATTCAACACTTTCGCCGCTTTAACGCGCGCGACTATACCTTGATGTTGGCTGCTTTCCGCTTTGTCATCCAAGGCTTTACGAGAAGCGACCTGAATCGTCGTGCCAAAAGCTTTGGCCTGATTGGCCAGCACAGTTAAGCGCTCATCGTCACGGCCTTGTAACAGCCATAACTCGATAATGCGCTCAGGGCTGTGTTTTAACAGGGCTTCAACTGCGTGGATCCCAAAAATAATATCTTGTTTTTTCATTTATTTCTTTCTCGTACTCCGCTTAGCGGCTTTTGGCTTTTTAGCCGGATCTTTTACTGCTGTTTTTTTCGCTTTATTGCCCGCTTTAGCCTTAGGTTTGGCTTTGCCAGCTTCAGCCTTAGCGCTAGGGGTTGCGGTTTTACCCGCTTTGCCTTGCTTAGCACCTTCGCGATTAACACGCTCACGGGCAGTCATCGGCTTATCACGGCTGGCAGATGCTTTACGCTTACCACCTTTGCCGTCATCACCCAGCATGACTAAATCAATCTGTCTGTCATCTAAGTTAACTGCAGCGACCTTAACCGTCACAGGATCGCCCACTTGATAGACTTGGCCTGTATGCTCACCGATAAGGCGTTGACGCATAGGGTCGAATTGGTAGTAATCGCTACCTAGACTTGAGATATGCACTAAGCCATCGATAAACAGTTCATTTAAGCGCACAAACAAACCAAAGCTCGTCACTGAGGCAATCACAGCTTCAAAGGTATCACCGACGTGATCTTGCATAAACTCGCACTTGAGCCAATCGCTAACATCGCGAGTCGCTTCATCGGCACGACGTTCTGTGGTCGAACACTCTTCGCCCAATTGGTCGAGCTCATCGAGTTGATAGTGATAGCCACCATCCTGCGTCCACTTTTCTGTGGCTTCGCCTCTTTCCTTCGCCAGTAAATATCGGATCACTCTATGTAACACTAGATCCGGATAACGGCGAATGGGCGAGGTAAAATGCGCATATTCTTCTAAGGCTAGACCGAAATGACCTTCGTTATCCGGAGTGTAAATGGCCTGACGCATAGAGCGCAGCAACATCACTTGGATAAGTTCAGCATCGGGACGGTCAGCAATTTGCAGCATAACGTTCTGATAATCGGACGGCGTTGGCTCAAGACCACCAGTCATAGTCAAGCCACGCTCAGCAAGGAACTCTTTAAAGTTCGCCAATTTTTGCTCGGATGGCGCTTCATGCACACGATACAAGACTTCGCCTTTGTGTTTCTTCACAAACTTAGCTGCAGAAACGTTAGCTAAAATCATGCATTCTTCAATGATTTTATGGGCTTGATTACGGCCACGCGGTACGATTTTATCAATCTTGCGCTGCTCATTGAAAATGAACTGCGTTTCCATGGTTTCAAACGCAATCGCACCACGCTCTGCTCTTTGCTCATCTAGCGCTAAATACAATGACTGTAAACACTGTAGATGCGGGAACAAGGCTTCATGCTCAGGCGCAATTGGGCCGCCTTCTAACATATCCGCCACTTGGGTATAAGTAAAACGGGCATGGGAATACATCACAGCCGGATAAAACTTATAACCCGACAACTTGCCTTTGGCAGACACAGTCATCTCGGCGACCATACATAAACGGTCGACGTGAGGATTAAGCGAACATAGGCCATTGGAGATTTTCTCCGGCAGCATAGGGATCACTTGTGATGGGAAATACACTGAGTTACCACGGGCACGCGCTTCAGTATCTAAGGCTGAATCGGTGCGAACATAATAACTGACGTCCGCAATCGCAACCCATAAACGCCAGCCGCCACCGGCTTTTTTCTCCGCATACACGGCATCGTCAAAATCGCGAGCGTCTTCACCGTCGATAGTCACTAATGGCAGATGACGTAAATCTACACGGCCGACTTTATCGGCGTCGGTTACTTCATCGGGAATTCGGCGCAGTTTCTTCTCGATCACTGGTGACCAAGTATGGGGTAAGTCATAGTTACGCAGGGCGATTTCGATTTCCATCCCCGGCGCCATTTGCTTACCAAGCACTTCAGTCACTTTACCCGCGGCCTTAACAAAACGACCTGGGCGACGCGTTAACTCAACCACAACCACATCGCCTTGACGGGCGCCGTTGCGGTCTTCATTCGCGACTAAGATTTCTTGGGTTATACGCTTATCATCGGCAATGACAAATGCCATACCGCTATCAACATGATAACGGCCAACAATTGCAGCACTGCGCGGCTGGATCAAACGCACCAAACGTGCTTCGCGACGACCACGACGATCTGTGCCTGCTTTTTGCGCCAGCACTTTATCACCGTGGAAATACATCAGCATGTCGCGGTTCGAAATAAATAAGTCATCACCGCCTTCATCGGGTTTGAAAAAGCCGAAGCCTTCTCTGTGTCCGAGCACTGTGCCGGGGATAAGATCCATTTTCTCGGGCAAGCCATAGCTCAGCCCACGGGTGAACACAAGTTCGCCATCGCGTTCCATCGCACGTAGGCGACGGCGCAGGGCCTCAAGTTGTTCTTCCTCTTGGATGTTTAACGCCGCAGCAATACTGTCACGAGTGATAGGTGATTTCTGAGAACGTAAGTAATCGATAATATACTCACGGCTTGGGATAGGGTTTTCGTACTTATCCTGTTCACGCTCAAAATGAGGGTCTTTGATCATTCAATATCCAAATAATGTGTCTCTAGAAGAGACTACTTAACGGGTTCGCAACTGTTCTTGCTGAGCCCGCGCCACTGCACTGGGGGGCATTTTAGCTGCTAACACCTGCAGTAAAGACAAGGCTTTTTTCTTCGTCGCCTCGTCCGCAAATACATCGTTATATAACCAGTGATAGGCCATCTCGTAATCCCTAGGACTACCATAACCTTCACCGAATAAACGCACTAACATCATACGAGCGGATAAATCACCACTTGCAGCAGCAGGCAGTAAATAATGCACTGCTCTGTCTTTATTGCGGATGACAAATTTCCCACTCTGATAATACTCGGCAAGCTTTAACATCGCTTCTGAGCTACCTTGTTCGGCCGAGTCACGTAACAAAGCAATACCCTTCACAGGGTTAGCCTTTACACAGGTTCCATTATTGAGCATTTCGCCCCAAAGGAATTGATATAAAGGCTGTTTTAAGACTTGGGCTCGCGCCTCAATGTCTTGAACTAACTGGCAATCATCACGTTTCACTTTCGCTAAATATTGATCGCTACGGATCAAATCAAGCAATTGGTCTTGGCTATAAATATCCACCGCCTGCGTTTGGGCAAAGCACATTGAAGATACTAAGGGCAGTAGCGCAACTAGTGCTGTACGTAGCATAACGACTCTCAATGACAATAGGGTGAATACTTGCATCGGCAGTATAACCTATTTCTTGAGCTTGAGCTGAATTCTTGAGCTAAACATCTAACCGCAGAAGGAAATAGAGAAAGGCATAAAGAAGTAGAGAAAAGGCCGTGAAACACGGCCTTAACAGGTCTTAATTGAACGGATTAACCAAAATCATGGTTTCGTTACGGTCAGGACCCGTAGAGATAATGTCGATTGGTGTTTCTAATAACTCTTCAAGACGCTTGATATAATTGATCGCTGCCGGTGGCAGTTGCTCAATTGATGTCGCGCCAAAAGTCGACTCGCTCCAACCTGGCATAGTTTCATAAACCGGCGTAACCAGTTCATAACCTTCAGCCGCAAGCGGGGTCACTTTAGAGATAGTGCCATCAGGATTCTGATAACCCACACAAATCTTCACTTCTTTCAGACCATCAAGTACATCTAACTTAGTCAAGCAGAAGCCGCTAACACTGTTGATTTGAACCGCGCGGCGCATTGCCACAGCATCCAACCAACCTGGACGACGCTTACGACCCGTTGTCGCACCAAACTCATGACCTTTAGTACCTAAATGATCACCAACTTCACATAACAGTTCAGTAGGGAATGGACCTGCACCCACACGAGTGGTGTAAGCCTTCATGATACCTAAGACATAGTCTAAATGACGTGGACCAAAACCGCTGCCCGTCGCAACACCACCGGCAGTGGTATTTGAAGAGGTTACAAATGGGTATGTTCCGTGGTCGATGTCGAGTAATGTACCTTGAGCGCCTTCGAACAGAATTGGTTCACCGGCTTTACGCGCAGTATCCAATAGTTCAGTCACATCAACACACATGCTCTTCAGATAGTCGGCCATAGCCAAAGCATCTGCTAGCGTTTGCTCGTAATCAACCGCTTCGACTTGATAGTACTCTGTCAGCATAAAGTTATGGTATTTCATAACTTCTTTCAGCTTTTCAGCAAACAGCTGCGCATTGAACAGATCGCCTACTCGCAGACCGCGACGGGAGATCTTGTCTTCATACGCAGGTCCGATACCACGGCCAGTTGTACCAATAGCTTTATTGCCACGTGCTTTTTCACGGGCGATATCTAAGGCGCAATGGAAGGGTAGGATCAGCGGACACGCTTCAGAGATCAACAGACGTTCCTCAACAGGAACACCACGATCTTTCAGCATGTTGATCTCTTTCATCAGGGCGTCAGGTGCAAGCACCACACCATTGCCAATAATGCATTTCACATTATCGCGCAAGATACCTGATGGGATCAGATGAAGAACGGTTTTTTCACCGTCGATAACCAAGGTATGACCAGCATTGTGGCCGCCTTGATAGCGAACTACATATTTTGCCTGTTCTGTTAGAAGGTCGACAATCTTACCTTTTCCTTCGTCACCCCATTGGGTGCCGAGAACAACTACGTTTTTGCCCATTATTTGCTGCAAGGTTGCGGTTAAAAAAGAATTTTAACAGATCTTAGTCAGTAAGGGCAAGCAGGGTGTTTTTTACGCAAAAATCACCAAAACCACCACTCCAGCTGTGACTAATGCGCCACCGAGTCGCTGGATAACCTGCTGATTTTGATGGGAGAGTTCATTTAAATAACGACGCCACTTGTTCGGAAAGAGTAAGGGTCCGACTCCCTCTAAAAGCAATACAAGTGCCACTGCCAGCATAAAAACTTGAAAAGTCATGCGCACCTCAAACTCAATCACTCAATGCAATTTAGTGTATATCAGCTCACTTCAACAACAGAGTCTCTTATTTAAATGCATTCGTCAGTATCGAAAATTTTAGCCAATAAAAAACCCAGCATAGGCTGGGTTTTTTGATATTCCAAAAACGAATTAACGCTTAGAGAATTGTGGCTTACGACGTGCTTTACGTAGACCCACTTTCTTACGCTCAACTTTACGAGCGTCACGGGTAACGAAACCAGCAGAACGTAGTGATGGACGCAATGCTTCATCTAATTGCATCAGAGCACGGGTAATACCGTGACGGATTGCGCCTGCTTGGCCAGTGATACCACCGCCTTTAACAGTTACATAGATGTCCAGCTTGTCAGTCATTTCAACTAACTCTAAAGGTTGACGAACAACCATACGAGCAGTTTCACGACCAAAATACTGATCCAAAGGACGTTGATTTACAACGATGTTGCCACTACCTGCTTTAGCGAAAACGCGAGCTGTAGAGGTTTTGCGACGGCCAGTGCCGTAGTACTGAGTTGCAGCCATTTGCTTAATCCCGTTTAGATATCAAGAACTTGAGGTTGTTGTGCAGTGTGGTTATGTTCTGCGCCAGCGTAAACTTTTAGTTTACGGAACATGGCACGGCCCAGAGGACCTTTTGGTAACATACCCTTAACTGCTTTCTCGATGATCATTTCTGGCTTTTGCGCTTGCAGCTTTTCAAAGCTGATTTGCTTAATGCCACCAGGGAAGCCTGAATGCGAGTAGTACGTTTTGCCTTTCGCTTTGTTACCAGTAACAGTCACTTTTTCAGCATTAACAACGATGATGTAATCACCGGTATCAACGTGTGGAGTGTATTCTGGCTTATGCTTACCGCGTAAACGGATAGCGATTTCAGTAGCGATACGACCTAAAGTTTTGCCGTCTGCATCAACGACGAACCAGTCACGAGTTACGGTTTCTGGTGTAGCAGTAAAAGTCTTCATTATTACAAAAACCCAAAGTTAATTTTCTGTCTCACATGCTGCCTGCATTTGCAAACAACACAAAATTGCCTTTTAGTACCCCTTCGAGCACTGACTTCGGCTTACAACTTCCGCCCAATTGGCGGAGTAACGTGGGCAGGTGGCGGAGTATAGACAAAGCTGAGTTAAAAATCACCTGATATTTTGATAAAAATTATAAAATATCGACCAATCTGGCTTGTCATCCTAAGGATTAACAAGCCACTGGCGATTAACACGGGAGTTAAAGCAAAACTCTTGCGCCGCAGGGTTAAGGCAGGTGTTCGGTTTTTAAATAATCGTGGGATTGCATCTCAATAAGACGCGAGCGACAACGTCTAAATTCGAAGTTAAGCAAGCCATCGGCGTAGATATCTTCGAGTGGCACTTGAGCCGATACGATAAGCTTTACATTGCGCTCGTAAAACTCATCGACCATAGCTAAAAATCGTCTGGCGATATCATCACCGGTCAAAAATGCCCCCATTTGCTCAATGCCGCTGACCAGCACAGTATGATAAATCCGCGCCAATTCCATGTAGTCACGTTGACTTCGTGGACCATCACAAAGCGCTCTAAAATCGGCCAACAATACGCCCTGCGCCTGCTGACGAATACTGATGCTACGGCCTTCGATTTCAATGTCGGCGGTATGCACCTCAGACTCAGGCGCTAACTGGCTAAAATAACGCATTAGATTGGCATCGGCTTGTGCATCTAACGGATGATGATAAATCTCCGCTTGCTCAAGGGTGCGTAGCCGATAGTCAATGCCAGAATCCACATTGAGTACTTCACAATGCTGATTAATTAAGGCTATCGCAGGTAAGAAACGTGCGCGCTGTAGGCCATTTTTATATAAGTCATCGGGGATGATGTTAGACGTAGCAACCAGCACGACGCCTTCTTTAAATAGCGCTTGAAACAGCGTACCTAACAACATGGCATCGGTAATATCTGAGACAAAGAATTCATCGAAGCAGATAACGCGATATTTCGAGGCCATCTTTTTCGCAATCACCAGCAAGGGATCGCGCACGCCTTTCAGCTCATCTAAATCTAAATGTAGTTGATGCATAAAACGATGGAAGTGAGCCCGCAGCTTTTGATCGCCAGGCAAGGCATCAAAAAAAGTATCCATCAGATAGGTTTTACCGCGACCCACACCGCCCCAAAGATACAGGCCCTTAGGTGATGCTGGCGCCGACTTTAAGCCTAATGCACTAAACAATTTCCCCACGACAGAAGTCGGCTCTTCCGCCGCCGTTAAGTCTTCATAGACACGTTGTAATGCTTTGACGGCAATTTCTTGAGCCGGATCATGGGAAAAACCGTCACGGGTAAGATCTTTTTGATAATGCTGCCAAGGGCTTAACTGAGGCACTTTTTAATTCTCTTATGTCCTTTACTAAAACTGCAACGATATTAGCACGGCCAATGTGACGCAGGATATATTAATGCAGAATACGACTTTTGCCTCAAGGTTAAACAGCATACAAACGACGAATAAACCTCTATGCTGTAGGTCATTTTAATCGGCAAAACTTGTTGTTTTCAGGGCTTGAAAAATGCGTATCTTGCCCACAGTTTTCCACTCAGCAACGAGCATGAAACAGCCGATAAAATAGGCTCAAAAAAATTAACATTTGTTAATATGATGAACTTTTTCAATTAGGTGCGTGTCCGAATGGTTACCTAGGCAAATAGCCGGTACCGATACAGATTTGATCTGGCACTCGCACAATTGCTGATGCATTACATCCAGATCTTTCAACCCTTATTTGGAGTTATGAATAGATGAAAACAAAATTATCTGTACTTTCAGCCGCAATGTTAGCCGCGACCCTGACTATGATGCCTGTCGTCTCACAGGCTGCCATTCCACAGACGGTTGAGGGACAATCCATTCCAAGTCTTGCGCCTATGCTTGAGCGTACGACACCCGCAGTTGTGTCCGTAGCTGTTACGGGGACTCATGTTTCAAAACAAAGAGTGCCTGATGTTTTCCGTTACTTCTTTGGCCCCAATGCACCACAAGAGCAAGTGCAGGAACGTCCTTTTAGGGGCTTAGGCTCAGGGGTTATTATTGATGCTGAAAAAGGCTACATAGTCACTAACAATCACGTGATTGACGGTGCCGATGATATTCAAGTTGGTCTACATGACGGCCGTGAAGTAAAAGCCAAACTCATTGGTACTGACTCAGAGTCTGATATTGCATTACTGCAAATTGAGGCGAAAAATCTTGTCGCAATCAAGTCATCCGACTCTGACGACTTGCGTGTTGGTGACTTTGCCGTTGCCATTGGTAACCCCTTCGGCTTAGGGCAAACCGTGACTTCAGGTATTGTCAGTGCTTTAGGCCGTAGCGGTTTAGGCATAGAAATGCTGGAAAACTTTATTCAAACCGATGCTGCTATCAATAGTGGTAACTCGGGTGGTGCACTCGTTAACTTAAACGGGGAATTGATTGGGATTAACACCGCAATCGTAGCGCCGGGCGGTGGTAACGTCGGTATCGGCTTTGCGATCCCTGCCAATATGGTGAAAAATCTGGTCGCGCAAATTGCCGAACACGGTGAAGTACGCCGCGGGGTACTGGGGATTTCGGGACGCGATCTTGATAGCCAACTCGCCCAAGGCTTTGGTTTAGACACCCAGCACGGCGGCTTCGTGAATGAAGTAGCCAAAGACAGTGCCGCCGAGAAAGCCGGTATTAAAGCGGGTGATATCATTATCAGCGTCGATGGCCGTGGCATTAAGTCCTTCCAAGAACTGCGTGCTAAAGTCGCCACTATGGGCGCGGGTGCTAAGGTTGAGTTAGGACTCATCCGCGACGGTGATAAGAAAACCGTTAAAGTGACCTTAGGCGAAGCGAGCCAAACCAGTGAATCTGCAGCGGGCGCCGTACACCCTATGTTGCAAGGGGCATCCTTAGAAAACTCATCTAAGGGCATTGAAATTACCGATGTCGCCCAAGGTTCGCCTGCGGCTATGAGTGGCTTACAAAAAGGAGATGTGATTGTCGGTATTAACCGTACTGCAATTAAAGATCTTAAGACTCTTAAAGCACAGCTAAAAGATCAAGAAGGTGCCGTTGCACTGAAGATTATGCGTGATAAGAGCATGTTGTATTTAGTCCTACGTTAATCGGCTAAATAGGCCATATTTTCTGCCACAGATAAGCATAGGGAGCTTAGGTTCCCTATGCTTACATAGATTAAACATGTTAATCTAACTCACCTTTTTCAAGATCCATCCTGCCATGACGATAAAAGACACACTACTATATCTCGGTAAAGCCACCCTTTTTGGTCTTATCATGGCGGCCATGTTTTTATTGGTAACCCGTTATTTCGATAACCAGTCCCTCGGTAGTAGTCTGCTACAAACCCGTGCCAACAACACAGTCGAGCTATCCTTTGCCAAGGCGGTACGCCGCGCAGCCCCTGCCGTTGTTAACATTTATAGCCTCAGCATAGATCAAAATCGCCCGCTTAACTCGGGTTCGCTACAGGGGCTAGGTTCTGGGGTGATAATGAGCAAAGAAGGCTATATTCTTACGAATTATCATGTTATTAAAAAGGCCGACGAAATTGTTGTCGCCCTGCAAGATGGACGTAAATTTACCTCAGAAGTGGTTGGCTTCGATCCAGAAACCGATTTATCGGTACTTAAAATTGAAGGCGATAACTTACCGATTGTCCCCGTTAACCTCGACAGTCCGCCTCAAGTTGGTGATGTCGTACTCGCCATTGGTAATCCCTACAATTTGGGCCAAACCATTACCCAAGGCATCATCAGTGCCACGGGTCGTAACGGCTTAAGTTCAGGTTACTTAGACTTCTTACAAACCGACGCGGCGATTAATGCCGGTAACTCGGGCGGCGCACTGATTGACACTAACGGCAGCCTTATTGGTATTAATACCGCAGCATTTCAAGTGGGTGAAGAAGGCGGCGGCCATGGGATTAACTTCGCTATCCCGATTAAATTGGCCCACAGCATTATGGGCAAATTGATTAAGAATGGCCGCGTTATCCGTGGTGCTTTGGGTATTTCAGGTGAACCTATCAACCCTGTCATTGCACAAATTCTCAATCTGCCCGATCTAAAAGGTGTGGTCATTATGGGTGTCGACCCTAATGGCCCTGCAGCGCGCGCCCAGCTAATGCCAAGGGATGTGATTATTAAATACGATGGTGAAGATGTGCCAGGTGTTGAAATGCTGATGGATCGCATCGCTGAAACCACACCGGGTAAGAAAGTGATGATGACTGTGATACGCCAAGGGAAACAACAGGAGTTGCCCGTGATTATCGATGAAAAGGTTGTGGTCGATAACTAGAGCGACGCCAGTCATTGCGTACGCAGACAACAAAAAACCAGCTTTTAAGCTGGTTTTTAATGGGTCGAGATTTTAATCTCTCAGGCCTAGCTAAATAACTCGTTACTGAGTACGCACAACCTGTGCGCCTAAACCTTGAAACTTATTCTCAATATGCTCATAGCCACGATCTAAGTGATAGATACGATCGACAATCGTCTTACCATCGGCCACTAAGCCCGCAATCACTAGACTCGCTGACGCACGTAAATCCGTCGCCATTACCTGAGCACCACTTAAAGATTCAATCCCTTGAATGATGCAGGTATTACCTTCAAGCTCCATGGTAGCGCCCATACGGATAAGTTCGGGCACATGCATAAAACGATTTTCGAAGATAGTCTCAGTTATGGTTGCCGTGCCTTGCGCTAAGGCATTGAGTACACAAAACTGCGCCTGCATATCGGTTGGGAAACCAGGATAAGGTGCCGTCTTGATATTCACCGCCTTCGGACGTTTACCCTGCATATCGAGCTCAATCCAATCTTCGCCGGTAGTGATCTTAGCGCCCGCATCTTCAAGTTTTGCGATAACCGACTCCAGTGAAGCAGGATCGGCTTTTAAACAACGAATACGACCACGGGTCACCGCGGCAGCAACGAGGAAGGAACCGGTTTCGATACGATCTGGCATAACTCGGTAATTGCAGCCCTGTAAACGCTCAACCCCTTGAATACGCAATGTCGCACTGCCTACACCAGTGATTTTTGCACCCATGGCAATTAAGCAATTAGCGAGATCGATCACTTCAGGTTCACGGGCCGCGTTTTCAATCACGGTTTCGCCATCGGCTAATGCTGCGGCCATCAGTAAGTTTTCGGTAGCACCAACACTCACCATGTCCATAAAGATATGTGCGCCTTTAAGACGACCATCGACACGGGCTTTAATATAGCCTTCTTTCACTTCAATCTTAGCGCCCATCATTTCGAGGCCATGTAAGTGCAAGTTCACTGGTCTTGCGCCAATGGCACAGCCGCCAGGCAATGACACATCAGCCGTACCATAGCGAGCCAATAACGGCCCTAAGATCAAGATAGAAGCACGCATGGTTTTCACTAGATCATAGGGAGCGCAAAACTCATTCAGATTAGTGGTAGAAATGCGGATCTGTCCGTCCCCGAGTTCAGTCACTTCAGCGCCGAGACAGCGTAATAACTTACAGCTCGTACTCACATCACGCAGATTGGGCACGTTAGAAACCACAAAATCGGTTTCAGCCAATACACCCGCCATCAGAATAGGCAAAGCTGCATTTTTAGCACCCGAAATAATCACATCACCGGCAAGCGGGGGGCTTGCCTGAATTGTTAGTTTATCCACTTTTCCTCACTAGCTAGGCATGTTGAAAACTTTTTCGCGTTTCCATTGAGTCGGCGTGAAAGTTTTGATCGTTAATGCATGTAATTCACCGCTGGCAATGTGTGCCGTCAACGGTGCATAAATGGCTTGTTGCTGTTTGACTCGGCTCATACCATCGAAGCATTCACCTACGGCGATCACTTTATAATGGCTACCATCCGAGCTAGCGTGAACTTCTTCAAGCCCTAACGCATCACGTAAAATCTGTTCGATTAAGCTGCATTCCATGAAATCTATTACCCTATTCTCAATGCGCTTCTTCGGTAAAGAAGGCATCTAAATCATATAAATCAATTAGTTTTTTAAGTTGTGGTGAAGCAGAACTCAATACAAGTTGGCTGCGATGTTCACGCACTAACGCCAGCAAAAATGCCATGCCAGCGCTATCACTGTATTCGAGCCCAGACAGAGACAATATCTGGGTTGACTCATTTAGCAGTTGTTGCCGCTGTGGCCAAAGTGTAATGACATCGGCTTGGGTTATGCGCCCTTTGAGATGACAAACTGTCCCCTGTTGCACAAATTCAATCACGACTGTGACTTCCCTGACTTAGCCTTCATGACCACTTTTTCTTTGGTGCGATCTTCAAGCATCTTAATCACAGGATCGATACCCTGCTGGCGAATTAGATTCGAGATTTCAGACTGCTTAGAAGACAGTAAGCTCACACCTTCGGCGACTAAATCAAATGCCTTCCATGAGTCATCTTTCAAACGGCGAGCCTTAAACAACAGTTTAATTGGCGGACGACCGGCTTCGATGATCTGCACGTTCACATCCACCATTTTCTCTTTGCTGAAATCAACCCCAGGTGAAAACTCCACTTTTTGATTGGTGTACTCAGTAAAGGCTTGGGCATAGGTCGACACTAAATAACCTTCAAAGGCATCGACAAAACGATTACGTTGGTCTTCGGTTGAATCCTTAAGATATTGGCCTAAGACTTTGTAAGAGGCATATTTATAATCGACATAAGGCATCAGTTCTTCACGAACGATTACCTTTAAATGGTCTGAATTTGCATCGATTAACGCTTTATCTTTATGAAAACGATCGAAGGTTTTATTAGCAACGGCTTTCACCATGGCATACGGATCTGTCGTATCGACAACCACATCGGCGGCGACAGCGCTCGTTGTCCCTAAAACCATCACTAACGGCAATAAAAAACGAGATAAGTTTTTAAACATAGCGGTAACCCCTATTTGTCTTTCGAACCCATACTATATAAGAACTGACCAATCAGTTCCTCCAACACTAATGCCGAGCGCGTATCATCAATCTTATCGCCATCTTTCAGCATACTGACATCATCATCGACAAAACCCGGTGTTAACCCTAAGAATTGCTCGCCCAACAAACCCGAAGTCAAAATGGCTAAACTACTGGTTTCTGGAAATTTATCGTAACGCTTGTCCATCACTAAGGTGACCACTGCCACTAACTTAACGGGGTCTAAATCTATGCCACTGACGCGGCCAACCACGACACCGCCAACCTTGACGGGCGAACGCACCTTCAAGCCACCAATATTGGTGAAATTGGCTTTTATGGTGTAAGTGCTATCGCTGCTTTTCACTTCAATATTGGCAACGTTAAAGACTAAGACCAAAAAAGCGGCCAATCCCGTTAAAAGAAACACACCCACTAATAATTCAATTTTTCGTGTCAACATGTTCAGCTACCACTCTGTTAATCCATCTTACCTGTGTCGAAATCCGCAGTGTTCCGTTAGCGGCCAAACATCAGGGCTGTCAGTAAAAAATCTAATGCCAATACAGCGAGACTCGACTGAACCACAGTTTGAGTCGTTGCACGGCTGATGCCTTCCGGATTTGGGATCACTTGATAACCGCGATACAACGCAATCCAAGTCACCACTACGGCAAACACACCACTCTTAATCAAGCAGTTAACTATGTCCTGACGCCATTCGACCGACGCCTGCAGAATCGACCAAAACGCCCCGCTGTCGATTCCTTTCCATTCCACGCCGACTATGTGACCACCGTAAATACCCACAGCGGTAAACATTAACGCCAGCAATGGCATACTGATCACCCCCGCCCAAAAGCGCGGTGCAATAATCTGCCTTAATGGGTCGATAGCCATCATCTCTAAACTCGAGAGCTGCTCAGTACTCTTCATCAAACCAATTTCAGCGGTTAAGGCAGAACCCGCACGTCCCGCAAACAAAAGTGCGGTAACCACGGGCCCTAACTCACGCAGTAAACTGAGCGCCACCATAGGGCCTAAGCTTTCTTCGGTGCCAAAACCAACTAAGATGTTATAGCCTTGCAGTGCCAACACCATGCCGATAAAAAGCCCTGAGACTAAAATAATCACCATAGATTGCACGCCGACCACATAAATCTGGCGCACTAATAATGGAAAACCTTTGCGCACCCGTGGCCAGCGAAAAATCGCCCCCCACAACATAAGCCCTGCGCGGCCAAAACCGAGCACTAACTCAATCGCGCTGCGGCCTAAGTCGGCAATACTGTCGATTAACTTCACTTGCCAACTCCTTTTGCCATCAATTCTTGTTGGTAATCATTCGCCGGATAATGGAACGGCACAGGGCCATCGGGCGCGCCTTGAATAAACTGTTTAAGCTGTGGATTGTCGGCGTATTTCAATTCTTCTGGCGTACCGTGGGCAATAACTTTTTTGTCGGCCACCACATACACATAATCGGCAATGCCGAGGACTTCATCCACATCGTGGGACACTACGATGGAGGTCAAATTGAGCGCATCCGATAACTCACGAATAAGCTTCACTAACACGCCCATAGAGATTGGATCTTGGCCGGCAAAAGGCTCATCGTACATCACCATTTCAGGCTCAAGCGCTATGGCTCTGGCCAATGCTGCGCGGCGTTGCATACCACCGGATAACTCACTTGGCATCATTTGGGCGGCGCCACGCAAGCCTACGGCTTCAAGCTTCATCAGCACGATAGTGCGAATAATGTCTTCTGGCAGACCAGAATGTTCGCGCAGCGCAAACGCCACGTTATCGAACACATTAATGTCGGTAAATAGCGCGCCACTTTGAAACAGCATGCTCATCCGCTTACGCAGACTAAATAATTCATTGCGACTCACGCCATGGATATCGTGGCCATCGAATAGCACTTGTCCGTGGTCAGGCGTTAATTGGCCGCCGATCAACTTTAACAGGGTCGTTTTGCCTATGCCGCTCGGCCCCATGATCGCCGTCACCTTGCCCCTTGGAATGGACAGGCTAATATCTTCATATATCACACGCTGACCGCGGCTAAACCCCAAATTACGGATCTCAACCAACGGCGTTTGTTCTTGAGTCATGCTTGATTCCGACATTTGCAAAGAGGTGATCCTAGTCTTCCTAGACTGACCAATCGAAGAGCCGCAAATTGTACGTAATTGCGCTTTAACCTACAACCGAATCGACACTATCGCCCAGTGATACTTTCAATTTGCCTCATTTACAGCGAAAATGCGCCCTAAGTTTTCACTCTGCATAGGTAAAATGTTACTTAATGTTTTCAACCTAGTTGCAGAATTGGCAATATTGGCTAATTCGTTCGCACTTAGCTCGCTCTTCGTCCACTTTTAAGGTGTGATAAGTCGATACACGAGTGTGAAATCGAGGCATCCCGTGCGGTAATACCCACAGCGATACGGGATAAATCCATTGAAATAAACGACAAAGACGATGATATTGCTCAAGGCCTTCAGTTGCTAAACGGGTTATTGTGCATGCATAGCTGCCGCAGCTGAACTTGACGAGTCAGATCAATCGCTCTAGCCTGCCGCAATTGTTTTGTTGTTTTAGGAAACCCACCACAACGAGACATAAGCTAAATCGTCTGAAAACAAACTAAAACTTGGCAGAAAGCCTATTACATATCATCTTTATCGCGTACCAAATTGTGCTATTCCAATCCCATCATGGGGCGACAAAGACAATGCAAAAAGAGAGATAGACATGGTAGACAAATCACAACTGCGCCAATGGGGCTGTAAAGTTATCGACATTGAAAAGTCAGCCCTAGACAATCTTTATCAATATGTTGATTCGGCTGAATTTGCAGAAGCTTGCGAGTTGATCCTCAACTGTACAGGCAAAGTGATTGTCATGGGCATGGGCAAGTCGGGCCATATCGGCAATAAGATTTCTGCCACCCTCGCCAGCACAGGAACGCCCGCATTTTTTGTGCATCCGGGTGAAGCCAGCCACGGTGATCTCGGTGTATTAGCCGATAACGATGTGATTTTAGCGATTTCAAATTCAGGTGAGTCGAGCGAAATCCTCACCTTAATGCCCGTCATCCAACGTATGGGCGTGCCCGTTATCGCGGTAACAGGTAAACCCGAATCGAATATGGCGCGCTTAGCTAAAGTACATTTATGTATTGAAGTTCCAGAAGAGGCTTGCCCACTGGGACTCGCCCCAACATCAAGCACCACAGCGACCTTAGTCATGGGCGATGCCATTGCCATTGCGCTACTACAAGCCAAAGGCTTTACCCGTGATGATTTTGCTATGTCTCATCCAGGCGGCGCGTTAGGGCGTAAATTATTGTTAAAAGTCAGTGATGTGATGCACAGCGGTGATGACTTACCGCTCGTTAACCACGATATTTGCATCACAGAAGCCCTGTACGAAATTTCCAAGAAAGGCTTAGGCATGACGGCGATTATCGATGATCAGCGCAAACTGGTCGGTATCTTCACCGATGGTGATTTACGCCGCGTTATCGATGCCGAAGTGAATCTGCGTACAACGCCCATCGCCGATGTGATGACCCGTAACTGCGTGACCATCACAGACGGTGTGTTGGCCGCCCAAGCGCTGCAAGTGATGGATTCCAAAAACATCAACGGATTAATTGTTATCGATAAAGACCGCCATCCTATCGGCGCTCTTAACATGCTAGACATGGTTAAAGCAGGAGTTATTTAATGCCACAGCAAGGATTTTACGGCCCAATCAGTGATGATGTGTGGCAACGCGCGCAAAAGATTAAACTGTTGATTTGTGACGTCGATGGAGTGTTTTCCGACGGCCGTATCTACTTAAGCAATAGCGGCGAAGAGCTAAAAGCCTTCCACACCCGCGACGGCTATGGTGTGCGCTCGCTACTCACCAGCGGTTTTAATCTCGCCGTTATCACTGGACGTCAATCCAAAATCGTTGAAAACCGTATGACAGCCCTTGGGGTTACCCATATTTACCAAGGCGTAGATAATAAGTTCGAGCCCTATGAAGCATTGCTCGCACTCTATGGTGTCACCCCGGAAGAAGTAGCGTATATCGGTGATGATATTGTCGATTTACCCGTGATGAATGTCGTCGGTTTAGCGGTCAGTGTGGCCGATGGTCATCCCTATGTGCGTCAGCACGCCCACTTTGTCACTACGCTCAATGGCGGGCACGGTGCACTGCGTGAACTCACAGATCTGTTGCTACTCAGTCAAAATAAATTCACTTCGGCCCATGGAATGAGTATATGAGTCGTGTGACACTCGCAATTATCGCTTTTTTTGGAACCGCACTAGCGCTTTACTGGCAAGTGCAGAACAAGCACAGCGGTGATACCGATAATAGAGTTAAAGATCAGAATACCCCAGATTTCATCATTGAAGATCTGCGCAGTGTTGAGTTCAATGAACAAGGGCTAGTCAATAGCCGTGTGACGGCGAAACACATGGAACATTATGATTCAACGAATCAAACTTACTTTACTCAACCTGTTTATCTTGTTTATCCAGACCAAGGTAAAGCACAATGGCAACTCAGTGCAGATCAGGGCAAGCTAAACAAGGAAACGGGCAAGGTTGTACTCGAAAACAATGTTATTATTGATGCCATTAGCGCAGAAGAACCGATCCAGACCTTGTCCACCAGTTATCTGGAACTCGATCTCAATACGATGATAATGACCTCTGACCGTACCATTTACGTCACAGGGAAAGATTTTAATATTCAAGGCCAAGGCCTTTATGCCGACCTCAACGCGCAAGAAGTGAAATTGACCAGTCAGGTAGTAGGAACATATGAAGCAAAATAACGTATTACTTGCCAGCCTAATGCTAATAATGAGCATGAGCGCCTTTGCTAAAGTCGACGACCTAAAGCAGGAAGTTAAAATCAAAGCAGTGAGCCAAACGGCAGATATCAAGAACAACCAGATCATCTTCTTTGGTCCGGTTGAAGTCACCCAAGGTTCGATAAAAATCCAAGCAAATGAACTGCGTGCATTTTCTGCCGAAGGTGAAAATAGCAAAATTTTAGTGGCCACTGGTAACCCAGCAACTTACAGCCAAGTGTTAGACGATGGCCGTCCAGCCTCGGCGAGCGCGAAAGAAATTCGTTACGATATGGCAAGCCGTACCCTGACACTGAAAGGCCAAGCTTCGTTAGATCAAGCGGGTAGCCAAGTGACGGGTAATGTGATCCGCTATAACATCATCCAGCAAAAATTGATTGCAGAAAGCACAGGTAATGGTGACGATCGCGTGATCACTATTATTCAGCCTGAAAGCTATCAAGATGATGCCAAACCAGACGCGCCAGCCGATAAACCTGTGAAAAAGCAGGACTCTAAATGACCCAAATCACCCTAAGAGCACAAAATCTGGCGAAGAGTTATAAGAGTCGCCAAGTGGTTAAAGACGTCAGTCTAACGGTAAAGACAGGTCAAGTTGTTGGACTACTCGGCCCAAACGGTGCGGGTAAAACCACCACCTTTTACATGGTCGTCGGTCTGGTTAAAAGCGATAAAGGCCACATCTTTATCGACGATGATGATTTAACCGCAGATCCTATGCACCTGCGCGCCCGCAAAGGCATAGGTTACTTGCCGCAGGAAGCAAGTATCTTCCGTAAGCTGACCGTCCATGACAACATCATGGCCGTACTGCAGACTCGTAAAGAACTTAAAAACGAAGAACGAGAAGAAGAACTAGAACATCTGCTCGAAGAGTTTCATATCACCCACATCCGTGACAGCCAAGGCATGTCGTTGTCGGGTGGCGAACGTCGCCGTGTCGAAATTGCACGGGCGTTAGCGGCAAATCCTAAGTTCATTTTGCTCGATGAACCCTTTGCGGGTGTCGATCCTATTTCAGTTATCGACATCAAAAAGATTATCGAACAGCTCAAAAGTCGTGGCCTTGGCGTGTTGATCACCGACCATAATGTTCGCGAGACATTAGATGTGTGTGAACATGCCTATATTGTGAGTCACGGAAACCTGATTGCCGAAGGAACACCTGCAGAGATCTTAGACAATCAGCAAGTTAGGGCTGTGTACTTAGGTGAACAATTCAGGCTATAGTTAATCAAGCGGAGCCAATGGAGGCAATTTGTGCCAGCATTGGGCTCCACTCAAGATGATAACAAGCGACCTCATCCAACAATAATAACGTAGGGATCAGCGGTAACATGAAAGCGTCACTCCAGCTCAAACTGGGTCAACAGTTAACCATGACGCCACAATTACAACAGGCCATTCGTCTGTTGCAACTGTCGTCATTAGAACTGCAGCAAGAGATCCAGCAAGCCTTAGATTCTAATCCCCTTCTCGAGCTGGAAGAGGATCAATTCGACGCCACTAAAGACCCTGTAAACCAAACGCTTTCCGATACGGATTTCAGTGAATCGAGCACTCTGCCGCCTGAGAAAGACAGCTCCACCATAGACACGGCAGAGTCCTTAACCAAAGAATCCATGCCCGACGAACTCCCCATGGACACCACCTGGGATGAAGTGTTCACCGCCTCCCCTAATTCTGGCCCCGGTGGCAGTCGTGAAGATGATATGCCCTTCCAAGGTGAGACCAGTGAAGGCTTGTATGAGCACTTAGAATGGCAAAAAAACCTCACGCCGTTTTCTGAAACCGATTTAGCCATTGCTACCGCCATTATTGATGCCATCGACGATCAAGGCTATCTCACCCAAAGCACTGATGAAATCCTCGAAGCTATGGGTAATCCTGAAGTTGAGCTTGACGAAGTTGAAGCCGTACTCAAGCGCATTCAACATTTTGATCCCATTGGTGTGGCCGCCCGCGATTTAAGCGAGTGCCTGCTGATCCAACTGTCGCATTTCGCCGCTGACACTCCACACCTCGAAAATGCCCGCATGTTGATCAAAGATCATTTAGATCTGATCGCCGCCCGCGATTTTAGATTGTTGATGCGTAAGACTAAATTAAAAGAGGATGAGTTAAGGGACGGCATCGCGCTTATCCAAACCCTCAATCCCCGCCCAGGTTTATTGATTACGCCCAACGATGACGAATACGTCATCCCAGATGTGTCTGTGTCGAAGAAGAATGGCCGCTGGGTCGTTGAGCTTAATCCAGACTGCATGCCAAAAATCAATGTAAATCAACACTATGCATCGATGGCGCGCAGTACTAAAAACCAAGCCGATAGCCAATTTATTCGTGGCCATCTGCAAGAGGCTAAATGGTTTATCAAAAGCCTAGAAAGCCGTAATGACACTTTACTTAAAGTTGCGAATTGCATAGTGCAATATCAGCAAGGTTTCTTCGAATACGGTGAAGAAGCCATGAAACCTATGGTGCTTAACGATATTGCCGAAGCGGTAGAAATGCATGAGTCCACCATCTCACGGGTGACCACCCAAAAATACATGCATACCCCTAAGGGACTTTTTGAACTAAAATACTTCTTCTCTAGCCACGTCGGAACTGACGATGGTGGGGAGTGCTCATCCACAGCAATCAGAGCCTTCATTAAGAAACTGGTTGCAGCGGAAAACCAGAAAAAACCATTAAGCGACAGTAAGATGGCACAACTTCTGGCAGAACAAGGGATCAACGTAGCCCGCAGAACCATTGCGAAGTACCGAGAGGCTATGCTCATTCCGCCTTCTAATCAGCGTAAAAGTTTATAACCTACAGTGGATATCGGAGGACGTTTCTATGCAAATAAACCTGAGTGGACACCATGTCGAAATTACCGAATCGTTACGCGCATATGTAGAAGAAAAGTTTTCAAAACTTGAACGCCATTTCGAACAGATCAATAATGTGCACGTTGTGCTCAATGTCGAGAAAATGCAACAGATTGCCGAAGCGAGAATAAATCTTATCGGTGGTGAAGTTTTTGCAACTTCAGAGCATGCTGACATGTATGCCGCTATAGACGCCCTGATTGACAAGCTTGATCGTCAGGTTATTAAACACAAAGAGAAGTTAACAAAACACTAATAATGGAACTTTGTACCATACTGCGGCCGGAGTGCACTACCTGCGCCACTCCGGGCAGCAAGAAAAAGGTACTGGAACTCATCAGCGACTTAGTCGCTGCCCAGTACCCGACCCTCTCATCTCAAGAGATATTCGAAAGCCTAGTGGCGCGCGAAAAGATGGGGAGCACAGGTATAGGGAACGGCATCGCCATTCCACATGGTCGATTAACCGATATAGATCAGCCCATTGCCATACTCATTAAGTGTGAAGAGCCGATAGCATTCGATGCTATCGATAAGCAACCTGTTGATATTTTATTTGCACTACTAGTGCCTGCTGACCAATGTCAGCAACACTTAAGTACCTTGTCTTGCATGGCCGAAAAGCTGAGCGACAAGCAAATATTAAAACAATTACGCAAGACGCATGATGAAACGGAACTCTATCAGGTAATCACTGGATGAAACTGGTCATAGTGTCGGGCCGCTCAGGCTCAGGTAAATCTGTCGCCCTAAGGGTACTCGAAGATCTCGGCTATTACTGTGTCGATAACCTTCCCTTGCCCTTAATCGGCACTTTGCTTGAGCAACTCAAAGGCAGTAACGATCTCGTCGCCATCAGTGTCGACGTGCGTAACATGCCAGAGCAGGACAAGGTTCTAGTTAAACAACTCGCGAGCCTACCTCCTGATACTGAGTTAACGAGCTTCTTCCTCAATTCTAGCGATAAAATTCTGCTTAAGCGTTACAGCGAGACTCGCCGTTTGCATCCTTTGTCAAAGAGCCAAGTCTCTTTACAAGAAGCAATAAAACGGGAAGGGAAACTGCTCGAGCCTATGTCAAAACTGGTCGATCACTACATAGATACGTCGAACCTGAATATCTATGATTTAAGCGATCAAGTGAGACAAATTCTGCTCGGCAGTGTCGATAAAGAATTAGTGATCAACTTTGAGTCCTTTGGCTTTAAGCACGGTATGCCCACCGAAGCCGACTTTATGTTTGATGTGCGCTTCCTGCCTAACCCACACTGGGAACTGGCGCTGCGTCCATTAACTGGCTTAGATGAGCCAGTAGCTGAGTTCTTAAATCGCCAACCACTGGTCAATAAGTTCATCTGGCAAATCGAGAATTTGCTAGAAACTTGGCTGCCGCACCTCGAACGCAACAATCGCAGTTATTTGACTGTGGCGATTGGCTGCACGGGTGGGCAACACAGATCGGTTTACGTCGCAGAGCAATTGGCTAAACGCTTTAGTAACGGTAAACATAAGGTTTATGCCCGCCATCGAGAGCTGAATAATGCCAAAGCTTGAACGTCAGATCACCATCTGTAACAAACTGGGATTACATGCCCGTGCCGCCACAAAGCTCGTGGTACTGGCATCCGAGTTTGATGCAAGCATCACCTTGATACAAGGTGATAAACAGGCATCCGCCGCCAGCGTACTCGGCTTATTGATGCTTGAGACTGGCATGGGTAAAACCATTAAACTTATCGCCGAAGGCCCAGATGCTGAGCCCGCTCTGGATGCCATTTGTGCCTTAATCGACGCTAAGTTTGACGAAGCCTGTTAGTTTCATTTCATATTCAGTGTTTCAAACAGGCACTCAGATTAGTACACATCACACTTAGCACTGCGTATTTGTGCAGTTCACATCTCGTTTCAAAAGCTTGGCGACACATTTGTCGCTCGACGGCACGAACCATAGGCGATTACACTAGCGAGTATTGCCGCCGACTCACCTTAGTCTTAACCGCCTAGTCTCAGCCCTGCGCCAAGCAGCGTACTCTCGAACCAATTTGCCGCACAGTGGCGGACAACTATGGAGGACAAATGCCCGTAGATAATTCAGAAAACGATCACACCGGACATAGTCTAGACCAGTTAAACAAAGCGCTTAGTAGTGGCATGTTTGTGCACGTACGTAACATGCTGCAAAAAATGGCCGCATCTGATATCGCGCTGATCTTAGAATCCTCACCACCCAGCGCCAGACAAGTGCTGTGGCAGCTTATCGATCAGGAACAAATAGGCGACATACTCGATGAGTTGAGTGAAGAACTTAAAGATCCGCTGATCCGCAGCATGAGTCCTGAGCGGGTTGCGAAGGCAACGGCGAGCATGGACACCGACGATCTAGCCTATATTCTGCGTAGTCTTCCCGATGCCGTTTACAAGCAAGTGCTGCAGTCGATGACGGAACAAAACCGCCAGCGGGTAGAACAGGCCTTATCCTATCCCGATGAGACCGCCGGCAGCTTGATGAACACAGATACCGTCACCTTAAGACCCGATGTGAATATCGATGTGGTGCTGCGCTATCTTCGCCAAAGGGGTAACCTGCCAGACACCACAGATACCTTATATGTGGTCGATAAACAGGACAAAGTGCTCGGCGGTGTCAGGCTGGCAGATCTGCTGACCTGCGCGCCAAGCACCACAATTCGCCACATCATGGACCCCGATATCCAAAGTATTCCTGTGAGCATGTCCGACAGCGAAGTGGCGCAGAAATTCGAACGTAATGACTGGGTATCTGCTCCCGTCGTTGACGGCGATGGCAAGCTGCTAGGACGGATCACAATCGATGACGTGGTCGATGTTATCCGCGAAGACGCCGAACACTCCATGATGGGGATGGCGGGGATGGACGATGACGAGGATACTTTTGGCCCAGTGCTAAAAAGTACCCTACGTCGCTCACTCTGGCTCACGATTAACTTGTTCGCCGCGCTACTCGCCTCCTCGGTCAGCAATATGTTTGAAGGCACTATCGAGCAATTTGCTACCATCGCTATCTTGATGACAATTGTCCCTAGCATGGGCGGTGTGGCCGGTAATCAAACCTTAGCGCTCGTGATCCGTGGTATTGCTTTAGGCCATATCGGCCAAAGCAACGCCCGCTGGCTTATCGGTAAAGAGCTATCGATTGGTTTTCTCAATGGCTTGATGTGGTCAATTTTAGTCTTTATCGCCGTGTTGCTGTGGAAGGATGATATGGCACTGGCGGGCTTAATTGGTAGCGCCATGCTGATCAACATGACAGTGGCAGGTCTTGCAGGTGCGAGTATTCCATTGATTTTAAAACGCCTTAAAATCGATCCCGCCCTCGCGGGCGGCATGGTGCTCACCACAGTCACTGACGTGGTTGGTCTGTTCGCCTTCCTCGGATTAGCCACGCTCTACCTGATGCACTAACGCACTAATTCTTTAACGCTTTTACAGTTTTAGTTGATAACAAAAACGGCACCAAAAAGGATGCCGTTTTTTATCTCGCTGGAAAACTAAACAAGGCTATTTTGCCGGAGGTTGAAAACCATAACGACTCAGAATCGCTTGGCCTTTTGCCGATAAAATAAACTCAGCTAACGGCATTGCGGCAGCATTGGCGTCCTGCAAAACCAATAAACCATAGTCGGCACCCACGGCGAGCTCCTGCGGTAAGTCGATGATTTGTAAACTAGGCACTTCTTTTTTAGCCAGCACAGCATTAGTGCAATAGGTTAAAAAGATATCCGCTTGCTTGTTTTCCATCACCCAGCCATAAGGATTGCGATCTTTAGGCGGTTTAGCACTCTCAGGGCCTCCCGTCAGTTGCAATGCCTTGGTCTCTAACGCGGCTTTCGCATTGGGTTTTACCGCTTCTGCCTTAGCAAAAACGGCCCAGGCATAATCCCCCGCCGGATCGGCTTTCGGGGTTGAAGTGCCAACTTTGACCTTAGGATCTAACAAGGTATCGAGTAGCGTTGCGCTCGTCACCTGGACATTATCTTGGGCAACCGCGCAGAGTTGATTACGGGCAAACATTTGCACTGCTTTACCCTGACCCGCATCCACTAACGCCTGCGGATGTTTCATGTTGGCCGAAGCAAAAATATCGACTTTCTCGCCCTCTTGAATGCGTTTCAACAATAAACCTGAGGGTGCATATTGCGCAGCAACACTCGTGTGCGACTCGGCTTGATAAGCGGCAATAATATCCTTCATTGCAGCCTTTAAGCTGCCTGCGGCGCGCAATTCTATCGGCGCAGCGCCCGTGGTCACTTCGGCTTTCATCGGCATTCCTTGTACAGCAGCCACCATGATGACAGGGCTTAAACTCAAGGCGACTAACAGGTGTTTGCTTATCATAATCATATTCTCCTCTGGGCGCTAAAAGTCATTCTGGTGACTTATCCCCATACAGAACGTGAAATCGATAAAGGGATCAAGCTGAACTCATCCCAAGGCAAACCGCTGTGATGTGATTGTGGTGTAGATCACCCATAACACAGGTTAGCAAGGACAAATTGTCTAGCTAAAATCCGCGAGGCACTCATGGCTAAATATCCCAAACACGGACACAAAAAAGTCGCCCTCAGGCGACTTTTGTAAAACGGATAATGCTGAACTACTGACCCGTCGGCGTTAATACAATCTCAACACGGCGGTTTTGGGCGCGGCCATTGGCATTGGCATTCGATGCAATTGGACTCGCTTCACCCATGCCTTTTGATTTTACACGGGCAGAGGCGACGCCTTTGCTCATCAAGTAATTACCCACTTCGCCCGCACGCACTTGTGACAGACGTAAATTGTACGAGTCTGAGCCACTGCTGTCGGTATAACCTAATACGTTAAGCTGCGTTTTGCTGTATTCCTTGGCCACAAGCGCCACTGAGTTCAACACGCGTTTAGCGCCGTCACTTAACTCGGTTTGATCTACGCCGAAGGTGACTTCATTAGGCATGTTCAAAATGATGTTATCACCGCTACGGGTTACACTCACGCCAGTTGAAGCGAGTTGTTGGCGTAATTTGGTCTCTTGCACATCCATGTAATAACCAATACCACCACCGACTGCAGCGCCCGATGCCGCACCAATTAACGCACCTTTACCACGGTCGCTTTTACTCGAAGAGACGACGCCAATGGCAGCCCCTGCAACAGCGCCAATCAATGCGCCACTGGTCGCTTTAGCGGTTTGCTCTTCGTTTGAATAAGGATTGATTGTTGTACAACCCGATGCAACAAACGCGGTCGTTAATACCACTATGGCTAACAGGGATGGTTTAGATTGCGCTGCCTGAAAACACTTCATCATTTATAACCTCTTTATATGATTGATGACTGTGAATACCGCTCAAAGGGCAAGAAATATCACTTCACACTAGGTAATACGAATGACCTAGGGATTGCCACAAGGCAGGCAGTATATAAGTAATTGCGCTCGAGACAATCCTTTATCCATATTCAATTCTGCTAATCCAGATTGTAGTCAGCAAAGATACAGATTTCGGGTTGCAATCGTGCCTTAGACAGCCCTGTTCCATATCAAACCGATGGCACCGAAATAGTGCGTCTTGCACTGTTTTTGGCAGCACTAAAAAATCAAACCGTTTTAATCGAATATACAACACAATGATTTTAAAGAATAAAATAAAAATTAGAATATTGGCACGAATTTTACATACTACTAAGTGAATAGACAGTCAGACGCGGTAGAAATCGCCGAAAATTCAAGTCGACTTCAACAGGATTAATCCAAATTAAATGGACCTATCGAGACAGAAAATGCACTCGAGTATTTAGGGTCATGAAGGAGGAAGTATGAAAACAGTCATGAACTTTATCGCACTATGTCGCCACGAATGGATCTGTCTGCGCCACCTAGGCCTGAGTCAGTGGGATTTAGAACAGCGTCAATATCCTCAATAACAGGCAACACAAACGGTCATATTTTAGTTAAAAAGCAGTAAGTAAAAGAGGGAACGCTCATGGGAATCTCAGAAAATAGTCTCAAGCTCCATGTTATCACCGAGGTTAAAGTGCAAGGTCGCTTACTGTCGGATGTTGCACGTCAATACGGTCTATCTGCCAAGGCAGTCTACCAATGGGTTCGGGAAAGCGATCTACAACCCCAGCAAAGAGAATGCGCATTAATGAGCGAGATTGCCCAACTGCAGAAAAGAATTAAACAGCTCAATAACGAGCTACGCACCATAGGTTAAGCGCTGCATGGCAATTAATGCCTGTACAACAAACTAAATGTGCCCGAATAGACAAGGCCGGACGAGATTGCATATCGCCCTGCTGATAACGCTAACGATGTAAAAGATGTGCTAACAACAATAATAACAGCGCCCTTTTTAGTCCGGCCTTGTCGTCCAAATTGATAGACCCAACGAAGATTGGGAAAGAGTATTAACAGCAACAAACGAATAGGGACAATGCAAAAGTTTCGGCAAGACTGGGGAGGGAGTTATCTCCCCCAAGATCAAATATGTGAATTGTGCTCCCCCAAGTCATGAACATATTTCTCTCTCTGGTCTTGTCATTTTATTCACAGTTCTATGATTGCTAGCTTGTTTGTAGCAACAAGGATGGCCCCAGCTTCTATTGGGGATTAAGCCAAGGATTGGCTAACGCCAAAAATTAAATAACAATAATAAAATCAACAATAAGAATAATAGTGACACTTAATTTTTAGCATAAAAAAGACGCTACTTTGAGCGTCTTTTTTATGGGCGAAAACAATGACTGACGATTAATAGTCTTCTTCGTTTGCCTCTTGGATCCTTTGTTTACGCTCTTGCGCCTCTTCAAAGGCCGCTTGAATTTCCTCTAACACGGCACTGACATCGGCTTCGACCAATACTTCAGTAAACTCACCCGTTAATGGTGTTTCAGGTTTTAACTCACCCGCTTCAAACAGGGCCCAAATCTCTTTGGCATATTGTGTTTTTAACAGCTCAGGAGCATACAGGCCATAGTATTGGGTCATATTATTCACATCACGCGCTAACATCCATTTGGCATGGTTATTCGCAGCGGCATCGACAGCTTGAGGCAAGTCAATAATCACAGGCCCTTCGCTATCGACTAGCACGTTAAACTCAGACAAGTCACCGTGCACTAACCCAGCACAAAGCATACGTTTGACATAGGTCATCACCAACGCATGATCTTTCAGGGCTTTTTCTGCCGACATACTGACATCGTTTAATCTCGGCGCCACATGTCCATCAGCATCCGTCACTAACTCCATCAGCAACACGCCATCGAAACAACCATAGGGTGTTGGTACACGCACACCTGCATTTGCTAAACGATAAAGCGCTTCAACCTCGGCATTTTGCCAAGCTTCTTCCTGCTGATCGCGGCCAAATTTAGACCCTTTTTCCATCGCACGCGCACGACGGCTATTGCGGACTTTTCGGCCTTCTTGATACAACACAGCTTGCTTAAAACTGCGCTTGTCCGCTTCTTTATAGACTTTGGCACAGCGGATATCATCACCACTGCGTACAACGTACACAGTCGCTTCTTTACCGCTCATTAACTGGCTAATGACCTCATCGACCAGTCCTTCATCAACCAGGGGTTGGATTCGTTTCGGAGTTTTCATAGCGCCCTTATACCTTACTTAGGCATGATATGGAATACTGCGGGCAAATCTTCATACAAAAGCGGTCTCCAGCGGAAGGTTGATGAATATAGTTCAGGATTATTAAACGAATTTTAAGTAAAAACTAATGCACTTGCGTGTTAAACACAATACCAGATTTACTGAGGACTTTGGCAAAGAAAGAGACTGGAAATGAAGCTTAAACTAAAAGAATATTCTTTTCCGCCAACCTATACAAAGCAAGAGGTAAAACCACAGCCACTATCCTGCTGCTAACATTCAAATTCAAGACCGCTCAAATAGATATCCGAGCTAGGTTTACGTAAAAAATTAACTCACACAAATAAGGCAATCACACTTCCCACGGTCGCTGCTGCTTTCAATATTTGCCCAGCGCTATAATAAGTATCGTTCGAATCGCGAGTGTCATCAGGGGCGGCATCATCGGGAGCAGGCAATTGTGGTTTGCTCGTCGCAGCAACATCGGAACTGAACTCAGCTTTGGGAGCAGCCAAGCCTAAAGCGCCATAGGTAAAGGATTTGAGTCCATTTGGCTCTGCAATCTCGCTGGGTTGATGAACCGATTTGGCCGTCGGTAATGAAGCAGAATGCGCCGATGAAACGGGTGAAATCATAGCTAACCCCAAAGCAGACATGAAAGTGTTAATCGCAAACTAACATAATATCAGCCGGTTATCATGCATCCATCCGTTAAACTGTGATGGATTTTGCCCAAAAAAGCGCATCTAAGACAGAATCATCGGCGGTATATAAAACTAGATCTCCCCCAGAAGAGCCTTTATCCTAAACGCCACAACATATAGAGAACTTGTCCATGCATTATCCAAGCCTTTTCCTCGCCCTTTCGGTCCTATCGCTCACTCAATGCAGCAGCTTATCGATTGAAGAATGCGCCAATAGTGATTGGTTTGCCCTAGGACTGGCCGATGGCAACCGTGGGACGAGCGCAGGGCAATTGAATCAATATCAAAAAGATTGCCGAGAATTTAATCTCAGCGTCGATACCGCACAGTGGAAACAAGGATACCAGCAAGGGTTAGCCAGTTACTGTCTTCCCGAAAATGGCTATCGCGTTGGCTTAGCGGGAGAAAGCTACTATGGAGTTTGCAGCAATAACGCCTTCGTTGAACGTTATAATCAGGGCCATCAACAATATCTAACTAACAAACGCTTAGCTGAAATAGCCGATCGCTTAAATGCCATTGATAGAGAAATAAGCAGTCTTGATGGCAAGATCAATAATCTCACCGATAAGGCCGACTTATTAAAACAGAAAAACAGCCTACTCAATGAGAAGAACCAATTGTTAGATGAAAGATCTCGCCTACGCAGACCCGATATGCGTTTCGAATTCAGATTTTAAGCCATAAAAAAACACTGAGCCCAATTGAACTCAGTGCTTAGGTTAATCACATAGGTTAGTAGCTTTAAATTAATAGCATAAATTAGTGATATAGATTAGTGGTATAAATTAGGCAGTTCCATAGTCCGCTATTTTTGCGGCAATCCAGCAGTGGATTTAACGTTTACCCTTTGGCTAACATCGGCAAATTTAGCTTTTTTTAACCCCGCTGGACGCAGGAAAAAACCATAGTAAAGTAGGCTCGCCGACGTCCATGCTATGGCTAAACTCCATAAGTCATGGCTCAAAAAATGGGCGCCTCGTAACTCTTGGCCGACACCAAACACGAGTCCCAAACCCACCCCAAAAATCAAACCAAACTTAGCTAAATGCGGACGATACTCACGCAGCACGTAATATAAGGCAACCCAGGCAAACCCGCCGCTTGCATGGCCGCCAGGGAAACATTGACCAAATTCAGTGCCTTGGGGTAAACGGGCAAACAGGGATGAATGCAGCATATGGCCGCCAAACTCAATCACATCCCAGGGGCAAGTCATGTGAGTAACGCTCTTGCCAATGCGTACCAGCAACACACTGGCCAATACGCTACAAAATAGATAAATCAATCCTTTGCGGTACGGCTTAACCCTGTCACTTCGAAAACTAAAGGCAATGCCGACTACAACGCTCACCGCCAGCAAGATAACAAAGTTATGCCCAGCAACGTGCAATACATTTTCGGTCAGCCAATGGCCTCTTAATGGCCAAGAGTCAACGCCACCCTGCCAATGAAATAACAAGGTCGCCACTTTCATATCAGCATGAGTCCATTCAAGCCCAATGATGATCGCCGCAAACACTAATAGTGGCGCGATTAGATGCCCTTTGGCAAAATCGATAAATGTCATCCTAACATAATCTTTCAAATAGTTACCCACGCATAAATCCACTGACTAGAATATCTTTTGTTAGCGTAGCGCTGAATTCTTATCTAAAACTTAAGAAACACAATCGTACGATTGCTAACAAAAAACTTACATCTCAATACAAGTAAATTTCTGCAAAAAAACTCACAACATGAGTAAAAAGACTATAGTTTATAAATAATATCGCGCCTCTAGGACTGAGCATTCATGCCATACAATTTCGCCATTAATCAGTCTCAAAAAGATCGTTTATTCGCCGACATTGCTATCGACACAGACAAAATCGTGGTTCCCCAAGTCATGGTTGATAACTGGCAACAAACCTTAGATTTGCTCTCTGAATTGGTCGACACTCCTGCCGCATTGATCATGCGTGTCCATCAAACCGATATAGAAGTGTTTACCTCGAGCCGCACTCAGGGGAATCCCTATAAAAAACACGACAAAGACAGTTTAGGCCACGGACTTTACTGCGAGACTGTGATTAAAGCAGGCAAGGAACTCCACATTCCTAATGCCCTAAAAGATAAAAACTGGGATAAAAATCCGGATATTAAACTCGGCATGATTGCCTACTGTGGCTTGCCTTTACGTTGGCCCGATAACAGCGCCTTTGGCACTATCTGCATGCTCGATAACAAAGAGCATAATTACAGCCAACCGTTTCGCAGCTTACTCGCTCGTTTTCAAAATGGTATCGAAGCCAACCTAGTCACCCTCTATCAACAGGCTAAGCTGCAACTGCACAATCAAGAGTTAGAGCAAAAAGTGCAACAGCGCACCCATGAACTCGCCGAACTCAGTAGCAAGCTCATCAAAGAAATCGAAAATCGGACCTCCACCGAAACCTCACTGGAATACCACAAAAGCTATGATCCACTGACGGGATTACCCAATCGTATCAATTTGATTAATAGCCTCTCGACCATGCTAGAAGAAGTGGATCGCAAGGAAAAGATTTCAGTACTCTATCTGGGGCTACGTAATTTCAAATCCATCAACGACAGCTATGGCTATTTGATTGGCGATAAAATTCTCACTATTCTCAGCCACCGTTTACAACACTATGCCGATGAAAACACCTTCATAGCCCGTATTGCTGGCGCCGAATTTGTGATTATTCAAGCCCATAAACTTTCGAATAACGAAACCAATAGACTCATCAATAAAGTACTTAACTGCTGTAATACCCCCTTTGGCGTGGCGGATTTTGTGATCACTATTCCATCGAGCATAGGTATAGCTCAAGCGCCCATCGATGGCATAGATGCCGCCATTCTGCTGCAAAAAGCCGGGGCGGCGATGACGATAAGCAAAGCCGATGGCTCAACTCACAGCTTCTTTAATCAAGATACTCAAGCGGCTTTAAACCTACGCTATCAACTGGAATCTCACTTAGTCGATGCATTGAACAAAAACGAGTTAAGCCTTCATTACCAACCCTTTATTAACTTAAAAACTCAAAAAGTGATAGGTGCCGAAGCCCTGCTGCGCTGGTACAATCCCATTCTTGGTAATGTCGCCCCAGACAGATTTATCGCCTTGGCTGAACGTAATGGCCAGATTATTGATATTGGCAATTTTGTATTGCATACCGCCCTAGCTCAGGCGGCTAAATGGTGTCGCGAGCTAGACCAAGAGTTTAAAATCGCCATCAACATCTCCCCTTTGCAAATGCGCAATCCCCGTTTTAGCGAGCACATAGCTGACTTACTCACCCTCTATCAATTGCCACCGACCGCCCTAGAGCTTGAAATCACCGAAGGCATGTTGATGCAGGACGAGCATATCGCCCACAACGCCATCCAAAAGCTGCAGGAACTCGGGATCCGCATCTCGCTAGATGACTTTGGTACAGGCTATTCATCCCTAAGTTACCTACAAAAATATTCTTTCGATACCTTAAAAATCGATCGCTGCTTTATCAGTAAACTAGAAGAAAACGAACAAGATAGGGAACTCACTAAAGCGATTATAGCCATAGGCAAGAAACTGAACTTAGCCGTGATCGCCGAAGGCGTGGAAACCCTAGAACAAGACGCCTTTATTCGCCACGAGGAATGCGACTTAGGCCAAGGCTACCTCTACGGTAAACCCATCACCGCAACACAGTTTGAGCAGGAGTTTATCCATAAAAAAGAGCATTAAAACGCGACTAAGCAATGCCGCATAAACAGCCATTTCCACAGACGGTTATAACTCACATTTAGACAAAAGTGAGTTAGTTTTTTACTCGAATCAGTGGACTTCGGATAAATATTTCTATGGACGAACATCCTGCTAACAGGCAAATGGTGTTTAGCTATAATTTTGGAACGTAGAGATAAAAGCCAAACAGTATTTCTCCCTGTCGAACAGCTTGTATATTACCGCTTCTTGATTACGTTACCGTATCTATCTCTCCAACCTTCAATTTCAGGCGTTGAGAGCAAATATGCGTGAAAAGTGATAATACCATGTGTTTTTCGAATATTTTCAGCCCACCAAATACCCACAATAAAACCGAGACCTGATGCTCTGTACACAATGTTCAATGCCGTATTGAATTCGAAAAAATAAAAGCTAAATAAACTGGGAATGCAAAATAATGCTGTTGCCGAAAGAATTATTTGGAAATACAACCAAGCGAATATAAGCCAAGCTGTTAAATGTAGGTAGCCCTCAAGTGGCTTCATTATGATTAATTTTAGATACTTCATGCAATTCCATTTGGTAACATAACGTCTTAGTATTTATGCGCTGCGCTGTTTGCAGGGCATAAATCGCTTGTTTACTAAATCTCAAATATGGCCACGGCCACATCCATGTCAATTGGTATAAATGATGCTATAGGAATTTATTTTTTTGAGGTAAGGTCTGAGCTGCAGAGCTGTTTTGAGCAAATAATATTGCGTGGTTTGTGCGTATTTCATTGATAATCCTTTGTCATGGTTGTGTTCCATCGTATCTTTTTTAAGTCTAGCTGATTCGAGCAGGCTTAATCATTCCACTAAATCGCAGTTAAGCTCCGCGCAGCGGCTTAGTACGCTTTACTCAACGGCTGCGATAGCAGTCCGATGAAGTAACTTGTTCAGGCCCTGGCTACGCAAATATGCTGACAGAGTCTCGTAATTATTTAGATGATCTGCTGAATAGGCTGGTAAAATATACAGCCCTAGACTAGCGATCAACTCGAACATTTCCAAACAATCCTTCTAATTTTTATATTTAAAGTGAATTGTCCAGTTGTCCTCGAACCAAAGTTCAACACCTAAGCGCACAAATACTAAATTGGTTGTATAAACAGCATCAAACAGGTTTGAAACATATAAGCCTAAGTCATCGCTGCCAACAAAACGCGAAAACTGCAACTTTTGCTTAAAATTTCGGCCAATGTACTTATATTTAAGCGGTTTTTCCAACTCAACAAGCTGGGTCAAAAACCTTTTGATGATTCCGTTCCAAGCACTTATCTGATCATCAGTTGCATCAGCAATAATACTTAAAGAGTCAGTTTCATATAGCCAATGATCAAATACTGTTACCGCTGCACAGCTAAAATCCTCTGCGGTACAATCTTCGTTGTACTTCAACAGAAATGAAAACTTTCTAGAAAGTTCTTCATTTTCATTTTTAGACAGATTACGGAAATTTCTCATTAGGGCCTTAACGTCTTAGTATTTATGCGCTGCGCTGTTTGCAGGGCATAAATCGCTTGTTTACTAAATCTCAAATATGGCCGCTGCCACATCCATGTCAATTGGTATAAATAATGCTATAGGAATTTGCTTTTTTGCGGTAGCGGTTTTTTATACAGTTTGATAGGTAATCACTTGATATCGTTTTACCTTTCTCGTTCTTTTACGCTTATTTTTTTGCTGATGAATAGCTATCTAACGACTCAAAACTCCAAGGAATACACCTCCCCTCGGAGTTGCCGCTGGGCGAATTGACAAATTGCGTGAGTCTCGCCATGGATGGCGAGGTAGCTTTCGCAGGTGCAGGGACGCATCCTTCGGAAGCGATAGCAAATTTGTCAATGAGCACAAGGGGCTTTCAACTCCGTTGGGGGCGTCTTGGAGCATCCAAGGAGGATAGGACGAGCAGTCCTCCTTGGTCGGGTGTGGGGTGAAGCCCCACGACTTTGATTTTGATTAAAACATTCAAACTACGAAAAGATGGGATACATGACTTCTAAGTCGAACCATCAACTTATCTATAGGTAAAGCTTTACTTGGCCTATTCCCCTTTTGAACTGCGAAACACACTTTGGGGGCAATAGCTTTTTTAGCTGCACGAACAGCGATAGGGTTAGTTAAGATTGGCATTGTTGCAACAGTGACCGTTGGCGGCATGGATGCAGCCGTCGAGCCCTCAGGGATGAGTTTATGGCGAGTCACGGGGGAAACTATGACAATAAATGCTGCACATCTGACGATACAATTATCTTGCTTTGGGACAGTAGTTTTTAGCTGAAGGAACAGCTAGAAGGTTAGAGAGGATTAGCATTGTTACAACAGTGACTTTCTAAAACATGGATGATTAAAGCAGCGCCTATCAACCTAGGTCACTGCTTTACATCTCACTATAGGGATAGGGAAACGAAACTAGTCTGCTTTGATGACGGCTTGTTTTAGTATTTCTTGGTCATTTTTATACACCACTAGCTCGCCTGGAGGGCTATCACTGGTGCCTAAGACGGTGACATAACAGTGATACTGGTATGGGCCGCTGCGAAATTGGAATGAATGATTTCCACCGCTACCGTCGAGTACGAGTTTACCCTTGTTCAGCACTAAATCTGGCTTTTCGCTCAATGACTTACCCTTTGCCCAAGCGGCATAACGATATTGGTTGTTGCCCATATTATCGACACGAATAGTAAACTTAGCGGTTTCCCAAGTTAATTCAGGGCTCACGAACTCTCTCACGCTCGCATGTAATCCCGTTTGTTGCTTAGCAATAAGCTCTGCCTTCAGTTTTGCCTCTACCGGTGTTTGATAGTTAATGGCGATGATCTTGCCATCAAAGTCCAGCCACACAACACCGCTACCGAGCATAATGCCGCGCCAGCCCATCGTCTGCCAATCGGCTTCAATCTTAGAATGGGCGATCTGCTCAAGCAGGTTAGGATCAAAAACCTGATCGAAACGTGCGATCATTTCCTGGGTATTTTGAATCGCGGGGATAGGATATTCACGTTTAAGTGGGTAAGCCACACGCTTAGCAATGGCTTCTGGATCATTCGCTTTGGCCGCATCGATAAGCCCTTGCACCAGAGGAATATATTCCTTTGGTAATGCCTCGTCGGCCGCATTCACTGTGCTACTTAACCCCATAGCACCGAATATCAAGGCGGCATAACATAGGATTTGCATCAATTTAGCTTGGCCGAAAATAGCGGTTTTTATTGCCTTTAATGGTGAGGCGAGTGACATCTTTATCCCTTATATCTAAACGTCTCTGCTGAGACCCGAAGCCAAGAATAACATAAGTACACAGGACAAAAACCTAAGCTGATTGACGCAATGCCTGACTAAACCGTCAGCAACAGGTTAGCGTAAATCGCCAGCGCGACCGACATAAAGATAACACCAATAATTGCATCGATAATCGGTGTCAGTCGCTGCAATTTAAGTTGCACCTGCGCCTTAGATAACATCACAGCCACAAAGCCAAACCATGCTAGCGACAGCGATAACAACAAGATAGCGGCAGCGATTTTAGTGCTTGTGGTAACGCTTGGAGTAATCAAGGCCGAAAACAGGGTTAAGAAAAACACCAATGCTTTGGGATTCAATAAATTAGTATAAAGTCCAGTCAAAAAGCCTTGCCTGCGCGACATAGCGCCACCTAAGCCACCAGCAATAGACGCCGCGCCTTCAACGTCAGCAGAAAGAGCATCAACCTTTGTCCCAGCATTTGTACTGGCACTCACTTTACGTTTAGCCAGTATCGCAAGGCCTGCACGCAGGGCACCAAACCCCATCCAAGCGAGGTAAGACGCGCCCACGATTTGCACCAATAAATACAGAGTGTGCGAACTCTTAATGAGTAGACTCACGCCAGTTAGGCTCAAAATCGTGTGGGCTAAAATGGCCATTGAAATCCCCACGGCGGCGGCAATTGCCGTGCCTCTAGGTTGCTGAGTGGCAATCTTCACCATAATAGCGAAATCGGGTCCGGGGCTGATCAAGGCAACCGTGTGGATCACGGCCAAGGTGAGTAATAAAGATAAATCCATAGAGATGCGGCTCCGCAAGAAAAAGTAAAAAACGATAACTGAGGCGGCCAGTATGGCCATTTGTCGCCGGGCTGAATTGTAATAAATTGCACGATTCTGTTTTATTCGAATCGGCAGTCGTCGAAAGACGGAAAAACTAGAGCATGCGCCGCTGAAATTGCACCGGCGATAATAGGAATGCCTGCTTAAAGGCTTTATTTAAATGGCTCTGATCGAAAAATCCAAATTGCTGCGCCACATCCGCCACTAAAGCGCCATGGCTTAAGGATTTTTTCGCCAACTCTAAACGCACCCGCTTGAGATACGCATGGGGTGTCATCCCTGTTGCCTGTTTAAATTGCCGTAAAAACTGAAACTTACTTAAGCTCACTTCATTGGCTAAGGTTTCCAGCTGAGTATTATGCCAAGGCTCATCGTGAATTCGCTGCTTGACTAAGCTCACCTGTAACTTAGATAACCCCAGCTGTTGATTCGGTTTAGATATGCCAGATGACACGCCGCTTGGGTAACGCTCCAGCAGCAGATGAATAAAGTTCAGTAAGTGGGACTCGCCCGCGAGCGCACTGCATTGGCCTTGGATCAATAGCTCGTGTAGCTGAATAAAATATTGATAAAGCGTTGGGTCATCCACCATAGGCGCGCTGAAGAAGTGTTCCTTCAACCCCAGTTCTTGGCTGACTTCATTCATATATTCAACGGGGATAGACATGACTTTCACCCGATAACCGTCGGCATCGCGGCTCTGGCCATCGTGGGTTTCGTCGGGATTTAAGGTCGATAGACTGTGCTGACCGAGTTGGTAACGGCTGCCCTTATTCACAAACTGCTGCGCACCTTGGGTGACCACACCTAAGTGGTAATCCAGATGCACATGTTTATCAAAGCTGAAATGCGTGAATTCCGCCTGACTCAGTTCTATGCCTGATAAGCTGGGATGACGCCAATAGTTAATGTTTTCAATCGGTGTTGCTGTGCTCATCGCTCGCGGCTATTACCTATAAATCAGCATAAAAACTGGGGAAACTCAAATCCACTGAGGTTCATTCTAGCCTTCATTGTCAGCGCGGGAATAGTAAATTATTGCAGCCATATGGTTTGATGGAATGTGCGCATAGATTCGTGCTGAAGAAAAACAAAAACGCCCAACTCTGTGGGCGCTTATAAATAAGGTGATGCTTAAGTTAATCGCTAGACTCGTCAGTATCACTTACACTTAATATCGATTAAATCGATTAATGCGAATGACTGCCGTGTCCGCCTTGGGCTTCAATCGCTTGGCCTTCGCTGTTGTAAAAACCGCTGCTGCCATGCTCGATAAAGCCTTGGTTGATCATCTTAGCGATAAAAGGATCGGACTCACTGTCGCCGACATCGGCAAAATCAATATCTTGATAATCTTGGGTTAATACCACAAACGCATCGCTAGCAAATGGCTCAACGCCCACCAGCTTGTAGGCTAGATTCGGTTGAGATTGACCTAAGATAAACTCAGCGGGCAGGCCGATGGCATCAATCCATACCAGCTCACTCTCCAAGCCGTTAACCTTACCTTCAAAGCCTTGAGTCGCAAAACACGCCTCTTGCTTAGCTTGTGTCTTGGTCATGTGGGTCGGCAGTGCGGGCGATACTACATGGTACAACTGGTCGCGATCGTGCTGAATGTTGAGTGCGCGCAAGTCACCTTTGAGGTAAGTCACAGAACGTTTTTCAGCGGGAAAATAACGCACGTACTCGCCATTGTTCGACCATTGTTCAAATGTTGATCCATCACGCTGAATAATAAAGTCTTGTCCATTACGGATGAGGGTCATTTGCCATTGCTGGCCCTTGCCATTGGTCACTTGATATTGAGCCTTTAAATGCTCGGCTTGTAGCGTTGGACACTGAGCCTCTTGCGCTGCCATAGCAGCATTTGGCAAAACTAAGCTGGATAACATTAGAGCCAATAGACAGTTTTTCATTAGACTTCTCACTTACTGAACAGGGTAAACACTTAAGCTTTTGTAAACGCTTTGGGATGTTAAATCGTTAGGCTAAAGGCCTATGGATGACGTATGCCATCCATAGGCACTGCTTTTACTTAGCTATTACTGCACTATGTCTTACTTCACTATTTCTTAGTGCACTATTTCTGACTTCACTATTTCTTACTTCACGATGCAGAGACTAAGCAAGTCTTACTTAACCGCAGCCGCTTCAGCTTTAGCCACTAAATTTGCCGCGCGGTTCATCACGTGGAAAATGTGGTTCTGCTCAACCGTACCTTGGATAAGATCCGAACTTGGGCCGCGGGCGAAAATCGCCACGTCTTCCCCAGCATGGGTTTCATCGCTTAATGGCACTAGGGCTTCTTGGTGGAATCCTGCACTTTGGGTATCAACAAAGTTCAAGTCCTTACGCCCTGAATCCACTGGGAAGTTGTAACGCTCATCGCCACCTGTTGCTAATGACGCATAGCCCATGCCGTTAGCGTAACCGACTGTGGTATATGGCAAACCGTTAGCATCGGTAGAGTTAGTCACTTCAGCAACGCCGTTGGCGTCGTTCGACTTCACTAAACCTAGGATAGGGTTACCACGGGTTGGATAACCTGCGATGGTGAACACATGGCTGTGATCCGCGGTAACCATTAACAAGGTATCGTTTGCCGAGGTTTTTTCCATCGCCACGCGTACCGCTTCAGACAATGCCACTGTGTCATACAGCGCACGCGCCGCGTTACCCGCATGGTGAGCATGGTCGATACGGCCAGCTTCAACGATCAGCACGAAGCCTTTTGAGTTTTTCTTCAGAATATCAATCGACTTAGCTGTCATTTCTGCCAGTGATGGCTCACCAGTCACGCCCGCTTCGGTGCGGTCGTAGTCGTATTCCATGTGCGATGAGTTGAATAGGCCAAGCAAATGATCTGTGCTTGCTACATCCACATTGAGGAAACCGTCTCTGTCTTGCACGTAAGCGGCGTTAGTGTATTTGTTCATCCACTCGGTTGTAAGGTCGCGACCATCGTTACGCTTACCGGCTTTACCCTCTGGATCTACGGTCGTCTTAGGAATAAAGCTACGGCGACCACCACCCAACATCACGTTAAGACCGCTGCCGTAGTTAAAGTCGAGCATTTGCGCGGCGATATCTTTACAGCCATTAGTCACAGCTTCAGCTGGCAAGTTTGAATCGGCCTCCCAATCACGTTCTGGCGCATGGGCATAGGCCGCCGCAGGTGTTGCATGGGTTAAACGAGTCGTTGTCACCACACCCGTTGCCATTCCCGCCATTGCGGCAAGCTCGAGTGACGTCACCAGATTTTGATCTTTAGTCGAAGCACAGTTAGCACGTACTACGCCTTCGGCCTGTGAAATCACGCCCACGTCGGTTTTGACACCTGTCATCATCGCCGACATAGTACCTGCAGAATCCGGCGTTTGGCCGTCGACGTTATAGGTTTTAGAAAGACCCACATAAGGCAAAGTTTCGAAAGATAACGAGTTTTCTTCACCCGTTTTGCCTTTGAGCTGGCCTTCTAAAATACGTGCGGCGGTAATGGTTGATACACCCATACCGTCACCCACAAACAGGATCACGTTTTTCGCGGCGCCAACATCATTGTTCACGGTTAAACCTTCAGCTTTGGTCACGCGAGCTTGGGCATCGACATACCACTGATTCACAGCAGTCCAGTCTTTACCGTTGCTACCGTTAGACCCATTTGATCCATTGCTACCCGGCGTTCCTGCCGTACCGTTATCGCCATCACTACCGCATGCGGCTAAACCCAGCATGGCTGAAATCGCGACTACTAGTAATTTCTTATTCATTTTTTGCTCCAAAAGTGAGGACTCAGTAACTAATTCGGGATTAGTACTTAGTGCCGCCAAGTTGCTGCGCTTGGTTGATGATGTGGAAGATCACGTTTTGCTCAATCACGCCCTGAACCAGATTCGAACCTGGACCGCTGGCATGCAAACTGACATCTTCACCGGCGTGAGTCTCACTTTCCATTGGGATAAGCGCTTGTTGCATAAAATCTTTATCTTGCGTATCGACTGAGGTTAAGTCGTCACGCACACCCACCACAGCACCAGGACCGTTGGTATAAGCCAGCGTGGTGTAAGGCTTGTTGTCATTCGCTGTCGCTAATGTGCCATCGACGTTATGCACTAAACCTAAGATAGGGTTACCGCGTTTTGGGTAGCCTGCGATAGTGAACACATGGCTGTGATCCGCTGTTACCATGATCAAGGTATCGTCGCTGCTGGTTGCATCCATTGCCGCTTTCACTGCATTAGATAATTCAACCGCATCGGTCAGGGCACGGCTCGCATTGCCCGCATGGTGACCATGGTCGATACGGCCAGATTCAACGATCAGCAAGTAGCCTTTATCGTTCTTCTTCAATATGTCGAGGGATTTGGCGGTCATTTCAGTCAGTGATGGCTCACCAGCTACGTCATCGGCGCGGTCCGCTTCGTATTCCATGTGTGATGGATTAAATAGGCCGAGTAAGTGATCTGTGTTGGCGGCATCAATGGCGTCGAAGCCTTTTTTGTCCCACACGTAGGCAGATTTGCTGAAATTATCGACCCAAGCTTTGGTTAAGTCTTTGCCGTCTTTACGTTTACCGGCTTTGTTCTCACCGTCTGTCACTTCTTTCGGTAAGAAGTAGCTGCGACCGCCACCTAATGCCACAGTTAACGCATTAGCTTCATCGCGCATCACCAATTGGCTGGCGATGTCAGTACAACCATTCGCAACCGCTTCGGCAGGTAAGTTGAAATCGCCTTCCCAATCGCGCTCAGGTGACTTAGCATACGCCGCAGCAGGCGTGGCGTGGGTTAAACGCGCCGTACTGACAACCCCTGTTGATAAGCCTTTAGCATTGGCAAGGTCAACCAAGGTGATTAACTCGTTACCTTTTGAAGACAAGCAGTTACCACGTAAGCTGGCATCCGAAATAGCAATGCTACCCGCTTTAGTCTTAACCCCAGTCGTCATGGCTGTCATAGTGCCCGCAGAATCTGGCGTTTGTTGATTAGTGTTGTAGGTTTTCACCAATGCACTATGTGGAAATTGCTCAAAGCTTAAAAAGCCTTCTTCACCGCCTTGATTACCTGACTGCTGCTGTCCCTGAAAAATCCTTGCAGCAGTTAAAGTAGACACACCCATACCATCACCGACAAATAAAATCACATTTTTAGCGGTTTTTTTAGTGTCGACTTGGGCTTTAGCCACCACGTTTGCCGCACTGTCTTTAAACCACTGGCTGTCTGTTTGCGTTGCGGGCAGGACTGCAGCGTGCGCCACAACCGTCATTAAGCTGCAGGAGATAGCTGCAGCGATCCGTTTAATATTCATCACGTTCATCACCGATTTATTATTGAGTGTATGAGGGTATTCCCTGTAGAGGCGACCCGATTTTTAGGCATTTATGTGACGAATAAGCGTGATTTGGATGGCGGTTTTATTGCAGCTAAGTGTCAGATTTATTTCAACTAACAATATGCCAGACGTTAAGTTTGACCACCAGCAGATCACATTTCAATGTCCTATTGATGCGAGTTCATGGAAACGAGTGATTTAACTTGAATAAAAATGAACCCATTTATTAGGCTAGCTATACTCTAGATAACTCAACACGTTTAGGGACAGGCTATGCAGCGACGGAGCAATATGCGCATTTTTTGGGGGGGGATAGCCCTATTCTTTTGTTTCTCAGTTCCTGCGATCTGTAAATCCACAGCAGAAACTACAACGGCGCTTGCAGCTAAACCTATTATTACCATGGCGTTTTATGAGGACCCCAAACACAACTTTTACTTTAAATGGGCTGAGCTGATATACACCCAAGCCTTTGAACGCTTAAGCTATGGCTTCGCCTATCAAGTGGTTCCCGCAGTCCGCGCCAGTATGATGGCTGACTCAGGAAAAGTGGATGGTGAACCGGGGCGTGTATCTCATTATGGCGAAAAGTTTACCAACCTCATTCGAATTGAAGAACCGGTTATCGATACCCATTTAATTGCCTTCGCACATAATCCCAACATCAAGATTACTAACTGGCAAGCACTGCAAAAGAGTCGATATAAGATCGAATACTATCGAGGCGTGTTCCTCGCAGAACAAAAGCTAAAGGGACTCATTCCAAAGGAACGCCTGACTGAATCCTCATCCCCTGTAAGCTCTTTTCGTAAAATACTCCGCGACCGAATCGATATCTATATTGATACGGAAGCAAGCTCATTGGATCTATTACAAACGCCAGAGTTTCAAGGTAGCGAGATCAGCGCGATTGCCACCCTAGAAGAACTCACCAGCTATGGTTACTTGAATAAACGTCACGCGGCACTCGCCGTTAATCTTGCTCGGGAGTTAAAACAGATGAAGCAAGAAGGCATATTTGAAACCTATAAACAGCAGGCAAAAAAATCACTTAATGATGCAGTGAATAATGGCGATGCCCCACAATAACTTAATCGGCATCGCCAATCTTGTTTCAATTATTTCATTGACTTAATTTCAAAGCGTTTTAGTGTTATCTAAAGTATGTCGCTGACATATATGGCTTAACTGACAGTACATGAATGAACTGACAGTGTATTGCCCAACAAAGAGGCTGACCCATAACCAAACGGTATTTAGATTTAGCATGTGGAACAATCAACCTAAGGAACAGATGAATAGCAAAATAGTCCTCAAAAATTGCAGACAAATCGATTTACCCCTTCTCCCTAAGCTGCCCACTCTGAAGTGGTATTGCTGTGCTGGCCGTGGAGCATAAGGATGGGGACTCAGTTCGCACGCACCTTCGCTAGGTTACGGCAACGAACTCGTTCAACCGTTGCTAAGGTTTTATTAATCATCAGCATGTTCGTAGGGATCTGCATCGCGCTCGTCGCCCTAGTGTATATTCAAGGCAATATATTTGATGGTGTACGCACCTATGTCCGTGGTGAAGGCTTATGGGCTAAGGCGCAAAAAGATGCGGTACTTTATCTCACCCACTATTCACACACCCAAAATGATGTGGACTTTCAGCGTTATCGTGCCGCGACGAGCGTCATGGAAGGCGATCATCGAGCTAGACAAGCCTTACTCGCCACACCCATTGATGAACAAGCCGCCAAACAGGGTTTTATTCAGGGCCTCAATGACGAACGGGATACCGACTCAATGATCTGGTTTTTCCGACACTTTCAATCCAATCATTACATGCAGCAAGCCATTCAATTGTGGGGCTTAGCCGATCAACGCTTCGAGTTTGTGGTGCAACTCGCCGAAAATATGCGCATTGAGATCAATCAGCTTGGTGCTAGGCCCGAAGTTCTCGCACAATATCGCCAGCAATTGATTGATGCCAATGAAGAATTGCTCAGCCTAGAAATTGAATTTTCAGCTGTGCTCAGTGAAGGTGCGCGCTGGGTCAAGCAAATGACTTGGTTAATTAGCCTTGGTGCCCTATTGCTGTTTATCAGTATTGGGATCTTCGCCAGTCGGCAGATCATTCGTAACATCGCCAGATCCGAGCGGTTGTTACAGATAAGCGAATCTCGCTTCACTAGCCTGAAAAACTCCGACACTATCGGGATCATTTCATGGCAACTCGATGGCACCATACATGATGCCAATGATCATTTTCTCCAAATGCTCAATTTTGACCGTGCGGATTTAACTTCAGGCTTAATCAACTGGCGCTCAATTACCCCGCCTGAATATGAAACACGTGATGCCATTGCGATTACAGAGTTAGAACAGTTTGGCCGCTGCCAGCAATATGAAAAACAACTTATCAGCAAGAATGGCGTCTTAGTACCAGTGATGCTAGCGGCGAGCTTTTTGAATGGCAGCAAACATGAAGGCGTAGCCTACTTTATGGACCTCACCGCCAGTAAGCAGGCCGAAGATAAACTCAGACTCGCGGCAACCGTTTTTAATGCCAGCACAGACGGCATAATGATCACCGATCCCCTGCTAAGCATTATCTCTATTAATCAAGCCTTTACCCATGTTACAGGTTTTACCCAACAGGATTTACACGGCGATGCCAACGACTTCCTCAATGATGGACACAATAACGATGACGCCCGCCAAGCCATGCGAAATCTGTTGCAGCAAGGCGAGCAATGGCTGGGAGAATTATTAAAAACGGTTAAATCAGGCGACTTACTGTCGCTGAGTGTACGCATCAATACAGTGCGAAATGAGCATGACCGCCTGACTCATTTTGTCATTGTGATTACCGACATTTCCGAACGTAAGGCAGAGGAAGAATATCTGCTTCATATCGCCCACCACGACGCCTTGACGAATCTGCCTAATCGCGTGTTATTTCACACTAAACTTGAACAAGCCATAGTGCATGCGCAATGCACTCAAAGCATTTTTGCGGTGTTATTTTTAGACTTAGATAATTTTAAGCCAGTGAATGATTCGTTTGGTCATGATGTGGGCGACAAATTACTGCAAGAAGTTGCGATGCGGCTACGCTCAAGTACTCGGCAAATGGATACCACCACTCGCCTAGGCGGCGATGAGTTTGTGATCTTGCTGGAACGTCTTGCCAATACCCACAATATCGCCCAACTGGTCCCTAAGATAACCCAAGCTATTTGCGCGCCCTACACTATCAATGGTCATCAAATCCATATTGGTGTCAGCGTAGGTTTGGCGCTTTATCCAGAAAACGGCACAGATGCAAAAAGCCTGATCAATCATGCAGATCAGGCCATGTATTCGATGAAAAAAATCAATAAGATTCAGCGACAAAACTCAGTCTAAGTCTGACTAGCGAGTTTACGCCAACGTAATCCATCACGAATCACCTCATAGCTGGGGAACATAGCGGCAATCACTAGACTATAACTGAGCCATTTATCTAGCTGCAGTAACGTAAATATCCCCTGTAATTCGGTTCCTTGGCTCTGTACTTGGGTTTGTAATAGTGGCGAGCTAAATGCCAGAAAGACTAAGAACGAGGCATAAGCAAGATTGACCCCCATATTTGCCAATAACAATTCACTGGTCCACACTCGGCGGCGTAACTGCCACAGACTATTGCCCATAGACAGCAAAATAATAGTGCTAAACCATTGCAGTAATTGCTGAGCATTGGCGCTAAAAATCACAGTGCGTGCGGCTAATTGCTCGCTACTCATCCACATAGAACACCATATCACCAGCAAGAGAAAGAGATACGTCGCCAGATCGGCAAACACATCACTTAAACTAATATGCTGCCAACCTGGGCCGACTTTTGGTAGGTTCTGCGGCTGCCATTTCTGGCAATTACTGCCGGACAGCGGTTTTCCTTGAGCCGAAAAGCTCCAAAAAGACAAGCCAATTGCAGTAAAAGCTAGACAGGCATCGCCGATAAAACCACTAACGATATGCTGGATAAATCTGAATAGATTTCCCTCTGTTGAGCCCAACCATTGCGTCGTACCGCCCACCACCTGCAACACAAACAAGACACCCAACACCATGAAAAGTGTATTTTTAAACAGCGGAATATCCTCAGAGGCAATAATAGGCACTGCCGGTACAAATTGCTGCGCGACCTTACAGGGATGCCCCATTTGCTTTAATACATCGGCAATTTGCGATTCAGTCAATTCGCCTTGTTCAGATAAGGCATCCAGTTGGTCGCAGATATTGGCTTTTAATTCACGGCCAATTTCCTGACGTTTGTTCTCGGGCAATTCTCGCTGCACCGCGGCGATATAGCGATCGACTAATTCCATATCAAATCTCCTCTGCACTCTCGTCTGAGCGATTAATATCAGAGCCATTAGTGTCAGCGCTTTGCTCCAGTAAAAAAGCCAAGGCGCCATTAAGTTGCTGCCATTCATCGGTAAGTTGACTGAGCAACTCAGCGCCCAATGACGACAATTGGTAATAACGACGCTCACGCCCTTCGGCCTGTCGCCACTCACTATCCAACAATCCTTGATCGGCTAGGCGGCGCACTAAGGGATACAGCGTCCCTTCGTCAATATCGATACCGCCTTCCTGCAACTGTTTGCGGAGCGAATAGCCGTAATGGGCTTGTTTTAATAATCCCAGTACTGCCAACACTAATACCCCACGGCGCAACTCGAGTCGCATTTTGACTAGCGGTGAACTTGTCATAGTCGAATTCCTATCCTGAACACTGTGTCGCACACACTGTGCGCCACACAGCAAATACTATGTAGCACACAGTAAGATTGCAAGTTTTTATTGCACACTTTTTGCTCTTTATGTTCAAAATAAACACAAGCAATTGTTTGTATTGAATTTAGAAAAATACCAACCGTTTCTGCTAAGTGCTCACATATCCCCTACTCCATACGCTCAAAGTGAATGGCTCACACATAAGCAAATTCAGGATAAAAAATTGCAAAACTTCCTATGCTTGAGTAACTTAGCAGCCAACACGGGATAATCGACCAGTCAACCTAAGAACGGTTTACTCCTCAAAGGGATAAATCTGATCGACTCAAGTAAGTGTTGATATTCAATAACTAAAATATTAAGCCGTTAAATTAAGGACATAGAAAATGCTCATGGATAGAGGCGTGCTGGTACGCTGGAACGATGAAAAGGGATTTGGCTTTATTCAGCCTGAAAAAAATGCAGCCCAAGATGTGTTTATTCACATTTCAGTGCTGAAAAAGATGGCGAGAAAACCCATAGTGGGCGACAGCATTCTGTATCAAACGGAAGTGCAAAATGACGGCAAGAGAAAAGCGGTTATCGCCTCAATTGAAGGCGTCGCTGTCGTTGCAGCAAGTGCTACACCGCGCACCCACTCTCATGTCCAATCACGCAATGAAAACTTCAACAACAAAAGCAAAGCGCATTCCCATAGCCCACGAAAATCGTCCTTTAATACGATAATCCCGCTGCTAATAATCGTGGCCATCGTTATCTTTGGCTTTAAACAATACCAAGAATTCAATGAAGCTCCTATATTAGATCAAGCCCCTGTATTCAATGAAGTACCAGTCCTCACGAATGAAGACACTCAGCCAATGCCCATGTATGAAACTAAATCGCGAACACAAGCAACGGCAACACCAAGATTCCAATGTGAAGCGGGTAAAACCCATTGCAGCCACATGAGTTCCTGTGCTGAGGCGACTTTCTACATCCAACATTGCCCCAATACTCAAATGGATGGTGACGGTGATGGCATTCCCTGCGAGCGTCAGTGGTGCAGTTAGCGATGCGACACCCATGAATTCATACCCATAACAACTTCCAAATGGCAACGCATGCACACCGATATCATTACGCACATTGATTCACCTGAGATACTGGAGTCCATGTTAACTGAGCATGCGGCGGTGCTGTTGTTATTTGGCGCGCCAAACTGCGGTGTGTGCCAAACGCTCAAACCGAGAATTGCAGAGATGTTGGCGCAAGCGTTCCCGCTGATGCGGATGGCCTATATTGATTGCCAAGCCCAAGGTGAGATAGCGGCGAGCCGCAATGTATTTGCCTTGCCTGTGGTGGAATGTGTGTTTTATGGCAAAACCTTTGGACGGTTTTCCAAGGTGTTTTCGTTAGCGGATATTCGAGGGGCGCTTGCCCGCCCCTATGGTTTAATCGTGACGGAATAATTCAAATTAAACACTGAGATTATTTGTTTACCAGCGGCCTAAACCCAGCGTAATGCACTGACTTATCGAGCTTAACCTGTACTGCTGGCGTGCTTATAAGACGTGTTGAACAAGGTGCTGCTTTAGCTTTACCACTGCAACCGCAGCCGTCACCTGTTGAATGACAACATCCGCCCTTGGCGGCATGTTTGAGTGAAGCGCGACCTTGGGATGCATCCGTCAACCTAAGATTCAAATCCGCCGTTTGTGCCAGCAAAGTCGCCACTGTTTGACTGGCACTACCTTTACTCACGCTAATCCCCGCATCGAGCAACTTTCCCAACATGCGCTCACCGATATTCTGCACAAGTACAATGTCGGTACCTTGTTGGATAATCAGCTCTAGTAAGGCTTTTTTAGCACTACAGTCACCTTCAATTGCTGGGTTATCGACCAGTTTGATTCGTTGAAACTGTTCATTATAAAAGCCAATTTGTAGGGCTTTCGTAAAGTGACTGGCGAGGCGTTCGCGGCTCATCGGCATGGCAATAATCATGATAAATCCTTGTCTGTTTGGGTTGGCAGTCTCAAGGCTTGACCTTGAGTAATGGCCGTCGCCACCTTTTTACGGGCATTGGCGAGAAGGTAACCAAAGGTTTGCCGAGAGATCCCCATCAAGGCCGCGGCTTCGATCTGGCTTAATCTTTTAACATCACCCAGTTCGAGGGCCTCAAACTCATCGGCCTCTAATTGAATATGAGTTAATTTAACCGCAGGGATCCCATTAGGCTTAAATAGGCTACAGGGCACACAGCTCGATAATTGACGGCATTTTTTGGGTCTTGGCATAAATGTTTTATCTTTAAGTCGTCTTATATGTCTTGAAATCGTGTTTTAGGTCCTAGTGCACATCTTCGGTACTACGAGTAACATTCGGGCTCAACTAAAGCTCAACTAAAGCTCATCTAAGGCTCATCTCGCTAAGGGAGTCCATAGCTTTGGATTCTCAAGCGTGATAACTGACTTGATGAATAAGTTCGGTGGATGAACCATAAAACTGTCACGAGTTTCTGGCCTAGGCCAGAAACTATTATTCGCGCCAACAACATTAAAAACTGTAAGACGGCTCACAGTTACCTATATCAAGCATGACTAATTAACAGAACGGCTGTCTGGCGTGACTAACATTCTCAATGGCTAGCGCCCTGTAAGGTCAGTCTTAACCTGCGTTGGAGTGCCGAGGGATAATGACAAACTCTGCAAACAAAGAAGCAACCGTTAAGCTGCTGCGATAGGTGGCATTTACAGATTTAAACGGGTTAAATCCTCAGACTCACAGTAGTTCACCTGTACCGAATAGCCGTCATCTTGCTTGATGAAATCGACAAAGTTTTTAATCGCAGGTAAGGCATCTTCCCTATGGTGCGACACGTACAGCAATTGGCTCAGATGATGCTCGGCTATCATCTCCAGCGCCCGCATCACTAAGGTACGATTGATAAAATCTAAGCCCTGATACGGCTCATCTAAAATCAGCAACAGTGGCTGTTTAATCAAGGCGCGACCTATTAGTAATAACCGCTGCTGACCATAATCGAGCTTCTTAAAGCTGGTGCTCGCCAACCCTGTCATGTGCAATATCGCCAACCATTCCTTCGCCAAATCTAGCTGAGGTTTAGTGGGTTTCTGGTACAGGCCAATAGAGTCAAAAAAGCCCGAAAGCAGCACATCTAATGCCGAGCAACTGACGCGATATTGCAAGTGCAGCGCCGACGACACTATGCCAATCCGTTGTTTAATTTGCCAAATACTCTCGCCACTTCCGCGAGGACGGCCAAAGATCGTAATGTCGTTGCTATAGCATTGGGGATGGTCGCCTAAAATCAGCCCCAGCAAAGTGCTTTTACCGCAGCCATTTGGGCCACGAACTTGCCAATGTTGCCCCGCTTCAATGCGCCAATTCACGCCGCTGAAAATCAGCCCACTGACGTACTCCACTTTGCCATTTTTAATCTCGACCAGAGGATCAAACGCCTCGGCGTTGTGCCTTTGCCGCTCCATCAAGGCCAAGAGTTCATCGCTACGCTGCGCCGATAACGCATTCAACTGCGCCATCACAGGATGATTGTGCCATTGCTCAATCGACATCGGCGGGCTGAGTTTGTGCACACTCTGCCCCGATTTGAGCATCTCGCCATTAAACAGCGCCACATGGCTGATGCACGGCGGCAATTCTTCTTGGCGCGAGGTGATGATCAGCAACTGAGTATGCGCGGCCACTTCACTCAGCAGCTCAGATAAACTCGCCTGGTGTTCAACATCGAGCCCTGCATAAGGGTCATCTAAAATCAGCAATTGCGGTAACATTGCCAGCGCACGCGCCAGCATGACTCTGCGTGTTTCGCCCGTAGATAATTGCCGAAAACCGCGCAGGCGCAGCGGCTCAAGCCCAACCTTTTGTAATAATGCAGGGAGTTGTTTGGCATCTTGGCAGCATTCCAGCACTAAGGATTCGACACTCGAACCGTAATCCAGCTCGTCTTTTTCTAACTCGCGCTCCAGCAATGCTTGCTGCAACCCAAGTGACACCCAGCCGATACGTTGCGGCAGGCCAGCAATCGTCCCTTCATCGGGCAGAATGTCACCGGTTAATATTCGCCCGAGCAAGGAACCGCAATAGCTGTCAGTCGCGAAAATCGCCCAATGTTCAGCTGGGTGCAGTTGCCATTCATCGACGACTAAGACCTCATTATCACGCCCGTATCGTAACTGTTTAACCACAATACTTTTGTCTTGGTTCGCGACAACATCAAGCATAACCACAGTTCCTTTCTATTTTTAAGGGATGATAAAATCTAATGCGCTTAATGGCATAGGCAAAGCGTGGCAACATCCAATGGGTACGCATGTGTGAGGCAACCACTCTGGCAGAACTGTGATAAAATCGGCACCTGTTTAACTTTCATATCAACAAGGTAACGCAATGAACCCCATTATTGCCATCTTAAAAGAACACAAGGTCAGTGACGCTAAGATCAACGAGCTATTTCAAACATTAACCGACAATCCATTAATGGCGATGGGCACGCTCGGTCAATTAGGTATCCCAGCCGAAAAATTACAACAACTGCTGGGATTAGTGATGCAGAATCCGGCTTTAATTAAAGAAGCCGTGCTCGAACTCGGTTTGGATTTCTCAAAAGTAGAAGCCGCAAAAGCCCAACTGCAAAAATAAGCGCAGACTGTCAAGTTTGTAGCCATCATGCGCTAGGGGAATGCGCGTAAATCAGCTCCCCTAGCGAATGTTAAAACCACTAAACCTCAATGTAACTAAATCTCACAGCAACTAAACCTCACAGCAGCTAAACCCCAAAGCCATTGATGCTCAAAATGATCAGTACCAAGTGAACTAACGGTTTTGCGCCTGCCATTCCTCAATCGCCTCTTTTGCCGCTCGAAAAGCTTCAATCCCCGCAGGCATACCGCAGTAAACGGTGCAATGCAGTAAGACTTCTTGGATCTCTTCAACCGAGCAGCCATTGTTTAGCGCGCCCCGCACATGGCCCTTTAACTCAGTCGGCGCCTTTAATGCCGCCAGCGTTGCAATAGTAATCAAACTGCGCGTTTGCCTTGAGATGGCATCACGCACCCAAACCTCACCCCAGCAATTGGCCGTAACTAAATCTTGCAGCGGCTGGGTAAAATCCGTCGCACTATTGAGCGCCTTATCCACATAACTATCCCCATCACAGCACGACGCACCTCAAGCCCCTTCTCGTATTGCTCTTCGTTCATCAATGCATCCTTTTTGTTATGTGATTAAGCTCTGTGATTAGACATATTGAACCGCAGCCAACCAATCTGCTCTATATCCTTACCACCTATAACTGATAACCAACGTTAGATTGAGCGCACCCAAGCAACGAACTCTTCGGCGAGTCTGGGAGGGTTACAGGCCTCTGTCTGATCTGCGATCTCGTTATAGTACTCGAGCTCGTGAACTATGATGGGTACCGAACGACCGAAAACGCGACTAACGGTTAAGTTGGAATGGAGTGTAGAAACGACAACGCATACTGCGGCAACAAATTGCTCGGTTATCTCCTGACCGAGCTCAAGGCAGCGATCAAAATCGACATCTTCCTCCGCATCACTATACCCGAGACCGAGATCGGCCACCCAGCGAGCTAAGATATCCGCAGTCTGAGAGTCAGAATCCCCAAAGACGAGGAGTTCGTTTTGAAGCCAGAAGGCATAGTTCCATTTTGCTTCGTCAGAGCTAGAAGCCTTTGGAATCGAAGCATGCCACTCATCGACTGTGTTATAGCCGACTGTCAGCGTAGGTAGACGGGGATCGTCATATTCGTTGTTGATATAGAAAGACAATGCATAGATCTGCTCCGCCTCAGCGGTTGGTATACTCGCGAGCGCTTCGGTAATCGCACTCTGAAGCGCGGTAATCATTGGGATATTCATACTGGGTTTCCTGCTCGTTTAATGCCGCATTTAGCGAATGAAAATAGTGAATTGTAATTGAGAATAAGAGCTTAACCCACTATTTTTGTTCAGCTTAAATGTCTGCCAATATGTGAGTATTCAACCAATTTTCCAGTTATCTGTATGCCTTTTTACAAGCATACACTCTGCAAATTTAACAATGGATGGCTCGTTAAATTCTTTTGCTGCTCGTTTGCTGCTTAACAGCGGAAGCTGACTATTAAGCACTGTCATTCCAGTGACACGCCACCCCTTTTATTTCACAAGAAGTATCCATGAGGGCTCGACGACGGCATCTGCTACATACGGAAGTGCAAATGCCGCGATCACATGGTCAATGATGTTCCAGACATCATAGTGACATTTCCCATATCCCTATGGGTCAGATATGAAAGAGCGGCCATGCCGTCAACGGTCACTTACATGCCAATGCTTAATTCAACCAACTCTCCAGTTATCTGTATGCCTTTTTTACAAGCATACACTCTACAAATTTAACAATGGATGGCTCGTTAAATTCTTTTTCTTCTCGTTTGCGGCTTAACAGCGGAAGCTGATGATTAAGCACTGTCATTCCAGTGACACGCCACCCCTTTTATTTCACAAGAAGTATCCATGAGGGCTCGACGACGGCATCCATGCCGTCAACGGTCACTTACATGCCAATGCTTAATTCAACCAACTCTCCAGTTATCTGTATGCCTTTTTACAAGCATACACTCTGCAAATTTAACAATGGGTGGCTCGTTAAATTAGCTCATTAAATTAGCCATTAATAAAGCAACCAAGATGTTGCCTTGTTGGGAGGTAAGCTGTAATGTCTGCACCATCAATAAGTTATGAGGTTTGGGTCATGAATGAAGGTAATTCTAGTGATTTGAAAAATAAAGTTAATTGGGCACAGTTTGCGTATGAAATTTTCATTAAAAAAAGTGGCATTCACTTTTTTTATATAATAGCAATTTTAGTAGTATTATTAGTTATAATGTTGGCTTACAATTTTTCTGAAAATAAGGAATTAGTTGCCTACATTTCTTTTGCAGCGACAATTTCTTCATTGATACTGGCAACGTTTGCTATTTTTTATGCGGTTCACTCAAATAGTAACATTTCGAGCTTATCAAATGAGTTAAAAGTTAGTTCGAATATCATTATGGAATCATCCAATGGAATTAGAATTTCTAGTGATGAACTTAAGGCTGTTACTGCTGATATAGCATCAGTTGTTGTCAACTTGTCAAATAAAATGGATGTAGTTCCTCAAGCTATAAATGATGGCTTTGAGAATATGAAAAATAATAATCAGATATATGCAGGGGAACCACAAGAACTCGAAACTTTAAACAGCAATCAACTCACCATAGGAATCAATGATTTACCATCATTCATTAATGGCTTAGCGCCACAACCTAAGGTACTCCTTCTATTTGTTAAACTTTCAGAACTTAATGGCATAATAATTAGAACAAATGAATTTGATAAATTATTTCAGAATGATTCTGCAGGTTTGTTGGCTTTCTGCTCTATATTTAACACTCTTAAATTAATTGACTTTTATATAAATATTGATAAACCCACTGACAGAACAGTTATTACTATTACAAGAATCAACGAAAAATGTGGGGATTTAATTTTCTCAGCTATTGAA
>NZ_BPFD01000016.1 GCF_019655335.1 Shewanella hafniensis
AAATATAAGCATTATCAAGTGCATACTAAAAGCAAGTGGTTTTTGTTGAGGGGGTAAATCAGGTTGCAATTTTGTAATCGAACGAAATTGATTTCTTGTGTATTAAATTGGCATTTTTGCTTAGTTTGCGGGTGTTTTGTAAGCAAAAATCGTTGAAAATGACTTGGTGTAAAAGTTTCATGTTGCTTCCACTAAATTGTCATCTGGCGGTGTTGCGGCGTAATGAATGGCGACAGTCAGGATAACTGTGGAGCTTAGTCGGTGACTTGATTAGAATGGGGCGACTCATTAAAAGGATATGTGCGCGTGTCAGAATCTGTTTTTCAGCTTGAATCGCAATTCGCCCCCGCAGGCGACCAACCTACAGCGATAGCCAAATTAGTCGATGGACTCGAAGCGGGTTTAGCTTGCCAAACCTTACTTGGGGTGACGGGCTCAGGTAAAACCTTCACGATTGCCAATGTGATCCAAAAGTTGGGTCGCCCGACAATTATCATGGCGCCGAATAAAACCTTGGCGGCGCAGCTTTATGGCGAGATGAAAGAGTTCTTTCCCCATAATGCGGTCGAGTATTTTGTCTCTTACTACGATTACTATCAGCCAGAAGCCTATGTGCCTGCATCTAACACTTTTATTGAGAAAGATGCGTCAGTAAATGCCCACATTGAGCAAATGCGCCTGTCGGCGACCAAGGCGCTGTTAGAGCGCAAAGATGTGGTGCTCATCGCCTCTGTGTCGGCCATTTATGGTTTGGGTGATCCTGATTCCTATTTAAAAATGTTGCTGCATCTGCGCCAAGGCGATGTGATGGGGCAGCGTGATATCTTAATCCGTCTCAGTGAGTTGCAATATACGCGTAATGATATTGAACTGCAGCGCGGCACCTATCGCGTGCGTGGAGAAGTGATTGATGTTTTCCCTGCCGATTCTGAGCGTAATGCCATTCGTGTTGAATTGTTCGACGATGAGATTGAGCGTTTAAGTGAGTTTGACCCGTTAACGGGCCATATTATTAAACGGATAGCACGTACGACGGTTTACCCTAAGACTCACTATGTGACGCCGCGGGAAAAAATTATCGCCGCCACTGAGTTCATTAAAGAAGAACTGCGTGAGCGTAAACAATATTTACTCGATAACAATAAGTTAATTGAAGCACAGCGTATTCATGAGCGAGTGCAATACGATGTGGAAATGATGGTGGAGTTAGGTTACTGCTCCGGTATCGAAAACTACTCGCGCTATTTGTCTGGCCGCGCTCCTGGGGAAGGGCCGCCAACCTTGCTCGACTATTTGCCCGCTGACGGCTTATTAATTATCGACGAATCCCATGTGACTGTGCCGCAAATCGGCGCTATGTACAAAGGTGATCGTTCCCGTAAAACCACGCTCGTGGAATACGGTTTCCGCTTACCGTCGGCATTAGATAACCGCCCGCTCAAGTTTGAAGAGTTTGAACAATTGATGCCGCAGACCATTTATGTGTCGGCGACGCCAAGTGCTTACGAGTTAGAAAAGAGCGAAGGCGAGATTGCAGAGCAGGTCGTACGACCGACAGGGTTACTTGATCCTGAATTAGAAGTGCGCCCAGTCGGTATTCAAGTGGATGATTTATTGTCCGAAATCGCCAAAAGGGTGGCGGTGAATGAGCGGGTATTAGTTACAACACTGACCAAGCGTATGTCGGAGGATTTGACCGAATACCTAGACGAGCATGGGGTGAAAGTGCGTTATTTGCATTCCGACATCGACACGGTGGAGCGAGTGGAGATCATCCGCGATCTGCGATTAGGAAAGTTTGATGTGTTGGTTGGGATCAACCTCTTGCGCGAAGGCTTAGACATGCCGGAAGTATCTTTGGTGTGTATTTTAGATGCCGATAAAGAGGGCTTCTTGCGTTCTGAACGCTCGCTTATTCAAACCATCGGCAGAGCCGCGCGAAACGTCAATGGTAAAGTGATCCTCTATGCTGACCGTATTACTAATTCGATGGCCAAAGCCATGGGTGAAACTGAGCGTCGCCGCGAAAAACAGCGGGCTCATAATCTAAAACATGGGATCATTCCGAAGGGGGTGGTTAAACGTATTACAGATGTGATGGATGTGGATGATGGTCGTGACACTAAAGCTGTGTATGGCAAAGTGGCAGAGTCTAAGTCCGATTACCACAAAGTTGATGCAACTGAGTTGAGCCATCAAATCGATAAGCTTGAGAAGAAGATGCACGAACATGCGCGCAACTTAGAGTTTGAACAAGCGGCGGCGATGCGTGATGAAGTAAAACATCTGCGGGATCTGTTGATCAAGGCCTAGATTGACCTCGGCGCTCAAGATCAAAAAAAGCCGTCCAGCAATTATGCTGTAACGGCTTTTTAATCTGTGCTGGTGAACTAACCGGCGACTTTTACGGGGCGAAACTTCAACGTGATGAATACCGCTAAAGCACAAATCAGCCCACAGATTAAACCGACCAAATGCGCTTCGGTTGCCACGCGTGCACCTATAATGGCGGTGACATCACTGCTGGCGCCGTAAAGCTGCTCGTGGCCAACCTTGATGAACACGCCAACGAGTAGCAGATAGCCCGAGCGCAGCTTGCGGACGATATCCTGCACCGCGCCGTAGGCGAATAAGCCATGCAACATACCGCTTAAGCCGACATAACCGAGTAATTGCGGATAGCCCAAATATAAGCCTACACCTTCGAGTAAACATAACACCAGGAACAGTGCGCTTAAGCCTTTGAGATGGTAGTGGAAATGATGCAAAAACAGTACAACCCACAGCCCTGCAAGGTTCATCAACAGGTGCCACTGATTGGTGTGCAATAAATTACCGCTGATTAAGCGCCACCATTCGCCATCAGCAATGGCACTGCGGCGATAGGCGAGCAGGTTGTCGACAGCGGGACTGGCTAAGCCTGCGACATACAAACCCGCACATATCAAACTCACTATCAGCGCAACCCAATAAGGACTGCGTGTCATGCCTTAGGCTCGTTAGCGTCGAGTGAAGCCATGACTGCGGTTTTATCCTGTAGATAATCGTCCAACCCCCGTTTACGCAGATGACAAGCTGGGCAATCGCCACAACCATCGCCAATCACGCCGTTATAGCAAGTGAGTGTATGGTGACGAACCAGTTCGAGTTGCGAATATTTATCCGCCAGCGCCCAGGTTTGTGCCTTATTGAGCCACATTAAGGGCGTGATGATCTTCAGTTGTTTATCCATACCTTGAACTAAGGCAGATTCCATCGCTTTAACAAAATCGTTACGGCAATCTGGGTAACCCGAAAAATCGGTTTCACACACGCCGGTGATAATCGCCTGCGCGCCTAATTGATAGGCATAAATCCCCGCAAGCGTTAAAAACAGAATATTACGCCCTGGCACAAAAGTATTCGGCAGGCCATTTTCCATTAACTCGTGTGAAACGGGAATCGCATCACGGGTAAGCGCCGATATCGCTAACTCATTGAGTAAGGTGACATCCATGACTTTATGGCTGGTGATTTTCAAGCGTTTAGCTAAGGATTTGGCGACTTCAATTTCTTCGCGGTGACGTTGACCGTAGTCAAAGGTGATCCCGTGTACTTCATCGTACTGGGTTAGGGCTTGGATAAGACAGGTTGTCGAATCTTGTCCGCCACTGAATACTACCACTGCTTTTGACGCTAAGGGTTTTGACACTAAGCTCGTTGACATAAAAGATTTCACTTCACCGTAGAACACTCTCAAATAGGCCGTTAGTGTAACTCAGGCCATAGGGCTTGCAAACTCTGACGAACGACATCAAATCGGCGTTGTCGGCGCAAAAACTTGCAGCTCAAGCTAAAATCCACTATAAATGCCGCCCCAGAAAAGTGGAACGCCAGCATGAACTACCCAGTCAACGAAGTATTTGAAACCATTCAAGGTGAAGGTGTCTTTACCGGAGTGCCCGCCATATTTGTCCGCCTGCAAGGTTGTCCCGTGGGATGCGCTTGGTGCGACACGAAACAGACATGGGATGTGCTGGAAGCCAATAAGGTCTCGCCTGAACAAGTGATTACCGTCGATGGCAACATTGGTCGCTGGGCAAACCATAGCGCGCAAAGTCTTATTGCTGCTTTTGATGCTAAAGGTTTTACTGCGCGCCATATTGTGATTACTGGCGGCGAGCCTTGTATGTACGATTTACGCGAATTAACTGAAACCTTGCACAGCCAAGGCTTTGCGACCCAAATCGAAACCAGTGGTACCTTCGACATCAACTGTGCCGATGACACTTGGGTGACGGTATCGCCCAAGGTGAACATGAAAGGGGGCTATCAGGTATTAGCGCAGGCGCTGAACCGCGCCAATGAGATCAAGCATCCTATCGCCACTGAAAATCATATTGCTGAATTGGATGAGTTGCTGCAAGACATCGATATTTCAGCGAAAACGATTTGCCTTCAGCCGATTAGTCAAAAGCCTAGAGCGACAGAACTGGCGATGAAGGTGTGTATTGCCCGTAATTGGCGCTTATCGATCCAGACCCATAAGTATTTGAATATTGATTAATGCCCTTCAGTTAATCTATAAACGATAAAAAAACGCCTCACAATTGTGGGGCGTTTTTTATGGGTGACGTTTAGCTGTGGACTTTAAAGCCGTCGACTGAAGGTAAGTGATTCAATCGAGTCGGTTAATCAAGCTCACTTAACTGGCCGAAATGATTAAATGCTGCAAGTTGACGCTGATAGGGCGCAATATCGCCGATGTTAGCTGTAATCCAATCTATATCGTAATAAGTATCAAGGTAACGTTCACCCGAGTCACAAATGAGGGTTACTATTGAGCCATGTTCTCCACGCGCTTGCATTTGTACGGCAAGTTGTAATGCGCCGTACAGGTTGGTTCCTGTGGATGCGCCGGTTTTACGGCCAATCAATTGTTCTAACCAATGAATTGTCGCCACCGATGCGGCGTCGGGGATTTGCAGCATAGTATCGACAACACCAGGGATAAACGATGGCTCGACTCTCGGTCGACCTATGCCTTCAATCTTACTGCCATTACAACAGGTTAAGCTGGCATCGCCGCTCTGATAAAAATCAAAAAACACCGAGTTTTGTGGGTCGACTACGCAAAGCTGGGTCGTCAACCTTTGATATCGGATGTAACGGCCTATGGTCGCCGAGGTGCCGCCTGTGCCTGGACTCATCACTATCCAACGCGGGATAGTATGTGGCTCGCGCTCCATCTGATTGAAAATCGAATTGGCGATATTATTGTTACCGCGCCAGTCGGTTGCGCGCTCGGCGTAGGTGAATTGATCCATATAATGGCCGCCAAGTTCTGCGGCGAGGCGTGCCGATTCGGCGTAAATTTCACTGGAATGGTCGACAAAATGACATTGGCCGCCATAGAAAGTGATCTGCTCAATCTTCTTTTTAGCCGTGCTTTTGGGCATCACGGCAATAAAAGGTAAACCGAGTAAGCGGGCAAAATAGGCTTCAGAAATCGCCGTGCTACCCGATGAGGATTCGATAATGGGCGTACCTTGCTTAATCCAGCCGTTACACAGGGCATAGAGAAAGAGTGAACGGGCGAGGCGATGCTTTAAACTGCCTGTCGGGTGGGTACTTTCATCTTTAAGATAAATATTTATGCCATCGAGCATAGGTAATTCAAGCTTAATCAAATGGGTATCGGCGCTACGCTGAAAATCCGCTTCAATCTTGCCTATCGCATGGGCTTCCCACGTTGGGCAGAGTCTGTGAGCACTGTGTGAGTCCACTGGCGGTTGAATCGTGTTCGATATCATAGTAGTTACTTCGAAAGGGAGCATTTTTAGAGCATATCACAGGGACGGGTAAAGCGGTTTTATTGGTTCATTACTAGCTTGGGATCGTTAGCTTGAAGTCGCGCGAGGCGTGATTGCTGTTAAAGACAAATATTGTGAAATAAAAGATGTCTTCAAACAAAGATGGCTTTAAACAGGAGTGCAGTTTAATACAAAGAATGTAATCAGAACAAAAGGAATAGATGAAGTTATTACAGATAAAACGGGAATAAAAAACGGAAGTTGAACAAGAGCGATAGAGATAATGAAAGAAATGGTGGAGGGAGAAGGATTCGAACCTTCGAAGGCTGAGCCGTCAGATTTACAGTCTGATCCCTTTGGCCACTCGGGAACCCCTCCACAAACTTTCTTTACTTTTAAAACTGAACCAAACATTGGCCATGTTTGATACTTGAAAATGATAATCTACGTTAGAGATAAAGATGGTGGAGGGAGAAGGATTCGAACCTTCGAAGGCTGAGCCGTCAGATTTACAGTCTGATCCCTTTGGCCACTCGGGAACCCCTCCACGAATACTTTTAACGCTATTGTAAAACTCTACATCATTTTCGAACAACACCCACAAACTTACAGTGCAAATGGTGGAGGGAGAAGGATTCGAACCTTCGAAGGCTGAGCCGTCAGATTTACAGTCTGATCCCTTTGGCCACTCGGGAACCCCTCCTCAATTGCGGCCGCCATAGTAGTCAGAAACCTTTTGCATGTAAATACCCAATTTAAAAATTTTCCTAAAGTTATGCATCAAATGGTCGATTAACTAACAACGAATTGTTTTGACGATGTTTTTTTATGCAAATTGATGTTCCTTTAGTCAACGAAGCCCAAATTGGCACCCGCTTAAATGCGGCGATAGAAAACGACAGACGGGGCGAATTCGCCCTGTTGCTGTCGTTACTGTCGGTTGACGCACGGGACATGGCGCAATTTCAATGGCAAAAAGATCTCGATATGGCGCAAAAATTACAGCGTCAGTTCGAATTACCACCACAGCAAAGCTTAATGGCGGATTTATCCTCAGCCGAACCTGTAGTCGATAACAGCAGTATTTTTATGGCGCAAGGTCCGCGGGCATTTCAATTACAGCAGGCACTACGACCGGAAGCCTTAGTGATCCGAGGCGGTGAGAGCGTTGCAATGGCCGAGGCCCTGAGTAACTGTGATCATGTCACCCAGCTCAGGCAGCGGGGCCAACTCAGCGCGCCTAAGGTTGAAATCATGCATTTTGCCGATCAATTGGCAATCCAACGTAATCTCGTGCCTCTGCTTGCTTCTGCCTAGTTACCCATTTCCAGCAAGTCCTCTACAATACCAATAGCGTCAATCTGCGCCATTTCAGTAAATAAGCGTGAGCTAAAGCCAGTTATCTTGAGGCTTAATTACCTATAATTCTGATTAACCTATCGAGTTACCCACTTACCGCGCAAATAAATTAGCGGCATAGTTTAGTGATGCCGTTAATCGGTCGCTTTATAAATAAGGAATACAGATGAAAGGCATAATAGAAGCACAGAATCCGGCGGTGAATGATACTTGCACCGATTGTGGCAGTTTTGTCGATATCGGCGCCGTCATTGATGAACATGATACGTTATTGACGTTAAATTTTGTTGGCGATAGCGCGCAAACAGATGCCGAAAGTATGGCGAGCCGCGCCCAAGCTCGATTTGCTGAAGTACAAACTGAGTTTGTGACCACGGCGGCGGGTATCGATTTACTGCTGACCTTTGGTGTGAGCGCCGAGAAAATGATTTTCCAATTGGAAAACGGTTTATAAGTTTTTGTGCAGCACTTTTAGTGGATAGATTTTAGCGGATAGAATTCGAGCTTAATCGTTTTAACTGTCTAAAAATGCTGCAGTTGTTAACTGAATTGTAATAAATTGTGCCACATGTTGCTGCACTTACAATAGATAGTGTAATCTGCCTCCAAATAAGAATAATTCAATCAGCTTAATTGCACATTTCAAGGTACGTTTGCGCGTAGCAAAGACCTTTAGCCCAACACGAAGTTTTGTAGGGAATCAGCGTGAAGCGACGTCAGCATCAGCATTTATTGGAGTCTTTGGTTCAGTCAACTGCAAAACAGCAGGGCGATTTCACCAAGACAGCAGAGTTAGCCACAGAGTTGTTGTGCCAGAATTTAGCGGTTTCTTTGGTGTCAGTGTGGACGTTTTCAGCTGATCAACAAACCCAAACACTCGTTGCACAATTTGGTTCTATGATGTTGCAAGACATTCATAGGCCTAAACTATTACAAGCTTGTCCCCGTTATGTGCACGAGCTTAAAACCCTGCGCCATATCGATGCCGGCAATGCCCTGACCGATCCCCGTTTAAGTGAATTGGCAGAGTGCTACTTTATCCCGCGGCACATCAATTCAACTCTCGACATCGCCATTCGCATTAATGGTCGTCTCGAAGGTGTGCTCTGCATCGAGCGGGCGCAATTCACTCCCCATTGGCACGACAGCGAAATCCACCTATCGTGCCAGATGGCCGATCAATTAGCCCTGACCTTAGCGACAAAACACAGCTACGACAAAGAAGAAAGTTTGAGCCTATTTCGCTGCGCGACGGAGCAATCGCGACAGATCAGTATGCTCATTAATTTGCATACTGAAAAAGTCGAGTATGTGAATCAGGCACACAGTGAAATCACTGGCATGCCCCGTGAGCAGATAATCGGCGCAAATATCCGTGAATTGGCTTTTTTTAAGCAGCATGCCCAATTAGCCGAGCAAACCCTAGCGCAGATATTTAGGGGCGAGATTGCCAAAGGCGAAGTGCAGTTTAGTCGTGCCGATGGCAGCCGCTATTGGCTGACATACGTCTTGAGTCAATTCATTACTGATCGCGGCAATCATTATGCCTTGGTCTCGTGTGAAGAAAATACCGATGAGCACAACTACAAGTCAGAGCTTGAACGCCTCGCTTGGCGCTGTGGATTAACGGGGTTACATAACCGCACCCACTTTAATCGAGTGCTTGAACGTACCAATAAAGGTTTGTTGTTATTAGTTGATTTAGTAGGATTTAAGCGGTTTAACGATACCTATGGTCATGAGAATGGCGATAGCTTGTTGATAGAAATTGCCCGCCGTTTGAAACATTTCTCCGAAATCAATAAAGCCACCGAAATTGCCCGCGTCGGCAGCGATGAATTTGCCGTATTGTTGACCGATGATAACGCGGTATACGATCTCGACTATTTTAGTACGCGTCTGTATCAGCATCTGGCTATGCCTATCTTAATCGGTCGCGAGCAAGTCGAGCCTAAGCCTGCCTTAGCTGTGGTTGATATCGCCTCGGTGGCGAGTTTGTTTGCGCCGTTAACCTGTGCCGATATTGCTGTTCAGTATGCTAAAAAGAAAAAAGGCACTGCAATCCAAGTGTTTAACAGTACTTTGTTGAGCGCATTTAAAGAAGATGCGCAGATAGAGCGCGATTTACACAGTGCCATTCGTGGCCGTCAGTTTGAGCTTTATTATCAGCCACTGAGGGATTTAGAGCAGAATACCTATATTGGTGCTGAAGCTTTAATCCGTTGGCACCATCCTAAAAGGGGCGTGCTATTTCCCGCATCTTTTATCGACATTGCCGAGCAGTCGGGGATGATTAATTCCATTGGTAGCTGGGTGTTAGAGGCCGCATGTCGCCAGTTGAACCTATGGCAACACCATAATGCGGACATGACAATGCACGTGAATGTGTCGGCCCGTCAGTTTTTCAGTGGCAATTTATTCGAGCAGGTGTGGCAGCTGTTGACTCGTTATCGATTGAAACCTAAGACGTTAATTTTAGAGATCACTGAAACTGAGTTGATGGGCGACATTCGCCACGCGACGCTGTTATGCCAAGAATTAGCGGAATTAGGCGTAGGGCTTGCGATTGACGATTTTGGCACGGGTTATAGCTCAATGCGTTATTTGAAGCAGTTCCCGATCAGTAAACTTAAGATTGATCGGTCGTTTATTTCAGATCTGACTGTGAGCCGCGAAAGCCGCGAAATTGTCTCAGCCATTATCGCCATGGCGAGTGCTTTGAATATCTCTTTGACGGCAGAAGGGGTTGAAACCCTTGAACAAGAAGCCTTTTTAGCGAAAAGTTTTTGCCATCAGGCGCAGGGCTATCTCTATAGCCCCGCATTGCGGGAGCCTGAGTTTGCACAATTTATTTTGTCGGCCAAAAGCCCTTCGGTCTTGACCCACTAGACTGGTGTACTTGTTAAATCAGAGGGATTTTAAGCAGCATTGTTTGAATTTTTTACCGCTATGGCAAACGCAAGGATCATTTCTGCCGGGTAACTTCGCCGTCATTTGCAGGCCTTGGCTGTAATACCAGCGGCCCGTTTGATAGATGAATTCCGAACGTTCATAGATAGCATCAATTTTACCTTCGAGTGTGTACCAAGCCTTAAATTTCACTGTGCCATGTCTTGGTTCATCTTCGGCTTGACTCGCTTGAATGCTGTGGGCGGGTGTTTCACTGCTGCTGAGTACTTCTAGTCCTAACCAGTGTGGGTGAGGGCCAGTATTGAGACTCGCTAGGGTGAGACCGTTTAGATACTCGGGGTGATGTGTCTTTAATATATAATCAAAATTTTTCAACACAAATGCGCAGTAGCGTGAGCGCATGAGTTGCTCGGGCGTGCGCGCAACGACTTGCCCAGAATCCAGATGAATATGCAGTGGAGAGCAGCAATCTTGATAGCGTTTGCCACTGCCACAGGGGCAGTGTTGTTCAGTTGTCATCATGTATTCTTTGCGATATCGATTTATTTAATAAATTAGGCTTTTATTCTAACGCATTAGGCTGGAATCTGAATGCGTTAAATAGCGTCAGCACAAAACTTAGGGTAATTTTTTACCGACAGGCAAAGGCGGGAACTGGCGGCCATAATACAAATTAGGCACAGGTTTCGCATTTAGATAATAGCTAGGTTCTGCACGATTATTGGTGTCTAAACTTACTTTCCACTGAGTCGCTGAGACCTTTTCTGTACCAATGGCAAATTTGCCTGCAAATTCACTCACAGGTTCGCCCGTTTCTTGTGCGGGATAAAATCGAACTAAATAATAGCCAGTATCTATGGCACCATCGCCGATAATTTTACGTTTAGTAATGCGGAAATCCACGTCGATAGTGGCTTTCTTAGCGCGGATTTTATCGAAAAATTTCTTGTAAATCGCAACGATATTATCTCGTCCATAGTAAATCTCTTTACTTTGACTCTCAGATAAGTAGCTCGCATCATCGGCATAAATTTCACGGGTCACTTCAGGGGATAATTGATTAAAAGCGCTAATAAATAAAGGATAATTAGCATTGATCAATTGATCATCTGTGGATTTTGTATGCGTTTTAGCTGGATTGGCTAAGCTTGGCAGCGACAATAGGCACATCAGGACTAGCGGCAAAAATTTCATTACTTTATTCTAATCTGGCAATCATGGCGTCACTATAATGGAGCCGCCCGCTGAACTAAAGCCTTGAATGTTTACAAAGTGTGTTTCTGTACAAGAGTGTGAAGTAAAGGAGCTTGCCATGCTGGATGATGAATCAGCACTGTTTTTTGAGGAAATGGCCGGAGTTGTACCCCTGAAAGGTGAGGTACCTGTGGTGAGTTTTGCGCCCAAAGCGTTAACGACGGAGCAGATCAATAGACGCGATGCATTACAAAGGGAAGCTTATTTAGCGTGTATGCCGCTGGATTTAAAGGCGTTTGTGCAGCAAGCCCCGGATGAGATTGTCAGCTTTAAACGTGAAGGGGTACAAGGCGGCGTTTTTAAGCGCTTACGCATGGGGCAATACAGTATCAAGATGGAGCTCGATGTGCATGCCTATCGACTTAATCAAGCTCGCGAGGCTGTACTCAACTATCTACTGGCAGCGCAGGCGCATGGTGAGCGGTGCGTGATGTTGATCCACGGTAAAGGTTATCAGAGCCAACCTTTTGCGGGATTACTCAAATCCGCTGTGTGTTGTTGGTTATCACAGCTTGATATGGTGCTGGCCTATCATTCGGCGAAAACGGAGCAGGGCGGCACTGGGGCGCTGTATGTGATGTTAACTAAGTCTGAACAGTTAAAGCTTGAGAACCGTGAAGCCAATCGTAAAGGCATGGGCTGGCGTTAGACCAAAAAAAACAGGCCGTGTATGAAATAAAAAGTCTCGAATAAAAATGCCCAATCTCGTTGGGCATTTTGTTTTATACAACTTGGCGATGGTTTAACTCATGATTACCAACCGCATTGGCGATTAGCCGCGGTATTTTGCTCATCTAACCATGTTTTAAGTGGCGCGAAGTAATCGAGCACAGCTTTGGCATCCATAGCTTCTTTGTCGGTGACTTCTTTCAATGCCTCTGGCCATGGCTTGCTTAAGCCTAACTCGAGCATCTTATTAAGTTTCTCTCCCGCGGCTTGATTGCCATAAATACTGCATCTGTGTACCGGTCCTTTATCGCCCGCAGTTTCACACAGGGCTTGATGGAACTGAAATTGCAGAATATGCGCGAGGAAGTAACGGGTGTAAGGCACATTACCTGGCACATGGTATTTAGCGCCCGGATCAAAATCTGCTTCACTACGTTCAACTGGTGCTTTTATGCCTTGGTATTTCTCCCTGAGATCCCACCAAGCTTGGTTATATTGCGCTGGTGTGATTTCGCCGCTAAACACTTTCCAGCGCCACTGATCTATCATCAAACCAAAGGGCAGGAAGGCGATTTTATCTAAAGCTTGCTTCAGTAAAAGCCCAATATCCTTAGAGGCATCAGGCACTTCTTCAAGTAAACCAATCTGTTTTAAGTAGCTTGGGGTGATCGACAGCGCAATTGTGTCACCAATCGCTTCATGGAAACCGTCGTTGGCGCTGTTTTTAAACAGGAATGGTTGCTGCTTATAAGCGCGTTGATAGAAGTTATGCCCAAGTTCGTGGTGGATCACGCTAAAGTCTTCGGCGGTCTTTTGGATACACATTTTTATGCGAATATCGTCGAGATTATCGAGATCCCATGCCGAGGCGTGGCAAACCACATCACGATCCTTGGGCTGAACAAACAGTGAACGAGCCCAAAAACTCTCAGGCAATGGCGCAAATCCTAGCGACGTGAAGAAGCCTTCGGCTTGTTTCACCATTTTATGTTCGTCATAGCCATTTTTTGCCAGTAACTCAGTGACATCATAACCTGGGTCGGCATTGTCTGGGGCGACTAAGTCATACACATTGCCCCATTGCTGGGCCCACATATTACCGAGTAAATGTGCAGGGATAGGTCCTGTGGTTGGTGCGATGTTATCGCCGTATTCTTTATTGAGTTCACCGCGTACGTAGCAGTGCAAGGACTCATAAAGGGGTTTGACTTGGCCCCAAAGACGGTCAAGTTCCTGTGAAAAATCATCGGGTTTCATATCATATTGACTGCGCCATAGCTCAGACAGGTTTGCATAACCGAGATCCTTCGCGCCTTCATTGGCCAGTTCCACTTCACGTTCAAATAAGGGACGCATAGGTTTGGCGATTTCACGCCAGCCTTTCCACGCTTCCAGTAATGCAACGGGATCACGTGATTCGGCCATTAAACTCGATAGCTCAGGCTGGGTCATACAGTTACCGTCGGCAAAACAGTATTTTCCTTTGCCGTATAAGCCATTTAATTCTGAGCTAATTTGCGCAAGCTCGGCATTTTTCGCAGGGTCTAGCGGGGCGGGTAACACTAACGCACTGCGCAATATATTGAGTTTGCGGGCATTAACGGGATCGAGGTCCACATTGGCGTACTTAGCCGCCTCTGTTGCAAATTTTACTGACGCTGCGCTGACCTTTTCACCGACTGCGGCAGAGAGGGCAGCAGTGTCATCGGTAATAAAGTTGCTGTAAATCCACTCGGCGCGATTAGATTCAATCGATAATTCAGCCATTTTGGCTTCTGCATCGTTAATAAAAGCAATCGCTTGTGCTTTATTAGGTGTGGTATTGATGACCGCCGCTTCAGTGCTAGCAGGCTTGTCTGTTTTACTTTGTGCATCATTACAGGCTGTTAATCCCAGCGCTAAGGCGACTGTGAGGGCGATTTTACTGCGACGATTCAATGAAATAACCATGTCTACTTGTCCTTGTTGTTTTTGTGTTACACAGTTTACCTAAACCACAGGGTTATTGCACAAGGGTTAATTGACTTGTTTTTAACACTTATTCGGACATGTGCGACATACCGCTTATATCACAGACTAGAAAGCGGTGAATTTGTCCAATTTTAGTTTGACATCCGTGGTGCCAATGTTTAATTTAAACGAGTGTTTTAAATTAATTCAAGGTCACGGAATGGCAAGTCGATCCGATACAAAAACTAGAATACTTGATGCCGCAGAAAAACTGTTCGCTGAACGGGGCTTTTCTGAGACCTCGTTGCGACTCATCACCAGTAAGGCTGAGGTGAATTTAGCATCGGTCAATTATCACTTTGGTTCTAAAAAAGAGCTGATCCGTGCAGTATTAGCGCGTTATTTAGACGTGTTTATGCCTGCGGCTTCAAACCAAATTAATCGCTTAAATACCGCGCCAGCACAAGCAACACTCGAAGAAATTCTGTCTTCGCTGGTCGATCCTTTATTGGATTTAAACGCGCTACGTACTGAAGGCACCACGATCTTCCTGCAGCTTTTAGGACGCGGTTATATCGAAAGCCAAGGGCATTTACGTTGGTTTATCACGACCCATTATGGCCAACATTTGGATGCATTTGTTAAAGCTGTATCGGCCAGTGCGCCACATATTCCACCCGCTGAAATGTTTTGGCGTTTACACTTTACCTTAGGCACTATCGTATTCACTATGGCGTCGGCCGATGCCCTAAACGATATCGCTGCTGCTGAGTTTGGTGAGCATAACGACATCGAAGCCGTTATCCGTAAAGTGATCCCATACATGGCGGCTGGCGTATCAGTCCCCGTTTCTTCTTAATTAAAAGGTCTTGATAATGTTGACGATTATAATTCTTGCCCTGATAGCCATTGTCGTGTTGTTTGCGGTGAAAAATATCCGGATGCAGTTTATTACCCGCCCAGTTTTTAGTTTTTTCAAGAAGGTCTTACCGCCACTTTCAGATACCGAGCGCGAAGCGATGGAAGCTGGTGATGTCTGGTGGGAAGGGGAGTTGTTCCGCGGAAATCCTAACTGGAATACCTTGCACAGCTACGGCAAACCAACGCTGACCGCTGAAGAAAAAGACTTTATCGATAATCAAGTGATGACAGCACTGACGATGATCGATGATTTCGACATAGTGCATAACCGTAAAGATTTACCACCAGAGTTGTGGGAATACTTCAAGAAAGAAGGTTTCTTCGCTCTGATCATTCCGAAGAAATTCGGTGGTAAAGCTTTCTCTGCCTATGCTAACTCTACCATTGTCAGCAAATTAGCCAGCCGCAGCGTAAGCGCTGCTGTTACAGTAATGGTGCCAAACTCTTTAGGCCCGGGTGAGCTGCTGACCCACTATGGTACGAGTGAGCAGAAAGAACGCTGGTTACCCGCTTTAGCTAAAGGCGATGAAATCCCTTGTTTTGCATTAACCGGTCCAGAAGCGGGCAGTGATGCCGGCGCTATCCCCGATGTGGGTATTGTGTGCCGTGATACCTTCAATGGCGAAGAGATGCTCGGGCTAAAATTGACTTGGGATAAACGTTATATCACGCTGGCGCCAGTGGCGACGGTTTTGGGTTTAGCGTTCCAAATGCGCGATCCTGAAGGCTTGCTTGGCGATAAGAAAAACTTAGGCATTACCTGTGCGTTGATCCCCACGGATCATCCTGGTGTGGTCATTGGTCGTCGTCATAATCCGCTGGGCATGGCGTTTATGAACGGTACAACTCAAGGCAAAGAAGTGTTTATCCCGCTGGATTGGATTATCGGTGGACCTGAATTTGCCGGTAAAGGCTGGCGTATGCTGGTTGAGTGTTTGTCGGCGGGCCGCGGTATTTCATTGCCAGCATTGGCTACGGCTTCTGGTCACATGGCGACTAAGACGACAACGGCTTACAGCTATGTGCGTCACCAGTTTGGTATGGCAATTGGCCAGTTTGAAGGGGTGCAAGAAGCGCTGGCGCGTATTATTGCCAACACTTATCAGTTAGAAGCCGCACGCCGTTTAACAACCACGGGTATCGATCTTAAAGTTAAACCTTCGGTCGTGACCGCGATAGCTAAGTACCACATGACTGAATTAGGCCGTTCAGTGATGAACGATGCCATGGATATTCAATCGGGTAAGGGCATTCAATTAGGACCTAAAAACTATTTAGGCCACCCTTATATGTCGAATCCAATTTCGATCACTGTCGAAGGCGCGAATATTCTAACCCGCTCATTGATGATTTTTGGTCAAGGTGCGACTCGCTGCCATCCATACGTGCTTGCCGAAATGGAAGCCGCAGCGATGGAAAACCAACATGAAGCCTTAGAGCATTTTGATGCGTTATTAATGGGTCACATGGGTTATGCCACGCGTAATGCTTTCAGTGCTTTGTTTAGCGCGTTAAGCGGTAGCCGTTTTGGCAGTGCGCCAGTGAGCGGTGAAACTAAGCAGTACTATAAAGATATGTCGCGTATTTCGTCTGCATTAGCCTTAATGACAGATTTATCTATGCTGATCATGGGCGGCGATTTAAAACGTAAAGAAATGCTGTCGGCACGTATGGGCGATGTGCTCAGCCAGCTGTATTTAGGCTCAGCAACCTTGAAGTTGTATGAAGATAATGGCCGTCAGCAGGACGATTTGCCAGCAGTACGTTATGTAATGGCCAATCGTTTGCACTTGGCGGCTAAAGCGTTGGAAGACACGATTCGTAACTTCCCAAGCCGTCCTGTGGCCTGGTTACTGCGCGGCTTAATTTTCCCGCTGGGTAATCACTTCACTGCACCGAGCGACAAAATGGCGACCGATTTAGTCGGCGGCATGTTGAAGCCTGGTCCTGCTCGTGACCGTATTACCTTCTTATGTCCTGAATTTGAAGGAGATAAGGGCGGTATTGCTGAAGTTGAGCAAGCGTTTGTCGCTCAGTATGCCTGTAAAGATATCTATAAAAAGCTGAAGAAAGCGCAGCGTGCCGGTGAGTTGCCAGCCAAAGTGCCTAATCTCGTCTTGTTTGCAAAAGCCCTCGAGACTGGCGTAATCACTGCCGATGAAGAGCAAAAATTGCAGCATGCTGATAAGCTGCGCTTAGCGGCAATTAATGTGAATGATTTCGAAGCGTTATAGTGATTGCTAGTGTTTGATGTTAGTGTTTAATGTCAGCGTTTAATGTCAGTACGGTCTGGTCTAAGCGGTGTTAAGTTTGATGATTACTCCGCTTGGGCCGCTTAGATTCCCCTCAGCAATGAGAGCCGATAAATCAGCATTAACAGAAATCTGCACTTACAAAAAACAGTCAATATAAAAAAACCACCTTCATGAGGTGGTTTTTTATTGGCTGTTTTCTAACGCGCTTGAGTTGTTAGAAGAAGCTTAAGCAACCTAAGCTACGATTAACACTTTACAGGTGTTAGTGCCGCCAATCGTTTCCATTGCATCGCCTTTGGTCATTAGTACCATATCACCGCTATTCAAATAACCTGCCGCTGTTAATGCTTCTAACGCTTTTTGCGCTAGCTCATCGGCTGGGTGGATCGTTGAATCGAAGTAGATTGGCAACACGCCGCGGTACAAGGCCATTTTGGCTAAGGTTGTTGCGTGACGTGATAAACCCAGGATTGGCAGTGAAGAACTGATACGAGACATCAACTGTGGTGTTGCACCCGATTCAGTCAGAGCGATAATCGCCTTAACGCCTTCTAGGTGGTTTGCTGCATACATAGTCGAGAGTGCAATGGTTTCTTCAACTGAAGTGAAACGCACATCTAATCTATGCTTAGACACAATCACACTTGGGTGAGATTCAGCGCCAACACACACGTTTGCCATTGCCTTAACGGTTTCTTCTGGGAAGTCACCGGCAGCAGTTTCAGCAGATAACATCACAGCATCGGTACCATCAAGCACTGCGTTCGCCACGTCCATTACTTCGGCGCGGGTTGGCATTGGGCTTGAAATCATCGATTCCATCATCTGAGTGGCCGTGATGACGACTTTATTCAGTTGGCGTGAACGGGCGATTAATTTCTTCTGCACCGCAACGAGCGCAGCATCACCAATTTCAACACCTAAGTCACCACGGGCAACCATAACCACGTCAGATGCTAAGATCACATCGTCCATAGCCGCATCGGTCGCAACGGCTTCAGCGCGTTCAACTTTAGCCACGATCAAGGCATTGCAACCGGCTTGACGGGCAAGATCACGGGCGTAATCTAAATCAGCACCACTGCGCGGGAAAGACACGGCTAAATAATCCACTTGGATCATTGCCGCAGTCAAAATGTCAGCTTTGTCTTTTTCGGTTAGCGCAGCAGCAGAAAGTCCGCCGCCTTGCTTGTTAATACCTTTGTTGTTAGATAAAGGGCCTGCCACAGTCACTGTGGTATGCACTTTACGGCCTTCAACACGCTCAACGCGTAATTGAACACGGCCATCATCTAACATCAGGATATCGCCAACAGTCACATCATCAGGCAATTGCTTGTAATCGATACCCACTTGGGTCTCGTCGCCTTCACCTTTGGCTAACTCGGCATCAAGTACATAGGCTTGACCTAATACCAGTTGTACTTTCTTATTGTCCTTGAAAGTAGAAACACGGATTTTAGGGCCTTGTAAGTCACCCAGAATAGCCACATGAACGCCCAACTCTTTAGCGATTTCACGCGCTTGAGTCGCTCGTTTTAAGTGATCTTCAGGGGAACCGTGGGAGAAATTAAGACGTACAACGTTTGCACCTGCCGCGATGATGCGGCGTAGATTATCATCACGATCGGTAGCGGGACCTAGAGTGGTGACGATTTTGGTTCTGCGGAACATAAGGATACTCCGTTAAAGTTAAAAAAATCTTGGGCCTATATTACCATGCAATTCCAGATTATGTAGTAAAGTTACAATCAAAATGATCTAAAGTTATGTATGAAATTTGTGAGGTATCGCTGATATTTGCACGATAAATGGCTAGGAAAAGGATCAACGCTAGCCATTTTTAGAAAAGGAAGTGAGTTACAGTATCGGATCTTTATTGATGCGAGACTCTTTTAACACTTCTTTTACGCGTTTCAAATTATCGCGGAAACGTGGACCTCGACGTAAGGTAAAACCCGTTGCCAATACATCTATAGTGACTAATTGGGCTAAACGCGAGGCCATAGGCAAATACATGTCGGTATCTTCTGGCACTTCCATTGTCACTGGCAGTGTACATTCCATCGATAAAGGTGAGTTGCGGGCAGTAATACCAATTACAGCTGCACCGTTTTCTCTTGCTAAACGGGCTATCTCAATCAATGACTTAGTACGGCCAGTGTGGGATATCAACACGACAACATCGCCTTCATTGCTGTTTATGCAGCTCATGCGTTGCATTAAAACATCGTCAAAACAGATGACAGGCACATTAAAGCGGAAAAATTTATTTTGTGCGTCATGGGCAACAGAAGCGGAGGCTCCTAGGCCAAAAAAGGAAATCGTCTTAGCTTGAGTCAGTATATCAACGGCTTTGTTGATGGCTGAAATATCGAGACTCTGACGAGCGGTATCAAGCGAAGCCATTGAAGATTCGAAGATTTTTGTCGTGTAAGATTCTGGTGAGTCATCTTCTTCAACATGGCGGCTCACATAAGGAGTACCGTTAGCGAGACTTTGCGCTAGATGTAACTTAAAATCAGGGAAGCCTTTAGTATCTAAGCGGCGACAGAAACGATTCACAGTAGGTTCACTGACATCTGCCATCTTAGCCAGTGTGGCGATGCTAGAATGTATAGCTGTCTGTGGTGATGCTAAGATCACCTCTGCAACTTTGCGTTCTGATTTACTAAAATGGGTGAGGCTTTTTTGAACCTTTTCTAGGGTATTCATACGCGTATGTCCGCTAAATTGAGAATGTAATTTTATTTTTTTAGTTTTGTGGGTGACAGATCAAGGCCGGCGGCCCACAAAGAGACTCTTTGTAGTAACTTTTCAGTACAATTTTGAAATAAGACTTTACTAGCTTCAGTAATTTAAGCACAAAAAGCATATCAGATTTATGCTGCAAGTGCCTAGTTAGCAAGAATGTTAATATTTATAAAAATAGATGCATTTAACAAATTCTGTTGTTATATTACAACAAAAGTGTGGATTTCTTCATCGACATGAAGGGACACGACATACAAAGGAGATCGTAACGCAATGGGCAAAACAACATCAGGCGCCAAAGCTTGTGACTTCGTACTCTTTGGTACTAAAGGCGATTTGGCACGACGCAAGTTGTTACCTTCTTTATACCAGCTAGATAAAGCTGAACTTCTCGATAAAGATACGAAAGTGATCGGTGTCGCGAAAGATGAGTTTACTCAAGAAGAGTTTATCGAATTAGTCACGCTTGCCTTAAACACCTTCGTGAAAGAGCCTTTGTGCGAAGAGACTCTCCAACGTTTCCTGTCCCGCTGCCACTATATAGGCACTAACTTTACCGATTCAGCGGGCTACAGTGCCTTCCATGAACTGCTCAAACCAGAAGAGCGTGTCATGGTGAGTTACTTTGCTACGCCACCTGCGATATTCGGTGACATTTGCCGTTGTTTGCACGAGCAAGATCTTATTCACCCAGATTCACGCGTGGTACTCGAAAAGCCAATCGGTTCAGATTTAGACTCTTCTCGCGTTATCAACGATCAAGTTTCCGCTTACTTCAAAGAACGTCAGGTTTACCGTATCGACCATTACTTAGGTAAAGAAACCGTACAGAACTTGATTGCCCTGCGTTTTGCCAACTCTTTATTTGCCTCTAAGTGGGACAACCGTACGATTGACCACGTCCAAATTACGGTAGCAGAAGAAGTGGGTATCGAAGGCCGTTGGGGTTACTTCGACAAAGCGGGTCAGATGCGCGACATGATCCAAAATCATTTGCTGCAAGTGTTAACGCTGGTTGCAATGGATCCACCGGTTAACTTAGACGCTGACAGCATACGTGATGAAAAAGTTAAAGTGCTTAAATCACTGCGTCCGATTAATTCAGACAATGTGTATGAAAACACCGTGCGCGGTCAGTACAGCGCCGGTTTCTTAAAGGGCAGCCCAGTACCGGGTTATTTAGAAGAAGAAGGCGCCAACCTTCAATCACACACAGAAACCTTTGTGGCTATTCGTGTGGATATCGACAACTGGCGTTGGGCGGGCGTACCTTTCTATTTACGTAGCGGTAAACGTATGCCGTTTAAGAGCTCTGAAATTGTGGTGTATTTCAAAAACCCACCACATAACTTGTATCGCTCAAGTTACCGAAATCTGCCACCGAACAAGCTGACGATTCGTCTGCAACCCCATGAAGGGGTTGAAATCCAGATGATGAACAAAGTGCCAGGTTTGGAGCAAAAACAACGTTTACAAACCACTAAACTCGATTTGAGCTTCTCCGATACCTTCAAAAATGAACGTATCGCCGATGCCTACGAGCGTCTATTGCTTGAAGCCATGCTCGGTAATCAAGCGCTGTTCGTGCGCCGCGACGAAGTCGAGCAGGCATGGACTTGGGTAGATGGCATTATTCAATCGTGGGAACAAAGCAACGAAAAACCAAAACCTTATCCTGCGGGCACTTGGGGTCCAGTTGCGTCAGTTGCTTTGATTACCAAAGATGGCCGTTCGTGGGACGAGTAGGAGACTTTGATGATTAAAGAAACCGTATTCAAATCTTTCGATACGCCAAGTGCCTTAGAACAGCAACTGGCCAGCAAGATTGCGAGCCAGTTACAGGAAGCCGTCGATGCCCGCGGAAAAGCTAGCCTAGTGGTTTCCGGTGGTTCGACGCCGCTTAAGTTATTTCAACTATTGAGCATGAAGTCCATCGATTGGAGTGATGTTTATATCACTCTCGCCGATGAGCGCTGGGTTGAAGCTGACGCCGATGCGTCTAATGAACGTCTAGTGCGTGAACATTTATTACAAAACCGTGCGGCAAATGCCAAATTCCGCGGTTTAAAAAACATGTTTTCGACCGCAGAAGCGGGCGCCGATATGGCCGCCGAGTCTTTGTCTAATTTCCCTCGTCCTTTTGATGTGGTGGTGTTAGGCATGGGTAACGATGGTCATACTTGCTCTTGGTTTCCCTGTAGTGCTGAGCTTGAAAATGCGCTCACAACCCAAGCCCTGTGCGTGGCGACTAACCCCACCACAGCGCCCCACGGCAGGATCACGCTCTCTAAGAGTGCGATTCTGAACAGCAGACAAATTTATCTGCACTTGGTCGGGGAACAGAAATTATCCGTATATCGTCAAGCGTTAGAAAGTGATGATGTCCATGTTATGCCTATCAGAGCCGTATTAGCGCAGCGTAAAACGCCCGTTGATGTGCTCTGGAGCGCTTAAGGAGTCAAGATGCACTCAGTAGTTCAAGCTGTTACCGACAGAATTATTGCCCGTAGCAAAGCGTCACGTGAAGGTTATCTCGCCGCATTGAATGATGCTCGTAACCATGGTGTACACCGTAGCTCCTTGAGCTGTGGCAACTTAGCCCATGGTTTTGCCGCCTGTAATCCAGACGACAAAAATGCATTGCGTCAATTGAATAAGGCGAACATCGGCATAGTGACGGCATTTAACGACATGTTATCTGCGCACCAACCCTATGAAAGCTATCCTGAATTGCTTAAAAAAGCCTGTCAGGAAGTCGGCAGTGTTGCACAAGTGGCGGGCGGTGTGCCGGCCATGTGTGACGGTGTGACTCAAGGTCAACCCGGTATGGAATTGAGCTTACTGAGTCGTGAAGTGATTGCTATGGCAACGGCTGTGGGTTTGTCTCACAACATGTTCGATGGCGCTTTACTGCTCGGCATTTGCGATAAAATTGTTCCAGGTTTACTTATCGGCGCCTTAAGTTTTGGTCACTTACCTATGTTATTCGTGCCGGCAGGTCCGATGAAATCAGGTATCCCGAACAAAGAAAAAGCCCGTATCCGTCAACAATTTGCCCAAGGTAAAGTAGACCGTGCACAGCTGTTAGAAGCTGAAGCCCAGTCTTACCACAGTGCGGGAACCTGCACTTTCTACGGCACGGCAAACTCGAATCAGCTGATGCTTGAAGTGATGGGCCTGCAGTTACCAGGCTCGTCATTTGTGAATCCTGATGATCCACTGCGTGAAGCCTTAAACAAGATGGCGGCTAAGCAAGTGTGTCGTTTAACTGAAATGGGTACTCAATATACCCCAATCGGTGAAGTGGTCAGCGAAAAGTCTGTGGTGAACGGCATAGTGGCACTTTTGGCTACTGGCGGTTCTACTAACTTGACCATGCACATCGTCGCCGCGGCTCGCGCTGCCGGTATTATCGTGAACTGGGATGATTTTTCTGAATTATCCGATGCCGTGCCATTAGTGGCGCGCGTGTATCCAAACGGTCACGCCGATATCAACCATTTCCACGCCGCGGGCGGCATGGCGTACTTGATTAAAGAATTACTCGATGCGGGTCTATTGCATGAAGATGTGAATACCGTTGCGGGCTTTGGTTTACGCCGTTATACCCAAGAGCCAAAACTGCTCGACGGTGAACTGCGCTGGGTGGATGGTCCAACAACCAGTTTAGATACTGAAGTGTTAACTTCTGTCGCATCACCTTTCCAAAACAACGGTGGCTTGAAATTACTGAAAGGTAACTTAGGCCGCGCTGTGATCAAAGTATCGGCGGTACAAGCACAACATCGTGTCGTTGAAGCGCCCGCGGTAGTGATTGACGATCAAAACAAACTCGATGCCTTGTTCCAAGCCGGTGCTCTGGATAGAGATTGCGTGGTTGTAGTTAAAGGACAAGGCCCGAAAGCCAACGGTATGCCAGAACTGCATAAGTTAACCCCATTATTGGGCACGCTTCAGGACAAAGGCTTTAAAGTTGCGCTGTTGACCGACGGTCGTATGTCTGGCGCGTCGGGTAAAGTCCCTGCGGCGATTCACTTAACGCCAGAAGCTTTAGATGGCGGTTTAATTGCCAAAGTCCAAGATGGCGACTTGATCCGTGTCGATGCGTTAACAGGCGAACTGAGCCTGCTTGTATCTGAAGCTGAACTTGCCACCAGAGCCGCGGGAATAGTTGATTTACATCGCTCACGTTATGGCATGGGCCGCGAGTTATTTAGTGCGCTACGTTCCAATCTAAGTAGTCCAGAAACTGGTGCGCGTTGTACTAATGCCATCGATGAACTTTATTAATACAAAGGAAGAATAACGCAATGCTTGAGAATAACTGGTCACTACAACCACAAGATATTTTTAAACGCAGCCCTATTGTTCCTGTTATGGTGATTAACAAGATTGAACATGCGGTGCCATTAGCGCGAGCACTGGTTGCCGGCGGCATTAGCGTGTTAGAAGTGACTTTGCGTACGCCTTGTGCACTCGAAGCTATCACTAAAATCGCCAAAGAAGTGCCAGAGGCCTTAGTGGGAGCGGGTACTATCTTAAACGAAGCTCAGCTAGATCTTGCGATTGCCGCTGGCGCGCAATTTATTATCACCCCAGGCGCGACAGTTGAACTGCTCAAAGCGGGTATGCATGGTCCTGTACCATTGATCCCTGGTGTTGCGAGTATTTCAGAAGTGATGACGGGGATGGCGCTTGGTTACACCCACTTTAAATTCTTCCCAGCTGAAGCCTCTGGTGGCGTGGATGCGCTCAAAGCCTTCTCGGGACCGCTAGCGGATATTCGCTTCTGCCCAACAGGTGGCATTACGCCAAGCAGCTATAAAGATTATTTAGCGCTGAAGAACGTCGATTGTATTGGCGGCAGCTGGATTGCGCCAACGGATGCAATGGAACACGGCGATTGGGATCGTATCACTCAACTTTGTAAAGATGCCATCGGCGCTTTATAAATCGAGCTTGACTTGAAATAGTGACAAAATAAAAACCACCGCAAGGTGGTTTTTTGTCTTTCATCTTTCATCTTTCGCCTTTGATAAAGAATGCCTGTGACAGCGGGCGCTATAGAAAGTTTAGTTTTTATAGAAATTCGCACATTTACAAACGGTCTGGCTTTATAGCAAGTCGGGCAGCGCAATGTCTGCTTGGCTACATTTCCTTACTCAGTTCCACATTTGAGCCGGCTTTGGGGCTAAATAACTGTTGATACAGTCGCCCCGCGAACTCATCTGTCATCCCTGAAATATAGTCCGCCAACACTCTGTGACTGTTTAAGCCTTGTTGCTCACTTTCGCGCCAGCGCTCTTGGGTGTTCAGTGGCAGTAAACGCTCTGGATCGGAAGCGAAGGCTTCGAATAATCCCATCACAATCTGCTGGCCCTTATATTCCAGCATTTGGATCTCAGGTTTACGGATCACGTATTTATAAACCAGTTGCTTGAGCACATTGAGCGCAATGGCAAATTCGGGCTCTAATGTTGCATTAAAGCGCAATAATGGTTCTTCAAACACGTCATCTTCTGAGATAACAATCGCGGTGACAAAGCCATTAACGAGTGTGCCTATGGCATCTTTACGTAGGTGATGCTCATGGGAAAACAGCTTGTTGCCAATATCTGCCAGCTCTTGTTTTATCCACGCATCACTGCTGTTCGTGAGTGTCGGCGCCACATCTTGATGCCACTGGGACGCTGTGACTATGCCCATCACAATCGCATCTTCGAGATCGTGCACCGCATAGGCGATGTCATCTGCCAGTTCCATAATCGAGCAATCGAAGGATTTAAACTGGGTTCGCAGATGTGGATAGTGGTGCAGGGCGGGGTGTGAACCTTGCTGAGTTGATGTAAAACGACGGCTATCCATCTCAGACAAAGGCTCAAGCACCCAAGCGAAGATGTCGTTATCATCGTCGAAAATGCCCTTAACCGGCGGCCATTGTGACGGTTTTAACTGTCTGTAGTTGGTGATTTCACTATGCTCGCCCGCGACAAATAGCGTCGAGTGCGGCGCAGGGTATTTTAAAATCCCGAGCATGGTACGCCGACATAAGTTCATCCCGAAATCTAATGTATAAGGCTCAAGTTTCGATAAAATGCGAAAAGTTTGGCCATTGCCTTCAAAACCGCCGTGGTCGCGCATCATATAATTCAATGCGACTTCACCGCCATGGCCGAAGGGAGGATGACCAATATCGTGGGCTAAACACAGGGACTCTAATAAGCTCATAGAGCAAAGCAGCTGCTTATGTTGTGGATATTTGCGTCTGAGCTGCGCGGCTATGCCAGTGCCAATTTGCGAGACTTCGAGTGAGTGGGTTAATCGGGTGCGATAGAAGTCATTCATACCAACGCCGAGCACTTGCGTTTTGGCCTGGAGGCGGCGAAAGGCGGCCGAGTGGAGAATACGCGCCCTGTCTCTTTGGTAAGGGCTGCGGTGATCGTTACGCCGTTGTTTATCTTCACCATGACGGCGTTCTTGCCAAACACTTGAAGTCATATGCATTCCTAGCGAGAGTGGAAAATCAAAGCATCTTGTTAATTTCGTCTAAATTCAAGGTGAAACTGGGCACAAAGCAGTTCATAAAATACTGTACGGCGGGGTCAGGATTTGTCGCCAACATGTCTTCGAGGCGCTTACGGGCGGTATTGAACTCACTGTTGCCGGCGCGGTTTTCTTCAAGACATTTAAGGTATGCGCACAGAGTATCAGCCGATTTCACTATGGTCTTGTAAACGGGATCGGCGTAATCGCTGATGAACAGACTGCGATAATCTGCTTTAAATTCCTCTGGCACCATATCCAGCATGCGCTGCTCAGCAATCGCCTCAATCTTTTTATACTCGGCTTCGATTTCTTTGTTGAAGTATTTCACCGGCGTCGGTAAGTCACCCGTGAGGATTTCACTGGCATCGTGAAAAATCGCCAAACTGGTGGCTTGATGGGGACAGAGCGTCGTGCCGAACTTTTTATTGCTGATGATCACCAGTGCATGGGCCACCATGGCAACTTGCAGCGAGTGTTCTTGAACATTTTCAGTGCGAACGTTGTACATCAAAGGCCAGCGCTGGATAAGTTTCATTCGAGCTAAATGGGCAAATAAGTGACTCATAGTTTTCCTGTAAAAGTGACCAAGTATATAACTTATGTTTTACCTGCTAATGAGTGAATAAAAGGCGACAAGCTGCAATGGAAGACGTGACACGAGTTGAATAAGCAGTATTGACGCTAATGAAGTGTTAGATTATCACAGCCTTGGATGACACGTGAGCATGAGCGGGAGGTTTTGTACAAATCACTAAAAATAAAGCGACCACTCGGATCGCTTTATGACTCAAACCGTTAACTGAGGCTAAACCTACTGTCGATAGTTTTCGAGGAAGGCGCCAAACTCGGTAAATGCTTTTTTCAGATCTTCTTTATAGGGTAAGAAAACCACTCGAAGATGGTCAGGCTCTGGCCAATTAAAGGCTGTGCCGTGCACTAACAGGATTTTCTTTTCTCTGAGTAAATCCAGCACTAAGCGCTCATCATCCCGTAGATTGAATTTCTTCATATCCAGTTTAGGGAAAGCATAGAGTGCGCCCTTAGGTTTTTTCACGCTGACGCCCGGGATTTGGTTAAGCAATTCGTAGCAGGCATCCCGTTGAACGGTCAAACGGCCATTAGGTAAAATCAGCTCGTTAATACTTTGATAGCCACCGAGCGCAGTTTGAATCGCATGTTGATTGGGCACGTTTGCACACAGGCGCATCGAAGAGAGCATCTCTAAACCTTCGATATAGCTCTTCGCGGCCTTAAGATTGCCAGACAACATCATCCAACCGACACGAAAGCCCGCTGCGCGATAAGCCTTTGATAACCCATTGAAGGTAACAGTTAAAATATCATCAGAAAGACTAGCCGCAGGAACATGCTTGGCTTCGTCATACAAAATTTTGTCGTAAATTTCATCGGCAAATAAAATCAAGCTGTGTTCACGGCAAAGTTCAACCACTTGCAGCAGTAATTCTTTGCTGTAAACCGCGCCCGTAGGATTGTTCGGGTTGATCAGTACAATACCGCGGGTACGCGATGAAATTTTGCTTTTAATGTCGTTGAGATCGGGGAACCAGTCCGCTTCTTCATCACAACGATAATGCACGGCTTTGCCGCCAGCGAGGTTGGCCGCCGCCGTCCACAGTGGATAGTCAGGCGAGGGGATTAAAATTTCATCATCCGTGTTGAGCAGACCTTGCATCGCCATCATAATGAGTTCTGAGACGCCGTTGCCTATATAGATATCTTCGATATCGACACCAAAAATCCCTTGGGCTTGATAATGCTGCACTATGGCCTTGCGGGCAGAGAATAATCCTTTTGACTCACAGTAGCCTTGGGCACTGGGTAAATTAAGGATCACATCGCGCACAATTTCTTCAGGCGCTTCGAAACCGAAGGGTGCAGGATTACCAATGTTAAGTTTGAGGATCCGATGACCCTCGTCTTCTAAACGTCTGGCTTCCTTGTGCACTGGGCCGCGGATGTCATAGCAAACGCTATCTAGCTTGTTGGATTTGATGATAGGGCGCATTTACACCTCGGAACATGCATAAAGTTTTGGCTTAAGTTAGCGCACCATAACGAAATTTCACTGTAGATGAAAGGGGGGAACTGCACAGAATAGGACTTTTTTTATAAATACTACTTAGTTAAATATGCTTTAACAGTCAATTAATGAAATAAGAACAAGTTTTATATTCTGACTTTTGTATGCTTTAAAGAACGTTAGACTGTCGATGGTGGTAAATAAAACCTGCTTTACGTGTTTTTTAGATGTAAGAAGAAAATAATCACGCTTAACAGAAATGCATTTTCAGTGGTTGACGGTTATTTCGTTTCCTTTGTTCGTCCTATAAATCTTAGTCGGGGAAAATTGTATTTTAGCAAAAGCTTAATGATTGATTTTTAATCACAGTTCCTCGATAAGATCAACTTATGCAAACTGTATATGACCTTGTGATAAATAGGCATATTTATTGAATGCTTATTAAGCTAGTAGGATCATTCACGGTTTCGTTGCGAGTGAGTTAAAATGCTTTAAAATTAAAGTTTTATGTTGATTTTGTCAGCGACCGTTAAAATTATTTTCTATCAAGTTAAATTTATAGTTGACTCAATATTCGATGCGCTTTATTTTCTGCGCGATGTTTTTGGCAAGGCACCTCAGATAGCAAGCAATTCGCGGGTTTTATCTTCAGGGTTAGTCATCATGAAGCAGCTGTGTTGACGTTCTAAATCATGTTGATTTCAGACGTTATTCTAAAACCATTTGCCTTTTAGGCGATTTATTTAGAGGACCTAAGTGCATGTCTGAACCGACAGCGTTAAGTCTCATCCCACCTTTGGTGGTATTGGTGTTAGCTATTTGGTTACGCCGTCCCATTTTATCTCTGATCATAGGTGCGGTAACCGGTTTCCTGTTACTCGATCCCAGTCAAGTCTTAAACAATTTTGCCAGTGTGTCATTGAAGGTCATGGCCGATGAAACCATAGGTTGGTTGATTTTGGTGTGTGGTGGTTTTGGTGCGCTGATCGCGCTTTTGGTCCGCACCGGCGGCGCATTAGCGTTTGGTCGTAATGCACTGAGATTTGCTAAGGGACCCAAATCGTCCCTATTGATGACCTTTATTCTTGGGATCGTGATTTTCATCGATGATTATCTCAATGCGCTGACCGTGGGTGAAACCATGAAGCGTGTAACGGATAAGTTTAAAGTGTCCCGTGAGATGCTCGCCTATGTCGTAGATTCCACCGCCGCGCCCGTGTGCGTGTTAGTGCCATTGTCGACCTGGGCTGTATTCTTTGGTGGATTACTGGTCGATAACGGTGTGGCAGCAGAAGGTCAGGGCATTGCTGTTTATATGCAAGCGATTCCTTACATGCTTTATGCTTGGTTAGCCGTGGCTATGGTGCTGCTTGTGGCACTCGGCATAGTGCCTGCCATTGGTCCGATGAAGACTGCGCAGCTGCGCGCTGCCCAAGGCGAACCAGCAGAAGCCCAAGTGGATTTCGACCAAGTGCAAACCTCGGATGAATATGCGGTTAAAGCCATCGAAGAGGAATTTAAGCACGCCGATAATCATGGCAAGCTGCATAACTTTTTAGTGCCGATTTGTTTGTTAGTGGCCTTTACCGTGTACTTTGATATCGATGTGTGGAAAGGCCTGCTGGCGACCTTAGTGATCACGATTCCTTATTATGCGGTGCAACGTTTAATGCCGTTATCCGAGATGATGGATCAGATGATCGATGGTTTTAAGAGCATGCTACCGGCGATTAGCACTGTGATTGCGGCGTTTGTGTTTAAGGATGTGTGCGATCAGTTATTACTGCCGCAGTACGTGATTGAATCTTTAAGCCCGTTTATGACGCCTAAATTGCTGCCTGCAGTGGTGTTTTTATCTATGGCGATCCTCGCGTTTGCCACAGGTTCGAGCTGGGGCATTTTTGCGGTAACTATTCCTATCGTTATGCCATTAGCGCAATCGGTGGGTGCGGATATCCCATTAGTGATTGGTGCCTTGTTGTCAGCATCATCATTTGGTAGCCAAGCGTGCTTCTACTCAGATTCAACCGTATTGGCCGCCCAAGGCTCAGGTTGTAACTTAGTAAGCCATGCAGTGACTCAGTTACCTTACGCGCTTATTGCAGCAGTAATCGCATTTATAGGCTTTATTGTGATTGCATAGCCTAGGCCACTGTCGAACCAGTCACCATTAATATAAGAAACCAGCTGCGGCTGGTTTTTTTATGTCTGCCGTTATAGGATTAGGCGGCTAAAGTGAATCAATAATGAGGCAAAGTGATTAGGCTTGAACTAGGTTGAAGGCGATTCCACTCTTGAAGGGAGAACTTCAGACGATGTCAAATTATATTTTACGAAATTGTCATTTATATTTTACATGTTTCATCATTGCCATGTAGCTTTTCAAATCAAAGCCTGATTATACTTTGCATCCTTCATGGTGTTATTTTCAACATTAGTGGCAAACGAATCAAATGGACTCAACCCTTCTTACTGAGTTTTTCAAGCACGGCACCATACGTGATGTCGAATGTTTATTCCCCGATATCTCAGGCTATCCAAGGGGGAAGCTCATGCCAGCCCGAAGCTTTGCTCAGGGGGCTGAGTTACGTATTGCCCAAGCGATTTCGATGCAGGCAATTACTGGGGAATATTCCTACGATCCTATTTTCCCTGATGCCGACCCTGATCTCCTATTAGTCCCCGATTACAGTACATTAAAAATGATCCCGTGGAGCACAGTGCCACGTGCATTTGCCATCCATGACTGTGTGCTGCTCGATGGTCATTTATGTCCATTTGCGCCGCGCTCCATTTTAAAGAATGTGTTGGCCCGTTACCAAGCCTTGGGGTTAACGCCCGTGGTGGCCCCTGAGATTGAGTTTTATCTTACGGAGGCGAATACCGATCCGAGTGTGGCGTATCAGGCGCCCATTTCAAAAAGTGGCCGAGCTGAAAACGGTCAATCTGCGTTTAGTATGAATATGCTCAATGAACTCGCACCATTTTGGGATGAGTTTAATGCCGCTATCGATGCGATTGGGATCAAAGGAGATACTTGGATCCATGAGATGGGGCTATCGCAATATGAAATTAACTTAGTGCATGGCGATCCGCTGGCCTTAGCAGATCAAGCTTTTATGTTTAAATACGCGGCGAAAGAAATCGCCATTAAACATGGCTTGAACGCAATTTTTATGGCGAAACCCATAGCTGGCCAACCCGGCAGTTCTATGCATTTACATCAAAGTGTCGTCGATGATAAAGGCAATAATATATTCAGCCATGCCGATGGTAGCGACACTGAACGTTTTCACCATTACATCGGCGGATTACAGAAATATCTACCTGATTTAATGTTGTTATTTGCACCTAATATCAATTCATTCCGACGTTACATTTCCGGTAGCCAAGCGCCGATTAATTTAAGCTGGGGCGTTGATAACCGCACCACTGGCTTACGTGTGCCATTGAGTGCGCCAGTGGCGAGACGGGTAGAGAATCGTATTGCGGGCGCCGATGCTAATCCGTATCTGATGATTGCGGCATCTTTGGCTGCGGGACTTGCGGGAATGGAAGAAAAACTATCCCCAAGCGCGCCAGAAACCGGTAGTGCTTATGAGAGCAGCCATGACTTAGCGCAGACATTTCTCGCTGCATTAACGCAAATGCGCCAAAGTGATTCGGCAAGGCGCTTACTCGGGGATGATTTTGTCACGGGGTTTGTGTCGGTGAAGGAAATCGAGTTTCAAAGTTATTTGAGTGAGATAGGGGCTTGGGAGCGACGTTTTTTAGGGCCGCAATGTTAGTGCTTATTTTCTGAGGGGATGTTGCTGGATAACGCTTTATCCCTTGAGTGACTGACATCCCACAAATACATCCCACAAATCACACGACTAAAAAACTGCGACAAAAAAGCCAGTGCATGCACTGGCTTTTCTTCGTCTGGAAACGAGAAGGGCGATTAAACGCGCTTCTTGAATTCGCCAGTACGAGTGTCGATTTCGATCTTGTCGCCAACTTTCACGAAGTCAGCAACACTGACTGTGCCGCCGCCAGTGATAGTCGCAGGCTTCATTACTTTACCTGAAGTATCGCCACGCGCTGAAGGCTCAGTGTAGGTTACTTCACGTACGATAGTGGTTGGCATTTCAACAGAGATAGCTTTGCCATCGTAGAAAGTTACTTGGCAAGTTTCTTCCATACCGTCAACGATATAAGCCGCTGCATCACCTAAGTTTTCAGCTTCTACGTCGTATTGGTTGTATTCTGCATCCATGAATACAAACATAGGATCAGCAAAGTAAGAATAAGTACAATCAAGACGATCTAGGATGATGTCTTCTAACTTATCTTCACCTTTGAAAGTCGTTTCAGTACCAGAGTTAAGCAGTAAGTTTTTCAACTTTAACTTAACGATAGCAGCGTTACGGCCAGAACGAGTTGTTTCAGTTTTCTGCACAACCCATGGGCTGCCATCTAACATGATCACGTTACCAGGACGGATTTCATGAGCAGTTTTCATTACACTATTTCCTATATTTAGATTTTTCTGTTTTCGCGCAGTATCTTAGCTGTTTTTAACGAACTGAACTAGTCGAGTAGCGAGATCTGCAGCATTTAATGCATTAATTGGCCATTGTTTAGCATGGTGCAACAAGGGCAAATTAACAGGATTAAGGTTTTGCCAGTGAAGGCTCACGGCAGATTGCTGTGCTTGGTTGAACGCAAGATTCAATTCAGACCAATAACAAGCAATTTTAGGTGGCAGATTATCGCAGTAAAGTTTGAGAAAAGCTTCTAATTTTACGAGATGATAATCATCTTCTTGGGGATAAATGTGCCAAATGAAGGGTTTTGCGGCCCATTGGGCGCGTAAAAAGGAATCTTCGCCGCGGACGATATTAAAATCACAGCTCCAGAGCAGGCGATCAAAGCCTTGTTGATCTGTCATAGGCAAAATGTGCAGAGTCAAATTGCCATGATTTATCTGTTGACCCGGAACGAGCGCGGCAATGTCACAGGGCAGTAAATGCGTCAGACTGTTTAAGCTACGACCCTTGGGAATAAGCGCATGGATTTTCTCGGCCGATTGCTGCCATAACTCGCATAATGCGGGCAGTGCCTCGGTCTCATAGCTAAAAACGCTAATAACAGTGTCTTGTGCCTGAATGTCCTTAAGACCTAGATCAGTAAAAAGCTGCAATTTATTGGCAGTATCAGCTTGCCAAGCATCACGTTCTGCAAACAAATTTTGCTCGCAGATGAGCCCACCGGTTTTTGCGCCAAAGCCCGGGAAGTAAAAATACTTCTTTAAACCATTGGCTTGTAATGAAGGCAAACCATGGCAGCCTTCGACCCAATCCTCAGCGCTTAAATACTCTAAATTCAGCCAGATAGGTACAGATTTTGGGGCGTTCTGATGTAAATAAGCCAGCTGCGCTTTTACCTGTTCAGGGAGTTCACAGGCAAAGGCTTCGATGAGCATAGCTCCTGCGACAAACGCTACAGGCAAAGGCTCTTTCCAATGAATAATATTCACACCATTGAAGCTTTGAGTGGCTTTTAGTGGATCGAGTGTCGGTAAAATATGAGAGAAGCTTGCGAGGTCGTCGACCCACAAATTAACGGGAATCTGGTACTCATTAACCATTTGTTTGGCTAAACGCCAAGTGACACCAATATCGCCATAGTTATCGACGACAGTGCAAAAGATATCCCAATGGGTGGAGCGGGGTGTATTGGTCATGAGTGTGATATGTCGTTATTCTTAGTTACAACAAGTAGATAGTTGCAATAAGTAAAAATATAAGCATAAAAAAAGCGGCGTTAAGGCCGCTTTAATCAAATGGTTAGCCCAATTAGTCTTCTAATTCTGCTAAGCACATTTCTTCGTAAATTTGCTTAACCCAAGCATCGACACGCTCTTCGGTCAGTTCTGGCTGACGATCTTCATCGATACCTAAGCCAATAAAGTGGTCGTCATCGACTTGACCCTTAGAGGCTTCGAAGTTGTAGCTCGCAGTTGGCCAGTGACCAATGATGATACCACCACGCGCTTGAACAATATCGCCAACCATGCCCATGGCATCGAGGAAATACTCAGCGTAGTCTTCTTGATCACCACAACCAAAAATAGCGACAAGTTTGTCAGTAAAATCAATTTGCTCTAATTCAGGGAAGAAATCGTCCCAGTCACATTGTGCTTCACCGTAATACCAAGTCGGAATGCCGAACAGCAGCAAGTCATACTCTGCAATCTGTTCTTTGGTACTTTTGGCGATATCTTTCACCTCAACCATTTTTTTACCCAGTTTTTTCTGGATCATTTTGGCTACAGCTTCGGTGTTACCTGTGTCGCTACCGAAAAAAAGACCTACAGTTGCCATTGTCTATCCTTTAATGTCTAGTTCACTTATTAGGTTAATCTTGCTGGTACTCGTTCAGCATTCAACTTGTTGCTGAAGAATTAATTCGATTAACTGGCTACGGCTGATGTTACTGGCCAATGCCTGCTCATTCAAGGCGTCATACAAATCTTGTGACACCTTTAACTCTATTCGCTTTAATCCGTTGGCTTTATCGCGCTGGATTTGATTGCGTTTGTTGACCTTAAGCTGCTGGCTACGGGACAAAGGATTACTTCGTGGGCGGCCCCGGCGCTTTTCATTGGCAAAAAGGTCAATGGTGGTTCTGTCTGTCGCTTCTTTTGCCATGTTCTTATTGTTAACCGATCCCTGAGCCTTCCCAAGTGATCTGGATAATACCTTTTACAATAAACCCGGCGCAGCCGAGAAATAACACTAACCAAACAATAAATCGACCAAATTTCGGCACGTTACCTTGTTTAAGCACATCGTGGATGGCCATGCCGATAAAGAAAAATATCGAGGCAAAAAACAGGTTCAGGCCGATGGTTTCAATTTGTTCCATGTACTGAGATAACATACTTTCTTAGTCCTCGAGAGTGTTCTAAGGCCAAAAGAGGCGCGAATATATCACATCAAGATGGCGGCTGCCATATGCTTTAGGTCGAGTTTGCTGCTGATTTACATTGCTTGTTTGTCAATAAATTCAGACACAATTCGATTAAAGATGGCGGGTTTTTGTGCATGTAACCAATGACCGCAACCTTCGAGGGTTTTCGCTTGCGCCGCAGGGAATTGCGCCATGATAGCGCTTCTGTGTTCACTCGTAACATAATTCGAGTCACCGCCGCGAATAAATAGACTCGGGCCGCTATAACTTTGTACTGGATTTGGCGCCTGATTATGCCAGCCAATAATATTAGGATAACAAGCTTTTAGACCACTTAAATTCAGCTTCCAACGAAAGCCTGTGTCGGTACGTTGCAGGTTTTTGAGTAAAAACTGCGCCGTGGCTTCGTCGATACCTTTGTCAATCAAGTGGTTTAGGGCAAACCGTCTGTCGGTATGACCTTCTAAGGGCAGACTTGCTAATGCGGCAAACACTGTATCGTGTCTTGGCTCATAGGCGACGGGGGCGATATCGGCTGCCACCATGCTGATAATGCGCTCTGGATGAGCTAACGCTGTCGCCATGGCGATTTTACCGCCCATGGAGTGACCCACAATATGGACGCGTTCAATAGCCTGTTCGTCGAGTAATGCAACCATGGCAGTGGCGAGGCGAGGGTAATCCATCTCATCCCAATGCTCACTTAAACCATGATTGGGCACATCGACACGAATAACCTGATACTGGCTTTCTAATACTTGCCCTAGGCCTTTGAGGTTATCTAGGTTGCCGAACAAGCCGTGGATCAAGAGTACAGCGGGTCCTTGGCCTGTAGAAACAAAGTTCATGGTGATTCCTGTTGGATATGTTTAGCTTAACGTGGCGCGAATTGTGCCCTTAATGCCGTTGGCTTGACAAGTCAGTTGCTACTTTAGCGTATATGCGGCAATTAACTTGGGCGCTTTTTCGACAATTGCCGATTATCTGCTAGTTTGCTGTGCTATTTCACGCATTTTTAGAATAATGACGCTTTATCAGATTGATAGACATGGATACACTGTTAACCGATCGCAATGATCTGCCCCGATCGCTGTGGTACACTTTTTTCGGTTAAGCCTGTCGAATAACAAAGGATAATTAAGGTTATGAAATATATCGAAGTTGATGAAGAGCTCTATCGTCATATTGCCAGCAAAACAGAACGTATTGGTGAGAGCGCCTCTGACATTCTTCGTCGATTACTCGGCCTGTCCGTCGATGCGGTCGAACCACCTCAGCCTTTGGCGATAAGCCAACCAAGTTTAGAGGCTGAACCAATTCAAGCTGCCGTAGTGCAAACTGCACCTGCTGTGAATGATTTTAGTCGTTTAGTCGATGAACATCTGTTATCGCAACAAAAAGGCGCAGTTGGGCGTTTTTTGTTTTTGCTCGAAAGTTTGTATCAATTAGCCCCAGAGCAATTCTCACAAATTTTGCAGATCCAAGGGCGCGATCGTTTGTATTTTGCCCGTTCGAAAGAGCAATTACTGGAAGCGAGTGCCTCGGCGAATCCTAAAGAAATCGGTACCAGTGGTTTTTGGGTGACGAGCAATAACAATACCGCCAAGAAACGCACCATTTTATCCGAAGTCTTAGTGCAATTTGGCTGTGATGCAACGGTTGCAGCTGGCATAGCCGAGCGCGTTTAATCCGCGGGTGAGCTAAGTTATTACGATATTTATCTACATTTTCTAATTGTAATTGAGTGCAGGAGAGCCATAGGTGGCAATACATCAAAGGGCAGGACAAATCGCTAATCAGACGGATCTGGTCAATATTCCAAAACTGATGAGCCATTATTACAGCATCACGCCAAATATGGATGACGTACAACAACGCGTTACCTTTGGCACTTCTGGGCACAGAGGCTGCGCTTTTAATGGCAGTTTTAACCAACAACACATTTGGGCGATTACCCAAGCTGTGGTGGATTATCGCCAATCGGTGAATATCAATGGGCCGTTGATCCTCGGTATTGACACCCATGCGTTATCCTACGCCGCTTATTTGTCGGCCATTGAAGTGCTGGCGGCAAATAAAGTCACAGTGCATATCCAGCAGAATGATGGTTTCACGCCAACGCCTGTGGTGTCCCATGGAGTGATTTGCGCCAATCGCGAAGCAAATATCACAGGTGCGCCTCTTTCCGATGGTTTGATTATCACGCCTTCCCATAATCCACCTCAAGATGGTGGGATCAAATACAATCCACCCCATGGTGGACCGGCCGAAGGTAATATCACGGCTTGGATTGAGTCGCGTGCCAATGATTACTTACGCCAAGCGTTAGCTGGCGTGCAAAAATTAGCGTATGCCGAAGCGCTGGCCTCAGGCTATGTCAACGCCATTGATTTGGTAACGCCCTATGTGGCTGATTTAGAGAATGTTATCGATATGCAGGCGATTGCCAACGCTAAGCTGCGTATCGGTGTTGACCCGCTCGGTGGTTCAGGGATTTTCTACTGGGCACCGATTGCCGCGCGTTATGGGCTCGATATCACCTTAGTCAATGATAAAGTTGACCCAAGCTTTAGCTTTATGCCGCTGGATAAAGACGGCAAAATCCGCATGGATTGCTCTTCTCCCTATGCGATGGCTGGGTTACTCGCCCATAAAGAATCCTTTGATTTATGCCTTGGTAACGATCCTGACTATGACCGCCACGGCATTGTCTGCCCTGGTACAGGCTTGATGGACCCTAATCACTACCTTGCGGTCGCTATCGATTATTTACTGACGCACAGACCGGATTGGAGCGATAGCTTAGCCATAGGTAAAACCTTAGTATCGAGTGCGCTTATCGATAAAATCTGTGCTTTCCATGGCAAAAAGTTACTCGAAGTGCCTGTGGGTTTTAAGTGGTTTGTTGATGGTTTAGCCGAAGCCACCATCGCCTTTGGCGGTGAAGAGAGCGCTGGCGCGGCGTTTTTGCGCCGTGATGGCACTACGTGGTGTACAGATAAAGACGGCTTTATTCTAGGGTTACTTGCCGCAGAAATTCTTGCGGTGACAGGTAAAACTCCAGGTCAACGCCATCAAGAGCTAGTAAAACAGTTTGGCCAAAGCTTTTATAAGCGTATCGATAGCCCAATCAGTCTTGAAAACAAGGCCAAATTTGCGTTATTAAATGCTGAAACCTTAAATGCCACAGTGCTTGCGGGTGAGGCAATCGAAAACGTGTTAACCCATGCACCGGGCAATAATGCGGCCATTGGTGGCATTAAAGTGACTACGGCGAATGGTTGGTTTGCGGCGCGTCCATCGGGCACGGAAGCGTTATTTAAGATTTACGGCGAGAGTTTTATCAGTGAGCAGCATCTAGCTGAGATTATCAAAGATGCGCAGGCATTAATTGATAAGGCGCTGAATGCTTAATGCAGCAGTAGGTTTATAAAGTATCAAAAAAAACGCACTCAGTTTTGAGTGCGTTTTTGTTTGTGTCTAATGTCAGTTATGAGTATTTTTTCATGCTGATTTGACCGTATTTAGTACTCGATATGACAACTCGGTAAGTTATTCTTATCAATGTAATTTTGGTGATATTCCTCAGCCACATGGAACTGTTGCAATGGCACTATTTCAGTCACGATATGGCGTAATCCCCAACGACCTGAGCGGGCAAAAGCCAACTTTGAGGCTTCTGCCGCGGCTTTTTGTTCGCGATCATGGAAGAAAATCGTACTGCGGTATTGAGTGCCTATATCTCCACCTTGCATGTTCAGACTGGTTGGATTGTGGTTTTTCCAAAATACCTCGAGCAAGTCTTCATAACTGATCAGGGCAGGGTCAAATTCCACTTGTACCACTTCGGCGTGGCCAGTTTTGCCTTTTTTGACTTCTTCATAGGTGGTCGCGCTATTATTACCGCCCATGTAACCGCAGGTGGCATTCAATACGCCGTTCACTTGTCTAAAAAAATACTCTACGCCCCAGAAACAGCCGGCACCAAAGGTTGCTAACGCCATAATTAAATCCAATAGAAGTCTAGATGGCTAAGGATTGTGATAAAACTCGCGCGCAAAAGCAAGCCTCTAGCAGGAATATTTATGCAGGATGAATTTTCGATAAGGTGATGGAAAATTTACACTCGCCGTAGCAAAGCGCCGCGTTGATCTTATTCCGTTCAAAACTGGGTCCTATGGCGATAAATGTCTGAGAACAGCACTAAAAACATGTGTTAGTATTGAAGCCGCTTTTTAAGGTGCGAGTGAGACTAACCGCGTTGAGATGAATGCTTGAGTGGTTATGGCTATCTGCACTGATGCTATTGCGCCGTTACTGTTACACACCATTATAAGGAGAATTCTGTGTTACAAGCTCTGTTAGATTCAAAGGATTTTTTAGCGCTCACCTTAGCCCATCCTGAACAGTTCGATGGCGAGTTTACATTTAGCTTAGGCGAGCATACCCAAGTTGAAGTCTGGGATACCGGCGTTATCGTTTTTGAGCCCGCCGAGAATGAAGGAAAAGATGTTGTCCTATCTTGCGGTGTTCACGGTAACGAGACCGCGCCTATTGAACTCTGCAATAGCTTAATTAAGCAGCTTTTACAGCAAAAAATCATCGCAAAGCAGCGCACTTTATTCCTGATTGGTAATCCATTAGCGATTAATAACGGCACGCGTATTATCGATGAGAACATGAATCGTCTCTTTAGTGGTGAGCATTCCAATCCTCCGGGATTAGTCAATCCTGAGCGAGTGCGCGCCAAAAAACTCGAAGCCTATGTCGATCGTTTTTATACCGCGGTTGCCGATGGTCGTCAGCGCATTCATTATGATCTGCACACGGCGATGCGCGCCTCGAAGCATGAAAAGTTCGCTATTTATCCCTATCGTCCTGGGCGTGCCTTTAGTGGCGAGCAAATCATGTTTTTAGCCGCAAGCGGTGTCGATACGGTTCTTTTTCACCACGAACCGACCACGACCTTTAGCTATTTTTCCTCCGAACGCTACGGCGCCGATGCCTTTACCATTGAGCTTGGCAAAGTGTTTCCCATGGGGCAGAACGACATGACGCGTTTTATCGCCACCCATGAAATGTTTATGCGCTTGATCACCGCTAAGCCGTTGGAGCTAGATGCATTTGATGCCGATAAGGTTAACTTGTACCAAGTGTGCCGGGTCATCAATAAACATTTCGATGATTTTGAATTTACCTTCGCCACCGATGTCGAAAACTTCAGATCTTTCCCTAAGGGCTTTGTTTTAGCGCGGGAAGGTGGGCAAGAAATTAAAGTGGAACATGAGTTTGAGTCTGTCGTGTTCCCTAATGCCAAAGTGCCTATTGGCAATCGCACTGTGATTTGCCTGATCCCTGCGGTGAATGCGGACGTGCGTTAGGCTTGTAAAGCAATATATACATGCGAGGCAGGGATAACTTGTGGTTTGAGCTATGCCAATGGTTGATAGGTAGTTTACGTTAACGTAATGTTCGTCGGGCATATTCGTATAAACAGACGCATCAAAACGCTTTGGTGCGTAATGAGATAACAAGAGCACAATATGAGCAAAGCAACACTCAACACTGATACAGTGCACCGTGTCGGCTTCTTGGATAAGGCATCGCTACACATTCCTATCCTTCGAATTCTACAAGCCGACGGCACCACTTATGAAACCGCGGTTTTGCCTGTGATAGATGAAACCTTAGCCACTAAAATTTACGATACCTGTGTATTCACTCGGGTACTTGATGAACGTATGCTTGGCGCCCAGCGTCAAGGTCGTATCAGCTTCTACATGACCTGTACGGGTGAAGAAGCGGCGATTGTCGGCAGTGTGGCCGCACTCGATCAAGAAGATGTTATCCTCGCGCAATACCGTGAGCATGCGGCGCTGCGTTATCGCGGCTTTACCACTGAACAGTTTATGAATCAGATGTTCAGTAACGAGAAAGATCTCGGTAAAGGTCGCCAAATGCCAATCCATTACGGCAGTGCGGCATTGCATTATCAAACGATTTCTTCACCCCTTGCGACACAAATCCCGCAGGCGACGGGTGTGGGCTACAGCTTAAAAATGCAAGGTAAGCGCAAAGTCGCGGTTTGCTATTTTGGCGAAGGCGCTGCATCGGAAGGGGATTTTCATGCCGGTCTAAACATGGCCGCCGTACTGAAATGCCCAGTGATTTTCTTCTGCCGTAACAATGGCTACGCCATTTCAACTCCAACCGAAGAGCAGTTTGCCGGTAACGGTATTGCGAGTCGCGGTGTGGGTTATGGCATGCACACTATTCGTGTTGACGGGAATGACATGCTGGCCGTGTTAGCTGCAACCCAACAAGCACGCGCCTATGCGATTGAGCATAATGCGCCAGTGCTGATTGAAGCCATGACTTACCGTCTCGGCGCGCATTCATCTTCAGACGATCCTTCTGGTTATCGCTCGAAAGATGAAGAAGCCAAGTGGCAGCAACACGATCCGGTTAAACGCTTCAAATTATGGCTTATCAACAAAGGTTGGTTGGCTGAAGCGGATGATGTGAAACTGCATGAAAAATATCGTGAAGAAGTATTGGCTGCGGTAAAAGTGGCTGAAAAAATTCCTGTGCCTATGCTGGATGAAATTATTGAAGATGTGTACGACAAGCCGACGCCAGTGCTGAAAAAGCAACTTGCCGAGCTTAAAGAACATATCAAGAAATATCCGCAAGCCTATCCAAAAAGTGCAGGGAGACTATAAGCCGTGGCTGAAATGAATATGTTACAGGCCGTCAATGAGGCCTTGTCGATTGCCATGCAAGCCGATGAACGCATGGTGGTTTTTGGTGAAGATGTGGGCCACTTTGGCGGGGTATTTCGCGCCACCTCCGGTCTTCAAGAAAAATTCGGTCGCGCTCGCTGCTTTAATACGCCGCTGACAGAGCAAGGTATTGCCGGTTTTGCCAATGGTTTAGCCTCAAATGGCATGACCGCCGTGGCCGAGATCCAATTTGCCGATTATATTTTTCCGGCGTTTGATCAAATCGTCAACGAAGCCGCTAAGTTCCGTTACCGCAGTGGTAATGAGTTCAATGTGGGCAGTTTAGTGTTTCGTACGCCCTACGGTGGTGGTATTGCCGGTGGGCATTATCACTCCCAATCACCCGAAGCCTATTTTACCCAAACTCCAGGCTTAAAAGTCGTTGTGCCACGTAACCCTGAGCAAGCCAAAGGCCTGCTGCTTGCGTCAATTCGTGACAAAAATCCGGTGATCTTCTTTGAGCCTAAGCGTTTATATCGCGCATCGGTTGGCGAAGTGCCCGCGGGCGATTATGAAATTGAACTGGGTAAGGCTGAAGTGGTTCGCGAAGGCAAAGACATCACCTTAGTCGCGTGGGGCGCGCAAATGGAAATCCTTGAAAAGGCGGCAGAAATGGCGGCTAAAGAAGGTATTTCCTGTGAGGTTATTGACCTTCGTACCTTAGCGCCTTGGGATATTGATACCGTTGCCGACTCCGTTAAAAAGACCGGGCGACTGCTTATCAACCACGAAGCGCCGCTAACAGGTGGCTTTGCGGGGGAGATTGCGGCAACGATTCAACAAGAGTGTTTTTTATATCTGGAATCGCCCATTAGCCGAGTGTGTGGTTTAGATACCCCGTACCCACTCATTCATGAAAAAGAATACATGCCAGATGCATTCAAAACGTTTGAAGCCATCAAAGCATCAGTGACCTTCTAGGAGTCCGGTATGATTAAAGATTTTATTTTGCCGGACATTGGTGAAGGCGTTGTTGAATGTGAACTCGTGGAATGGCTGGTGAAAGAAGGCGATACAGTCGTTGAAGACCAACCTATAGCCGACGTGATGACAGACAAAGCCTTAGTACAGATCCCCGCGCCCTTTGGTGGCGTGGTGACTAAACTCTATTACGCCAAAGGCGATATTGCTAAGGTACATGCGCCGCTCTATGCCGTAAAAATTGAAGGTGCCGTTGAAATTGCGAGCGAATCTGTTACGGCTGAATCTGCTGCGACGACTGCAACAGTGACTGAGCCTGTGGCCGCAACAACTGCCAATACTTCATCCAGTTCATCCGTCAGCATTGAAGAATTCTTACTACCGGATATTGGCGAAGGTATTGTTGAATGTGAACTCGTCGAATGGCTAGTGAGCGAAGGTGATTGGGTTGAGGAAGATCAACCGATTGCCGACGTGATGACAGATAAAGCGCTGGTGCAAATTCCTGCTATTAAAGCGGGTAAAATTGCCAAACTGCATTATCGCAAAGGTCAGCTAGCTAAAGTACATGCGCCTTTATTTGCCATTGAAGTTAAGCATATGGCTTCTGCACCTGCGGCAACAACAAACACTGATACTGCGGCTAATGCGGCACCAGTAGCACAGGCTGTGAGTGCAGAACCCGCTCGCCAAGGTAAAGCCTTAGCCAGCCCCGCAGTTCGCCGTATGGCGCGGTCGTTAGATATCGATTTGAGCCAAGTACCTGGCACAGGAAAGCACGGCCGTGTGTATAAGGAAGACATCTCTCGCTTCCAACAAGGCGCGAGCAATGTTTCTGCTCCAAGTGTGGCTCAGGTAAAAGAGGCGCCAGTTCAAGCGACTCAAGCATCTCAAACCCAAGTTCCAACATCTACAGTGACTCAACGCGCTGACACGGTTGAGCCTATTCGCGGCGTAAAAGCTGTGATGGCACGCATGATGGTGGAATCTGTATCGAGCATTCCGCACTTTACCTATTGCGAAGAGTTTGATTTAACAGACTTAGTTGCACTGCGTGAAAGCATGAAAGTGAAGTATTCGTCAGATGAAGTGAAGTTGACCATGATGCCTTTCTTCATGAAGTCAATGTCGCTCGCGTTAAGTCAGTTCCCTGTGATGAACAGTCAAGTGAATGCGGATTGCACTGAGCTGACTTACAAGGCGCGTCACAATATCGGCATGGCGGTGGATTCTAAAGTGGGTCTTTTGGTGCCCAACATCAAAGATGTGCAGGACAAGAGCATTTTAGAAGTGGCGGCAGAAATCACCCGTCTGACCCAAGCAGCCCGCAGCGGCCGCGTGGCGCCAGCGGATCTGAAAGACGGCACTATATCTATTTCTAACATTGGCGCCTTAGGTGGCACAGTGGCGACGCCTATTATCAACAAACCTGAGGTGGCGATTGTGGCCTTAGGCAAGTTGCAAACCTTGCCGCGTTTTAACGCGAAAGGGGAAGTCGAAGCTCGCCAAATCATGCAAGTGAGCTGGTCTGGTGACCACAGAGTGATCGATGGTGGCACCATTGCTCGCTTCTGTAATCTGTGGAAACAATATCTTGAGCAGCCGCAAGAGATGTTATTGGCCATGCGTTAAGCCGCTGGCAGGCAGATTTGACAGTAAAAGGACGCTTTAGGGCGTCCTTTTTACTTTGCTTTGCACAAATGGGTTAATCTTTTGATCCCGATTACGTATAATTCCCTAACGTCGTTATCCTGATGGATGTGTTATGAGTCAGTTAGCCCTCAGCCCATTTGCTCCAACCATAGAAACCATTGATTACCCGTTTCCGCCTAAGCCTGTTCCTTTGTCTGATATTGAAAAAGCCGACTATAAGGCGCGTATCAAACAACTGCTCATTGAAAAAGATGCCGTTCTGGTTGCTCACTATTATACCGATCCTGAAATCCAAGCCCTTGCCGAAGAAACCGGCGGCTGCGTTTCAGACTCTTTAGAAATGGCGCGCTTTGGCCGCGATCACACAGCAAAAACCTTAATCGTTGCTGGGGTCAAGTTTATGGGCGAAACCGCCAAGATTTTGAGCCCTGAAAAAACTATCCTAATGCCGACCCTTGAAGCGACTTGTTCATTGGACTTAGGTTGCCCAATCGATAAGTTCAGCGCTTTCTGCGACGCGCACCCAGATCATACTGTGGTGGTTTACGCCAATACCTCGGCTGCGGTTAAAGCGCGCGCCGATTGGGTGGTGACCTCCAGTATTGCCCTTGAAATCGTTGAGCACTTAGACAGCGAGGGCAAAAAGATCATTTGGGGACCAGACCGTCATTTAGGCAGTTATATTGCCAAACAGACGGGCGCCGACATGTTGATGTGGCAGGGCGATTGTATTGTTCATGACGAGTTTAAATCGAACGCACTGCGCGATATGAAAAGCGTTTACCCAGATGCGGCTATCCTTGTGCATCCTGAGTCACCAGCCAGTGTGGTGGCAATGGCCGATGCCGTTGGCTCGACCAGTCAGTTGATTAAAGCGGCGCAGACTATGCCAAATGAGCGTTTTATCGTGGCAACCGATCGCGGCATCTTCTATAAAATGCAGCAGGCGGCGCCAGGTAAAATCTTAATCGAAGCGCCAACGGGCGGAAATGGCGCAACCTGTAAGAGCTGTGCTCACTGTCCTTGGATGGCGATGAATGGTCTACAGGCGATTGAAGCGTCACTCGCCGACAGCGATAAAACCACCCATGAGATATTTGTGGATGAAGACTTAAGAGTGAAAGCGCTAATCCCGCTGACGCGTATGCTGGATTTTGCCAAGACACTGAATATGAAAGTGAAGGGTAATGCCTAAGCGCATTATTTAGCTTTTATTTAGTCTAATAAAATCCCTACCATAGCGTGGGGATTTTTTATGTCTGTTGTTTTTATTAAAACTAAGGCAATAAAAAGCCCCGCAAAATGCGAGGCTTGATTGAGTAACGCGAGATCTAGTGACTAGATTACTTCACGCTTACTTACTTGGCGTTCATCAGTGCAACCGCGTTATCTAACATACGGTTACTGAATCCCCATTCGTTATCATACCAAGACATCACTTTCACTAAACGGCCGTTTACACGAGTTTGAGTGGCGTCAAAGTTTGAAGAAAACGCATTGTGGTTAAAGTCGATAGACACCAATGGCTCTTTGTTTACCGCTAACACTTCGCTCAATGGCGCAACGCTGGCAGCACGTTCGATAATGGCATTCACTTCTTCAACTGTCGTGTCACGGGCAGCGATGAAAGATAAATCCACTAGTGATACGTTAACTGTAGGTACACGAACCGCTAGACCGTCGAATTTACCTTGTAATTCAGGTACAACTAAACCTACAGCAGCAGCTGCGCCCGTTTTAGTTGGGATCATTGATAGCGCCGCAGCACGGGCACGACGTAAATCTGTGTGGTACACGTCAGATAAACGTTGATCGTTAGTATAAGCGTGAATCGTGGTCATCAGGCCTGATTCGATACCAATCTCGTCATTTAACGGCTTAGCAAAAGGAGCTAAACAGTTAGTGGTACAAGAAGCATTTGAAATCACTGTCATGTCCGACGTCAGTACGTTGTTGTTCACGCCGTAAACAACTGTGGCATCGACGTTTTTACCTGGAGCAGAAATAATCACTTTCTTCGCGCCAGCGGTTAAATGCGGTTGAACAGTTTCTTTAGAAGTGAAGATACCGGTACATTCGAACACCACGTCTACTTGCAACTCAGCCCATGGTAGTTTTGCAGGATCACGTTCTTGGAAAGTGAGGATCTTGTCGCCATTCACATAAATAGCTTCGGCATCATGGTCAACTTTGGCATTGAAACGACCGTGGACAGAATCGTATTTTGTCAGGTGAGCGTTGATTGAAGCGTCGCCTAAATCATTAATAGCGACAATCTTGATTGGATAAGCTTTTTCGCTTTCGTACAAGGCGCGTAATACGTTTCTACCGATACGGCCATAGCCATTTATTGCTACACGGATAGTCATCTCATATCCCTCTGGTGATTATAAAATTCAACTGGTAGTAAAATTACCAAACTGACAGCTATCGTCAAGTTAAATCGGCATTTTACCGCTGTCTTGATTAACAAATTAGGTATTTTTTTTACATCGGTCGCGAAATCGCCATTTTTTACGCGTTAATTGGGTAAAAAATTACAAGATGGCAAACATTTTGCCATCAGTTGCTTAGTCTGTTTTTTCGACAAGCGCAGGTGGTACAGCCTCGGTTGCCGTAGGCGCTTTGTCAACCGCTTGAGGATCAAGCCATTGTCTTACTGGACTCTGAGGATAAGTCCCGTTTTTTAGCGCATCAATAAGAGCTTGGGCTTTTAAATCGAGTTCAGTCGCCAGCGTTTTATTGCCACCGAGCAAGGCTAGCATTTTTTCCTCTGAATACTTCTGCTGCGTAAGTAGTAAATTTGCCTTCGTCAGCATAAAGGCTTTATCAAGTAGCTGTAGCTGGCGATAGGCTGATGCGAGCCCAAGTAACCAGTTAACGTCGAAATCATCGTATTGGATCTCCGCAAAGACCTTAAGATAGAGTTGTTGCGCTTTGATGGCATTTCGATTGCTGTAGTAAGTTGCGACTTGGGCAAGTAGGAAAGGGTCAGTCACTTCGCCGGCGTTTTCATGCTCTAATAATCTATTTAGCGCTGCGGTATCGCCAAAGCGAGTCCATTGGTAATAGGACATGAAAGGATCTTGTCGCTCGCGGGTTTGATCTTGTAGCAAACTTAAATTCTGGGTGCTTAATCTAAAGGCTCTGGCTCTATCCGCGGTGCGATTGGTGTGGATGATATGCTGAACACCAGAGGCGAGTTCAATACAGCGGCTGTAATCCTCAAGGTAAGTCAATTGCAGGTAGAGTTGTTTGCCTGTGGGGTTTTCGTTGTCTTTTAATTCGTAGCGGTTCTGGATTAGTTTAGTTTTTTCGGCCAAACACCAGCCATCCTTATGCAAATCGGCACAAATTTCAGGATTATTTTTACAAATTGCTGAGATATTTCGGCCATTATCACAACCGAAAAGACCAAAAAGGCTCATCCCAAAGGTAAATGATGTAATTATTACTAGATTTTGTCTCAAAACACTCTCCAAACGATAATTTTTCTAATAAAATTACAGATTTACAGAAAATATCTTACTGGCAACACAGCGCGACTTTCATTACAATGGCGCCGACCAAAACAGGGTTTTCCCTAAAACCCGCATTAGATTATTGGTCTTTTCGTCATGTTACTCAAACCTTTCAGTACATTTTATTGAAAAGTGAGATAAAGGATCTGTAAATGAGCGCTGATAAACACCTACAAAGTTGGCAAGAACGTTTTGAAATGGCAGAGGCGATGCAGCCTTTGTTAGGCAAGTTGTACCGTAACCAAGGCGTTGAAGTCGTGGTCTACGGCAAGCCGTTACTCAATGCTTCTACGATTGAAATCATTAAAGCGCACCGTTTAGTTCGTCGTCATGTCGGTGAAAAATTACGTTTACGCGAGAGTTTCCCCTTCGTTCAAGCTTTGAGCAAACTCGCAGTTAAACAATGTAAAGTGGATATTGGTAAGCTTGCAGTCAATTACTGGCGTGATCACACCGATGTCAGTGAAATTGAAAGCTATATGGCAAAAGAGTTGGCCGATGCCATTGACCATGCTGATGATGTCGCACCGCGTGATGTTGTGCTTTATGGTTTTGGCCGTATCGGTCGCTTATTAGCACGCCTGCTGATTGAACGCACAGGCCGCAGCAATAAGTTAAGATTACGCGCTATCGTATTACGTGGAGGTAAGAAAGGTGATTTAGAGAAACGTGCCAGTTTATTACGCCGTGACTCAGTCCATGGTCCTTTTAATGGTTCTGTGGAAGTTGACGAAGAGAACAATGCCATCATCGCCAACGGTACCTATATCCAAGTGATTTATGCAAACTCGCCTGATGAAGTGGATTACACTAAATACGATATCAGCGATGCACTCGTTGTTGATAACACTGGTATTTGGAAAGATGAAGCGGGTCTTGGTTTACACCTTAAGAGCCCTGGCGCGAGTAAAGTGTTGCTGACAGCTCCTGCAAAAGGCGCAATCAAGAATATCGTTTACGGTGTGAATGAAGGCGATATTACCCCAGAAGACATTATCGTTTCTGCGGCAAGCTGTACGACCAACGCTATTACGCCTGTACTGAAAGCTGTGAATGATAAATATGGTATTGAGAATGGTCATGTTGAGACGATTCACTCTTATACCAACGATCAAAACTTGATTGATAACTATCACACCGCTGACCGCCGTGGCCGCAGTGCACCATTAAACATGGTAATCACTGAAACGGGTGCCGCTAAAGCCGTTGCTAAAGCACTGCCTGTGTTAGCGGGCAAGTTAACCGGTAACGCGATTCGCGTGCCAACGCCAAACGTCTCTATGGCCATCATCAGCATGAACTTGAATGCTGAAACCAGTAAAGATGAGCTGAACGAGTACCTTAAAGATACGGCGCTGCAATCACCGCTACAAAATCAAATCGATTACACCGACTCTACTGAAATTGTATCGAGCGATTTAGTGGGTTCTCGTTATGCGGGCGTGGTTGACTCACAGGCAACTATCGCAGAAGGCAAGCGTGCCATTCTTTATGTTTGGTATGACAACGAGTTTGGTTACAGTTGCCAAGTGGTTGGTGTAATGCAAACTATGTTAGGTTTAACGACGCTATCTTTGCCTGCATAAGTTGGCTGCGTAAATCACTAGCGTAAGTAATGCTGAGTCTTCAAGACTTGTGCATAATCTTCACATAAAGCGCCCTGTAGGGCGCTTTTGTTTTTCTATACTTATGCAATTTAATTGGGTTCGCCGCAATGCTCCTATCAACCACAGCTTTCTGCCGCACTTAATCATCTGCCGCATCGGCGTCAGTAACAGCAAAAAGCTTAAATTGATGAAGGAAACATCAACTTTGCTGACTTATGGCGGTTTATTGGGCAAACGATACGGCTTAGATCATTTTTTAAAAATTGTTGATTGACTCTGAGGTCTAAATCGGTAGAATGCCAATCCGCAGTCAGGGGAAAGCATGCCTAGCATGGCTTCTAATGATTAAGCGCAATGATAGGCGACATTAGCTCAGTTGGTAGAGCGATACCTTGCCAAGGTATAGGTCATCGGTTCGAACCCGATATGTCGCTCCAAATTTAATAAATTTGGCAGTTTGGGCGCGATGGCAGAATGGCTATGCTGCGGATTGCAAATCCGTCGATCTCGGTTCGACTCCGGGTCGCGCCTCCATAGTTTAAAGTATTAATGACACGATTCCCGTCGTTAATATAAAGAGTTTGCCCGAGTGGTGGAATCGGTAGACACAAGGGATTTAAAATCCCTCGCTGGTAACAGCGTGCCAGTTCAAGTCTGGCCTCGGGTACCAAAAAACAGAAAAGCCCTGACTCATGTCAGGGCTTTTTTGCTTTATAGATCCTCAAAGCCGAATGCCACTGGCTCACTTAGTGCCATTTAAGATGATTACTCGGCTAAGTTAGAATTAGCTATAGATCCCGCTCACATTTTATTCATTCAGTATTGCGACGTCAGCGCGATTCTTTTCTACAAGATAAAATTACAGGATTTTGTGATCTAGATGTTATAAATAACTTTATTAAAGCAATTTTCCGTTTATGCTTATAATTACATAAAAAAATTGAACTTTTACTGTTAAATCTACAATGGCGTAAGAATTTCCCTGAGAAGGTGCTTAAGTCGCTATTCCCCCCTTAAAGACAGTGGTATAAATAAGCCGAAATTTCCCCTACACGCGCATAATTAGGATACGTAGTCATGATTTTCTCTCAAGTATTACTCGCACCCGCAGATCCCATTCTTGGTTTAACTGATACCTTTAAGGCAGATCCCCGTCAGGATAAAGTTAATCTGGGTGTCGGTATTTATAAGGATGAGGCTGGACAAACTCCAGTGCTGACTTCAGTGAAAAAAGCCGAGGCTATTTTACTTGAGCAAGAGAAGACCAAAAACTATTTAGGCATTGAAGGCGTGCAAGCGTATAACCATGTTGTACAAACATTGTTATTCGGTGAGGGCAGTGCATTAATCACTTCTGGCCGTGCTGCCACAGCGCAAGCCCCAGGCGGCACAGGTGCACTGCGTATTGCTGCTGAGTTTTTACTGCGTAATACCGATTCGCACACTATTTGGGTCAGCAATCCAACGTGGGCCAACCATCAAAACATTTTTGAAACTGCGGGTTTAGCCGTTAAAGAATACGGTTATTACAAAGCAGAAGCCCATGATATCGATTTTGATACCATGATGACGGACTTGTCTCACGCGAATGCAGGCGATGTTGTGTTGCTACACGGTTGCTGCCATAACCCAACCGGTATCGATTTAACCTTGGCGCAATGGGAACTCGTAGCCCAATTGTGTACTGATAAGAAACTTGTGCCATTGTTTGACTTTGCATACCAAGGTTTTGGTGCTGGAATTGAAGAAGATGCAGCAGGTCTTCGTTTAGTGGCATCAAAAGTGCCGGAGCTGCTGGTTGCTAACTCTTTCTCTAAAAACTTTGGTTTGTACAACGAACGTATCGGCGCCGTAACTGTGGTGGCTGAAGATGCTGATGCTGCCGTGCGTGCCTTTAGCCAAGTGAAACGTACCATACGTGCAAACTATTCTAATCCGCCAGCACATGGCGCGCTGATCGTCAGCACTATCTTAAATGACGCAGCCCTGAAAGCCATGTGGGTGCAGGAAGTTAAAGAGATGCGTGAGCGTATCGCCGAAATGCGTACCCTGTTCGTTGACAGCTTAAAGGCTGAAGGCGTGACTCAGGACTTTAGCTTTATTTCTCGCCAAAATGGTATGTTCAGTTTCTCTGGTTTGAACAAAACCCAAGTGGCGCGCTTGAAAGACGAGTTTGGGGTTTATATCGTTGGTTCAGGACGCATTAGCGTTGCAGGCATGACTAAGACCAATATGCCAGTGATCTGCAAAGCGATAGCGCAAGTATTGTAAGGCTTATTAGATTATAGAATGAGGCTAAAGGAATTTCTCTTTAGCCTTAAACATAAAGGACAGCATTTGCTGTCCTTTATGTTTTTCAGAATGTGCGGGCTATTCAGTGATTAGTAGCTAAGCGCGAGAGGCTCCTGCGATTGTAGCGTGAGCTCAGATTTAATTCGTAGCAGGGCGCTTAATGCATCTAATAGGTTCGCTTGATCATGTAAATTCGGGTTATGGCGATTCTTCAACGGAAAATAGTTAATGAGTGGTCCTAAACGCGTTTGTTCGCCATGACGTAACACTTTGTGAATGATGGGCTTGCCAATGACTTGATGGCACCAAGCGATACGTTGCTCAATACTAAATCGACCCGCGGGTGAGGCTTCCTCTGCAAGGTTATCGATAAAGATCACTTGAGCTTTAGTAGCGGCTAGGCTTTTTGCAAACTTAGGTAATAGCAGCGGCGGCATAATGCTGGTTAAGAAGCTGCCAGGGCCTAAAATGATTAAATCTGCGTGTCGAACGGCCTCACAGGCTTCAAAAGTTGCATCGACCTGTGGCTCAAGGCAGAGCGCGATAGGTGCTTCATCCATACTGTCGACATTGATCTCGCCAAACACTTTACTACCACAGGCTTGCAGAGCCACTAAGTGTGTGGGTTGTTCAGACATAGGGATTAGCTGGGTTTCAATCTTGAGTAAATTACGGATGAGATTAACTGCTTCTAATGGACGAACGCACAGCTGATCAAGCGCCAGTAAAATAAGATTACCCAGATTATGGCCGCTGAGTTCAGTTTCACCTTGGAAACGGTATTCGAATAGTTGTGAGCCGACGGAAGGGCGATTGGCTAGATGGGATAAGCAGTTGCGTAAATCGCCCCAGGCAATACAGTCCTGCTCGGCTCTGAGTCTACCGGTAGAGCCACCGTTATCTGTGGTCGCGACAATTCCCGTTAAACGGCTGCCTAAAAAATCGAGTGACGATAATACTCGGCCTAAACCATGGCCTCCGCCAATGGCGACGACACGTTCAAATTGATTTAACATCAAATGCTGCATCTGGGTTCTTCCTTCCTGAATACCCGAAAAATGAATGTTACTGTCATCACTGATTAAGTACAAAGCGCAATGACGTAAGCGCTACTGTGCAATTTAACTGCGTTAAGGAACCTTAGTATAAAAGCTCAGTCGAAAGCTTGCATCTATTATCGACTGTCATACGGCAAGCACGTATACACGGATTCAGAATCGCGACTTAGGCGCAATATTGTACCTGAGTTAATGCGCCAGATGCGTGATTAATGACAGTGACGGCGGGCACATTTCGTTAAATCTGACAAACAGCTTATAATCCGCCCTTTATTTGCCCAATACGGGCGTCATACTTAAGGTGAACTATTGAAAACGGGTAGAATCGGATCGTTTACATTGGCATTAGCCATGGTCATAGTGGCGATTTTTGCATTGCGCGTTTGGATCATTCCCAACACGAATGATTCATCTAGCATTGCGACCCAACTCGTTGACGCTGTCGATCCTGTTACGCAAGTTCCTGACTTTTCTGCGATCAACGATATCACCGAAAAGAAGAAAGCCTTTTTTGATTTTCTGCGGCCGATTGTGCAGCAGCAGAATGCCATCATCTCGATGGAACGCGAGTTTGTCAGTGAAATGCTCGCTTTGGTTGATAATGGCAAGAGTTTATCTGAGACCCAACTCGGGCAACTCAATACGCTATTCGACAAATACCAATATGCGGCACGAAACGTCGATGCTAAATCCTTAGCAAGCTTACTAAAGCGCGTCGATATTGTGCCTGAATCTATGGTGCTGATCCAAGCCGCGAATGAATCCGGTTGGGGCAGCTCACGTTTTGCCCGTGAAGGCTTTAATTTTTTTGGTGAATGGTGTTTTAGTGCTGGTTGCGGCATAGTGCCATCTTCACGGGGATCTGGTAAGAGCCATGAGGTCAAAGTATTTTCATCGGTCGACGAGTCCGTTTCATCCTACATGCGCAATTTAAATTCTAATACGGCTTATGCGCTGTTTCGTTCTATCCGCGCTGATTTACGCTCACAGGAGCTAGAGCCGACAGCGGATCAATTGATTTACGGACTCGTGAATTATTCTGAAAGACAAGAAGCTTATATTGATGAGCTGCTTGATATGTTACGTCATAATGAAAAATATTTGGTGAATGTCGATGTATAAAAAATTGTTGTTTAGTGGCCTCTGTTTACTGGCAACTAGCGCCGCTGCAGAAACTGTATCCCTTGAATATAAAGGTTTTTATGATAGGTTAAAACAAGTCAATAAGGGCAGTTACCAACTCGTAGAAGTGGCTTTTAGTGTTCCAATGCAAAAAAACTGTTTGATCCAAAGCGGTTCTATTTCCAGTGAAAAAACATCAACGCCATTGACGTATACCTATGCTCAGCGGTTATTTATTCCCTTAGATGATGATTTAAAAGATCAGCGTGCCTTGGTTAATCTCAATTTTGCGGGCAGTGCTGATGGATGTGCTATCGCGATGCAAGTCAGAGCAAAACAGACATTGGCTGAGTACGATAAAGCGCGTTTACAGCAAATCGTGACCGAAATGGACACGCTGCTTGGTGCTATGCAAGGCTTCCCGATGCGTTATTTTAGGGATCCTATTGCTGGTCTTAACTTTGAATTCCAACCCGAGCAAGAAGTGTATGTACACCTTAATGGCCGTGAACAAGCCGTTAAGGGCAGTTATAAATTAGCCGTGAATGAGCTTGAAAACATCACGACGCTAAGCTTTAGTGCCCAGCCATTAGTCTTGAGTCCTTGGGTGAAGTGATCCTCTTTGTATCTTGAATTGGCATCTTGAAATAGTCGATTGAGAAGCACGTACTCAAAGATTAACTTATTTTGTAGCCATAAAAATGCCCACATCATGTGGGCATTTTTGTTTTGCTGGTTTAACTTATTTACTGATTAGGGCGCTAGTTTCAGCCTTAATTAGACTTCGTAAGTGTTAACAATATCAATGCGTTTTGCTGCATCCAAATCAATACGGCCGCTGTTGGCGATATCTAGGAAATCGAATGCGGGCAGATTGGCTTCGGCAACATCGCCACGCAGAGGCGCGTTAGGGTCACGCGTTAGAGACACAAAGTCGAACTGCTCACGGTCAACACCCTGTGATGGTGCGGTGTTTTGCATAGCGGTGAAAATTGTTTCAATTCGACCTGGGTATTGTCTATCCCACTGATTCAGCATGTCTTTGACAGCGGCGCGCTTTAAGTTTTCCTGCGAGCCACACAAGTTACAGGGGATGATTGGAAATTCTTTTAAGCTGGCATATTCTTCGAGATCTTTCTCGCGACAATAGGCAAGTGGCCGAATGACCACATTAGCGCCATCATCCGACAGCAGCTTTGGCGGCATTGCTTTCATCTTACCGCCAAAGAACATATTCAAGAACAAGGTCTCGATAATGTCATCCCTGTGATGGCCTAGGGCGATTTTAGTGGCGCCAATACGCTGGGCAAAGCCATAGAGCGTACCGCGTCGCAGGCGAGAACACAGGGAGCAGGTGGTTTTGCCTTCAGGGATCTTGTCTTTCACTATCGAGTAAGTGTCTTTCTCGAGGATGTGATAAGGCACATTGAGCTTATCTAAATAGGCGGGCAGCACATGCTCAGGGAAGCCTGGTTGCTTCTGATCTAAATTAACCGCAATGATTTCAAACTGAATGGGCGCGCGTTGCTGCAGATTCATCAAAATATCGAGCATCGCATAGCTGTCTTTACCGCCACTGAGGCAGCACATGATCTTATCGCCATCTTCAATCATATTGTAATCGGCGATTGCGCTACCCACTTCACGACGCAGACGTTTCTGTAATTTATTCAGACGGGTAGTGTGTTTTTTTGATAATTCTTCAGACATAGGATTTGCCGTAACTTCAGATATAGCTTCAAGCATAAAAAAGCGCCCAGTAACTCAGTTTCAGGGCGCGTATTATTCCAGCTATCTTTGGCGGGGTAAAGTGCCGCGTATCGCTTAGGCTTCTTCTAACGGCGATTTATAACCGTCAGGTTTGATAGCCAGTAAGTCGCAATTAATGCTATCGATAACATGCTCTGCGGTATTACCAATCAATGCCGCTGAAAATCCGGTGCGGCCGACTGTGCCTAAGATCACCAATTCGGCATCGAGTTTTTCAGCAAGCTCAGGGATCACATCCTCAGGCAGGCCTTCTTTTACATGGCAATGGTTTGGATTAATGCCGTATGCATTAGCGAGATAACTTACGCGCTGCTCATGCTGCATGCGAATGGTTTCGTTATAGGATTGGGCATCAAAATCTGGTAATTCAATGGCTAGGTTTACCGGTGTGCCGGGATAACCATTAACTAAATGCACTTCGGCAGAGAATTTATCTGCCAAATCTTTTGCGTGCTCAATGATTTTACCGTTAAGCATTTGATGATCGGTATCTTCGGTCGCCACATTCACAGCGCAAAGGATTTTACCCGCCGCTGGCCAGTCATGGGCTTTCACCATCAACACTGGCACAGGCGCTTTACGCATTAAATGCCAATCGGTTGGGGTGAAGATCACCGCTTTGAGTTTGTCGTGGGCATGGGTGCCTTTAACAATCAAATCGTATTGCCCTGAAATTGCATGATTAATAATGCTTTCGAAGGGGCGGTTATGCCAAATGACTTGGGTATCGATATTGAGTTGCAGATGAGCGTAAGCGGCGAGTAAGTCTTGGATCCAAGCGAGACGTTGATCTATGACGCCTTGGCGCATGGCTTCGCGCTCTTGATTCGACAGAATCGAAGTCATCTCATAAGAAAAGTCGAAGATAGAAAGAAACACAGTGACTTGAGCATTGCATTTACTGGCCAAGGTTACCGCTCGAGCGAGGGCAACTTGATTCTCTGTGGTAGGGTCAACCACAACCAGTATTTTTTGATAATCCTTCATGGGAGGTTCCTTTAGTCATAGGCTCAATATCATCATGAGCCTTTGGCAGTTAGCTGTATTGTTCTAGATCAAACTCAATTGAAATTGATTAAAACTCGCTTAAAAATCATGCCTTAATCTGCATGACATGTCTAGCCAGCCGCGTTTTTTCAACTGAATTGTTCTTGCAATCTATAGCAAGGAATTAGCGCCTAATACTTTTGCACTTAACTATTATGTTTCACTCAACTTTCTTGCAGAAAACACGCTTGCGGTGAACTATCTCGCTATGCGCGAATTACCCGCTAACAGATTCAGCTCTTGTGAGTCGAGGATAGTAATATACTTACCCTTAACCTCAATTAAGCCTGATTTTTGGAAACGCCCAAGTAAACGACTGATGGTCTCTACGGTTAAACCGAGATAATTACCAATGTCACCGCGGGTCATGGTTAAGCGGAATTCCTTTGGCGAAAAGCCACGGCTACCAAAACGATTAGCCAGATTGCTGATAAATGCAGCCAGGCGTTCTTCGGCATTTTTCTTGCTGAGTAGCAGGATCATTTCTTGATCGCTCATGATCTCATTGCTCATCAGGCGCATGATCTGCTGACGCAATTTAGGCATAGTGCCTGAAAGTTCATCGAGGATATTAAAGGGGATCTCACAGACCATGGAGGTTTCGAGGGCCTGTGCAAAACTCTGGTGCAACTGGGCGTGGATACCGTCAAAACCAATCACATCACCCGCTAAATGGAAGCCAGTTATTTGCTCATCGCCTTGCTCGGTAATCGTATAACTTTTGATGGTGCCAGAGCGGATCGCAAACAGGGATTTTAACGCATCACCCGATTTAAAAATTTGCTCGCCTTTTTGGATCGGCTTTTTACGCTCAATAATATCATCGAGCTGATCTAGCTCACTTGCATTGAGGGTAAAAGGAATACAAAGGGTACCCATACTGCAATCGTGACAATGGATTGTGCATCCGCTAGCGGCAGGACGACGATTCTTATTTTGTTCAATTGTCATGTTGATTCTCAAGTTTATCCACTGCAGCCATGTTAAACCAATTCACGCACTTGGGCTAGTTTAGCTGCGCGAGTGCGATATATAAAGTTTGACCACCAAACGCAATTAACAGTAAGCCGCTTAATAGTCTAACGGTTTTCTGTTGCACCCAAGCGGCAAGGCGTTTTGCCGCCACGCCTGCACTTAATAGGGCGGGTAAGGTGCCTAAGCCAAAGGCCAACATAATCAAGGCACCTTGGCTAGCAGAGCCAGATGCAACCGACCAAGTTAAGGTGCTATAAACGAGTCCGCAGGGCAGCCAGCCCCAAATAAATCCCGCCATGACTGCTTGGCTTGGACTTTTGATAGGCACAAGCCGTTGCGCTATGGGTTTTAAATACTGCCATAACCATTGACCGACGCGCTCAATCTGCACGATTCCGACCCAAATTTTGGCGATATACAGCCCCGTTGCGATCATCATCAATCCAGCGATGATGCGCAGCACAATCAGATAGGTATCCAGTTCAAATAAGTGACCAAGACCTGCCGCCGAAGCGCCCACTAAGGCGCCCGCTAAGGTGTAACTCAAAATACGCCCAAGATTGTAACTCAGTAAATATTTAAGCTGATGGGCCAGCTGGTTACCTATTTTAGGATGAGGGATTTGGGCGGAAAAAGCGCCCACTAAACCGCCACACATACCAAAGCAATGTGCAGCACCCATGAGACCTACAAGAAAAGCGCCGGTGACATTGTACTCCATCACTGCGAACTCAATCACAGAGGCATGCCTTTTTCTTGTGCAGCTTCGGCTTCCTCTTTCTCAGGCACGGGATGGCTATTTGGTTTAACAGTGTCTTCGTCGAATAATATCGACACACTTTGGCGATCTAAATCGTCAAATTGCTCGGATTTGACTGCCCAGAAAAAGACCATTACAGCAATCGCGACAAAGATCATGGCAATGGGGATAAGCACATAAATAATTTCCATAATGACCTCTTATGATTCTGATTTAACTCTTATTATGGTTACACTTTAACCCGTAATAATCTCAGGCTATTACCGACCACAATCAAAGAACTCGCCGACATGCCAATGGCGGCGATATAAGGTGCCACATGGCCAGTAACGGCTAAGGGCAAGATTAGGGCGTTGTAACCCAGCGCCCACGCTAAATTTTGTCTGATAATCTGTGTCGTCAGTTTCGCAACGGCAACCGCTTGGGTAAAGCGGGACAGATGATCCCCCAATAAAATTAAATCGGCACTGTTTTTTGCGATAGCACTGCCGCTGCCCATGGCCACCGACAAATCAGCCCCAGCAAGCACAGGTGCATCGTTGATGCCATCGCCAAACATTGCAACCCTTGTATGCTGTTGTAACCGAGTCACTAGGGCAAGCTTATCTGCAGGCGTCAAGCCGCTGTGTACATCGTCAATCCCCAACTCTTTTGCCAATTGATGAACATGCCCTGAGCTATCGCCACTGGCAATACTGATGCGGCAACCTAGCTGCTTTAACGTCGCAACTGTGGCTTTGCTGTCTTGGCGAATATTGTCTTGAATTTCAAAGCTTGCCAGTACTTCAAGCTGATTATTGCATGAACGTGCTAACCAAATCTTTTGGGTCGGGTCACTACTATCAATACTCGCGCCAGTAAATGCCGCATTACCAATTATGTAGTCAGTGTCATCAATACGGCCACGGACGCCAAAACCGACTTGATGGTGAACCTCTTCGGCAACAAGCGCATTATCGGTAAACTCGGCAAATGCGGCGGCAATTGGGTGGCGAGACCCTGTTTCCAGCGCTGCGGCAATGGCTAAGGCTTGCATCTTGGTTAAATCAGCCATGCACTGCGTTGCCCCAATAGAGAGGGTACCACAGGTGAGGGTGCCGGTTTTATCAAAGACAACATGCTTGACCAGCGGCAGTTTTTCAAACACACCGGCTTTGCGAGTAATAATCCCAAGGCGAGTAAAAATAGCCGTCGCGCAGGTGACGGCAGTTGGTGTGGCAAGTGCTAAGGCGCAAGGACAGGTAGCAACTAGAACCGATAGCGTTACCCAAAAGGCATCTTCTGGGGATATCTGCTGCCAAACCAAATAGGTGATTGTCGCTATGGTTAGGATTGTGCCCGAGAAATAACGGGATAATTTATCGGCTAAGAGCGCAATTGCAGGTTTTGTATTGGATGCAAGCTCTTGTAGTCGAATAATCTCAGCCACGAGTTGGTCTTGCCCTAGTGCAGTGACGCTGACTTTGATGGGTTGGTCGACGTTGATAGTGCCTGCGTAAACTTGGCTAGCAAGAGTTTTTTCAATCGGCATTTGCTCGCCAGTGAGCATAGCTTCATTGATGCTAGTGTGACCTTCAATCACTACGCCATCGGCAGCTACCATTTCACCAGGTTTAACGAGGATCACATCATTGAGGCGTAACTTTTTGGCGGGAACTTCTTCCTGACTATTGTCGTTCACTAAGTGCGCCGTGAGTGGCACTAACTTATGCAAATTACTTGAGCTAACCGAGGCCTTTTGCCTGGCTTTTTGTTCGAAGTAGCGCCCGAGTAACAGGAAGAAGGTAAACATGGACACAGATTCAAAATACACTTCGCCGGTGCCATTGACTGTGGCAAAACAGCTGGCTACGTATGCGCCGCCAATCGCAATGGAGACTGAGACATCCATATTGAGTTTGCCGCTGAGCAGGGTACGAATAGCACTGAAATAGAAGGGCTGCGCCGAGTAAAGCACTACGGGGGTAGCAAAAATCATGCTGACCCAGCGGAAATAGTCTCGATATTGCACATCTAAATCGGTGAAGTAGCCGGTATAGAGGGCGAGGGCGAACATCATCACTTGCATGGTCGAAAAGCCGGCTAAGCCTAGACGCAGTAAAAACTTTCGACTATTGAGTTTATTGTTGAGCTCTTGCTCATCGACTTGGTAGGGTGCGGCTTGATAACCAATACGGCTAATTTGCCCGAGAATATCGCTGAGTCTTACCGTGCGTTTATCCCAACTGATCATGGCGCGTTGGGTGGTCGAGTTAACCAGTACTTGGCTCACACCCGTTAGTTGTTTCACTTTGTGCTCAATCAACCAAGCACAGGCCGCGCAGGTGATACCATCAATAGAGAGTGACACTGACTCGACATTATCTTCAGAATGGACAAAGTCTTGCTGCACTTCAGGCAAGTCATAGGCGCTAAATTGCGTTAAGGCTTCGGGGACGAGTGCGTTCTGTTTACTGCCAGGCTCAGTGCGGAACTTGTAATAACTGAGTAATCCCGCATCCACAATCGCCTGAGAAACCGCCTGGCAACCAGGGCAACACATCAGTTCATCACGATCATTAATGCGAGTCACAAACTGCTGGCCCGTCAGCACGGGCTCTTGGCAGTGAAAACAACTTGGATGTGTCATAGCAATTCTTATTTAACTAAATCAATTCAACCACAATCAGTTCAGCCAAAGTTGGACATGATCTTTTAATTCAACGCGTTGGTGAATGCGCCATTTGCCATCGTAACTTTCCAGACGCACTTCCCAAGGGCCGATCAGTGTGGCAGGCACGGTAATGCGATACACATTACTGGCATCGGCTGTAGCGGTGAGCTTGATGTCTCTGTCGGCAATGGTTGGATGGTAGAACTCGACTTTCAGCGCTGCTTGAGAAGCGGGACCACCTTGTTGCGTCAGTAGAATTTCATTATTAGTTTGTTCGAGTAAAAAATTCATGCCTATTTGTTTGGCATACTTTACTTTACTTAAGTCCATATTAATGGCTTTGCCATCTTTGTAGTAATCCTCGGCGACTAAAGAGTCCGAGTTCGTAAGGGCAATTTTTAGTGTGGTAAAACTTGCGACGACGGCACATAAAGGAAGAATAATTAAAAACCAAGGCCAGAACTGCTTATACCAGGCTTGTTGTTCGCTCATGTCAGATACCCATTCAAAAAATTTGCGCCATTTTACCGTTAAAAGACGGTTTTAGCACTTTAAAAAAAAGGCCTCGAAGTCTTCGAGGCCTTAGCATTACTCACATCTAATTACTTGTTTGACAAGCTATAAACATAAGCTGCGATCACGTGAACTTTCTCTTCACCGAGAACGTCTTTCCAGGCTGGCATGACACCAGCACGGCCGTGTTTGATCGTTTCTTCGATCACGCCGCGGCTACCGCCATATAACCAAACATCGTCAGTTAAATTCGGAGCACCCATGAACTTGTTGCCTTTAGCGTCCATACCATGACACGCGAAACAACCTTTCATGAATGAGCCTTGACCTTGAGCGGCGAGTGTTTCATCGTGTTCACGACCAGACAATTTAACAACGTATTCAGCTAAACCCGCAATTTCGCTGTCATCGATTGGCAAACCACCTTTTGGCGGCATCATGCCATGACGACCACCCATGATAGTGGTTTTAATCGTGGCTAAGTCGCCACCATATAACCAGTCACCATCGGTGAGATTAGGGAAGCCTTTGCTACCACGTGCGTCAGAGCCGTGGCACTGTGCGCAGTTTTGTAGGAACAAACGGCCGCCCACTTTTAATGCCTCTTGGTTTTTCACTAATTCTTCTAGTGGTGTAGCCAAGTAAGCCGCGAAGATTGGGCCATATTTTTCATCAGCGTGTTTTACTTCTTGGTCATACTGAACATAACGGCCTTCTTTTGCGGCAAGCTCAATGGCTGCGGCAGAGTCGGCTTTAATACCTTGCTCAGTACCAATGCTTTGGTTAGAACTGGTCCAGCCTAAAAGGCCTTTGTAGTTACCTAAACCAGGAAATAAGGCTAGATAGATCAAGCCAAACACGATAGTGATATAGAACATATAACTCCACCATTTTGGTAGTGGGTTATTGAGTTCTTCAATACCGTCGAAACTGTGACCCATGGATTCGCCTTCTTTTACGTCCGTGGTGTTCTTAGAACACACACGCAGTAATAGAAAACATCCCGCGATCACAATTAACGAGAGTACGCTAATCCAAACACTCCAGAAGCTACTCATCACTTATTCTCTCCTGAGTCCTTCGATACCTTGCTGACTTCCTCATCGGAAAACACAAGGTTAGCTGCTTCATCAAAAGATTTTTGACGACGCGAGCTATATGCCCAAGCAAATATACCGACGAAGGTCAGCATCACAATGATGGTTAAAATGCCTTGTAATGTGCCGTAATCCATATATTGCCTCCTTATTTGAGTGCGTGACCCAAAGACTGAAGATATGCAATCAAGGCTTCCAGCTCTGTCTTACCTGCAACAGCTTGCTGTGCGCCTGCGATTTCTTCATCGGTATAAAGATCATTACCTTTGTAACCGCCTTTATGCATGTTACGTAGGATAGTCATCTTATCGCCCGTCAGTTCGCCGTCTAACTTGTTTTCGGCTAACCATGGGAACCCTGGCATATTCGATTGAGGTACTACAGCACGAGGATCGATTAAGTGAACTTCATGCCATTTATCGCTGTAACGACCGCCAACACGGGCAAGATCAGGACCTGTACGCTTAGAACCCCATTGGAATGGATGATCCCAAACCGATTCACCCGCGACAGAGTAGTGACCATAACGTTCAGTTTCTGCACGCAAAGGACGGATCATCTGGCTGTGACAGTTATAACAACCTTCACGAACATAGATGTCACGGCCTTCAATTTGCAGAGCAGTGTATGGCTTTAAACCTTCCACAGGCTCAGTCGTATCTTTTTGAAAAATCAACGGTGTGATTTCAACGAGACTACCGAAACTGATAGCGATAACGGTAAAGATCGCTAACAAACCGATGTTTTTTTCAACTATCTCATGATTAAATTTCATCGAGTTTGCTCCTTTAAGCCGCTGTTGGTTCTGCCAATGCTGGCAATGAATCTTTAGAGGCTTTCACAGTACGGATCACGTTGTATGCCATGATCAGCATACCGGTTAAGAAGAAACAACCGCCAAGGAAACGTACAAAGTAGAAAGGATATGAAGCTTCAAGACTTTCAACAAAGCTATAAGTCAAAGTACCGTCAGCATTCACTGCGCGCCACATTAGACCTTGCATTACACCTGAAATCCACATAGATACGATGTAAAGCACAGTACCAATAGTCGCTAACCAGAAATGGACGTTGACTAACTTGATGCTGTACATGCGGCCGTGGCCGAACAATACAGGGATCAAGTGATACAGAGAACCAATAGACACCATTGCAACCCAGCCTAGCGCGCCGGAATGAACGTGACCGATAGTCCAGTCTGTATAATGTGATAATGCGTTAACTGTCTTAATTGCCATCATCGGGCCTTCGAAGGTAGACATACCGTAGAAAGACAGAGAAACGACTAAGAAACGCAATACAGGGTCAGTACGCAGTTTATGCCAAGCACCAGACAAGGTCATGATACCGTTAATCATACCGCCCCAAGAAGGTGCGAATAGGATCAGTGACATCACCATACCTAAAGACTGAGTCCAGTCAGGTAAAGCTGTGTAATGTAAGTGGTGAGGACCAGCCCAAATATACAGTGCGATCAAAGCCCAAAAATGGACGATAGATAGACGGTAAGAGTACACAGGACGACCCGCTTGCTTAGGTACGAAGTAATACATCATCCCCAAGAAGCCTGCGGTTAATAAGAAACCTACCGCATTGTGACCATACCACCACTGCACCATAGCATCGACAGCGCCGCTATACAGAGAGTATGACTTGAACAGACTGACTGGTACTGCCATAGAGTTAACTATGTGTAGTACAGCAACGGTAATAATAAAGGCACCAAAGAACCAGTTCGCCACATAAATATGCGAAGTCGTTCGTTTGATAATAGTACCGAAGAACACAATAGCGTAGGACACCCAAACGATAGTAATTGCGATATCGATAGGCCATTCCAATTCAGCGTATTCTTTACCTTGAGTGAAACCCATTGGTAAAGTGATAGCTGCTGACAGAATGATGGCTTGCCATCCCCAAAACGTAAATGCGGCTAACTTAGGTGCAAATAGTCGGGTTTGACAGGTGCGTTGTACGACATAATAGGATGTTGCAAAAAGGGCTGATGTACCGAACGCGAAGATCACAGCATTGGTGTGTAATGGTCGCAAGCGACTATACGTTAACCAAGGAGTGTCAAAGTTCAGCTGAGGCCAGATTAACTGAGCCGCAATTAATACGCCGACTGACATACCAACAATACCCCACAAAACTGTGGTTAAGGCAAATTGGCGGACAATGGCGTAATTGTAATCAGCGCCTGTTGGCTGGGAATGGTTCATCATAATGCTTCCACTGCTTATTACTTTTACTTTTAGTAAAGACAAGCTTTACCTGTTATAAAATGACATAAAACTCAGCTTCCCTATTAAGGTTGCTGAGCTATGTCAATGCGTTACCCTGCATATTTTTGCTCAAATATGAGGTTTCGCAATGATACTTGAGCAATATCAAAAAAGATACCAAAGAAGGGGTGTAGAAAGTTGATCTAGATCAACCTACGCCATAGAATGTTAACATATTGCGTCATAAGGTTAATCTTTGTGCTAAATCGTCCTAATCTCTATTTATTCATCGCGTTAATTCTCATCAATCTCACAGCTTGTACTGAAGATGCTAAGCAAGTCACACATAAAAGCAGCTCTGATCCTTCTCTCTGTCAATTTTCGGCAGGGGATTGCGTTAAACAAGTGGACGATATCAAACTCTCTATTAGCCTATCGCCAGCGAATGCCCCGAGCGAAAAGCCATTAACATTAAGGCTGTTAGCTTCAACGCCTATCAAAAATGTGCAAATTCGTTTAGAAGGAAGAGATATGTTTATGGGGGTTATTCCTGTAAATGTGAAGCAAACCGATGAAATGACCTATATTGGTCAGATGGTATATGGCTCCTGTAGCAGTGGTTATATGGTTTGGCGCGGTTTTGTAAGTTTTGAAGTAAATGGCGAAACCAAAGCGACAGTGTTTGATTTTCTTGCGGATAACAATGGTTAAGACTGGCTAGATATTTATTCGAATCGTCCTCAGCGTATTATTAGAGAGTGTTAACTCGGGTGATTAAGGATTAACTATCTTTCCAACTGTCTTTTACTTTGACAAAAATATCCACATTATCAATAAAGAGCTGTAATAAGTGCGGGTCAAAGTGTTTCGCAGCGCCTTTACGCATTTCAGCTAACACTTCTTCTAAAGGCCAGGCCGTTTTATAACAGCGGGCATGGGAAAGTGCATCAAATACATCTGCAATGGCAACAATGCGCGCGAAAATGTGAATTTCGTCTTGTTTTAAATTGGCAGGATAGCCAGAACCATCATATTTTTCATGGTGTTGTAGTGCAATAATTGATGCCGCCTTTAGTATGGGTCGCTCAGAATTTGCCAAAATCTGATGGCCAATTGTAGGGTGCTGACGCATGACTTTCCATTCTTCATCATCTAACTTGCCAGGTTTGAGCAGAACCGCATCGGGGATCGCTATCTTACCTATGTCATGCATAGGTGAAGCACGGCGTAGTAAATCAGCTTCGTATTCAGGTAAACCAGCGAGTAAGGCCAACTGAGAGCAATATTCTGCCATACGTTTCACATGGTTTGCGGCTTCTTTTGAGCGGCTTTCAACCACATCCCCTAAACGTAGAATGAGTTCAGACTGGGTATCTTCGACTTCTTGATTGAGCAGTAAATTTTCAAATGCAACGCCGACGTTGATAGCAAAAATATCAATAAGTTTCTTGTCAAGATCATCAATTTTATCGATACCATCCATATACAGTAGATTGATTAACCCGCTTTTTGTGGGGAAGTAACCGATAAAGCAATTGTCTTCATACAGGCAGCGTTTTTGCGTGATCGCACTGCGCAGTAAGCGGTCGATATGCTCTGGTAATTGAGTAATATGGGATTTATTTGAGAATTGGCCTGTGCCTGCGAGGATTTCTATGTTCACAGGATCCAGATGACCGCTTATGGCATCAATGGCATTACACGTTAGCAATAAGGTTTCAGAATCCAGATTGAGTAGGGTGGCGACTTGAGTTAGCAGACCATCTGCAAATTTATGCAGGGTGCGCAGCTCAAATAATCCAGATGTAGCTTCTAGCACCCTTTCTAGCCCTTTACGGTGATTTATTTGGGTGCGCCTTGCTTGTTCAATTTCCATAATATCGCGGTAAGAACGTAGGGCAGAGTAGACGCTGGTCATCAGTTTACGGGAATCGAGTTCAGCTTTGGCTTTGTAATCATTAATATCATAATTAACGATAACGTCTTCTTCAGGTGCTTGACCTGGCTGGCCTGTACGCAGGATTAGTCGAGTGGTTTTATTTTGCAGTTCTTCGCGGATCCATTTTACTAATTCTAAGCCCGCATGATCACTCTCCATCACAACATCAATAAAGGCGATGGCGATATCATGTTCCTGATTCATCAACTCTTTTGCTTGTTCGGCACTGTAGGCATTGATAAAAGTAAGCGGGCGGCCATCGAGTTTAAAGCGGGAGAGGGCAAGCTTAGTGACGGTATGAACATCAGGTTCATCATCGACCACTAATACCTTCCAAGGGATACCTGATGCAGTTGTCTCGGTAAGCTTTTTACCGGAAAACAGCGGATTTTTCTTTGCAAGATCAATCAGCATTCGATACCTCATTCAAATAAAAATAATGATCACATAATCAGTGTAGTAGACACATTTCAATGCAGTGCAAATTCTTACATTAAATAGCGAGGTGAGTGGCAAACCTTAAATTGAGTTATTGATAACAGTTATCATTTGTGTATTCTGTTCATATCACACACTGAATTAGCGGGTAAGGGCATGAGCCACCAAATTAATTTGTCGATTTCAACGCATAAACTGGCACAGCTTATACATGATGGGCACCTCTGTGCGGCAGATTTTAGGTGCTTGGATAGTCAGTCTAAACAGCAAGTGTGGCAGTTATGCTTAATTTGTTGTCAAAAGCGTATTACATGCCAGAAATGTACATTGTCCAGTTGTACTCAAAATCTGACCCTAGTTGATGCCGATAAATAACGTTATCGGCATTTGCGTTTAAGTATTATCATATCAGAAACCCTTATAATTCAGATGCAATATGCAACTTCCTCCCGTAATCCCGTTATTTGACTCATTTGAATTCATACAAGTTGGCAATAGTGTCGTTAACCAATATATCACCCAAATTAGCATGAAAAAGGTGGCCGATGCGGGTTTAGTGATTGAGCACGCCAGTGATTGGTTGTTTGAGCAAAAGCATAACGAAAACAACTATAAAGCCTATCGCAGCGAGCTCACTACATTTCTTCATTGGTGTTTTGATGTGGTTTCAATGTCGCCTATAGAAGTCACTCGCAAAGACATGAGCCATTACGTGGATTACTGCCAAGCGCCGCCCATAGCACTAATTGGCTATTTTAATGTGCCACAATTCAAGCTCGATAAAATGCGTGATGAACGGGTTCCAAACCCACAGTGGCGGCCATTTGTCGGTAAAAAGCGACTCGGGCAAATCCAGCCTTATGCGTTAAGTGACAATGCGTTAAAAACGAAAATGGCCATTTTGTCTTCGTTTTACTCGTACCTGACAAGTGAAGAATATTGTGAGCGTAATCCGGCACAAATTTGGCTGAATCACAGTCGATTCGCGGCCAATCGGCAATATCAGCGTCAACATCATGAAGATGATAACAGTCTCGCATTCACTGAATTACAGTGGTCATACATTATGGCGACCGTAACTGCGCTGGCAGAAGCATCGCCAGAATTACATCAAAGAAGCTTATTTCTGATTTCATTGATTTATTGTTGCTATTTACGTATCTCAGATGTGTCTGCACGCGCAGGTTATTCACCGGTGATGGATCAGTTTAAGCACAATCAACAAACGGGTATTTGGAGTTTTCATATTCCATTGAGCAAAGGTGGTAAAAGGCGCAGCGTGGCAATCTCAAAAGCTTTACTCGACGCCTTAGTCAAATACCGCCAGTTTCTAGGCTTAACGGATTATCCAAGGCCAAACGAGAACCATCCACTGTTTGTGCGGCACAAAGCTGCTGGTCGTGGTCGAGATGTAGGCATCCTCAATGCCAATCTCGGTATTCGCCAAGTCCGCGATGAAATTCAAAGTATTATCAATCTGGCAGCAGAAAGTATCGAAGCCGATGGCTTTGCACAAGACGCCGCGCAGATGCGCAAACTTACAGCCCATAATATTCGTCACACAGGCATCACACACGATATCAATATTAACCGCAGACCGTTATCCCACGTACAAGCCGACGCTGGCCATGAGAGCATTGACACCACGTCACAGTATTTGCACACAAGCCAAATCGAACGCCATGAAAGTGCATACAATAAACCAATCGACCATTTAAAAGGCATCGAGTAACTCAGCCCTAAGTTATATTGAGTCCTAAATATAAGCACATAAGAGAAGGTTCTTATATGCCCGAGATCCTTATTCTGAGTGCACACGTGTTCGTGGTCACACAGAATGAGAATCTCAGGCAGCCGTAATTGAACTTATTCAATGACTTGATGGTTTAACAAAATAACAACATTGCCATTCAAGTTGAGATTTTTGAACATTTTTGCCACCTAAATTGAGATTTATTTTTCATATTAAAATCAATGATTTGGTGGTAATTTTGTGCATTATTTACCGCCAATCTATTTATTTTCCACAAATCAAATATCAAGTCAACGCATATCGGATTGCTTCAAGGTTTCTACTTACATATGTTGTAGGTGTGGTAAGTGAGCCGCCGACAATGCAGGCGTATATTTAAAAATCTAAACGAATTGAAATTTGCGCGGATAAAACGCCATGATTTAAATCGTATCTGAGTGCGGAGGTCTGCTAGATATATTTGTAACGGATATTGGGTGCTGGACGATATTGCTTTAATGAGTTAAGCAATGGGGATAATAAGTGAGATTTATATGAATGGCTTTCAGCTTAAAACCCACATCATTACCGATGACGAATGTGGGTTTTAACC
>NZ_BPFD01000017.1 GCF_019655335.1 Shewanella hafniensis
GCCGAAATTTGCCGATTAAATTAACCTTAAAAGCGCAAAATGAGACTTAGCTCTAACTATTAGGACGACATTTGGTAAAAACCGCTAGCTGAGCTGCAATGCACCTTAACTAAAGCTAATGCAATCATCCCATAATCGCAAGTTAGCGATTATCGCGATGAGATTTCCCCTTTGAGAATCAATAACTATTGATATCATTTCTAGAAAATAGAAATGTGATCCGGTCGAGGTTTTGTTTAATTATTGAAGGAGGCGGAGAAATAAATCATTAAAAATTAAAATTTGAACCGTATATGAAACTTTATCGGGCTAACTAAGGTCTCTAAGGGTAAGCAATCAATTTTCCGAGTTATCATGGCTAAATTTTGGATCACCATAGCAGTGTTATTTTCGCTAATCGCCCAATCGGCGATGGTGAGTGCTATGCCAACTTCAGCCAACATTAATGGCCACAGCAGTCAAACCATGCTGATGATGGATGCAGAAATGAACTGCACCATGCCAGATTGTGCTGCATCCGATTGCTTGCAACACAGCCAAGATAGTATGACAAATCATTGTCAAACCCATTGCCTATCATCACTTTACCTTGAGCCTGCAGTGCTAGAACTGGCCTTCGCCAACCCAGCAAACAAGCGTATTGCCATCCAAGGCTGGGCGATGCAAACTGCCGACCTCGGGCTCACCACACCGCCTCCTAACTCCTATTCACTGTAAACGTCACTCGTTTTTTACAACGTAAAACCGACTAAACACCTTAGCTTGCGCCGCTGCATATTCGCACTGCAACTAGGTACAGAGAATTTTTGGAGTTTATTATGAAAACCACTTTATTGAACAAAAGCTTACTAGGCCTTACTTTCGTTATCGATGCCTTATTAAGTAGCACCACAGTGACAGCCGCCAGCTTAAAAAGTACAGAGGCGCTCAGTGTTATCAGTATCAATGGTGAACCAGCGACACCCTTTAAACCTATTCAACTCACCGCGGGAAAAGTACTGATCGAGCTAAAATATCAGGATATATTTAATTATCGCGCCGATGATAATGGCAACTGGGTTAAATCAGAACCGCTTTACTTAGTGTTGGATGTAAAGGCAAGTGACAGTTACCAAATCACGCCGCCAAACATAATGACTGAAACTGAAGCGCGCCAATTTATTAAATATCCAACGATTCAACTCAGTATTAATGGTGATAGAGCGGGCGAATACCCATTGCAAAACCACAGCCAACTGATGGCGAAAATGCTCGTCAGCAATCCTGCATTCTAATTTAGATAAGCAAAATATTTAATTTGAGGCATGTGCTTAAATGTGAGTTAAATCATTACAGCATAATGCCTCTATGCTAGAATCGAGCCGTTCATCATTTGGAATACTTATGCATCACACACTCGGTCGTTACTTTTTAGTCATGTTCACTTTACTCGCACTCGTCGGGCAAAGTGTTGTGTCTAATGGTCACGCCATGGTGCCACACACTATGGATATGAGTGCGATGAATCATGAAGCTTCCTCCCAAATGCACCATGCTGCCATGATGCAGATGAACACTGAGAACCCTTCTGACTCACATTCAATGGCCAACGCGGATTGCTGCAACGATAAAATGCTTCCCGGCGCGAAACAGCATTGCTGTGATGGCACCACATCATGTTCAAATGATTGTGGTCATTGTTTGACGATTTCAGTCGCTGGCACTCTATTCAGCCCACACCTCTGGCCAAGTGTGAGCATGAGCGATACTGCAATGGCCACTCCTATGCCTCATTTCCACTCGATCTCTTTGTCTTCGGCCTTTAAACCACCGATAGCCTAGGCCTACTTTGCGCTTAATGGGTAAATCGCCCTTAAAGAAGCCAAGCTAAAACGACAATCCAGTTAGCCCTAAGCTAACACCCAAATTAGCCGTTTATTGTGGTGCCTTATCGTTAAATCGTGCACCAGAGTCTCGCAAAACGTTGATAACTGAGCCGAATGCCAAGTTGTGGCATTAATCCGTCTATCAAAGCGAACCGCTTTGATCTGCTGTGCTCACAGACGTTTATGCGCTCATATTCGGCCGTTAATCCGATGGAGTGAATAATATGAAAACCCTAACTAATCTCGCCTTAATTGCATTCTTGCTGACCAGCACTAACGTGTTTGCCACAGCTACGCCGCACGAACATCAACACGACAATGCAAATCCGCAGCAACAAGCACAAACCTATGTTTGCCCTATGCACCCCGAAGTAACAGGCACTAAAGGCGATTCCTGCCCTAAATGTGGTATGGATTTAGAGCCAAAAGCGACGGAAGCAAAAACAGCTGAAGGTGCGATGCACAACGCGCACGAACACCACTAAGCTAGGCTGGAGATGAGGCATATGAACCAATTTAATACCGCAAAAAAGCAGGCCCCTAAGGCCGTACTGATCTTGAGTAGCTTACTCATCAGTACGACTTGGCTGAGCCATGCCCAACTGGCGAGCACACAAGAACCCGTTGCGACCGAAGCTGCAGTGACACAATCCGCCACTGCACCTAAAAACAACCCGTTAAATCAAGTGAAAACCTACACTTGCCCTATGCACCCCGAAGTGATCAGCCATGAGCCCGGTCGCTGCCCTAAGTGCAATATGTTTTTGGTCGAAAAACTCGATGCCGAGAGCCCTGCTGCCGAGCATGCACAGCATCAAGCCGCCGATCATCAGGCCTCTGAGCATGGGCAAACCTCTGCTGCCAAGGCTTCGAGTCAAGTATTTGATACTCCTGCACTTAAGGCCGACAGTTTAGTTAAAACCCAAAATAACGTGACAACAATCAAGTACGTTTGCCCTATGCATGCCCACATTATTAGTGATGTCCCAGGCACTTGCCCTATCTGCGGTATGAACTTAGAAAAAGTTGAAACGGGCGGCAATACCCAAGAAATCAACATCAATGTTTCCGGCAGTATGCAGCAAGCGTTGGCGTTAAAGGTGGCCAAGGTTGAACGCGACACACTGTGGAAATTCGTCGAAACCGTCGGTCAAATCGACTATGACGAAAGCCAGATCACCCATATCCATGCCCGTGTTACCGGCTGGATTGAAAAGCTGATGATCAAATCCGTGGGTGATACCGTCAAGAAAGACCAGCTAATCTATGAGATCTACTCCCCCGATTTAATCAACGCCCAAGATGACTACCTGCTTGCGATAGACACAGCTAAAGCAAACGGCCAAGGTCGCTACAAAGATTTGGTGCGTAATGCGGGCTTACGCTTATCTTTCCTCGGTTTTAACGACAAACAAATCAAACAATTAGCGGAATCACATCAAACTCAATATCGGGTACCTTTCTACGCCAAAGAAGACGGCATAGTGAAAGCCCTCGATGTTCGCGATGGCATGTATATCCAACCGTCAACCGAAGTCATGTCTGTGGTGGATCTGTCTAAAGTCTGGGTGATTGCCGACGTATTTGAGAATGAGCAAAGCTGGATTGCCAAAGGTCAGAAGGCCGAAGTCGCCGTCCCCGCCATGAATATCAGCGGCGTCGAAGGCACAATCGATTACATCTACCCTGAACTTGATCCTGTCACTCGCAGCCTGCGAGTACGAGTGGTGCTCAACAATAACGACGTCGATTTAAGACCTAAAACCCTCGCCAAAGTCTCACTATTTGGTGGCCCGAATAGAGATGTGCTAGTGATCCCGCAGGAAGCTTTAATCCAAACGGGTAAAGAAAACCGCGTAATCGTTAAGCAAAGCGACGACAGCTTTACTGCCAAGGCCGTAACCGTCGGCATGATGAGCCAAGGCAAGGCCGAGATTATTTCAGGCCTGGATGAAGGTGAACGTGTGGTGATTTCGGGGCAATTTTTACTCGACTCTGAAGCCAGCCTCAAGGGCAGTTTAATGCGTTTAAGCAGCGGTCATCAGCACTAGGAGCGCGTTATGTTGAAATATATTATCGAGGCGTCCATCAGGCAGCGATTTATGGTGTTGATTATCGCCATCATGATCACTGTTTGGGGCGTACAGGAGCTGCGCAAAACGCCGCTCGATGCGCTGCCGGATTTATCCGATGTGCAAGTGATCATTAAAACCCCTTATCCTGGTCAAGCGCCAAAATTGGTTGAAGAACAAGTGACTTATCCCTTGTCGACCGCCATGTTAGCTGTACCTGGTGCCAAAACCGTGCGTGGTTATTCCATGTTCGGCGACTCCTACGTTTATGTGATTTTTGAAGATGGCACCGACATTTACTGGGCTCGCTCACGGGTGCTTGAATACCTAAGTCAGATCAGCAGCCGTTTACCACAAAATGTGCAACCTTCCCTCGGCCCCGATGCATCTGGCGTCGGTTGGGTGTTTGAATATGCGCTAGTCGATCGCTCCGGCAATTTAGATTTATCGCAACTCAAGAGTCTGCAGGATTGGTATCTCAAGCTAGAGCTGCAAAGCGTAGCGGGCGTGTCTGAAGTCGCCACTGTCGGCGGCATGGAGCAAACCTATCAGATAGTGCTCGAGCCCGATAAAATGGCGATCTACAAGCTGGATATCGCCACCATTAAGCAAGCCATAGACAAAGCCAACAGCGAAGCGGGCGGCTCAGTGATCGAGATGGCCGAAGCTGAATACATGGTGCGCGCCAAAGGCTATCGCCAGACGCTAGAGGATTTCCGTGAAATCCCCCTTGGCATCACTAGCCCTTCTGGCACAGGTTTAACCCTCAAAGATGTTGCCACTGTGCGTAAAGGCCCAGCCTCTCGCCGCGGCATTGCCGAACTCGACGGCGAAGGCGAAGTCGTTGGCGGCATTGTGGTGATGCGTTACGGCGAAAACGCCCTAGCGACAATTGATGCGGTGAAAGCAAAACTCGAAGAACTCAAGGCAGGTTTACCCGATGGGGTGGAGATTATCCCCACCTATGACAGATCTCACTTGATTCTTAAGTCCGTCGACAACCTATTTAGCAAGGTCGTCGAAGAAATGTTGGTGGTCGGCTTAGTCTGCTTGCTGTTTTTACTGCATGCGCGCTCGACACTCGTGGCCGTGATCACCCTGCCGCTATCCATCCTTATCGCCTTTATCGTGATGAATAAGATGGGTGTTAACGCCAATATCATGAGCCTTGGCGGTATCGCCATTGCTATCGGCGCCGTGGTGGATGGCGCGATTGTGATGATCGAAAACTTGCACAAGCATTTAGAGCATTTTAAAGCGGAACATGAGCGCGAACCCGATACAAAAGAGCATTGGCGCATCGTCACCGAGGCCTCGATTGAAGTCGGCCCTGCGCTATTTTTCTCATTAATTATTATCACCTTAAGCTTTGTACCTGTGTTTGCACTCGAGGCGCAGGAAGGTCGATTATTCGCGCCATTGGCCTACACTAAAACCTTCGCCATGGCAGCGGCGGCCTTTTTATCCATTACCTTAGTGCCGATTTTGATGGGTTACTTTATTCGCGGCAAAATCCCCAGCGAACGCAGCAATCCCATCAGCCGTTTCTTGATCGCGATTTATCAACCGTCACTCAAACTGGTACTTAAATTTCCTAAAGTCACCCTGATGTTAGCCTTAGTCGCGCTGGCCAGCGCTTGGTATCCTATGACCCGCATGGGCAGCGAGTTTATGCCCGCCCTCGAAGAAGGCGATTTACTCTACATGCCAACGGCATTGCCCGGCATCAGTGCCAGCAAGGCCGCCGAAGTGTTGCAGCAAACCGACCGGTTAATCAAAACCGTGCCCGAAGTAGCCCGCGTGTTTGGCAAAGTAGGCCGCGCCGAAACCGCGACCGACCCCGCGCCGCTGACCATGCTTGAAACCACTATCATGCTTAAACCCCATGACGAATGGCGTGAAGGCATGACGCTGGACGGCATCATTGCCCAGCTACAGCAAACCGTCAAAGTACCAGGACTCACCAATGCTTGGGTGCAACCCATCAAGACCCGTATCGACATGCTCTCGACGGGAATAAAAACCCCTGTCGGCATAAAAATCACCGGTGCCGATGTTAACGAGTTACAAAGTCTAGGCACTAAGATTGAAGCTATCTTAAGCAAAGTGCCGCACACTAAGTCGGCTTATGCTGAGCGAAGTGGCGGCGGGCGTTATATCGATATCAGTCCGAAACTGGATGTAGCCGCACGTTACGGTATGACGTTGCAGGATATTCAAGATGTGGTGCGTTACGCCATCGGCGGTATGGACATTGGCGAGTCGGTGCAAGGCGCCGAACGCTATCCTATCAACCTGCGTTATCCCCGTGAGCTGCGCGACAATATTGAGAAACTGCGCGAGCTGCCCGTGATCACTAAGTCAGGGCATTATCTGCCGCTACGTAACTTGGCCGACATCGAAATTAACGATGGCGCGCCTATGTTAAAGAGTGAGAATGGCCGCTTAATCTCTTGGGTGTTTATCGATATCGAGGGCACCTCTATCGGTGAGTATATCGCCAGCGCGAAAACTGCCTTAGACGCTGAACTCGTCGTCCCGCCCCGTTACAGCTATAGCTTTGCGGGTCAGTACGAATATATGCAAAGAGTCGATGCTAAGCTTAAACAAGTGATCCCTATGGCGTTAGCCGTGATCTTCATCCTGCTGATGATGACCTTCGGCTCCACCATTCAAGCCAGCATTATTATGCTAAGCCTCCCCTTCGCATTGGTCGGTAGCACTTGGTTGTTGTATCTGCTGGATTACAACATCTCAGTGGCCGTCGCTGTCGGTATGATTGCCTTAGCGGGTGTCGCCGCCGAGTTTGGAGTGGTGATGTTGGTGTACCTCAATAACGCCATCAAACACAGGCAAGAAAAAGATAATTACCACAGCGTCAATGACTTGAAAGAAGCCTTAATTGAAGGTGCTGTGATGCGGATCCGCCCCAAAGCGATGACAGTGGCAACCATCTTCTTCGGCCTACTGCCCATTATGTGGGGCGCGGGTTCGGGTAACGATGTAATGCAAAAAATCGCCGCACCTATGGTAGGCGGTATGGTCACAGCGCCCATACTGTCGCTGTTTTTCCTGCCTGCACTCTATCTACTGATTTACTCGCGTAAATTAAACAAAGATGCTGCGCACGTAAGTTAACGGCAAGAGAGCACCCATAAAAATCCCCTCAAGCTATTAGGGTTTGAGGGGATTTTTCATTCAATCAGATTAAAAATCTAATTTAGCAGCCGTGCTACACATCACTCTGAGTAAAATAAGCCTCTTAGTTTATAACGCTTATGTGTACCATTAACTTAGCGCACCACAGGATTGACCCGACTTACTGCAGCAGAAAGGATTCCATCACATGATTAAGCCATTTTGTTTGACCATCCGCCGGATATGGCCGCAAGCACTTTCCCTTAAAAGCCTATCGCGTACGTTATTTGCGGCGTTCGGTTTATGCGCTGCGCTAATGATTTCAGCAGCACCTGCCTTTGCCGCGCCCGCGACCGGTGAGTTTGTTGCCGATAAACGCTGTGAGCTATTTCAATCGAAAAATAAGCAGACGAATCCAGATCAATGGCAGAGCAATATTGGTGAGCGCTATCCGGTACTCGAAATCCTCGGCAACAGCGCTAAACCTGACTGGCTACGAGTACGCACCAACGCAATGAAGTCTCCCATGCGGTGGATTAGTGGCGATTGTGGTCAGTATCTGTCTAATATTGCAGGCAGTAATGTATCGACACCTGCAACAGCGGTAGAACCCGCGCAAACCACCACGGCATCGGACATTAAAGCCAAAAGCCGAGATAGCCTTAAAGAGCATGGCAGACCAGAGAAACGCCAAGGAGATCAATGCCAAATCGGCGGTGAATTTGACGCCAACGTGCTGGCCTTAAGCTGGCAAAGTACCTTTTGTGAACTCTATGGCCGCCGCAAAGCCGAATGTCGCGCCCTCAGCCAAACGCCTGAATCGAGCCAGTGGCAACACTTCAGCCTGCACGGACTGTGGCCGAATAAACAACAATGCGGCACGCGTTACGGTTATTGCAGCACTGTCAAACTACAACCAAATGATTTCTGTACTTATCCTGAGTTTGAACTGAATCCATCTGTGCGCAAAAATTTAGAAGAAGTCATGCCAAGCGCCCAATATGGCACCTGTTTAGAACGCCACGAATGGTGGAAACACGGCACTTGCCGTAGCCAAGATCCTAACGAGTACTTTTTGCTGGCAGCCCAGCTGACCCAAGCCGTAAACGCCTCGGCATGGGTGCAAAAGTATATTCATGACAACATAGGTAAGAGTGTCAGTAAAAGTGAACTAAACCAAAGCTTTGACAGCAGTTTTGGTCAAGGTGCTCACGTTAAAATGAGCCTAGAATGTGGCAAGGGATTACTGAGTGAAATCCGCATTAACTTGCCCGAGGTCATTAAAGCCTCAGACTCCTTACCTAGTCTACTCGCCAAAGCAAGTAAAGCAGGCAGAGGCTCCTGCCCTGAGACAATCATGATTGATAATGCTAATTAAACAAATGGTTAGACGAATAAAAACGGCGACTGAGTGTCGCCGTTTTTAATCTTAAATATGACTCGTCCTAAATATGGCCTTACATCTGATTAAGCTCGATCACCGCAAAGGTGGCACCTTGAGCATCAGCTATCACAGAGAATCGACCCACATCGGGGATATCACTAGGCGGAATGCACACTTGTGCGCCTAAGGCTTGGGCTTTTTCTGCAAATGCATCGCAATCGGCTACGGCAAAATAAAGCAGCCAATGGGGAGAGATATCGCCCCATTCGGGCATTATGGTCATCATACCGCCGATGGATTGCCCATCAACTTGCCACTCAGAGTATTCGATGTCTGGCATATCGCTGGGCGTGTTAGTCCAAGGGAATATTTTGCAGTAAAAGGCTTCTTCAGCGCATGGTTCTTTACAAGCCAGTTCAACCCAGCAAAGGGTATTGAGTTCACCCTGACGGCGAGCACCGATATGGTTCTTCGCTTGCCACAGTGCAAAACGTGCGCCTTGCGGATCGCTCACCTGCGCCATCACCCCCGCATCTCCCACAATATGCGGCCCCATGTGCACTTGGCCGCCCGCAGCTTGAATAGCTGCAATGCTGGCATCCATATCATCCACGGCAAAGTAGACACGCCAATGACTGGGGATCTGCGACTCGGACTCAGGAATTTGGTACATGGCGCCTAAATCATCACCTGCTAAATTAAATAGCGAAAAATGACCTTCTGGGATAGGCATTTCAACTGAGTCCCAACCAAATAACGCTTGATAAAATGCCTTAGCAGCTTGCCAATCGTGGCTTGCGAGTTCAACCCAACATGCATGTCCTTGTGCGTACTGAGTAATTTTCATCATTGGCTCCTTCATTTTTACAATCATTCGAGTTAAGCCTGAGTTCGGGCTTCTGTCCAGTATCGGGATAAAAAAGATCTGCAGGATTAAAACTCAATGGCCAAATACAAAAAAGCCCTTACGCAGAGGGCTTAAATCATCGAAACAAATTAGGAATATTGCGGCAATAAATTTGCCATCGCGAGCAGATGACAAGCACCCGTGACTATGCCGAATAACACCACAAGAATAATTAACGGTGTACCGCCAATCACTCTAAAACCTGTGCTCTCGGGGAATAACTGCCGCGATTTATAGGCCATCAGTGCCGGGACGATTACCGCCCACACTGTCGCCGCTAATGCCGCAAAGCCAATCGCCACTAAGAAGCCGTCGGGGAACAGTAATCCTAAAATCGTTGGCGGCACAAAGGTCACTAACGCGGTTTTCATCCGGCCCGAGCGTGAATCGTCAAAACCAAACAAGTCGGCGAGATAATCAAACAAACCTAAGGTCACCCCTAAGAAAGATGAGGCCACGGCCAAGTTAGCAAACAGGGTCAACATACTGTTTAACCAGCTACTCGCCATCACCTCAGACAAAGCGCCCACCAAGACACCCATATTGCCGCCTTGGGCAATAATATCGATAAACTGGCTGCGGGGAATATTGCCCATAGTCGCCACTAACCAACAGGCATAAATCACCAGCGCGATAAAGGTGCCGACGAAAATCGCCTTGATAATGGTGGCGGAATCTTTGCCGTAATACTTCACTAAGCTGGGAACGTTACCATGGTAGCCAAAGCTGGCAAGACCAAAGGGCAGCGCCGCCCACAGATATGGTGAAAAGCTGTTATTACCATCGGGTTCGAGCAACTTAGTCACATCGATTTCGATCAGTAAGTTACCGATAGCGAGGAAGAAGGTAATGATCATACCGCCGAGCATAATCGTGGTAATACGATCCACGGCTTTAGTACTGATCAACACTATGCTCGCCAACACTATGGCGAACACTAGCCCTGCCACACTTTGCGGTAACTCAATTCCCATGCCCTGCAAGCTGTGGTTTACAATCGAACCACCGCCGCTGATATAGGCATAGGTCAAAATATACAGCACGAACGCGATAGAAACGCCGTTCACTATCCGCCAAAACTGTCCGAGGGTTTGCTTAGTTAAGGTATCGAAGCTGGCACCGGGTTCGAAATGCAAATTGGTTTCGAGCAACAATAAGCCCGACATCAACATGCAAAACCAAATACCCAATAACATTAAAATCGAATAGCCAAACCACATACCCGCACCGACCACGGGCAGAGAAAACATCCCAGCACCTACGGTCGTGCCAGCAATAATCATGGCGCCGCCGAGCAAGGACTTACCTGCGGGCTTATGCTTAGCCGCATTCATATGATTTGCCATTAAACTATGTGCTCCGCGGTGACACTCGCCACTATCGTTTGTCTCACTGACGGACGTAATAAGCTATTGGCTTGATCTCGGATGCGATTGATATTGGACTTATCTTGGTTATCTGCCAGATAGCCCAATTCTTTGAGCTTAACACTCAAGGTTCCGTAGAGTTTTTTATCGTAGAACTCAGGCGCAGTAATGCCATGCAAAGCGCCTAAACGCTGGGCAAGTAGATGGCTCTCAGACTCAAGTTCTGAGCGCTCCATCTTAGGTCTGTTTGCTAACAGATTGAAAATAATCGCATAGCGTTGCAAGGTCTCGCTCACTGAACTGGCTAACAATAATAGTTGGCTAGTGTGCTCTGGCACGACAGCTAAGGTATCAGTCTCGACCACTAACCCTTGTTCAATGAAGAAATCCAGCACTTGGTTGACATAGGCAGGTACATCTTTAATGCCCATAAAGAGTTCTGCTTTCAGTAGCGGATAAAAATCGGCAACGATTGACACCACTTGCTGACGCGGGATCTGCTCATTATGCGTTAAACAGCTCGCAATTAATGACGGCACGATAAATAAGTGGATGATATTGTTACGATAGTAAGTCATGGACACAGCCTGACTCGCTTCGATAGACACGATTTCCCCTAAAGGATCGGCACTAACAACAAACTTGTTCAAATCTAAACCTTGCTGCACTAGATGCTTGCCATCACCTTCGGCAACCGAAGTGTAAGCAGTATAAGGCACTTTTTTGAGTAGGGTCAGATACAAATCAAGCTGACGCTCCAACAGACCGCGCTCTAAGGCATTTTGATCTGTCGCCAGCAACACTAAGCTCGTCAAGGTCACTGAACTCGCTGCCGCCGCATCATTGATACGTGTCATCACTCGATTCGCTAGCACGTTTACCGCTGGCGTTAACCAACTCGGTTTTTGCTCAGGATCATCGGCTACCTCATTACGCCAGTTTGGCGCACGCTCATTTAAGAAGTTTTGCAGGGTAATGGGCTCGCCAAAGTTCACATAACCTTGGCCGAAATTACCCAGTTTGCGGATCGCGCCAAACACTTGCCACACAGATTCTTTTTTCTTTTTCTTACCGCTTAATTCTTTATGGTAAGTCGCTACCTCCATCACATGGTCGTAGCCTAAATACACAGGCACTAGCGTGACTGGACGCTCGATACCGCGCAGTACGCTGTTCATCGTCATGGCGATCATGCCAGTTTTGGGCGCCAATAGACGCCCCGTACGTGAGCGGCCGCCTTCGGAGAAATATTCCACCGAATAACCTTTAGCAAACAGTTGATCTAAATACTCACGGAATACTGCGGTATACAGCTTGTTGCCATTAAAACTACGGCGGATAAAGAAGGCACCACCGCGACGGAACATAGGTCCAGCAGGCCAGAAGTTGAGGTTAATACCAGCGGCAATGTGCGGCGGAACCATACCTTGATAGTACAAAATATACGATAACAGCAGGTAATCCATGTGACTGCGATGGCAAGGCACATAAACAATCTCGTGACCATCGTGGTGCAACTGGCGAACTTGCTCGGCACCTTTGATATTGATCCCGCTGTAAAGCTTGTTCCATAACCAAGTTAAGAAACGCTCGGCAATACGAACTAAACTATCTGAGTAATCGGCAGCGATTTCATCGAGATACTCAATGGCTGTCTCGCGCGCTTGGGTCTCTGAAATCTTCTTACTGACGGCTTCTTCTTGAATCGCTTTACGCAACGATTCAGATTTGAGCAACGAATGAAACAGTGCTTGGCGATTTGGCAGCACAGGCCCTGTCATCACCTTGCGTTGACGACGGAAATGCACCCGCGCGACCCGCGCTAACTTATGGGCGATACCCATGTCTGTGCCATGCTCGTCGGCCATATAACGCAGGGATACCGCATTCGAAAACTGCACGAAGTTATGTCGACCTAAGAACAGAATCATCAGACACTTACGCAGCCAAGTCGGGTTTTCCCGTTCAAACACAGCCGCCTTCATAGTGTCGTCTTCTTTCCCTGGTGTGCGGCCCCAATACAGGCTCACGGGCACCAGTTGAATATCCAATTCAGGGCGCTCCTTATGCACGGCTAACAAACGCATAAAGCATTCGAGGAAAGGCTCGTTACCGGCACGCTCGCCAAACAGCGGCTTACGCCCCTGGAGGCAGACAACCCGAGGCGCAATCACACCATTCGCCACTAAAGGCTCATAGGGGCTCGGTAGTCCTAACTTTGCCGTTATTTCACTCAGGGCAGCGATGTCACTCAGCGATTCCGTTTTCATCACATAAGCAAGGGGTCTGGAGGCATCCAGATTCAGATCGGCAAAGGGATCCTGAGGCACAACAATAGTGTGCACTAAGTGTTTTTGGATCCAGCGTAATGATTTCAACCAAAGAGAGTCGTGTTTAGGCATTATTCTTATGCAATTAAGTACGTTTACTAGCCCGATAGAATACCAGACTATGGGTAATATTCGCTAATTCTCTCCAACATAGCTAAAAAGTGGTTAATACTTGCGCTGCAAATAATACTGTATATACTAACAGTAACTGTATAGAAAAACAGGAAACACCATGAGACCTTTGACGCCACGCCAAGCTGAAATTTTAGAGCTAATTAAACGAAATATTGCCGATACTGGCATGCCACCCACACGGGCAGAAATCGCGACCCGTTTAGGTTTTAAGAGCGCCAATGCGGCTGAAGAACACCTTAAAGCGTTGGCGAAAAAGGGCTGCATTGAGATCATGCCGGGCACTTCGCGGGGCATTCGCCTACCTGCGGAAGTCGAAGATTTAACTGAAACAGGTTTACCACTTATCGGTCAAGTGGCTGCTGGCGAACCTATTCTTGCCCAAGAACATGTCGAACAGTACTACCAAGTCGACCCGAGCATGTTCCATCCCGCCGCCGATTTTTTACTGCGGGTTAAAGGCGACAGCATGAAGAATATCGGCATTCTCGAAGGAGATTTGCTGGCTGTTCATAAAGTACAACAAGCTAGAAATGGTCAAGTGGTTGTCGCTAGAGTCGACGACGATGTCACTGTTAAACGTTTCGAAAAAAAAGGCAATGTGGTCTATCTACACGCCGAAAATGAAGACTATTCCCCGATAAAAGTGGATTTAGGCTATCAAAGTTTAACAATTGAAGGACTCGCCGTCGGTGTGATCCGTAATGGAGATTGGCTATGAACAAACTACTTGGCAATGCACCCCGCCATCCGGGCTTGTGGCTCGATGAAGTACGTGATGCCGACTATGACTGGCACCATGCACCTATCGCCTGCATGCCAACTAAGACTCAAGGTCGCCAAGAATTAATCCATCTGAGCGCGCAACTCGCCCAGTTAAGCCAACAGGGCCGTTGGTTAGTGCTCATCAACCCGCCGAGTATTGGCTACAAACAAATGCTCGCCAACGCTGGCGTGCGTATGGACAGAGTCTTGCTGGTACACGCTAAAGATGAAGTCGAAACCCTGTGGGCGATGGAAAAAGCCTTAACAAGTGGTACGTCCAGTGCGGTTATTACTTGGACCCAATCATTGGATGCACGCGATAATCGTCGCCTACAAATTGTCGCTAAAAGTGCCCGCGCCATGGGCATAGTGCTAGAAGACGTAAACAGTCACTTACATGGCGACGTACGCATTGAGCAAGGTAGCCTCTTCGGCCAACAATCTTTTTTTAGCGCTGTGCATTAAATATTCATTTAATTTTTTACCTTGAAAGCCGCCTCGCCTATGAATGTGAGGCTTTTTTTTGGCAATTTTTCAGACAATTAGATAAATAAGTGATCTTGATCAATATTTAAACAGCAAGTATGGTTGGTTTAGTCGGCGATGATATATCGCCGCCCGTGGCAAATAAATCGAGCCGTTATCGCGTTCAAAATGCCACTAAAAATAGAGAACAGATTTATTTCAGTCGTATGTGCCAGCGTGGCTAATACCAGCAGTAATAATACTTAATTAAAAGTAACAGCCGCCAACGCACGTTGAAGTCAAAAAAGCTTTTTTGGGAACTGAAGAGTTTGCATAGAGTTGAGACTTACTGTGTTGCTCTTCTTTGTAGTTGCTATTCGCAATTGGCAGAGGAGAAGTCTTGTGAAGCAATTGTTGTATTGTTTACTCGTGGTGTTATTCGCACCACCGTTGGCCGCCGCGGACATGCGGTTCAACATGACCCCTGGCGTAACCGAGATCAGTGGCAAGGTTTATCACTTGCACATGACCATCTTGTATATCTGCTGCGCCATTGGCCTTGTGGTCTTTGGCGTGATGATTTACGCCATGATCAATCACAGAAAATCCAAAGGCGCTGTCGCGTCGCACTTTCACGAAAGCACTAAAGTTGAAATCGCTTGGACGATTCTGCCATTTATCATTTTGATCTTAATGGCGATTCCAGCGACAAAAACCTTAATTGCGATGGAAGATCCCAGCAATGCCGATCTCACCGTTAAAGTCACAGGTTCCCAATGGAAATGGCACTACAGCTATTTCGATCAAGACATTGATTTTTACAGCATACTCGCAACCCCAAGAACACAAATCGACGGTACCGAAACCAAGGGTGAACACTACCTTTTGGAGGTCGATAAGCCGCTCGTGCTGCCGATAAACCGCAAAATTCGCTTTTTAATGACCTCAGAAGACGTCATTCATTCATGGTGGGTACCTGCTTTTGCCGTGAAGAAAGATGCTAATCCTGGGTTTATCAATGAGGCCTGGACTCGCATAGACAAACCCGGCATTTACCGTGGTCAGTGCGCCGAACTCTGCGGTAAAGACCATGGTTTTATGCCGATTGTAGTGCAAGCCTTACCCGAAGCCGAGTTTGAAGCTTGGGTAGCGGAGCAAAAACAAGCTGCAGGCGCGGCGGCAGAAGCTGCTCAAGCTGCATTGTCACAGACCCTTAGCAAAGAGGAGCTGATGACCCAAGGTGAGCAAGTTTACCTCGGTCACTGCGCAGCCTGCCACCAGCCTAATGGCGAGGGGTTACAAGGCGTATTCCCACACCTCAAAGGCAGTCCGATAGCAACGGGACCGCTCAGCGGCCACCTTGAAATCGTGATTAACGGTAAAGCGGGTACCGCCATGCAAGCCTTTGGTAAGCAATTGACTGCACAAGAAATTGCCGCTGTGATTACCTATGAGCGTAATGCGTGGGGTAATAATACTGGCGATGCTGTGCAGGCCAAAGATGTTAATGAGCATATGAACGGCAGTACTGGCACACAGGCACCTGCTACCGCACCAGTCAACACGACCCCAACACCCGCACCTACAACTGAGCCCGCAGCAGTTGTCGACTCTGCAACCATAGTCGATCCGGCGAGTCTCCCCACGCTCACCCATGAGGCACTGATGGCCGAAGGTGAAACTGTCTACACCACCACTTGCGCGGCCTGCCATCAGTTAACGGGAGCTGGCATACCACCCGCCTTCCCCGCCCTCGCTGGTAGCGCTATCGCCACTGGGCCCGTCGCCAATCATCTCGATATTGTGATGCACGGCAAAACGGGCACGGCTATGCAGGCATTTGGCAAACAACTCAGCACACAGCAACTCGCAGCAGTCATTACCTATGAGCGCAATGCTTGGGGCAACAATACCGGCGATACAGTGCAACCTGCTGATATCGCAAGCCATGGACAGTAGGGGATTATGATGAGCACAACGACTCAAGATCAAACCGCAGCCCATGATGACCATCATCATGGTGCGCCAAAGGGCATCATGCGCTGGGTGCTAACCACCAACCATAAAGACATTGGTACTTTGTATTTATGGTTCAGCTTCATTATGTTTTTAACCGGTGGTGCTATGGCCATGGTGATCCGCGCTGAACTCTTTCAGCCAGGATTACAATTAGTCGAGCCCAACTTCTTTAACCAAATGACCACAGTCCATGGGCTGATCATGGTATTCGGCGCGGTAATGCCCGCCTTTACTGGGCTAGCAAACTGGCTGATCCCTATGATGATTGGTGCGCCAGATATGGCGCTGCCACGGATGAATAACTGGAGTTTTTGGATCTTACCCTTCGCCTTTACCATCCTACTCAGCTCGCTGTTTATGGAAGGTGGCGGACCTAACTTTGGTTGGACCTTCTACGCGCCACTGTCTACCACTTATAGTCCTGACAGCACGGCACTCTTCGTGTTCTCTATTCATATCATGGGGATAAGTTCGATCATGGGTGCAATCAATGTGATTGTAACCATAGTGAATTTACGTGCGCCCGGCATGACATGGATGAAGCTGCCGCTGTTTGTGTGGACTTGGCTTATCACAGCATTCCTGCTGATCGCTGTGATGCCAGTACTCGCGGGCGCTGTGACTATGGTACTGACCGATAAGTTTTTCGGCACTAGCTTCTTCGAAGCGGCAGGCGGCGGCGATCCTGTGATGTTCCAGCATATTTTCTGGTTCTTCGGCCACCCTGAGGTCTACATCATGATTTTGCCGTCCTTTGGCATCATCTCCGCCATAGTACCCGCCTTCAGCCGCAAACCATTATTTGGCTATGCATCAATGGTTTATGCCACTGCCAGTATTGCAATTCTGTCGTTCCTTGTGTGGGCGCACCACATGTTCACTACAGGTATGCCAGTGTTTGCCGAGCTGTTCTTCATGTATTGCACTATGTTGATTGCGGTGCCAACGGGGGTGAAAGTGTTTAACTGGGTCGCGACTATGTGGCGCGGTTCACTCAGCTTCGAAACCCCTATGTTGTTCGCCGTGGCCTTTATCATACTCTTCACCATTGGCGGGTTTTCGGGGTTAATGCTCGCCATTACGCCAGCCGACTTCCAATACCACGACACCTATTTTGTGGTAGCGCATTTCCATTATGTGCTCGTGACTGGGGCGATTTTCTCCATCATGGCGGCAGCCTATTACTGGCTACCTAAGTGGACGGGGCACATGTACAACGAGCGACTGGGGCAATGGCATTTCTGGTGTTCGGTGATTTCGGTCAACGTACTGTTTTTCCCGATGCATTTCCTTGGGCTAGCTGGTATGCCAAGGCGTATCCCCGATTACTCGATTCAATTTGCCGATGTTAATCAAATCGTCTCGATTGGTGGCTTCGCCTTTGGCTTATCGCAATTGATTTTCTTAGTGTTAGTGATCAAGTGCATCCGTGGCGGCGAGAAAGCCCCCGCTAAACCTTGGGAAGGTTCCGAGGGTTTGGAGTGGACATTACCAAGCCCAGCGCCTTACCACTCTTTCACGACACCACCTGAGGTGAAATGAAATGACGAACCATCACCAGCCAGAAAAACCTAAGTCAAATCGAAAGCTTATCAGCATGCTCGTCATGGGCTGTATTGGTATGTTTGGTTTTGGGTTCGCGCTGGTGCCGCTATACGATGTGCTGTGTGAGAAGCTAGGGATTAACGGTAAAACCTCCAATACTGCCAGTAGTTATCAAGCGATAACCATAGATACTAGCCGTATTGTCACCGTGGAATTTATCTCCCAAGTGCAAACGGGTATGCCGTGGAAATTTGAGCCGCAAACCAAGCGGCTCGAAGTTCACCCCGGCGAACTGATACACACAGCATTTTTGGCACGCAATGTGTCAGACAGAGCCACGGTCGGTCAGGCGATACCTTCAATATCACCCGGCCAAGGCGCGGCATATTTTAATAAAACGGAATGTTTTTGCTTTAATCAACAGCACTTAGCGGCTTCGACAAGCGCTGAGTTGCCGCTCATTTTCTTTGTGGATCCTCAGTTACCTGAATCCATCCACACTCTGACCCTCTCTTACACCCTCTACGACATTACCGACAAGCAGTTAGCGTCTGCCATAGAGCAAGGAGCTGCAAAATGACCACAAAACATGAAAATTACTATGTTCCCGCCCAAAGTGCTTGGCCCATCATTGGCGCTATAGGATTGTTTCTAATCGCCTTGGGCGCAGGACACTTTGTCCATCAACTAAAATCTGGCGCATCGGGTGGCGGTTATATCCTGCTAGCGGGTATCGCCGTGATCCTCTTTATGCTGGTTGGCTGGTTTAGAACCGTGATCAACGAATCTATGACTGGGCTTTATTCGCACCAAATGGATAGATCCTTTCGCCAAGGCATGAGCTGGTTTATTTTTTCGGAAGTGATGTTCTTCGGCGCATTTTTTGGTGCGTTATTTTATGCCCGTATGGTCGCAGTGCCTTGGCTCGGTGGCGCCTCCAATAATGCCATGACCCACGAAGTACTCTGGCCACAATTCGAAGCCGTTTGGCCGTTGCTCACTACGCCAGATGGCACCAAAACCGAAGCGATGCCGTGGAATGGCCTGCCGTTAATCAACACTATCGTGCTGCTGACCTCTTCAGTCACCTTACATTTTGCCCATGTCAGCCTAGAGAAAGGCAAGCGTTCTGCCATTACGCTGTGGCTCGGGATCACCATACTCTTAGGTATGAGTTTCCTTGCCTTGCAGGCCGAAGAATATATGCATGCCTACCATGAAATGGGGCTCACCCTGACCTCAGGGGTTTATGGCAACACCTTCTTCCTCTTAACTGGCTTTCACGGCATGCATGTCACGCTTGGCACTCTGTTTTTATTAGTGTTGTTTTTCAGAGTGTTGAAGGGGCACTTTAGCGCAGATAAGCATTTTGCTTTCCAAGCGGGGAGTTGGTATTGGCACTTTGTCGATGTGGTCTGGCTGTGTTTGTTTATTTTCGTCTACGTACTTTAAGGCTTTAGTAAGGCGTGGGATTGGGGCTGATTAACCCAGTCCCTAAGGCCACCAGCAGCAACAGAATAACGAGTACTGAGAAAATCACCCGGCGACCAAGATAACGGCTCATAGGCACTTGGTTGTCACCTCTCACCATAATAAACAAGGCTCTACCTAGATTAAAAATGATGAACAGCAACAGCAGAACTAAGACCAATTTAAAAATGAATAGGGTATTCATGCAATATCCTTATGTTCTGCTGAATAAATTAACGGTTTTTTTACTGATATTGACTGTGGCTGTATTCGTGATGTTGGTCAAGTTGGGTCTATGGCAATTAGCCCGCGGCGAAGAAAAAACCATGCTGTTAGCCCAAATGGAGGCAAGACAATCCTTGCTGCCATTAAGTTTTGAGCAGCTCCAACTCAAAATCGATAAGGAAGGCGTGACAGGTTATCGACTGCAAGTGCACGCCATACCCGCGAGCTCGCAAATATGGCTGCTGGATAATCAAATCTATCAGGGCCAAGTGGGCTATTTAGCCTTTCAGCCCCTGCAAGTGACTGCGGGTCAACCTTGGTTATTGGTCGAATTAGGTTTTGTCGCTGCCAGTTCCCACCGTGATGAGTTGCCCCACATCAGCCCACTTAGCGGTGAATTGAATATCGAAGGTCGGCTTTACCAAAAGCAAATCAATCCTTTGAGCCAGGCTTTAATGGCAGAAACGGGGACAAGTATTCGCTTTCAGAATTTGAATATACCGGAAATGGCGCAGCTGTTAGGCCACCCTTTACTAGATGCAGTGCTGCAACCGGATGAGCTACCCGCCCTCGCCTTGCCGCATCCTTGGCAACCCTTCCCACTGTCTGCGCAAAAACATTGGGGTTATGCGCTGCAGTGGTTTTCGATGGCAGCCGTGTTTGCTGGGCTCATGCTGTGGCAAGGGATTAAGTATGTAAAACGCCATAGTGCCGAAACAATCGCAAACTCAAGGAGCGAATAGGGAAATTCGTACCATACTTAGCAAGACACAAATAAAAACTAAATAAATATAAAACAATAAATTAGGGATAATTTGAATGAGAGGAGCAAGCATGAACTCCCAGAATAAATCGAAACACAAAGCATTGGGCTTGTTGTTGCTGGCGTTTATCGCGCCCGTGGTGATAGCCAAGCTAGTGCTGAGCCTGAATTTATACCACGGCGGCGCCACTAATCATGGCGAGCTGATCAATCCTGAGACAAGTTATGCCAGCCTTGGGGTTGAGAATCCCAATCCCAAAGAATGGCAACTGCTATATTTACTACCCGCCCAATGCGACGATGCTTGCCGCGAACGCCTGTATATTTTACGCCAAAGCCACACTGCTTTGGGGCCAGATCAGGCACGAGTCGAACCGCTGATCCTCACCCATCCCGACAGCGATCTCAATGCTTTAAGCGCCTTTCACTTCAACACACGTCCCGCCAATGCTGGCTTAAGCCATTGGCTAGATGAACAGCAGCTGATCATAGTCGATCCCTTAGGCAGCTTAGTGCTGCGCTATCCCCAAGTGCAGGGCAAAGAAGCCCATTTAGCTCAAGGCAAGGCCTTGATTGCGGATCTGCGTAAGTTGTTGAAACTGTCGAGGGTAGATTGATGCAGCTAACTTGGGTCCTACGCTTAACCTTAGTCTTTACCTTGTTGGTGATCTTAATGGGCGCTTACACTCGCCTATCGGACGCGGGGCTCGGCTGCCCAGATTGGCCGGGTTGCTACGGCCATATCAAGGTGCCAACCCAAGACCATGAAATCGCCCATGCACAAACCATCTTCCCAGATCACGATATCCATCCTGAGAAAGCTTGGCTGGAGATGATCCACAGATATATAGCCGGCGGACTTGGCTTACTAGTATTGTTCATCTTAGTGCTGTGTTTGAAAACGCCGGAAGCACCGAAAAAATTGCCGCTCATCATAGTGCTATTGATCCTCTTTCAAGCGGCACTCGGCATGTGGACAGTGACGATGAAACTCATGCCCATAGTGGTGATGTCACATCTTATTGGTGGCTTCAGCCTGATTTCACTATTGTTACTCCTCTATCTGCGAACCCGACCGCGGCGGATCTTTAATAGCGAAACCCATGCCCGCAATCTGGCACCGCTGGCACTGGTGAGCCTATTCGTTCTTGTAGGTCAGATTATGCTGGGCGCTTGGACATCATCTAACTATGCGGCTCTCGCCTGCACCTCTTTACCCATTTGCGAAGGTAACTGGGTGGATAATTTAGCAATAGCCGAAGCCTTTTCACCGTTTCAAGGCCAACACCACAGTTTCGAATTTGGAGTGCTCGATTACCCAGCCCGTATGACTATCCACATCGCCCACCGAATTGGCGCTGTCGTTACCGCGAGTTTATTACTCGTGCTCGCCTATCGATTATTTGTTGGCGCTGCTGGGATGAGGGCCTTAAGCCTCTTATTGGTGGGGTTAGTGATCCTGCAAGTGAGCTTAGGTATTTCTAACGTAGTGATGCATTTACCACTCGGCATTGCCGTGTCTCACAACGGCGGGGCGGCATTACTGCTGCTGACCTTAGTCGCAATCAACTATTTTTTATGGCGCAAAGCCTAAGCGAGGGATCCAAGATGGCAAAACCACTCTCAATCACCAGTAGCCTACCCACTTTCAGCGTGACATGGCGCGCCTATTTTGAAATGACCAAACCTAAAGTGGTCGCACTTATGCTGCTCACTGTCTTAGTCGGCATGTGTTTAGCCGTGCCCCATGCGGTGCCCGTTCAACCTTTACTCGCTGGTATGCTGGGCATTGCCATGATGGCGGGTTCGGCGGCGGCGTTAAATCATCTGATCGATCGCCGTATCGATGGCTTAATGGCGCGCACCTACAATCGCCCGCTGCCTAAGGGACGCATTTCGGCAACCCGCGCGTTAATTTTCGCTGCCAGCTTAGGTAGCCTTGGCTTTATCGTCTTATATTCCTTAGTGAATCCACTCACGGCTTGGCTGACCTTTGCCAGCTTGATTGGTTATGCCTTGGTTTATACTGCCTATTTAAAACGTGCAACATCACAAAATATTGTGATCGGCGGCCTTGCGGGAGCCATGCCACCCTTGCTGGGATGGACGGCAGTGACGAACGAATTTCACGGCCATGCGCTGTTGTTAGTGATCATCATTTTTACGTGGACACCGCCACATTTTTGGGCTCTGGCCATTCACAGACGCGCCGAATATGCCAAAGTGGATATTCCCATGCTACCGGTTACCCACGGTGTCGAGTTTACTAAAACCTGTATTCTGCTTTACACAGTATTGCTGGCGATTGCTTGCCTATTACCTGTGCTGGTTGGCATGTGTGGGCCCGTATATTTCATCTGCTCGAGTTTACTCAGCACCGGATTTATTTATAAAGCATGGCAACTTAAATATCGGGATCATGATGGCTTGGCGATGCAAGTGTTCCGCTTCTCTATCTATCATTTGATGTTGTTATTTATGGCATTACTGCTCGACCACTATTTGTGGAACTAGTGTATGCAACTCGTTTGTCGCGCTAACCTGTCGTTATGGAGCCAATAATGCAGAAAAGAATTTTAGTCATCGCCATATTATTGATCGGCCTTGGCGGTCTATTTGCGGTGAAATTTAATCCCCCGAAACCTATCGAGCTAGAGAGTGGTTTTTTGTTTCCGCAGGCCTATGAATTAGCGCCCTTTGAATTGGTTGATCAACATCAGCAGGCTTTTACCAACGCCAGCTTGCAGGGGAAATGGAGCTTATTCTTTATCGGTTTTACCTTTTGCCCCGACGTTTGTCCTACGACCTTAAATAAACTCGCGGCGGCTTATCCCGATCTAAACAAAATTGCGCCATTGCAGGTGGTGTTTCTATCCGTCGACCCCAAACGGGACACACCGGATAAACTCCTGACCTATGTTAATTTTTTCAATCCAGAATTTAAAGCGGTCACGGGCGAGCAGACACAAATCTTCCCGCTCACCCGCAGCTTAGGGCTGACCTATGCCATGGTCGGTGAAGGGGAAAACTACCAAGTCGACCATAGTGCGGGTTATGTGTTGGTGTCGCCGCAGGGAACGCGAGTCGCAGTGTTTAAACCTACGGCCGCGCTAGGCAAACCGCCGCAAGTGTTAAATGATGAAATGATTAGCGATTTTAGAAAAATAGTGGCTCAATACAAACCTAGTCGTTGATCACTCTTTGACCCAAGAGCCATCGTCCTTTGGCCTCACCCAAGGCTGAGAAAACCAATAGTAGCCATTGCGCGCCTTACTCGGCGCAGTGCAGTTGTAACGGGAACGACCCGCAGGTAAAGCTAAATCCGCTTGAACACTAAACTCGGTTTCACTGAGCCAAGTCGGCTGTTTTGAACCTTGGCCTTGGATGTAACACATTACCTGCTTAGCCGAGATATCGCTCATATCGAGGGTCACTTTAAGCTCTGGACGCCAGTGGCCGCCCTTTAACTCAGGATCGCTAGGACTCTGTGCAATTACAGGCATGTTTAAACTGTATAGCTTGGCCTTAAGGCTTTTTAAATCCGCATATTGTCCCGCAACAGGGAAACGCGGCAGTGCCGTTAACGGCGAATAGGGCCCAGCGGCTCCCGATTGCTGCCCTAAAGCGACAAAGCCGTTCTCGGTTAACATATCCTGCAAGGCTTGATTGTACTCACCGTAGGGATAAGCCAGCATTTTAAAATTGTGCCCAGTGGCATCTGCAATCGCCTTTTCTGTATCTAAGATATTGGCTTTTATCCGCGTTAACCATTGCGCCTGTGATTCATTTTCTAAGGCGCGAATCAAATGTTCGTGGGCCCAACTGTGGTTAGCAATATCGGCGCCTTCCTTGGATAGCGTTATCAGCTCATCCCAAGTCATCATCTCGGTAAACTTTTGTTTAATCGGCTCAATTGCCACAAACAAGGTGTAGGGAAAGCCAAATTCCTTTAGGATAGGATGCGCCGTCGTGGCTATGCTGCGATAACCATCGTCGAAGGTAATCGCGACTGTTTTGGCCGGTAAATCTTGTTTTTGCTTTATCGCTTCAACCACCTGAGAAAGCGGGATTACCTTAAAGCCATCATCGGCTAGAAACTGCATTTGCTCACGAAATTGCGCGGGCGTCACGCTTGTGGCCGCCGGAGTGGTCTCTGATACATGGTGATATTGCAGAATGACCACGGCATGGGCAGAAAACGTCATTAGCCCTATGAGTGCCAACAGCACACGTTTAACCATAATGTGAACACCTCTGAAATTAATGAATACTGCTAAATCAACTTGGCTCGACCTCATGCTCAACGGCGCGAAAAATCGCCAGTTACTAGCGCTCGCCCTGCCGATGATACTCTCCAATATCACTGTCCCACTGTTGGGCTTAGTCGATACGGCTGTCATAGGTCATCTGAGTGAAGCCTATTATTTAGGGGGAGTCGCCGTCGGGTCAACGATTATCACATTAATCATTTGGTTATTGGGATTTTTGCGTATGGCGACCACAGGTTTGGTCGCACAAGCCTTTGGTGCTGACGATCTTCATGCCCAGCACAAACTCTTAGTCCAAGGCGCTATGCTAGCGATGTTATTGGGCGCAGGCGTTATCGCACTACAAGTCCCGATATTGAATTTAGCCTTAGGATTATCCGAAGCGAGTAGCGAAGTCGAACGTTATTGCCGCGAGTATTTTCAGGTACGAATTTGGTCAACGCCCTTCGCCCTGCTCAATTTAGTTATGTTAGGTTGGCTCTTAGGGCGACAACAACCTAAAGCCGCCATGTGGCAGCTGATATTAGCGAACCTTGCCAATATTATTCTCGATGTGGTGTTTGTCCTCGGCTTAGGCTGGGGCGTTAAAGGTGCAGCCCTCGCCTCAGTCTTTGCCGATATCACCGCTTTCGCAGTCGCACTCACTATGGTGTTACAGCAACTCAAGCGCGAAGCCGATTTTCACTTATCCCAACTATTACCCCATGTCACCCTGACGGGTTATGGCAAATTACTGAGGCTCAACACAGATATTTTTATCCGCAGTCTCTGCCTGCAAGCAGCTTTTGCCTTTATGACATTCCATGGTGCAGGTTTGGGTGATAATACCGTTGCTGCTAATGCCGTGTTATTGAATTTACTGCTGTTAATCTCCTATGCACTGGATGGCATTGCCTATTATGCCGAGGCAGAAGTCGGCCGAGCCTATGGCCAAAAACAGGCGGAACAATTGAGGGAAGCCGTGATCTTAGCGTGGAGCTGGTCAGCCATTACTGCGCTCGGGTTCTGCGCTGTATTCAGTCTTTTTGGCAGTAATATTATCGCGTTACTGACCAGCATTAATGAGGTCAGAGCAACTGCGCAAACCTATCTTATCTGGCTGATATTTTTGCCTTTATGGTCTTTTAGCTCGTATTTGTTCGACGGAGTCTACATAGGTGCCGCTAAAGGTAAAGTGATGCGTAATAGCATGATACTCGCCACCTTCGGCGCATTTTTCCCGACATGGTATTTACTGCAGCAACTATTATTACCAGAGCAAGGTAACCACGCTCTCTGGGCCGCGATGAGTGCCTTTATGGTCGCCAGAAGCCTAACGCTTGCTGGTCACTATTATTTCAGCAAAGACTTTTTGAATAAATAATCTGTAAAGACAGTAGTTTACTAATCTCATAATCATTATGATATTGATTTTACAATTGTAACAATGATGTGAATCGATAATGAAAAGGATTTTACCGCTGTTTTTCCTGTGGCTATGCAACCATGCCGTTGCCGACACCGCGCCACAATTACCCGTTGAAGCCTTTGCCAACATCCCAGATGTGAGCTCTGTACAACTCTCGCCTAATGGCAAAAAAATCGCTTCTGTTGTCCGCGTCGATCAAGCCAAACTCAAAGGTACTGTCGTTAGTATCCAAGATATAGAAACGGGCGAAAAGAGCATTCCACTGCACACAGATAATCAAAAATTTGTCATTCTGTCTCTGCAGTGGGCAAACGATAATATCTTACTGATCAATGCTAAGTTTCCTGCTAACCGTTACGGCACACCGACAACCGAAACCCGCCTTGTTAAGTATGATTTGACCACGAAAAAGACCTCGAGTGTCATTCCCCGCAGTGTCTTAGACCGTCTCAATTGGATCCCGCAACATCAGGGGCAAATTATCGATCTTATGCCAGATGATCCCGACAATATTTTACTGTCATTAGACGGAATGGGCGAAAACGTAGGCGAAGATAGCGTACTGAAAGTCAATTTAGCGCAGAGTAAGTCCAGTTACAGCCAAAATGCTAAAAAGAAGATCATCAGTTGGATTACCGACAGGCAGCACAAAGTCCGAATTTCTATCTACAACGATGATACTGAGTACCGCATTTATGAACAGGCCGAGCAAAAGAGTGATTCACGCTTACTTTGGACCTTTAAAGCTTTTTCTGAGGACACTGTTTGGCCATTAGGTTTTGATGCTGATCCTAACATTCTTTACGTTCGCGCCTATCACAATGGTTTCGAAGCCATATTTAAAGTCAATCTGACCGATCCTAAGCTCACAAAAGAATTAGTCTACGCCAATGAAGATACTGACGTTGAAGGTAATTTACTCTATTCGAAACTGAAGAAAAAAGTCATTGGTATCAGTGAGGGTGACGGCGAAGAATTCACCTTTTGGGAAAAAGAATATGTGGGCCTACAAAATGGCCTAAAAGCCGTGTTACCCAATGCACACAACTACATCACTCAATTCAGTGCAGATGAACGCCGCTATATAGTGTATTCCACTAGCTCGACCGAGCCCGGTACTTACTATTTTGGCGATAGGGACGAAAAAACGCTTTATCCCATCGCTAACCGATATGGAAAGCTCAAGAGTGAACTCCTCGCCGATACCCAATATTTGACCTATGAGGCAAGAGATAAGCTCAAAATCGATGCTTACCTAACAGTGCCAAAAGGGCTTGAAGCCAAGCAACTGCCGACGATAATCTTCCCCCATGGCGGCCCCATCAGTTACGACAGCAACGACTTCGACTACTGGGCACAGTTCTTCGCTAATCGTGGTTATGCGGTATTTCGGATGAACTTCAGGGGCTCGGCGGGTTACGGCTATGAGTTTATGAAAGCTGGCCTGAAAAGCTGGGGACTCGAAATGCAAAACGACGTCGAAGATGGAACTCGCTACCTAATAGATCAAGGGATTAGCGATCCTAAACGTATTTGTATTGTCGGGGCTAGCTATGGGGGTTATGCGGCCTTAATGGGGGCTGCTATGACTCCCGATCTCTACCGCTGCGCCGTGAGTGTGGCAGGCGTTACCGATGTGGCCTATCTAGTGAAATCGAGCCGAAGATTTACTAACTACAAAGTGGTTAAAGAGCAAATAGGGGGTGACTTTGATGCGCTCTATGACCGCTCCCCGATCAGTAAAGCCGATAAAATTAGCATCCCAGTATTGCTGCTACATGGTGATAAGGACAGAGTGGTGAAGGTTCAACATAGCCGAGAAATGTATGACGAACTCAAATCACTGAAAAAACCGGTGGAGTATATTGAGCTGGAAAATGGCGATCATTACCTGAGCAATAACGACAACAGACTAGCGACGTTTAAAGCTTTAGATAAGTTCTTAGCTGATAATCTCAACCCAAAGTTATAACTGAACAACAGCAGTTTAAGCTAAAGCCAAATATAAAAAACGCGACTCTAAGATCGCGTTTTTTATTCAGCTCAACCAACAAGATTAAGCGTAAGAATGTTCACCATGTTGGTGATCTGTCACGTCACGTACACCAGTCAACTCACCTGGGAACATGTCTAACAGTTGTTTTTCGATACCATCCTTCAGGGTGATATCAACTTGAGAACAACCGTTACATCCACCGCCGAACTGCAGTACAGCTACACCTTCTTTGGTAATTTCAACCAGCATGATATTACCACCATGGCCGGCTAACTGAGGGTTGATCTCAGATTGGATCACGTATTCAATACGCTCGACTAAAGGTGCATCACCAGACACTTTACGCATTTTTGCGTTAGGCGCTTTGAGCGTGAGTTGTGAACCTAATTGGTCAGTCACAAAATCGATAGTGGCATCTTCAAGGAAAGGTGCACTCTTCTCATCGACCATAGCATTGAAGCCAGTGAACTCGATTTCAATATCATCACTTTCTACTGCATCCGGTGGACAATAAGACACACCACACTCGGCTTGCGAGGTTCCTGGACTGATCACAAATACGCGAATATGAGTGCCTTCAGGTTGATCTGCTAACAACTTAACAAAATGGGCTTGAGCCGCATCGGAAATGGTAATCATGAAAACCTGCTCCGTCAGGGGATACCTGAGTGTTTTAGTAAGAATTAGCCGTATGATACTCCGACTCACCTTTGCTTTGTAGTCCCTTGGGCAGCAAGTTTGTGGATTTTTGCCATAGCGATCACGATTTGACTGAGCTATTTGAGCTGTTCAAACGATATGATCTTAACGTATTAAAATCGAATAATGCTCCTAAGACAGTCACTTAAGCAGACATTCCAAGATGTTCTATACATGCTTCTCATTCATTATCGAGATCATCCAACAAGCCTGGCGCCTCTGCCCTTGCTAGACACCATACTTGCACGTGCACGTATCGTGCTTCGAATAAGCGGGCAATTTCAGAGACTGTAGTGCCTGTCGTGACCACATCATCCACCAGTGCAATCCGCTGGAACGCAAAATCATCCGCTAACATAAAGGCATCATGTAAGTTGCGTCGTCGCTGTGCACCCGAAAGTCCGGCCTGCGGCCGAGTGTCTTGCTGGCGTATTAACCCTTCGCTCACTAACGGCAGTTGTAAGAGCTGTGAAAGCTCATGAGCAATTAACCACGCCTGATTAAATCCCCGTTGTTGTAAGCGTTTGGGATGCAATGGAACTGGCACTATCGCTTGCGGCAAGGTGATTAATCCTTGCTGTTCTAATAACTGAATTCGTGTCACTAAGGCGCGACACAGCACGGGCAAAGCGGCAAGTTGCCCCTGATATTTAATCGCACCAATCCAAGCCCCTAAACCTTGATGATAACTACAGGGGGCAACGACTTTACGCGGCTGGCGCTTTTGGCATTCCCCGCAATAATCGACTTCTATTTGCATCGACTTACCGCAACCTAAGCAAATAGGTCCATGGTATAAGCCAGATTGAAGACAAACGGCGCAAATACCCGTCTCGGGGATAGGTATGGATTGGTGGCACAGCAGGCAACGGTTAGGTAAACTGCTCGCCAACCAGCTTGTGCCGAGTTGATAGCCTAAACGCATTATCCGCCAAGCGGATGGCGGCCAAATCCTTTTGACAAAGTACGGCATACCTTCACCTAATCCATTTTTGAGGCACTCAAGTGAGCCAAGTGACATCCACAAACCACGCAAATTTGCATATTGAAATCAGCGGCCAAGGGCCAGATCTGGTGATGCTTCACGGTTGGGGAGTCAATAGCGCTGTGTTTACGCCATTACATGAGTCACTGTCTCAGTATAGGGTGCACTATGTCGACTTGCCGGGCTTTGGCCATAGCCAAATGGTGGAGGGTGGCCTATCCACTTGGGTCGATGCCTTAGTCACCGCATTACCAGAACACGCTATTTGGGCCGGCTGGTCACTCGGTGGGCTCGTTGCGACTCAGGCAGCGTTAAGTTATCCACAAAAAATCAAAGGCTTGATTACTATTGCCTCATCCCCTTGCTTTATGGCAAGGGAAGACGAAGCATGGCCGGGCATTCCACCCCAAGTCCTTAATCAATTTAGAGAACAACTCGGGCAAAATTTACCTAAAACTATAGAGAGATTTCTAGCGATTCAGGCCATGGGCAGCGAAACCGCCAAAGAAGACATCAAACAACTGCGCGATCTTGTCCTCGCACGCCCTTTACCCAATGCCAGAGCCTTAACTCAAGGCCTAAATATGCTGACCGACGTCGACTTAAGGCAGCAACTGATAGAGTTGCAACAACCTTGGCTAAGGATCTGGGGCCGACTCGACGGGCTAGTACCCAAACGCGTACCACCTAAAATGCCCATCACAGCTCAAAGTGAGGATGTGATGATCGCCAAAGCCTCTCACGCGCCCTTTATTTCCCATCAGCAGGAGTTTTTGCAGGTATTTATGCCTTGGTTAACGTTACAGACACGTTAACGCTTTATCTTTGAGCGATTAATGACTAGTATTTAACCATTAATGTGCCAAGGAATTTTCCATGTTAGTTGTCAGTAACTACCCCCAAGTCCCACTAGCGACCAGTAATGTCGCGACGGACTCGGCTCGGGTCGACAACCAACTGAAACCTGTGGTCATTCCCCCACAAGCTGCCACTAAAGGCCATGAAGAACGCGCCTTTAATCCGCAGAATGAACGCACAGCAGATCAAACTCAGCAACAAACCAAAACGCTCGAGAATAATCAGCAACAAGTTCAAGAAAAACAGCAGCAACAGCAATCCTCGCAGCAACAAAGCCAACAACAGCAAGAGAAAAAAGCCCCCCTTGTGATGGCCGAGCGGGTGTTACCTAAGACGCTTAAAGTTGCTGCACGCGGTCAAGCGGCGTTGCAACGCAAGGATATCCGCTTAAAGGTCAGTCAAGGTGCAGCAAATTATGCCAGCAGTAACGCCAAAGCGAATACCAGCAGTACAGCAAGGCTATCACTTCAAGGTGAATCGACTCAATTTTATCAACAACTTGGGCAACGCATTGGTCAGTTCTATCAACAACAGACTCAACCAGAACAAGAATCTATTATGTCGACGTGGATTTAACCTATTCCAATCGTATTAATCCATTTGCGCACAAAATTAACCTGAATGATAAACAAAAATGCCGCTAAAAATAGCGGCATTTTTTATACTGTTTAACGCTTATTTAGGCAAACGATACAGCTCTTGCTGGTAGGCCAAACTGCCCCACAATGCCCAACTTAAGGCTTTCTTCTCTAGCGCTGCCGCAGCTGGCGCATAAGGCGTTAACTGCTCAGTTTTTTCGTTATATTCGAAACCTTGAGCCGCTTTTTCTGGCTGCAGGATCACTACATCTTTACCTTCCATCAGGGCAAAGTTTTTATCGTATTGCATTAACGCGCGCCCCGGCCAATCATCGCTGACCTGAGTCAAATCTCGGCCTAGCATAGGATAAGAGTCTGAAATACCAATCAATGATAGAAGTGTTGGCGGTAAATCAATTTGGCTCACAATGCGATGATCGCGTTTTGGCGCTAAATTATCCCCAAGGATTAAACCCGGAATCCGAAAACGTGACACTGGCACCAGATCCGCGCCACCCACTCGACTGTCATGGTCGGCAACCACGATAAAAATCGTGTCTTTCCAATAGTCCGCGTTTTTCGCCAATTTAAAAAACTCACCAATCGCATAATCGGCATATTTCGCCGCATTGTTGCGGGTTTGCTTAGGTTGCTCGTACAGTTCGATACGATCATCAGGGAATTCGAATGGATCGTGGTTGCTCGAGCTAAAAACTAGACTAAAGAAAGGCTTACCTTCACTATGTAGACGCTCAAACTCACTATTCGCCTTACGCATTAAGTCTTCGTCTGACGCGCCCCAAGAACCCACGAAGGCCGGAGATTTATAATCTTTCTGATCTATGATGTCACTAAAGCCGTTGCCCAAAAAGAAACTACGCATATTGTCGAAATGGCTCTCACCACCATAGATAAACTGCGTGGTATAACCATGATTTTTAAGCAGTTCAGCTATGCTAAAAAAACCAACTTGGCTCTTACCCAGTTTCACCACAGCACGGGCTGGAGTCGGGGTAAAGCCTGTTGTCACGGCTTCGATTCCGCGCACTGAACGAGTACCAGTAGCGTACAAGTTATCGAAATACCAACCTTCTTTGGATAAAGCATCGATATTCGGAGTCAGGGGTAAACCGCCTAAACTGCCCACAAAACGTGCGCCTAAACTCTCTTGTAGTAAGATCACTAAGTTCTTTGGCTTACCAGTATAACTGGCTTGGTTAAAGCTTAGCGATGGGATATCCGTAGAGGTAAATGCACTGTCAGGACGACCACTTTCCTGTCTTATGGTCGCAATAATCTCAGCATTATCTAACTTACCATACACTTTAGAAGCATCTTCTTCACTGCCCATTTGCTTGATGGCAAACACTAATGAATAGGCTGAATTGATAACTAACGAGTTAACTAATGGATCATCGGCAAAGGCCACTAGAGCAGGGTTAAGTGGTCTATGACCTAAGGTTGAACGGGCACCTAATATCGTGATAGCGATAACAATTAATGCTAATACTGGACGCCAATACCAGCGTGGAAAGCGTAAATTTTTAGTGAGCTTACCGCTTAATATCCAACCGCCCCATAGTGTACCTATAGTTAATAACACGGAGAAAATCAGCTCAAGTTTACGACCCGCCCACAGCATAGAAAGCACTTCTTTTGGGTAGATCAAATATTCAACATACAAACGATTCGGGCGAATACCGTATTCTTCGATAAATGCAGGGGTCGATGCTTCTAAAAACAACATGATCCACAGACCGACAGTTAACCACACCCGCAAAATCGGCTGCCACAGACGGCCAATAAAATGATCACCTGAAAATAATGCAGTCCCTAAGGCGGCAATACCCCATAACCAACACAGGGTAGCGATATCGACACGCAAACCTTGGATTAATAGATGCGACCAACCATCCACAGCGGCCACGCGATCGGCTTGCCACAGCCCTAAAGCGATACGGCTCGCGGTGGCAATAAAAAGCACTAATAGTGAGAAAATAAAGATGGCGCGGAAAGGCCCATGGGCATTGTGATGCCCGCGAGGTGATAAACCAGATTGCATGTGTTACCCCAAAACGTATAAAGAGCCACTCAGCGTTGGAGTGTCAATTTGAAAAAAATCGGTGAATAAGCTGTGCTATGACAACCGATTTTGCTTAACGTTGCATTAAATGCCGACTTTATATTCCCTAAGGCGACATTGATGCAACAATTTTGTGAGTAACATGTAAAAAAGTCGACTCGGACAAGGTTTAAGTCCGAGTCTTAACGGTTAACGCTTACTTTTTCAGCTTAGCGAAGGCATCGGCAAAGGCATTGCCCATAGCCGCATTTGCCGGCGCTTTAGGTGCTTGTTTTTGCGCCGGACGTGCGGCAGGTTTTGCCGACTGAGGCGCCTTGCCATTATGAGTTTTGGCAGAGTTGTGCGGTCTTTGCTGCGACTTACTCTGGTCGATAGCTTCGTCCAAACGCATGCTCAAACCGATACGGCGACGCTCAACGTCCACTTCCATCACTTTAACTTTGACCACATCACCCGCTTTCACCACAGTATGCGGATCGCTGATAAACTTGTCGGTCAGTGAAGAGATATGCACCAGTCCATCTTGATGCACGCCAATATCGACGAAGGCACCAAAGTTAGTCACGTTGGTCACTACGCCTTCGAGCACCATTTCTGGTTTCAAATGTTTAAGCTCTTCGACACCATCTTTAAACTTAGCCGTTTTAAACTCACCACGGGGATCGCGACCCGGTTTATCCAGTTCGGCCAAAATGTCCGTCACGGTCGGCAAACCAAATTCCGCCGTAATAAACTCTTCAGGCTTGATGCTACGCAGCAAATCAGAGTTACCCATCAGGCTCGCCAGTTCCACTTGTTTAGCCTTAGCGATAGTTTCGACGAGTGAATAAGCCTCTGGATGCACAGACGAGGCATCGAGTGGATTATCACCTTCACGAATACGCAAAAAGCCCGCCGCTTGCTCATAGGCTTTAGGCCCTAAACGTGGCACTTTCAGCAGCTCTTTACGATTCTTAAACTGACCATTGGCATCGCGGTAATCGACCACGTTTTTCGCTAACGTCTTATTTAACCCCGCCACTTGTGACAATAACGGCACAGAGGCCATGTTGAGATCCACACCCACGCCGTTTACACAGTCTTCCACCACGGCTTCCAGTGAACCCGATAATTGGCTTTGGCTCACATCGTGTTGATACTGACCCACACCGATAGACTTAGGCTCAATCTTCACCAATTCGGCTAACGGATCTTGCAAACGACGCGCGATAGACACAGCACCACGAATCGAGACATCGAGATCAGGGAACTCCAGCGCCGCCAATTCCGATGCCGAATACACAGACGCGCCCGCTTCGCTGACCATTACTTTGGTCAAGTGTGGATGGGTATCTTTCACTGCGGCAATCAGCTCAGCGGCCAGTTTGTCGGTTTCCCGTGATGCCGTGCCGTTACCAATCGCAATCAGCTCAACCTTATGCATTTTGACTAAGTTAGCCAAAGTACGGATCGACTTTTCCCACAGATTTTGCGGTGCGTGCGGGAAAATCGTCGCATGGCACAACATCTTACCCGTGTTATCGACCACAGCCACTTTCACGCCGGTACGTAAACCTGGATCGAGTCCCATGGTGGCTTTCGCGCCCGCTGGAGCAGCCATCAATAAATCGCCTAAGTTACGGGCGAAAACTTTAATCGCTTCGGCTTCGGCGCGTTCGCGCATTTGCGAAATAAACTCAGTTTCCATCTGCAACGCAATCTTAATGCGCCATGTCGCCGTCACCACGGTTTTTAACCATTGATCAACGCTGCTATCGCCTAATTTCAGCCCTAAGTGATCACAGATAATCACTTCGCAGTAACTACCTTGGCCCGCTTCGGCGGCGGGGTCTGCATTCATAGATAAGGTTAAGAAACCTTCGTTACGGCCACGCAGCATAGCCAGCGCACGGTGTGATGGGATCTTAGCTAACTGTTCGGTATGCTCAAAATAATCTCGGAATTTCGCGCCTTCTTTCTCTTTACCGGCAATTAAACGACTTTCTAACACACTGTTTTGGCTTAAATGCTCACGCACTTTACGCAGTAATTCAGCGTCTTCGGCGTAGCGCTCCATCAGGATATAACGCGCGCCCTCGAGCACAGCTTTAACATCGGCAAAACCCGCTTCGCTATTGATATAACCTGCCGCTGTAGTCTCGACATCTAGGCTACGATCAGCCAGTAATGCATCGGCTAATGGCTCAAGCCCAGCTTCGATAGCGATTTGGCCCTTAGTACGGCGCTTAGGTTTGAAGGGCAGGTATAAATCTTCGAGACGTGTCTTACTGTCTGCCTCGTCAATCGCCCTTTGTAATTCTGGCGTTAACTTACCCTGAGCTTGGATGCTAGGCAGGATCACTTGGCGTCTGTCGTTCAGCTCACGCAGGTAACCTAAACGTGTGTACAAGGTACGCAGTTGCGTATCGTCTAATCCGCCCGTGGCTTCTTTACGGTAGCGGGCAACGAAGGGAACTGTCGCACCATCGTCAAGCAGAGTGATGGTTGCGGCAACTTGTTGCTCACGAACATTCAGTTCTTGAGCGATAATCTGAGCGATGTTATGTGCATTAGTTTGCATAAATAAAGTGTCGTGCCTAACTGTAAAGTAAGTCGTTATTGCGCCAAAGATACCACAGGCGCCCCGTATGTTTCATGCTAAAGCCTAAGTCAAATCAGAGTCTTTGATCTTTCCCCGTTATGCCATGGTGACCGCAGCGGTTGTCACGACGCCAACCCTGTCGCTAATCAGCCTCGCTGGCGAGAGTGGTTTCAAAAGGAGTGTAACGGATCTGATTGATATACCACTCTTTTGGACCCGATGGCGTTTGCACTAGCACCTCATCGTCCACTTGCTTGCCGATTAAGGCACGCGCCATGGGCGAGTCAATGGTGATGTAACCCAATTTAGTATCGAGCTCATCTTTACCGACGATCCGATAACGCACGCGATCACCCGCTTCATTTTCAAGCTCAAACCAAGCGCCGAAGAATATTTTACCTTCCTGCTGCGGCGAGTAATCGACGATTTTCAATTCTTCCAGCCGCTTAACTAAGTATCTAACTCGGCCGTCAATTTGTCTTAACAAACGCTTGTTGTAAGTGTAATCAGCGTTCTCACTACGGTCGCCTTGCGCCGCCGCCTCTTGGACTTTAAGGGTGATTTGCGGCCGATACTCTTTCCACAAATACTTCAATTCTTTATCTAAAGTTTGCCAACCCTGTCGGGTGATCAAATGCGCTTTCATAACTTTCGGCTTCCACACTCTGAACAAATGATAGCGGCGTTATCACCATATTTGCTAATATATTCAACTAACTAACTTCTAAACCAAAAACTTGGTTACGCCCATTTTCTTTGGCATGATACAACTGCTGATCGGCGGTCTCAATTAATGAAAACCATGTCACATCACTCGTAGGCTGCACGCTTGCAATGCCTGCGCTGATAGTGATCTCCTTAAAACACGAGTCCAAATGCTCAATATGCAAAGCTCGAACAGCATCTACTATTCTTTGCGCCATTTGTAACGCCCCTGAAAGCGGAGTTTCAGGTAGGATGCAAATAAATTCCTCACCACCATAACGGGCGATATAGTCCATAGGCCGCCGTAATACTGAGTTGATTGTTTGTGCCACCAGCCGTAAGCAATGATCACCTTCTTGATGACCATAGCGATCGTTGAACCGTTTAAAAAAATCGACATCTAGCATCACTATCGATAATGGCAATTTAGATCGGCAACATTGTTTCCATAATTCAGGAAGTCGCTGATCTAAATGACGACGATTCGCAACACCCGTTAAACTGTCAAGTAAAGCGATTGAGTGCAATAAATCTGATTGGCGTTTAAGAGTGAACTGATTCTTCACGCGCGCAGCCGTAATGATGGGATTAATAGGCTTATGGATAAAATCGACAGCACCTAGCTGAAAACCTTTCACTTCTTGAACTTCATCAAAATGACCGGTGACAAAAATAATACCAATGCCCGCAGTTTCAGGATCAGCTTTAAGATGTTGGCAAACGTCAAAACCTGACATTCCAGGCATTTCAATGTCCAACAGCACTAAATCCGGCAGTACCTTCTGGCATATCGCTATTGCCTGCTCACCATTGGTCGCCATAAACAGTTCATACTCTTCACTGAAGATTTGATGCAAAATTTTGATGTTGAGCGGCTGATCATCAACAATAACAATCTTTCCCTTTGTGTCATTTGGATACTGATTAAGTTCAATATTGTCCATTATTTACTCTCCAAAATAATACCTAGCGTCGCTATTGCCCCTTCAAACTCTAACGCTTGCACTTGCTCATTTAGCGCTGACCATTGTGGATGCCCAGATAAGGAGTCTGCTAATCGGTCCACTAAGGTCATCGCTTCTAAATTGTTTTCTTGCAGAAGAATCATGAGATGATTTAATTCAACCTTAACACTCTGTGCCAATGCGGAGGAATCGATAGGATTAGTTTGTTGAACGTGAGTTCCCTCCCCCGATTCGGCAACATCACCATAGCGAGAAAGTTGCTGACTACTCTGTTCAATCAACTCTTCTAACTTATCTGCCCAGCACTTAATATCAATAGGCTCTGAGCTTGCTTGTTTAAATTGCTTCTCTAAGTAAGCCGCATATGCTGCTAAACGTCTTGCTCCAAAATTACTCGCAATACCTTTAATCGCATGACTTATCGCTGCAGCGTTCGAATAGTCAAATCGCTTGATTGCCTCTGTAAACAAGATCAATTGCTTGTTCATTTCGGGTGCAAAACTTTTGGCCATTTTTTGGAAGAATAACTTATCCCCCCCAAAACGCCGCAGAATCAAATCAATATCATCGAGTAACTGTTTATCGTCCTGATCAGTTACCGCCTCAGGAAAAAGAGCATAATCTTGTTCAACGGACGTATATTCACGCCCAACTAAGCGCAAAATACTCGGTAGCAGTAAAGGCATATCGATTGGCTTACCAACATGATCATTCATACCTGCGTTGAGGCACTCTTGTCTATCAGACTCTGACGCATTTGCCGTCATGGCGAGTATAGGTAATGTAGCAAAACGGTCATCAGCACGAATGCGTCGAGTTGCTTCGAGGCCATCCATAACGGGCATTTGCATGTCCATGATAACAATATCAAAGGCGTTTTCGCTTTCAAGCACTAAGGCAACGCCTTTCTCGCCATCTTCTGCCAGTACCACATTGGCACCTTCATAACCCAACAACTCTTCAATAACCTGTCGATTAAGCTGATTATCTTCAACGACTAAAATATTTAGGTCCACTAACAAGCGCTGTAAACGCGGTTGAGATGGTAATTCTATTGTCTTGCCTTCTATAGCCTTGAGCACTGTTTCAGCCAACACCTGCGATGTCACTGGTTTGGTTAAAAAATTCACGAAAGGTACATTTTTGTTATGCTGGCTTTTAGCTATCACATCATGTCCATATGCTGTCAGCATCACTACGACAGGGGTGTCGCTATCAGGATGCAAATTTCGCAACATTTCGGCGGTTTGTAACCCATCTATCTCTGGCATACGCCAATCCATCAAGACTGCATCAAATGGCTTAGATTCGCCATCAGCTTGCTGCACCATGGCGATGGCAAGATTGCCACTAAAGGCAGTCTCTACCTCACAACCAAATCCAGTCAAATTTTTGTGTAAAATCTCCGCTGTTAATGGGTGGTCATCAACCACTAAAATACGGTATCCACTAAGATCTATTTTTGAGGTTTCTTCAGCAGTTGTAATAGGGAAAGTCACATCAAACCAAAAACAACTCCCTACACCGAGCTCACTGGTAACTTGTAGTTGTCCTCCCATAAGCTCAACGAGTCTTTTACTGATCGCTAACCCTAATCCTGAGCCACCAAAACGACGAGAAGTTGAAGATTCTGCTTGTTCGAATCCAGTAAAGATACGTCCAATCTGTTCGTCACTGATACCAATCCCCGTATCGGTAATAGCAATTTTCACTGTGACAGAATCAGTATCAAGGCTTAAACATTCAATACTCACAATCACTTGCCCTTGGCGAGTAAATTTTAAGGCGTTACCTGCTAAATTAACCAGAACCTGTTGCAATCTAAGTTGATCTGCTAACAGCCAAGGAGGTAGAGCCGAGTCAAGATCAAACATAACCTCGACGTCTTTATTGCCATGGTTACCCGATAGCACCACAGCAAGATCTCGCATCAGTAATTCAATCGAACAGGGATGAAGATCGAGCGCCAGTTTACCCGCATCCATCTTGGAGAAATCAAGAATGTCATTCAATAAACCTAGCAGCGATTTGGCCGCAATTTGCGTTTTATTAATGTAATCCTGCTGCTGTGAAGACAGAGAAGTATGTTGCATCAACTGTAACATACCTAACACGGCATTCATTGGTGTGCGAATTTCATGGCTCATATTGGCTAAAAATGCTGACTTAGCGGCACTTGCCGCATCAGCCTCTAGTTTTGCATTTTTTAAAGTTTCTTCTACTTGTTGGCGCTCTGTAATGTCTAAGTTTATCCCGACGACTTTCGTCGCATTACCTTGTTTATCATGCTCAACTTTGGCCGCAGCCTGCACATAACGAATCGAACCATCCGTCCTTACTACCCTAAAAATACCTTCTATGGCAGCTTTTAAGCTAGCATCAGCATTGGCGATATCATCAGGATGAACCCGACTATACCAATGTTCATAGGTTAATCCCTGCTCACGTAAGCTTTCTGGCTGATCGTAAATCGTAAACATCCGCGAATTCCAATCAAGTGAGTTATTGAGTAAATCCCAGCTCCAAATACCCAGTTGAGCGACTTCTGCGGCCTTACTTAAATGATTACTGACAGTGATTAGCGCCTCTTTTTGAAGCAATATCTGTGAAATATCGACGCCAATGCCTAAATAACCAATAATCTCGCCAACATTGTCACGCATCGCAGTAACAGAAAGTGAGACTTGAAACTGACTACCGTCTTTACGCACATAGGTCCAATTGCGGGTTTCCGAACCTTCGACTCTTGCCTTATAGATAAAAACATCAAAGCCTTGGATATCTTTACCATATTCCGCAGATAGCTCTACCGATCTTATCATCGCCTCCTCGAGCAAATGCAGAGGCGCAAGGGTAGATTGACCTATCATTTCTTCGGCTGAATAACCGAGTAAGCGCTCTGCACCACGGTTAAAAATCGTGATATTCCCTTGCACATCAGTGGCTATAATGGACATTTCAGAGGCGGCATCAAGTACGCTTGAAAGTAAGATTCCTAAATCATTTTTCTCAATTTGAGCTAACTTTCTCGCTGTGATATCAATTTTTAAGGCGATAAAGCGTTCTATTTCACCATATTCGTTAAATGCCGGCGAAATAATCGTATCGAACCATTTTAATTGTTTATTTCTATCATAATTACAAATTTCACCATGCCAAGATTGACCTGATTTAATCTGTAACCACATTGTCTTCCAAAATAACGCATCGTGCTCACCAGATTTGAGCAGTGAATGGTTTTTACCTACTAATACTTCACGGGGAAAACCACTCGCGCGACAAAAATTATCATTGACTTCAAGAATAGTGCCTTGCGGATCCGTAACAGAATAAAGCAACTGCTGATTAATGGTATCAAGTAATGTCTGGTTTTCGAGCAAAGCTTGCTGCAATGATTGCGTTCGCTTAGCCACTATTTTTTCTAAACTTGAATTTAAGTTTAATATATTTTGTTTAGCTTCTTCTTGAGCGGTAATATCACGGATAGTTTGACTGGCACCCACGATAAAACCGCGCTCATCATAAAGAGGTAGTATCGTAGTTGATGTCATCAATTCTTGACCATCTTGTCGCCGGTGACGTGATAGATGATTTAATATTGCCTTACCCGATATGACTTCTATTAGTCTTTTTTCTTCATCTGGCACAAGTCTGTGGGGCACAATTAAAGAACAAATTAATTCGCCCAATACATCAGTTTGACTATAGCCAAATAACTGTTCGGCGCCTTTATTCCAACTGGTAATTTGCCCCTGTAAGTTTAAGCTAATTATTCCATCAAGAGAGTGCTCTACCATGCTAGCCTGTCTAGCCTGTTCAACTTGAATTTGTTGTTTACGCTGTAAATTGAGGGACCAGATAGTCACTAAAGCCCCTAGCATCAAACTAAACAAACTACCTATTAACAGCCATAAGCTTGGCTTTGTTAAATTTAATGACTGAACGAATGCAGGATAAGCAATGAGCTCTAATTGCCATTTACGACCAAATACCTCTTTTGTTAAATTAAGGCTATAACTCAATGGCTGAATATTATTACCTTTGTTAGTTTCAAAAAAATGTATAGGGGATTTAATGTCAGTCACATCACTTAAACGTAATTGAGTCATGTGTGGATTAATAGATAAACCCGTAAGAACTTCATTAGTAACTAATGGCGCATAACTCCAACCATAAGCCTCTGAAAGTCTCTTTTCTTTTGTATCAGGAACTGAGTTAGTGCGGTAGATGGGGAGCAATATCAAGAATGATTGTTGGGTCTGACCCGACTTCTGCACAAGGGTAATCGGTGCGGTTAAACGCGCCTCTCCAGACATCACAGCTGAATCTGCCGCTTCTTTGCGAGACTTTTCTGATGCAATATCTAAGCCTACCGCAGCTTGGTTTCCCTCAACGGGTTCAATATACTGAATAACATATTTTTCACCCTCATGAGGATTAAACTGACGGATTTTAAAATCGGGCCAGTTGTCTTGCTTTGCACTCGCTAAAAATTCAGCTTCATCGGCACTCGATACTCGACGGATAAAGCCAAATCCACGAGCGCCTATAAATTCTTTCTCTACATCTCGCGTCAAGCTGTAACTATGGAATATGGTACGGCTAATATTGTGCTCCCCTGCTGTGGTAATCGCACCCCGAGCCCCTCGCAAGCCATATTGGTACAATGTCATACGCTCTATGATATTTGTACTTAGCCGCTCCAACTTTTCACGTAACGCCTGTTCGATAAGTAACGTATTTTTCTGCTCTATTTGCCACGCTAATCCAGCCGTGATCAGTAGGCCCATCAACAAGATTAGCAATCCCCACTTAGAGGCATTTTTATAATGGTTTAACATGCTCATAATGAACCTACTTTCTTATAATCATAGGGTTATAATTGTGGACCAACTGTAGGCGTATAGCCATCTTGATATGCAAATTCGATAACAGATACGCCAAAAGTTGCTGATGCCCATTTAGTTACAATTTCACCCTTAGCGTGAATAAACGCGAGTATTCCCATGCAATTTCATTTGCTTAGTATTAACATTGGGCAATAAATGTCAGCATTTATCGCATTCAAGCCACTAAGGTGAGCTAGTCGCCTAGGTTGAATGCGGCTATATTAGGCAGATTCGTTTTCAATTTCAGCCAGTTGGTTAATCTTAACTGTTTCTCGTCAGTAGAATAAGCACCAATCTGAGCAATTAAAGGACATCCCATGGGACAAGAAACCTCGAAAATCCTCGTCGTCGATGATGATATGCGCCTGCGAGCGTTACTCGAGCGTTACCTGATGGAGCAAGGTTATCAGGTGCGCAGCGCGGCCAATGCCGAGCAGATGGACCGCCTATTAGAACGCGAAAACTTCCATTTACTCGTGCTCGACTTGATGTTGCCCGGTGAAGATGGCCTGTCTATCTGTCGCCGTTTGCGCCAGCAAGGTAATCCTATTCCTATCGTGATGCTGACGGCCAAGGGCGATGAAGTCGATCGTATTATTGGCCTAGAGTTAGGCGCCGACGATTATCTGCCAAAACCTTTCAATCCACGGGAATTACTCGCACGGATCAAAGCCGTGATGCGTCGCCAAACCCAAGATGTGCCCGGTGCGCCCGCCCAGCAAGAAGCACAAATCAGCTTCGGTGAGTTTTCGCTAGATTTAGCCACCCGTGAGATGTACCACGGCGACGAATCGATTGCGCTCACTAGCGGTGAGTTTGCCGTACTTAAAGTGCTTGTCACCCATCCACGCGAGCCCTTGTCGCGGGATAAGTTGATGAACCTCGCCCGTGGCCGCGATTATTCTGCGCTAGAACGCTCCATCGACGTGCAAGTGTCACGTCTGCGCCGCTTAATCGAGAAAGATCCTGCAAATCCGCGTTACATTCAAACGGTTTGGGGTTTAGGTTATGTGTTTGTACCCGATGGTGCCGCGCGTCGATGAGCCGCGCTGCCATCTTAGTCTCCTGCGGTTATTGAGCCCACGATGAAACCTAAGTTTTGGTGGCGGTTTGTGCCTCGCAGCGCATTTAGTCAAACCGTGATGCTGATTGGTTGCCTATTACTGATCAATCAGTTGGTGTCTTACGTCACGGTCGCCGTCTATGTGCTTAAGCCAAGTTACCAACAAATCAATCAGTTAATCGCTCGCCAAGTCAAATTACTGTTTGTCGACGGCATAGATATTGGCCGCGAACACTTAACCATAGTCGATGCCCTTAATGCCAAAGTCCACGACGATGGCATGAAAATCTACAATCAACAGCAAGCGCATGAAGCGGGTATTGAGCAAGCCACTTACTATGGTTTCTGGTCATCGCAGATGTCGGAATATCTTGGTGGCGATGCTGAAGTCCGCGTCACCCATGGCAGCGTATTACAGATTTGGATCCGTCCACCACAGGCGCCCTCGATTTGGATAAAAGTGCCACTTATCGGCCAAAATGTTTCAGATCTTTCGCCACTCACTCTTTATTTAATGGTGATTGGCGCCCTCAGCGTCGCCGGGGGTTGGTGGTTTGCCCGCCAACAAAACCGCCCACTTAGACGACTACAAAAAGCCGCGATTGCCGTTTCCCGCGGTGAATTCCCCGAGCCCTTGCCGCTGAATGGTTCGAGTGAAATTGTCGAAGTGACTAACGCCTTCAACCAGATGGCGCACAGCATGAAACAACTGGAGCAGGACAGAGCGCTATTGATGGCCGGGATTTCCCACGACTTGCGCACGCCGCTCACCCGTATTCGGCTCGCTTCTGAGATGATGGTTGAGGAAGATCAATATCTTAAAGATGGCATAGTTAACGATATCGAAGATATGGACGCCATCATCAGCCAGTTTATTGCGTATATTCGCCAAGATCAGGAAACCAGCCGTGAGCTAGGGCAAATCAATAAACTCATTCAAGATGTCGCTCAAGCAGAGGCCAATCGCGCCGGCGAAATTGAAGTGGTGTTAACTGACTGCCCAGAAGCCCAATTCCAAGCGATTGCCATTAAACGGGTACTGAGCAACTTAGTCGAAAATGCCTTTCGCTATGGTTCTGGCTGGATCCGCATTAGCTCGCAGTTCGATGGCAAACGTATCGGTTTTAGTGTTGAAGATAATGGCCCAGGAATCGACGAGTCACAAATTACCAAACTATTTCAACCCTTTACCCAAGGTGATATCGCCCGTGGCAGTGTCGGTTCAGGCCTAGGCCTCGCCATCATCAAACGGATTATCGATAGACACCAAGGGCAAGTCACCCTCTCCAACCGCGCCGAAGGCGGTTTAAGGGCCCAAGTGTGGCTGCCGCTGGAATAACGCGAGATCACATATCGGCAAATCAAATGACAACGCTGACATTCATGTTGGCGCTTGTCATATTAGTGTCACGCTAAATTCATAAACTCAGAACAGTTAACTGGCTCTGACAATTATGAAGATTGCAAAATGAAAATTTCAACGCTGTCGCTCTCTGCTTCTGCCCTGTTGTTATTGCTCGCGGGATTATTGGCGGCCGTAGTGCTGTGGAGCAGTGATCAGCGACAAAATATAGAACAGCAAACACTCACACTGCAAAGCATACAAGAAGACTTCCTCGTCGGCGTACGCCGCGATCTCGACGGCTACCTCGCGAGCGGCAACGCTAGCCAACTGGAACAAGCGAAAACCAAACTCAGCGCCATTAAGAACCAGCTTACAGAGCTTAATCTCGCCACCATGGGCGCTACCGATAATGACTTGCAAGCAAGTCTCAGCAGCTTCATTCAAGATTTAGATACCAAGTACCGCGCCGCGGGTAAACTCGCTGGCAATCCTAGACAACTGCTGGCCCACGCCGAATCTGAAATGCTCGACTATAACCGTCGTTTGGGCAGTTATGCCGATAAAGGCTTAACCACAAATGCGGCGGTCGCCGAACAATATCTGCAATTGAGCCGCGATTTACCTTCTATCGTCTATCAACTTTCCCAGCTGACCGATGGCTACCTCATCGGCAAAAATCAGCAACTCAAGGGCATTTTAGACAGCACCAGCAAAGAGCTCAATACGTGGCACGACGCACTCAGCGCACTGCCGTTAATCGGCGTATATGAGCAGCAAGAAGCCGATGAATTTGCCCTCGGTGCCAGCGAACCGGAACAGGTTGAAGTCGGCGAAAGTGACCGCAGTGAACTGCTGAGTCTCGCCAATCGATACAATAAAGAAGTCGCTAATACTCACCAATTGCTGCAAGCCAACCAAGAGATGCAAGATCAACTCATTCAAGCGATTAGCAATGTGGAACAACAGCTTATTGGCTTAGGTGAGGCTCAAGCAGCAAAGAATCAACAGCTGAAATATGAGTTACAGCTGATCCTCTACACTATGGTTTCGATCATGGCCTTGTTTGCGATTGGTTATTTAATCCTGCAGCAAAACCGCGTCGTCAAACCGTTAAAACGTCTCAACCAAGCCTTTATGAAATTAAGCGAATCGAACAGCCGCGAGCGTTTAGACATTAATCGGCGCTGCGAGACGGGCCAAATCGCAGGTCATTTCAACCAGTTGCTGCAAAGATTTGAACAGGAAGATGAGGCGCAGCGCCAGCAAATCACTAGGGTTTCTCAATCATTAAGCCAACTGGTGGCGCGCATTACTCAGCTATCGCAGCACACGGAGCACACCCAAACGATTGTGGCCGATACGCAAACACAGACCGAACATATCCGCAGCCTCGCCAATGAGGTGAGCCACACTTCGGCACTCGTGGAAGATAGCGCCGCCGAAACCATGCGCCAAATGCAGTCGAGTCAAACACAGGCCGAGGCCGTACTGAGCGCAACCGAGCAGACGCAAACCGCCGTTGGCCTTTGCCATGCTTCCCTCGAAAGCCTGAATAACTCTGTGACGGACGTATCGAAAATCATTGATGTGATTGGCAATATCGCCGAACAAACTAACTTACTTGCCCTCAATGCCGCCATTGAAGCTGCACGAGCGGGAGAGCAAGGTCGCGGCTTTGCCGTGGTCGCCGATGAAGTGCGAAATTTAAGTCAGCGCACCCAAGTGTCTTTAAATGAAATCGTGAAGATTCTGCAGCAACTGACCCAATCGAATCATGCTCTCAGTGAGAGTGTCGATGGCATAGCAGAGGCCACCAGCAGCCAAAAACTGCGCGCTCAAAGCCTATGGCAAGTGGCGCAAACGGTGCAAAATCAAGCGAGCGACATGGCCAATACCGCCAAACAAGGCTCGCTCAATGCCAAGGAGCAAGTCGATTATCTCGATCAATTTGTGCGCACTATGGATAGTTTAAAAGAACAGGCGCAAACCAGTTCACAACAGAGTGAAGTCATCGCCCAAGAAGTGCAACAGAGCGTCGAGGATATTGAGACCAGTTTAGGCATTGCCGATGTTGGTAACTTAGCACCGCAGTCGCGGACCGCTTAACCCACTAAAATACCAATAAAAATGGGAGCCTAGGCTAGGCTCCCATCTATTTTGATGTCCGATTAAATTCGGAGCTGAATCATTACAGAGCAGCCAAAACCACTTCGGCTTTACTGGCTTCAAAAGCCTTTGGCTCTTCAACATTCAGCAGCGTCACTACGCCGTTATCTATGATCATGGCGTAACGTTGTGAACGCACGCCACCAAAACCAGCTGTATCCATTTCTAAGCCTAACGCTTTAGTAAAGCTGGCATCGCCATCGGCTAACATCATCAATTCAGAAGCATTTTGCGCTTCGCCCCAGGCTTTCATCACGAAGGCATCATTCACTGATACACAGGCAATCAAATCCACGCCTTTCGCTTTAAATTGATCGGCTAATACCACATAACCAGGTAAATGCGCTTCAGAACAGGTCGGAGTAAAAGCACCGGGTACAGCAAACAATACCACTTTTTTACCAGCAAACAGTTCAGTAACTTGGTGATTCACCATGCCATCTTTCGTCAGTTGGCTTAATGTGGCGGCTGGTAATGTTTGACCTTGAGCAATCATGTTTATCTCCATTGAGTTGAATTAACCTGTCCATACTAGCCCTATTTACCTGAGATAAACACAGAGAGAAATAAGGGCGATTAGGCGCGAGTGCGATTCATCCGCAGCCCGGCACACAAACCGAGGAATAACAGACCCCATACCGATAAACTACCACCACTTTCTTCGACAACTATAACTTCAGGTTCTCGGTCTCGGTCGCTACTTTCCAACGGCAAGGCATACAAACTATCGGTTTCATCGGCACTGATGGTCGCGACAATGTCGCTGTAACCCACTTCATACACATCAATCAACACATCATAGTGATCCGTCGCATAACCCGTGTAGAGCGTAGTCAGTACTTCATAGTCGTCTTGTGTTGAATCGCCATAAATAGTAAACACGTCTGTGGTGTAGTAATGCACCCAAGGGCCGCCATTACGACTGAGATACAGCTCAGCAAATAAGTCTGCTCTTTCATTAAGATAGGCGCCGTTTACATCGACGTCGAAGGTCACACTAAAGGTTTGATAAAATCCATCGTAGTCAAAGTCTTCGAACAAACGGCTGCTGGCATCAAAAATCGAAAAGCTGTGATACACAGGGGCGCGGTAGGGATCTTCACTAGTTGCGCTCGAACTCGGCATGCCTTGGCTCGCATGTTTCGCAGTGACTTGCTCACGCGTCATCGGCGAGGCGCCCATTAGTTGCACGCGGTTTGCCGTCGGCGATTTGGCCGATAATACGGGCGCCAAGGATTTAACGGCCGCAGCGGCAGCTTCAGTGACGTTTTTTGCTGGCGCCGCTTGTTGTAACAGGGCTAAAGCTTGCTGCTCCTGCTCGGCCGCTTGCTCGCTGTTTTCGGCTTTTTTGGCAATGCCGACACTGGCCGCAGTAAATGGCGTTAAGCTTTGCGATGACTCTAGTTCGCGGGGCTGAGCGCTAACAGCGGAGGACGCTAAAAACAGCGCGGCAATGGCCGTCGCTTTAATGAAATGACCGTTAACTGTGGCTGCCATACCTTGTTTATTGAGTGTGTTCATCTTGAATACCCCATGGATAACCCGTTCAAATTGGAGCCATTAAAGTGCAATGAAGGTGAACATAAGCTGAACATCAACATTTAGTGTTTTTTAACGTAAAAATACGTTCAGCCTTAGTTCATCTGGATTAGCCGACACTAGGGCATATTGAATGCGAGCATAGGAATAGACTCGCTGACAGAGCTTCAGTTCTGTCACGCATAACAAAATGACTACCAAAGTTAATTTTGATGGAATTGTGCCAACCAATTGGCTGATCTCTATGTGTTTGTTAAGGTGTTGAGGTATTCTTAGTCGACTCGATAAGTTATCCATCTCATTCATTAACTTAAGATCGCCGAACATTGCGGGTACCAGATATGAAACTTGGTTTGACATTGGCCCTAATCGCTTGCTTATTCGCTTCCTTTGGCAGCATGGCAGGCAATGATAGACAGGATGATCGCAATCAGTCTCGCAGCCAAAATGCGAAGAATGAGCAACGCCGTCTGGCGGTCAATAGCCCAGATCAAGCTGTGGCTATGGTGCAACGCCAATATCAAGGCAAGGTACTGAGCGTGCAATCCAGCGGCTCAGGGTACCGGGTTAAGCTCCTCAATAATGACGGCCAAGTGTTTTCTGTCTCAGTGGATGCCGCATCTGGCCGAGTGTCGAGGAACTAACTATGCGATTGTTATTGGTTGAAGATGATTTAGAACTGCAAACGAACTTAAAACAACATCTGCTCGACGCCCATTACAGTATCGATGTGGCGAGCGATGGTGAAGAAGGCTTATTTCAAGCACTCGAATACAACTATGATGCGGCGATAATCGATGTCGGTTTGCCTAAGCTCGATGGTATCGCGCTTATCCGTAGCGTGCGCCAACAGGAACGTGACTTCCCAATCCTGATTTTAACCGCGAGGGACAGTTGGCAAGATAAAGTAGAAGGACTCGACGCCGGTGCCGACGACTACCTGACGAAACCTTTTCATCCCCAAGAACTGGTCGCGCGGCTCAAAGCCCTGATCCGTCGCTCTGCCGGCAAGGCCAGCCCTTTAATTTATAACGGCCCATTTAGCTTGAATACCAGCAGCTTAGAAGTGCGTAAAGGTGAAGAACTGGTTAACCTCAGCGGCTCTGAATACAAGTTATTCGAATTTTTTATGCTGCATCAGGGCGAAGTGAAATCTAAAACCGTATTGACGGAGCACATCTACGATCAGGATTTTGATTTAGATTCAAACGTCATCGAAGTCTTTATCCGCCGGTTACGTAAAAAACTCGATCCTGATAATCAATACAACCTGATTGAAACCCTGCGCGGCCAAGGTTATCGCCTAAAAGCGTTAACGCTCGAGCCCACTGCCGATGAGTAAACGTGCCATTGTGTGGCAAGTATTGAATTCCCTTAAAGCGCGCTTAGTGATTAGCGCGCTATTGTTTATCTTAGTGTTATTACCTTTGATCGGCGTTGCCTTAAACGATGCCTTTACCGAACAAGTTAAAAGCGCGACCAAAAATGAACTCAGCGCCTATGTCTATTCGATACTCGCGGTGACTGAAGTCGAGAATAAACAAATCTCTATCCCAGAATTAGTACTCGAAAATCGTTTTAACCTCATTCAATCAGGGCTGTATGCCATTGCGACCACTGAAGATGCCAGCGGCAAACAAACGATCGTGTGGCACTCGCAATCTTTTATGGGCATGGTGCCACCGCCGCATTTTACCATCCCAGCAACGGGTCAAAGTGCCTTTGAGCAAATCGAGCTCGCCGAACAACCCCATTTGATTTATAGCTTTAGCGTCAGTTTTGCCAGCCAAAATCAAAACGTGCCAGTGACGATTCACATCATTAAGGACGAGCGCGAATTTCAGCAGCAAATCGATCAATTTAATCAACAGCTTTGGACTTGGCTGCTAATCTTAATGTTCGTCATGCTGGTGTTCCAACTGAGCTGGCTAGTGTGGACGCTGCGGCCATTGGCGCGCTTTACCCAAGAGTTACATTCCGTCGAGCAAGGTAAGTCGATGCAGCTAAGTAGCCAGTACCCCACTGAATTACAAGCGGTTGCTCGGCAGCTTAATATTTTGCTCAATACCGAACAAACCCAACGAAAACGCTATCGTAATGCCTTGGCCGATCTTGCCCACAGCCTCAAAACACCGCTAGCGGTGATCAAGAGTCAGGCCGACTTAAGCGAAGCCTCAAGCGAGCAAGTGTCGGTGATCAGCCGCATTATTGGCCACCAGCTAAAACGTGCCCAAACCGCAGCGGCGGCCTCGTGGCATTTAGGCATTCGCGTCGATGAAGTCGCCGCTAAGTTATTACGCACCTTAGCTAAAATTTATCGTGAGCCGCAAATCAATCTCAGCGGCGAGATGGCAGACGCAGCAGTATTCAAAGGTGATGAAGCGGATCTCACGGAAATTCTCGGTAACGTGCTCGACAACGCCTGCAAAGCGGCAAAGTCCACGGTTAAATTAACCGTGACCGGCGATGCCTATCAACTGCTTATTTGCATCGAAGATGATGGGCCAGGGATCAGTGAAGCGCTGCAAAATCAAATCTTTGAACGCGGCATTCGCGCCGATTCCTATCATCAGGGTAATGGTATTGGGCTTGCGATCGTGCGCGATTTAGTCGACAGCTATAACGGCAGAATTTCAGTCTCACGTTCAGAAACCTTGGGCGGCGCCAAGTTCAGCATTAGTTTCGTACATTCTATTTAACCATTAATTTCAATATCATAAATTTAAATCCCCTCCTACATTGCGGTTAAACATCACTTTTTAACTGCAAAAATGCTTTCAGCTTATGTTCATATTCAAACGCCTATGATGCCCATAACATCCTCGAACAGGATTATTGGAGCAAACCATGAACAGACTACATAAATGGAATTGGCTAGTGTTAACGGCAGCATTAGCAGCCTTGCCTTTCACTACCACAGCACAAGCTGCGGGCGTATCTGTGAGCCAAGGCTCGAGCGCTACGGCAAGCCAAGCCGAACTCGAACAAATGCTGGCGCCTATTGCCCTGTATCCCGATAGCTTATTGACCCACATACTTATTGCCTCGACTTATCCACTCGAAATCGTGCAGGCACAGCGTTGGTTAACCCAGCGCCCCAAATCATCGATCGATCAACTGATGTCGCAGGCCGAAGATCAAGACTGGGACCCGAGCGTCAAAGCTTTACTGGCCTTTCCGACGCTGCTGCAAAAAATGAGTGAAGATCTCGACTGGACTCAAAGACTCGGTGAAGCCTTCTTAGAAGATGAAGGCCAAGTGATGAACAGCATTCAATCCCTAAGACAGCAGGCTGATAAAGCGAACAGCTTAGCAGACATGGATAACATGGCGATCACCCGCGCCAACAATCAGATCATCATAGAACCCGTTAAGCGAGAAATCGTCTATGTGCCCTATTACGATCCGCGTGTGGTTTATGGCACATGGCGCTGGGGTGTGGCTTATCCACCGGTTTATTGGGAATTTGGCGGCTATGCTGGCTATCCCTATCGTCCAAGCCATAATCATTTCTACTGGTCACCGGGCATCCATATTTCCTTTAATTACTTCTTCAGTTCATTCCACTGGCACAACCATAAAGTGGTCGTGATCGACTATCGCCATTCACACCGCTATCGTCCACGTGAAAGATACACTGTCAGCTATGGTGCCCAGCCTTGGAAACATAAACCCGAACATAGACGCGGCGTGAGTTACCACAACCCCGTCGTGAAGCAACGCTATTACAACGAAAATAAGTATCGCGGTAGAGATTCATACTCTAGCGGCAACAAGCAACACTTCAATAGCCAATATTCGAAGTCAAAAGAACGCCAAGATACCCATAGCAATCAGGGCAATATCAGTAATCAGGGTTATAAGAGTCGTGACAGTAAGGACTATCACAACGCCAGCCGTGAACGTGATAACCGCTCACCGAGTTATCAAAAAACGCAGGCCGAGTTAAAGGAACGTCGCACCGCGGCTATGGTACAAACGCCGACTCACAAGGATCGTAATGACATGCAATCAAGACCCGTGCAGTCAAAGCCAATACCATCGAGGGAGCCGCAGCAAAGGCAATACCAAACTCGTGAATCGCAGCCGCGTAATGTCGATCAACAAAGGACGCAGCCACAAAGGCAAGAAAATCCAAGGACTGCGACCCCAAGAGTTGAAACGCCACGACCCGAGATAAGACGCGCAGAACCGCAACGTATTGAACAACCAAGGCAAGCGGCGCCGAGACAACGCGAAGACGTAAGAGTGAGACAAAGTGAGCCACGCCAAAATGCGCAAACCGCTCGCTCGTAGAACATAACCAAGGCCGCTCAACTCAAAGCCAAGAACGCCGTCATAGGGAATAATCCCGCTATGGCCGCAGTAACACAAAGAGCGCAGTTAACTGCGCTCTTTGTGTTTTAATTAGTTGTTAAATGACTTATTTTTAAGCCGCTTAAAACTTTAAGGTCAGGGACTGACCTTCACCCATGCCCTGCCATTCGATACTCAGATCCATAATCTCATTAAGAATATGTTCAAAGTCCGATTGGCTGACGGTTGGAACGGCTAGGTCGCGGCTGTTGCAGGCTTGTTCTAACAGATAAATAAAGCCGTCATAGGTTGGCGTCTCACCCGACCAGAGTAGCGACTGCAAGGTCTCAACTATGGATTCGGTTTGCCACACCTCCGTTTTATCAGCGATAGCGCGGGAGGTTTCATTATGTTCCAAGGCGAAGCTGATATCGGCGCCAGCTCTGACCTGCGAGAAGAAAGCCCCTTGAATATGCAGACGTTTTTCAACCACATAATGAATCATATCGTGGGGAGCAATGCCCTGTTCTGGCATTTGGGTTTGGGTCGCACTACCGTCCATGCGCACGCAGCGCAACTGACCATAACGCTGGGTTCCTTTGGTGAAGATGACTTGCATAAAACCATCCTTAGTATTTCGATTAACGCATACATAACGCGAACTCAAGTATAGTCCAACTCAGCGCCAGTATTAGGAAATCAACAATACTCTGCCGTTATAAATTACGCTGAATAAAGCGGAAACACTCTTCTGCCGCCAAGGGTTTACTAAAGTAAAACCCTTGCACTAAGTCGCACCCCATGCTCGACAATAATACCAATTGTGCTTCGTTTTCAACGCCTTCTGCCACCACAGTTAGCCCCAACTCATGGGACATAGAAATGGTCGCAGCACTGATAGCAGCATCGTTCGGGTCGCTCTCAATATCCTTCACAAAGGAGCGGTCGAGCTTCAATCTGTCTAAGGGCAAGAGTTTCAAATAGGATAAGGAGGAATAACCTGTGCCGAAATCATCAATCGCAAGTTCGATACCATGCTGGCGCAATTCCGCTAACAGGCGCGCATTCTGCTCCGGATATTGCATTGCCACACTCTCGGTGATTTCGAGCTCCAATGCCCCTTTGCCCAACTTATGCTTTAAAAGCACATTGGTGATATCGGCGACAATGCTATCTTTGCGGAGTTGATGCGCAGACAAGTTCACTGCCATTCGCAGCTCAGTCGCACCCGCAGCGCGCCATACGGCAAGCTGCGCCATGGCAGTTTCTAACACCCATTGGCCGATAGGAATGATCATGTCAATCTCTTCGGCGATGGGAATAAAGCGGTCTGGCGCTACCATGCCAAACTCAGGATGTTGCCAGCGCACTAAGGCTTCGACACTGACCACTTGCCCAGTGCGGATATCAATTTGTGGCTGATAATGCAGTCGTAATTCATCGTTAGCGAGCACTTGCCTCAGGCCCGTTTCAATTTGCTGGCGCTCGGTGATCAAGGTATTCATCGCCGCAGTAAAGAATTGATAGTTGTTGCGCCCCGCAGCCTTGGCGCGGTACATGGCCATATCGGCGTTTTTCATCAAGGCTTCAACACTGTCGCCGTCGGTCGGGAATAAACTGATGCCTATACTCGGTGATGAATGTAATGCTTGATTGTTAATAACATAGGTTTGACTCAAACCACTGCGCAGCGCTTCCGCTAAACTGGCCACCTCATCATGGTTCGTATCAGATAAGGCAACCACAAACTCATCGCCACCTAGACGTGCCACAGTGTCAGTATCACCAACGATGTTTTTCAAACGCCGCGCAACTTCTAACAAAAGTTGATCGCCCACATGATGGCCCAAGGTGTCGTTGATATTTTTAAAGTGGTCCATGTCGATAAACATCACGGCAATTTGACTGTCGGATGCCAGCGCCTCCCTGAAAACCACTTCGAGGCGCGACTGTAAGCTGAGTCGATTAGGCAGTAACGTCAAAGAATCATGGTGGGCGAGGAAATGAATCCGTTCTTCACTGACTTTACGCTCGCTGATATCGGTAAAGCTGCCGATGTAATGGCTCACCGCACCTGCATCATCGCGCACCACAGACATCATCAACCATTTGGGGAAATCGTAACCATGCTTATGTCTGTCCCAAACTTCGCCTTGCCAGAATCCCGTTTGTTCAAGGGCTGCACGCACTTGAGGGTCGATATTTTTGTCGGTACGCTCGGCCTCTAAAAAGCGGCAGTTTTTACCAATGATTTCTTCTCGTGAATAGCCGGTTATCTGAGAAAACGCAGTATTCACATCCACAATAATGTCGTTGGCATCCATAATAGTGATGCCTTCACCGCTTTGCTGGAACACCTGCGCCAATAGATTTACCCGCGCAACGGTGCGCTCCTGCTCGGTAATATCTTCAACGATAAAGAGAATAAGCTGTTCACCATCGGCACCTGTGACTAACGCACCATTGAGACGCACCGCCACTAATTGACCATTCTTATTCAAATAATGCTTCTGATAAGGGCCATAACGACGCGTTTGCTTTAGACGTTCTAATTGCTCAGTTTCACTTAATTGGTAACGCTTTGGTGTGAGCTCCCAAGGGTCAAGCTCATTTAACTCAGCGAGTGTGTAACCCGTGATCGCTTCGAATGCGGGGTTGATCGCCACAAACTGGCTATCGTATAAACGTTTAAGCACATGCCCTACAGGCGTCTTATCAAACAAGTTACGATATCTTTGCTCGCTTTCGACTAAAGTGGCCTGAAAAGCCTGACGACGGGCAATTTCCTTTGACAAGGCCATGGTTTTTTCCGTCACTTTCGCGGCAATACGTTGACGCTCACCGGAGGAAACCAGTGTCATACCGCCCACAACGGCACAGGTAATAAAGGCAAGCAGAAGCAGCAGTAGCGATAAGCTAAAAGTATCACCCATTAGCACTGCATAGGATTGATAAATCACTATATGCCAATGACGATCCGCTAACATCAGATTTGCCTGAAAATACTGCCCGGTTTTATCGCTAAATAGCTTGCTGCTAAACTCGGGAAACGACTTCTGGGTATTACTGTAAAGCAATGCACCGCCCGCACTCATGTCAGAGAGTTTCCACTGCAATCCCTTTACGCTCTCAACATCATTAATAATGCTTTGCAAATCAATCACAGCCGAACAAAATCCTGAGATTTTGCCTAGCCGATCGAACGAGGGCGCTATAAGCAAGGTGCCACCAGGGCCATTGGGATCTTGTGCTAATTGGATCTTAGCCGTCATCACAGGCGCTAAAGTCGCGCGCACTTTGGCAATGGCGGCGGCTCGTGTTGGTTCACTATTGAGATCTAATCCCAATGCCGCCTCATTACCTATTAATGGCTGAATATACATCACAGGGACTAGCCAGCCATCGGCATTAGCTTGCCAATCTTGAGGCCGCTTGACTTTGTAGGGAGCGCCAATGGCCGAACGGGTTGATGCTTCAAAACTGGGTAGATCGGCAGCCGCCACTAACGGCGACCAAGACCAAGCTCTAAAGCCATCTTTCTGCAACATGTTACGTTTGCCAAACTGCACAAACTCTTCATCAGAAACCTGCTCGCTATTATCGAATAAACTCGCTAAGGCGATAATTTGCTGCAGGTTGGCGCTCTGAAAACTATCAATATTGCTAATAATGGCATTGGATTGGATTTGAAACTTATCTTGCAGTTGTTGGCGCTGATTCATATTTGAGTAGTAATAAATACCCACGCAGAATAAAAAGCCCACCAGCAGAGGCACGCCGGTCTGAATGCGGCGAACACGCCAGATTGTCCGCTTATCAAATAACAACATAGTCAAGGGGATAAAGATCACGGCGCCGAGCAAATCTCCTATCCACCAATTCACTAAGCTTCCCAGTAAATCGGATGGCGGAATCGTACCGTTGATCACTAAAGCGCAGTTGCCAAAAACGGTCGCCACAATACAAGTAAAGGCCAAGCTCAAGCAGGATTTAATGACGGTATTAGGATTATCTAAGGTAAATAAATGATCGACTCGCCCAAGAACATGGGCAGAAAGCACAGCCTGTATGCAAGACCCAATCGAGATAGCAAAGGGTAACCAGCCCCAATGGATATGCCCGCCAATATTGATGTTGATCAGTAGCGAACCAATAAACACGCCAACCCAAGGGACATACTCTTTCCACAGGATACAGGCAGCAATGGCAATCCCTGCGGCAGGCCAAATGGCAGCTGAATATCCTGGTGGCAACGCAATCATCAAGCCTAGTTTACCTACAATTATGTAAGCTAAGGCGATGAAAATGTTTACCTTAAGGTATGGGGTAATTGACTTTATGTGTAATCCTTTAAACTGCCATAGTTACAATATTCAGAATCATAATGCCCTACTCGTTAACTCAATCTCAAGTAGATATCTGGGCAGTGATAAACTCACAGTCTAATAATCGTTTTACCTAATGTAAATAGCGTAAATGACTGACACGACCATTGTTTTAACTTGATGTTTTTATTTGAGATGCCCATCTAAAATCCGCTTAGTCAAACTTTACTCGCATTAAAAATAAGCATGTAAACATGTGCGCATGAGTCAGAGAAAACAGCAGCGCTATTTGGCACGCCTAAAAAGTAAATGTTGGCTAACACCCGCAAGTTTATCGTGGTATTCATCCACCCAATGACTTAGCCAATACATCAACTTTAGCCAAAATGAATAAATGAAGCGCCTCACACATTCCCAATTTATGAGAACCAAATCAGTTAAATTTAAGTTAATTTTGTAAATTTACTGATTTTATTTGGTTTTAATTAAGGTTTTTTTAATGCTTAACGTCTTTTCGCACGGGGATCCGCTTTCAATCAATAGCCGCTTCTTGGTATCCTCCTGCCGCATAAAAAAGTTGCATGCTGAATATTTTTTGTTCTGCCAACTGACTCCCTTTCCCGTTCAACCGGACCCGTTAATTGAAATTAGCTCTTAGCCAATTCATTGCTGAAAGATTGAACCTGATTATTCGGTTTTCAACCTTTAGCATGACAAACCTAACCCTGTTTTTCGGGTTATTGTTTGTGCTGCCTGTAGCTGACGTTTTATACGTATTAATCGGCGGTTGTGTTGATATTAGTGAACTCATCAGCCTCAGCAATGGCTTTTTAGTCGAGTTTATCGGCGCCAGTCTGCTTAGCCTGTTATTGCTCAACCCCCTCGTTATTCTGCAGTTATGGCATTTAATCGACTGCTGCTTCAAATTTTTCAATAATCTTGATTTAACTAACGCTTCACTTTTTTTAGCACCCCCAAGGCTAAAATCCCTCGAATATACCGCCCACGGTTGTCGCGCCCCACCATTTTAACCCTCTGTTTTTAAATTCAAATTAAGCATTAAGCGCTGAAAGCGGATCTTCGATTTCGTCGGGATGGCTGCACATTGTTGTGTCATGTCTCTTGGATTTCAGGATTTGCGCTCAGATAACGCCGCTTAGTGCGACTGCCTGTTCACGCTTGGCAGAGTTGTAAACCTTAGGGTTAGAGGAATCTTCCTTTGTTAATTCGAAAATTAAGTAAAGCGGCAATCGCGGCAGTAGCATTCATGCTCGCGGGTTGTGATGGCGGTGTGTTGGACCCTAAGGGTCAAATCGGTATCGATGAAAAACACCTGATTATCGTCGCCACCCTACTCATGCTCATTGTTGTTATCCCAGTGATTGCCATGACATTGTACTTCGCGTGGAAATACCGCGATGGCCGTGATCAAGAAATCTATGCGCCTAAATGGGCACACTCAACGGCGATTGAAACCGTCGTGTGGATAGTGCCGATTGTGATCGTGATAGTGCTAGGTGTGATCACTTGGGGTTCGACCCATGATCTTGATCCCTATAAACCTTTAGAACACGAAGCTAAACCCGTCACGGTTGAAGTGGTGTCGCTGGACTGGAAATGGTTATTCATTTATCCAGAACAAGGCGTGGCATCGGTCAATGAGTTGGCGTTCCCAGCCAATGTGCCGGTGAACTTTAAGATCACCTCTGACACTGCGATGAACTCCTTTTTCATCCCTCAGTTAGGCAGCCAGATTTATTCTATGGCGGGCATGACCACTAAGTTGCATTTGATCGCTAACGAGCCCGGCACCTTCGACGGTATCTCGGCTAACTACAGCGGTGCTGGATTTGCGGGCATGAAGTTTAAAGCGATTGCCACTCAAACACCTGCCGACTTCGATGCATGGGTGGCCAAGTTAAAACAACAGGGTAAGACTTTGGACTCAGCGGCCTACGCCACACTGGCTAAACCGAGTGAATACAATCCAGTTGAATACTTTGGCTCAGTGAGCAAAGGGATGTTTGACCAAATCGTGATGCAGTACATGCACATGGACTCACATGGCGGCATGAAAGGTCACGAAGGAATGGACATGCACGCAGGCATGGAACACATGGGCACTGAGCACACATCTGACATGGCAGACATGAAAGGTATGCACGACATGGCACATATGGCAGGCGAGCACGCGATGGAAAATACACAGAACATGGCCGACATGGATAGTTCAACACCTTCTGCACCGTCATTAACACAGGATTCATCCACAGAACCATCATCCTTAGAGCACTCATCCACTCAAAAAGTGGAGGCGGAGTAATCATGTCATTTCTCGGTAAATTAAGCTTAGATGCGATTCCGTATCACGAGCCCATCATCATGGTGACCCTAGCGGTCGTCGCAGTGGTAGGTTTGTATATCGCAGCCTTGATCACTAAACACAAAAAATGGAGTGTACTCTGGAATAATTGGTTAACCTCAGTTGACCATAAACGCCTCGGTATCATGTACATAGTGTTGGCTTTAGTGATGCTCATTCGTGGCTTCTCCGATGCCATTATGATGCGTACCCAGCAAGCACTCGCCACCAACGGCGCCGCAGGTTATCTGCCGCCAGAACATTACGACCAGATCTTCACCGCCCACGGCGTGATCATGATTATCTTTATGGCGATGCCATTTATGATAGGTCTAATGAACTTAGTCGTGCCGCTGCAGATTGGCGCACGCGACGTTGCCTTCCCCTTCTTGAACAACCTCAGTTTCTGGCTGACCGCCTCTGGCGCTGTGCTGATCAATATTTCATTGGGTTTAGGTGAATTTGCTAAGACAGGTTGGGTGGCGTATCCCCCCCTCTCAGAGCTGGCTTACAGTCCGGGGGTTGGAGTCGATTACTATATCTGGGCACTGCAAATTTCAGGCATAGGGACAACCTTAACCGGGGTGAACTTTATCGCCACCGTACTGAAGATGCGTGCTCCCGGCATGAAGCTGATGCAAATGCCAATCTTCACTTGGACTTGTACTTGGGCGAACATTTTGATCGTCGCGTCTTTCCCCATCTTAACCGCCGTGTTAGCCATGTTAACGCTCGACCGTTACATGGATTTCCACTTTTTCACCAATGATGGTGGCGGTAACGCCATGATGTATATCAACCTATTTTGGGCGTGGGGACATCCTGAAGTTTACATCCTGATTTTGCCTGCTTTTGGTATTTTCTCCGAGGTGATCTCAACCTTTACGGCTAAGCGTTTGTTCGGTTACACCTCTATGGTGTGGGCGAGCGGTGCGATTTCAATTTTAGGTTTCATCGTTTGGTTACACCACTTCTTCACTATGGGCTCCAGTGCCAACGTCAACGCCTTCTTCGGGGTGATGACTATGGTGATTGCCGTTCCAACCGGGGTAAAACTGTTTAACTGGTTGTTCACTATCTACCGTGGCCGCCTACGGTTAACGGTACCTGTATTGTGGACGCTAGGCTTTATGGTGACTTTCACCATAGGCGGTATGACAGGTGTGCTATTAGCCTTACCAGGAGCCGATTACGTTCTACATAACAGTTTGTTTTTAATCGCGCATTTCCATAACACTATTATTGGTGGTGCGGTATTTGGTTACTTAGCTGGCTTTGCTTACTGGTTCCCTAAAGCGACAGGTTTCCACTTGAATGAGCGTTTAGGTAAAGCGTCATTCTGGTGCTGGCAAATCGGTTTCTATGTGGCCTTTATGCCGTTGTACGTACTGGGCTTTATGGGTATGACACGCCGTATCAACCACATTGATAACCCAGCGTGGAACCTGTGGATCTACTTAGCCGCCGTGGGTGCTTGCATCATCATGGTCGGTATCATTCTGCAGTTTATCCAACTGTACGTGAGTATCCGTGACCGCGACCAAAACCGCGACACCACGGGCGATCCATGGAATGGCCATACGTTAGAGTGGTCAACCGCTTCTCCACCGCAGTTCTATAACTTCGCTAAGCTGCCACAGGTTGCTGATATCGATGCCTTTACCGATGCGAAAGAAAAAGGCTTGGCTTATCAAGGCCTCAAACACTATCAGCCAATCCATATGCCGAAAAATACCTCAAGCGGTATCTTAATGGCGCTGGGGATCACTGCCGCGGGTTTTGCCGCTATTTGGCACATTCTCTGGTTAGCCATTGTGGGCTTAGTGGGCGCTTTCGTGGTGTTCCTGTTCCGTGCTTATAACAATGACGTCGACTATTACGTGCAACCCGATGAAGTGGCTCGCATTGAAAATGCCCACTTAAACAATGTAGTAAGGGGCTGATATGAGTATTGCAATCCCAGCAGATTTAGAAGTAGCTCACGCAGAAGATCACCACGAACACCATGACACGAGTGGCAACACTCTGTTTGGTTTTTGGATTTACCTGATGACCGACTGCATTTTGTTTGCCTCGGTTTTCGCAACCTATGCCGTGCTCTACATGAACACGGACGGTGGCGTTTCGGGTAAAGACATTTTCGAATTGGACTTTGTGCTGATTGAAACTGCCGCCCTACTCGTTAGTAGTATTACCTACGGCATGGCGCTGATTTTTGCTAAGCGCCACAACAAAGCGGCGACCCTCACTTGGTTAGCCATTACCTTTGCACTGGGTTGTGTGTTTATCGGGATGGAAGTCTATGAGTTCCATCACCTGATTGAACACGGCAATGGCCCGCAGCGCAGCGCTTTCCTGTCGTCCTTCTTCACCCTTGTCGGTATGCATGGTTTGCACGTAACCGCAGGTCTAATTTGGATGGCGATCATGATGATTGAAGTGGCAAAAACCGGTTTAGGCAACCGAAGCATCACTCGCCTGAGCTGCTTAAGCTTGTTTTGGCATTTCCTCGACATCGTATGGATTTGTGTATTCACGGTCGTGTATTTATTGGGAGCACTGTAATGGGCGCACATAGTCATACGCACAATCAGCCTAGCCATGGCACTGACGATCTGGCCGCGAGCATTAAGTCATATCTAATGGGCTTTGTGCTGTCTGTGGTATTAACCGCCATTCCATTTTGGGCGGTAATGACCCATCACTTCGAGCAATCGACGACGCTCGCCGTCGTAGTTGTAACGGCACTGGTGCAGATTTTAGTACATCTTAAGTACTTCTTGCATTTGGACTTTTCCAAGGAAGGCAAGATCAATACTTTCTCCTTCCTGTTTACCGCCCTGATTATTGTCATGGTAGTCGGCCTGTCGGTGTGGATCATACTCGAAGCCAACGCTTTGATGATGTAACGAGAAACAGTCTATGCAAATACAAGACAGATTTATGTCACCGCAATGGAAAGCACGCTTCAAAGGGTATGTACAGGTGACTAAGCCTGGCATCATTTTCGGGAATCTGATTTCCGTTGCTGGCGGTTTTTTATTAGCCGCCAAAGGCGACGTAAATCTGGTCTTGATGCTGGCAAGCTTAGTGGGATTATCCTTAGTCGTCGCCTCAGGCTGTGCGATTAATAACTGTATTGACCGTGACATTGACGCCAAGATGCAGCGAACCTGCAAACGCGTGACCGTCACGGGCGAAATAGCCGTGGGTAACGTACTCGCGTTTGGACTCACCTTAGGTGTGTTGGGCTTTAGCATCTTAGCCTTGTTTACCAATGCATTAGCCCTACTATTTGCCGTTATTGGTTACATAGTTTATGTGGGGGTTTATAGCCTCTACATGAAACGTAACTCAGTGTATGGCACTTTAGTTGGCAGCTTCTCGGGCGCAGTACCGCCCGTGGTGGGCTATTGCAGTGTGACAGGGCAAATGGACATAGGTGCAGCTATTTTGCTGTTGATGTTTAGTCTATGGCAGATGCCACATTCTTACGCCATCGCGATTTTCCGTTTTAATGACTATGCGGCCGCTAATATTCCTGTGCTGCCGGTTGCAGAAGGCATGACCAAAGCAAAACTGCATATCGTGCTGTATATTGCCGTATTCGCCTTAGTCAGTGCGCTGTTGCCACTCGCGGGTTACACAGGTATCGCCTTTATGGCGGTCACCTGCGCCACCAGCCTGTGGTGGCTTGCCATGGCATTAAAAGGTTATCGCCACGGCGTAGACATGCACCGCTGGGCTCGCCAAGTGTTTGGGTTTTCAATCATCACTATTACGGCGCTCAGCGTGACTATGGCGCTCGACTTTCAAGTTGTGAGTCAGGCGCCACTGCTCACCTTAGTGAAGTAAACCCTAAGCTTTCAGCTAGTTGCCTAGTACTGAGATAAGTTGATAATACAAAAGCGCTAACCTAGATTAGCGCTTTTTTTCTCCCTTAAAACAGCCCCTGAAGCATCACGTCTAAGTGAACATCATTCGCCACCACATACCGGGTAGGCTAGTAAAGCCTGTCGTATAGTGTTTTAGCTCACCCTCTTTAAAGATCATAATGGTTGGCGTCGCCTGCAATGACCAATCACGGGCAATCTTGCTGTCACTATCGTTAATAGTGTCAAAGCCATAGCCTTGATGCTGAAGATATTTTCTCAGTTTCTCATCCTCCCCCGAATTCATGGCAACCGTCACCACGGGGTAATAGGCCGACATTTGATTAACCGCCGGACTGACAAAATTACACACAGGGCACCAAGTGCCCCAGAAGTACACCAATACCGCATGATCTTGGCTTAACTTGGCAATATCAAGCGAATCCCCAGCCAACGTCGTCCCTTGGAGCTGCGGCAAATTATCCCGTGGGATATCTTTGCCGCGCCAGATGTCCATCACACTGGTCACGATAAGGGCAATGAGCAGCCAAAGTGCCAGCTGCTTAATCCAGCCCAATATGCGCTTAGGTAAAGATATCGAAACTTGTTCGGCGCTCATATTTTCAGTTTCCTTTGGCGGCATCTTAACTGCTCTTCTGCGTCTTATCTTTAGCGGCAATCGCGGCTTCAAGCTGCTCTTTTAACACTTCGTAAGGCACTAATCCGGGAATAAGCGTATCGGCCACTATCATACTTGGCGTGCCACCTATGCCTAACTCATTCATTAAATTAACATTGTCATCGACCATTTTAGCCACGCGCGCATCTGTGTTGCCGACCCAACGCTCGGTTGCCGTTAGTTTAGCGACCTTAGCGATGGCGGCGGCATCGAGTCCACGCGGGCTCGACATCAACATATCCTTCACCTTGAGATACTTTTCAGGCTCGTTTAACCAAACCGTTTGGGCAAAATCGACCGCCATTTTAGAGCCTTCACCCTGCAGCGGTACCATTTTGACTATGATCTTTAACTGCGGAAATTCTTCAATCAGCTGGTTAAGCGAAGGCTCGATTTTCTTGCAGTATGGACAGTTAAAATCGGTGAAGTACACCATCTCAATCTCAGGTGTCGCAGCACCCTTCCATGGATCGCTTTTGGTCTCATACATGGCTTTATGATGGGTTACTAGGCTAGTTTGCATGGCCGTATTTGCCCCCTCTTGCTCCCTTGCTTGCCACGCAATAATCGCTTCTCTCATTAGGTCAGGATCATTGATCAAAGCATCTTTAAGAATTGCTCGCACCTCTTGTTGCTGCGCCGCCGATAAACTGCTGTCCTTGGCATAGGCAGATGCCGTCAGCGAAGGCAAGGAAACCACTAGCATGGCCATGGCGACACCCGAGACAGCAAACATCTGCAACTTGCGATGTTTGAATAAAGAGCTAAATTTCGACATTTTGGTGCCTCCGATGACTTGAGTATTCTGCATTGATTCAGTGATGTTTTGTGCTTCAATTGTCTGTTTCATAATCGATTTCCATTGTCTTAGGTCAGAGTTATCCCTGACGTGAGTATTTGTTGAGGGCCACTCGACTCGCTATTGAATGAGACTCGCCAGTGATATTGCCAAGTGACATGTCCGAGTGAACGGCTAGTCGTTAGCTTGATTTCCCTGCCGCTACGGATGACTTTTCAGGGGACGCAGAGGCCTGCTCAATTGCAGCAAGCACAAGTTCAGTCGATAGAATTTCCGGTAACTCAATCCCTTGCGGTGCACCCGGACCGTAAACCACGTTGAATGGCACCCCGAAACGATTATGGCTTTGCAGGTAGTGAGTAATGGGCTCAGAAGGCGTGGTCCAATCGCCCTTCATCGGCACAATATGTGGCTGTTGCAACAGGCTATAGACTGGGTCTTGCAGGATCACGCCAACTTTATTGGCCTTACAGGTGATACACCAATCGGCAGTGACATCAACAAACACAGTTTTGCCTTGGGCGACCTGCTGATTAATCAATGCTTGATCCAATGGCGTCCAAGCAAGGTCCACAGGTAAAGGTTTAGCCCACTGGTTCACCGTCATAAATGCGATAACCGCCGACAGTAAAATGCCGATACCTAAGCAGCTCACAATGGCAATCGCGCCATATTTTTTAGCCATAAACAGCATAAATATCAGTGTAATGGCACCCGCTAACGGCCACAGGTAGCTAGTATCTATGAAGCTTGCCAACAGGCTAATCAGCCACAAACTGGTGATGAGCAACATGCCGGAGAAAAACACTTTGACTGTGTTCATCCAGCGACCGGGTTTAGGGAAATAACCCGCCACCTGCGGAAATGCCGCCACAATCAACCAAGGGAACGCCATACCCACGGCCAACGCAGTGAAGATGGCAAACAAGCTCAGTACATCGGCGCCCAAGGCGAAGGCGACCGCGGTACCCAAAAATGGCGCACTGCACGGCGTCGCCAGTAGCGTCGCAAACATGCCCTGTAAAAAGTGTCCGCTGTTATTATTGCCGCCCGTCGTCGCCAACTTGGTTTGCACGTTAGAGGGTAAGTTAATCTCAAATACACCTAACATATTGAAGGCAAACACTGTGGTCACCAGCGCCATAAAGCCGATAAACCAAGGGTTTTGGAACTGCACGCCCCAACCAATCGCTTGACCCGTGAGCTTAAGCATTAAGATAAAGCCAGCCAGTAACCAGAATGAGGCCAATATCCCCAGCGCCGATGCGATGAACTGTTGGCGGATTTGATTACGCTTAAGATCAGGCGCTGCAACCACAGAACTGAGCTTCATGCCAAGCACTGGTAACACGCAGGGCATGACGTTTAAGATCAACCCCCCAATAAGTGCTAACAAAATCATGCCAAATATTGAGGTGCTTGCTTGGGTAATCACCACAGGCTTCACTTCGGCGCTATATTCCAGCGCTCGCTCACTATCGACGACAGTAACATTCAGCGACTTACCTAAGACTTCGGGCTCGCCCAGCCAACTTTGACCATTGAAAATACCAATCAATTGCTTGCCGTTAACATCGCTTTCACTTGGTTTTAAGCTCACTAGCTTAAATGTGGTATCTGGCTCGCCATCGATAATCACGGTTGGACTTTGCCAGTTGGCATCATTAAGCCTGACTTCAAGTTGACCTTTGGCGGCATCCCAACCTATTGTCATCGCAGGATTTTGGCCCTCTTGGGTCAATACTTTTTGTGGCACAAGCGACTTGGCCTTGTTGTAGGCCAACATGGCATCGGTATCCGCTTGCAGCGCATTGGGCGTGAAGTCGAGACTAATCTGATAATCCGTCAGTACACAGATAGTGGTACAAGTCGACAAGGTCACTTTACCACGCAGCTGAGTTGACGCAGCGATATCATCGACTTTTAGGGTTAAGGGAAAGGTGGTATTACCTTTGTAACCAAAGGTTTGTAATCCCAATAATGAGAACTCCTCTGGCGCAGGCCACCTCCAATCCACTTGCTGTAGATTGCGAGAGCCATCCCACTTGATGGTAGGCGCAATACCGCCTTCCCCAGGACTGCGCCAATAGGTTTTCCAATCGCCCTCAAGTTGTACTTCAAGCACCGCGGGCAAAGTATTCGTTACGGGATCAACCTCCCCCGTCAGCATAAAACGTACTTTGGCTGGCGGGTGATTATCGTTAACTAACCACCCCGTCGATGCGGCCAATAGTGACGGACTTGTCACTATCAAGGCGAGTATCCAGAATCTGCTTAATATGGATTTTAATGTACTCATTTTGTCCCCAAAATATGCATTAACTGTATGTTATTCAATTGCATATTAATCTCTTCGATATATCGTCAGCATCTGCCATTGCAATACTTAAGTACTATTAGATCAAGCTAAGTGAAACAAGACTCAGTGATGCGGCATACATGCTTACCTTGCTTCTAAGCCATATAAATATTGGCTAACGCTATGTTCTGGTTACCAATATCGTAACGGCTTAAGAAACATCGCGTGATAAAGCGGGTTTAATTCAAGAAGTCTGATAGGAAAGTGTGATGTGTAAAACAGGCGATCTGCTGCTATTAAATTTGATTTCTGCTGGCAAAATGCGAGAAAAATCAACTATTGAGCGAGAGAAAGCATGCCTAAAAACCACCTATCAAATTGATAAATAAGTTTTTATTCTTGAAAGCGACAATGTGTGAGATGTATTCGCCTAGGTTTAGCTTGATAACCTTGTAGGGGTAACAGGGTTATCACGCGGGAGGCGCGGGGAAGTAACGGTAGTAGGAACAACAGGATAAGAAATGGGATGCTACTCGGAGTGTCGATACAGGTTCGGATCGATTTCTCAGACAATTCACATTTTTTAGGCCCGCTTTTGACCAGATCAGTACCCGCCAATTGGATATCGACGTGGCTAGCCATATTGCTTGAAGCTGAGCCGCGGTTTAAAGCTGAACTTGCGTTTGAAACTGAGTTAGCGCTAAAACCAGCACCAGAAAAAGACGTAGCCGACATCGCTTGCGCGCTCGACTCTTTGAGCAACAAGTTAAGTAGTCCACTGTTTTGAGTCAAACAGAACAAGGTCAGAATGGTAAACACCATCACGCCCCATAAGTTACCTGTTTTCTTAGTCAATAACGTAAAAATATGGATTTCTCTTCGTCTTATTATTTGATTATAAAAATAAAAAATGAGTATCTTTCAACAGATAGCTTAACATAAGACCGGCGGAGTGTAACAATAGTTCATCAACAAGCAAATTATTCCGGTCTACCAGACTCAAGCCATAGCCTACCATTTTGATATAGCCGCGCTTTTGCTGACGGATAATTTGAGTAACAACGACCTAAGTTCTTACCATCATACTCAACGAGTTTTATGCTCTAACATCCTGATTCAGCATAACTAGCCACAATAAGTAAAAGTCCGCCAGAGTGACTCTTAGGTGGACTTTATGACGAACTAGTAATGTAGCTCGCTTTTTGGGTAGCAAAAAATCTAATCAATCATATTTACCTTTATATAAATCTTGAACCATTGTTTGATATAGCCCAGATTTCTGTATTTTTTCAAAGCCAGAATCATACTTTTCGACAAAAGCTTCGACATTAGGATAATTTTTAGAAAACATGAGGAAGGAGAAATTTTCATCATACGCTAAAGGGTGAATTTTAATTTTAGCTTGTTCCTCAGCGGATAAATCACGCATCAGTTTCCGACCCACGGCTTCATTTACAATGAACGCGTCAAAGCGTTTGGCAATTAGCATCTTGATTCCTTGTGGGTATTCGTTTAATTCTTGAACTTTAACTCCTATCTCAGTCAATGCTTTAACATAGTAATCGGCTCGGTTGCTCCCGATAGTAAATTGTTTAAGATCACTCATAATCTTCCAGTCAAACTGACTATCAACTCGTTCAATAAATATGCTGCGAGAAACGATTATCGGTTTCTTACTGAACAGATATTGGGCTTTACGATCTTCTTGAATGGACCAACCGGGTGACGCAAGAAAATATCCATTACCTGTTTCTACTTCAATACGAGCCCAAGGTTTGAACTCGAATTTTGCGGTAATTCCTTCCTGCTCAAAAGCGATTGTGACCACATCGTTTAAAAAACCCAATCCTTTCAATTTAGCGCCAGCATACGGAGACCATTCTCCGCTACCGATAAGAACATCTTGGTTTGCAGCCGAAACAAAGGCACTCTGTACTGGTCAACCCAAACTGGACACTTTTACTTGAGAATTTTCAAACTCTACAGGTGACAGATCGTCATTAGCAGAATGCAGCCGCTCCAAGTTATAATATTTCATGTAAGCCGTCACATCTTGCT
>NZ_BPFD01000018.1 GCF_019655335.1 Shewanella hafniensis
TCGCGGAAGGCCCGAAGGTCCCCTCCTTTCCCCCGTAGGGCGTATGCGGTATTAGCAGTCGTTTCCAACTGTTATCCCCCTCGACTGGGCAGATCCCTAGGCATTACTCACCCGTCCGCCGCTCGCCACCTCAGGAGTAAACTCCCTTGTGCTGCCGCTCGACTTGCATGTGTTAGGCCTGCCGCCAGCGTTCAATCTGAGCCATGATCAAACTCTTCAATTAAAGTTTTGTTGCTTCCGTCTTACGACTTCAGCGGCTCAATGAATTCTGATTTTTTGTTTCTCGCTAAAAGAAACAAACTGTACATATTGCTATGAACACTCATTGTTACATTGATTTAAATTTTTGACTGCCAACCCGAAGGTTAAGCAGTTTCGATTAACTCAACACCTGTGAGTGCCCACACAGATTTCTTGTTTTATCTTGTTAAAGAGCAACTCAATATTCGTAAGAGAACTTGAGTACCACACTGAGCGCCGAACGCTTCCAGGTGGCTAGGGCTGCGTATTCTACGCATTTCCCGTTTCGCGTCAAGGAGTATTTTCAACTTCTTGCTGCGCTTGAATTAAGTGCCATTCTCAACAGAGAGTAAGCCACTCAATTCAACTTAACTCGTCAGCTGGCTTTCGCTGTCTGCCGTGTCAGTGGATGCGCATTATAGGGAGATTGAGAAAGTGCGCAACCCCTATTTTTAAGATAATTGTCATTTTCTCACTGTTCGTTGGATATTTGACCTGACCAGCTAGTTTTTAACCTTTATAATGCAAAAAACCACTCAATTAGGGACTTTTCTATGTCAGGGCCACTCAGAACTTACCAAGGTATTCATCCTCAATTAGGCAATAATGTGTATGTAGATGAAGCTTCGGTGCTTGTTGGCGATATTGCGTTAGATACTGATGCCAGTATTTGGCCTATGGTGGCGGCGCGTGGTGATGTTAACCATATTCGTATTGGTAAGCGCTCGAACGTGCAAGACGGTAGCATATTGCATGTGACGCGTAAGTCAGCTGCTCGTCCCGATGGTCATCCACTGATTATTGGTGATGATGTGACTATTGGTCACAAAGCGATGCTTCACGGTTGCAAAGTCGGTAACCGAGTATTAGTGGGCATGGGCGCGATTATTCTCGACGGTGCGATTTTAGAAGATGATGTGATCTTAGGTGCGGGCTCTTTAGTGCCACCGGGCAAGGTATTACAAAGCGGCTATTTATATGTAGGCAGCCCAGCTAAGCAGGCTCGTCCATTAACACCTGCCGAAATGGCCTTTTTGCCAGAATCTGCCGACAACTATGTCAGACTGAAAAATGAATACTTAGTTGAGTTACAAAACATCTAGTCACTTAGCGCAAATATCTTATAGTTAGTTGCTTAGTATCACTATCGCTATATAAGAAAGGCGGTAGAGACTTAATCAGTCTCTACCGCCTTTTGCTATTCGCTGATTCAAAAAACTATCTGAGTCCGATAAGTTTAGCCTAAGTGTACTGCGCCAAACTCATCAAACTCTTCGGCTTCAATTAAGTTTTCTGCCATTTCTTCGGCATCAAATCTCACCGCATCAAACAATGCCAGCATAGCGGCGGCTTCATCGGTGCTCGGCTGCTTGGAGAAATCATTCAGCTCGGCCAACTTATTCGCACTGATATAACACTTGATGTTCATCCCCTGCGACTGAGCGATAAAGCAGACTCGCTTGTGGGCATCGTCCCAATATTGCAGATCGGGGAAAAGAATACTTTGATTCATGCTTCCTACTTAGGCTCTGCCATTAGTTTGTCCCGCAAAAGCGTCAACACCACTTGGGTGTCGGGCTCAATACCTCGCCATAGGGTAAAACTCTTAGCCGCTTGTCCGACTAACATGCCGAGCCCATCAATAACCTTAGCTGCACCTTGAGATAGCGCCCATTGGTTAAACGCGGTGACCGAGGCGCCATACATCATGTCATAACACACTGTTTGGGTGGTGATGATATGTGCTGGCAAAGGTGGCAACTCGCCCGCAAGACTCGCCGAGGTTGAATTGATGATGATATCGAACTCGCCCGCAAGCTCATTCATTTCTACGGCGGTGACTCTATTTGCGAAAGCACCGTTATCCACCGAAGTAAAGATATCGACCAGAAGCTGTGCCTTAGTGTGAGTGCGATTGCTGATGGTCAGTTGCGCAATTCCCGCATTTAATAACGGCAGAACACAACCGCGCGCCGCGCCACCAGCACCAATAAGTAACACGCGCTTATCTTGCAAGCTGCCTAAGTTAGCGATGAGATCGGTCACCAGCCCTAAGCCATCGGTGTTATCACCGCGAATAGTGCCATCGGCCAATAAACTTAAGGTGTTTACCGCGCCAGCAAGCTTGGCCTCTGGGCTGAGACTGTCACACAGCGCAAAAGCTTGCTCCTTAAAAGGCACTGTCACATTCGCGCCCTTGCCGCCCGCATTGAAAAACGCCGTCAGTGAGGCTTCAAAACCATCGACCGGCGCGAGAATGGCTTCATAGGTTAATAACTCTTGGGTAGGCGCGGCAAATTGTCCATGGATGAACGGCGATTTACTGTGGCTAATTGGATTGCCAAACACTGCGTATCTGTCTGTCATAGCGATATGAAATTTTAGGTTCAATGGCTTTGCAGTCTACCGCGCTTTTGAGCCCACGCAAGACGAATTATGCTCAACTAAATTTCACGCTGGGTTTCACGCTATAATGCGCCATCGGCTCAATACACTCTATTTAGTGAACGACTATTCCAATGAACTGGCTTAAAAAGATTTTTAGTAAACACACTCCACCGCAGGATGATCGCGATCCGAGTCAGTCTAACGCCTATGACTTAATCGGCGGCGAACAGGTAATCCGTGCTATCGCAAAATGCTTTTATCAAAAGATGGCAAGTTCGGCAGAAACGACAACTCTGCTTGCCATTCATAGGGCACCCATTGCGGAGTCTGAACAAAAGTTGTTTGAATTTTTAAGTGGTTGGCTCGGCGGGCCGCAGCTCTATCAGCAGAAATATGGTCATCCGGCATTGCGAGCACGACACATGCATGTCGATATTGATGAGGCGATGCGCGATCAATGGCTGTTTTGTATGAAATTTGCGATTGAAGAACACATTAAAAAGCCAGAGCATCGAGCCGCCATCTTTGAGGCGATTTCAACTCTGGCCGATCATATGCGTAATCAATAAAGTGGATGCTGTATCCACTTCATAAGATTACTGGCTAAACCCAGTCGCGGGGTTTGAGGTAGTTATCGTACAAATCTGCCTCTGGGCTTCCCGCCTCTGGCGTATAAGCATATTGCCAACGCACTAATGGCGGCATCGACATTAAGATAGACTCGGTACGGCCGCCTGTCTGCAGACCAAACAAGGTGCCTCTGTCGTAGACTAAGTTGAACTCAACATAACGACCACGGCGATAGAGTTGGAACTGACGCTCGCGCTCACCGAACTCAGTATCCTTACGACGCTCAACAATCGGCGCATAGGCCGTTAAGAAGCCATTGCCCACGGCTTGCATAAAGCTAAAGCTTTGCTCGAATCCTGCTTGATTCAAGTCATCGAAAAACAGTCCGCCCACACCGCGGGTTTCATTACGATGCGGCAGGAAGAAATACTCATCGCACCATTTCTTATACTTGGGATAAACCTCATCCCCGAAAGGCGCACAAATATCCTTAGACGTCTGGTGCCACTCGCGCACATCTTCTTCAAATGGATAATAAGGTGTTAAGTCAAAACCACCGCCAAACCACCACACGGGATCGGCACCCTCTTTTTGCGCGATAAAGAAGCGCACATTGGCGTGAGTCGTCGGTATATACGGATTGTTAGGATGGATCACTAAAGACACACCCATAGCTTCAAAACTGCGACCCGCCAGTTCTGGGCGATGCGCCGTTGCCGACGCTGGCATAGCTGCGCCAGTCACATGGGAAAAGTTAACTCCAGCTTGCTCGAATACTGCACCTTGGGTTAATACTCGGCTCGTGCCACCACCGCCTTCGGCGCGGGTCCATGAATCAGCGGCAAAGGTCGCTTGACCATCTAACTTTGCTAAACCGGCACAAATTCGGTTTTGTAAATCGAGTAAATACGCTTTTACCACTGCAGCATCAGGCACACTCATCTTGTTATCCTTATTATTGGTTTGCTCATTGTCCATTTCGTAAAATTTTGCCGCTACGCGCATCGATAATGGTCGAGGGTTGACGTTGTTCGCCGAGTTCGCCTAATACGAGTGCATCGATTTTACCGGAAAAATCAGCGAGGATTTCAGCGGTAGTTAATGCGGGATCTTCACCTGCAAGGTTAGCGCTGGTCGACACTAAAGGTTTATTAAGCGCGCGGCACAGGGCTTGTACCCCAGCGTGGGCCGACACTCGCACTGCGATAGAGTCAAATTCGCCACAGAGGTATTTTGAAACATGCGCTTTGATTGGCATGACAAAGGTAAAAGGCCCTGGCCACTTGGAAAATGCAAATTCAAGCTGCTCAGCCGTTAATTGCGATTCATCAACATAAGCTAAAAGCTGCTGAAAATCACTGGCGACTAAGATCAGTCCTTTCTGCCATGGGCGCTGTTTTACCGCCAATAACTTTTGGATAGCAGTGTCGTTATCTGGGTCGCAACCTAGGCCATAAACCGCCTCGGTTGGATAAGCGATAACACCACCGTTAAGCACAATATGTTTTATGTCAGATGGGTGCAGCTGCAACATCTTAGGATCACCTTTTAAGTATTGTCGATTTCAACAATCAAATTATTGGATAAATTCGAATACTTCGAATACTGACCGCCCCATCAGCGGTCAGCCGAGGATTATACGCAAGCCACTTTCATCGGCCAAATATTAAGATGCAGGTCACACAATAAACTAAAGTGGTCTTTTGTATTTACAGCTTTTTTGCGGGCATTCTAAACGCATCCCTGCCGCACCTTTACGCTCGACTAAGATCCCAAAACCACAACTCGGGCAAGCTTCAGCAACCGGAGGATAATTCACAATAAATTTGCACTTAGGGTAAGCGCTACAGGCATAAAAACTTTTTCCGAAGCGGCTCGTTCTGTGCTCCAGTTTACCCGTTTTGCATTCTGGGCAAGAGATATCAGGCTTGTCGCTCGCTTGATCCTGTTTTTCAATATGCGTGCAGCTAGGATATTGAGTACAACCGATAAAGATCCCAAATCGCCCAGACTTGACCGCCAACTCGTGGCCGCATTCAGGGCAGACAGAACCTTCAATCACTTGAGTTTCAATGGATTCGTGCTGCACTAATGGGCGAGTGTAATTACAGCTAGGGTAATTATTACAACCAATAAAACCGCCGTGCTTACTGTGTTTGACCGATAACTCGCTGCCACATTCAGGGCAAAGTTCGTATTCTTTTTCCAGTGCGTGTTCGTGGGCACTAAATAATTGTTCATCAATCTTAGACATAATCATTCACCACCTGTCGTAGCGCATTAAGATATCAAGCGCAGTGCCACCAAGGAATTTATGGCATCAAAAAAGGAGGTCTTAGCCTCCTTTCTCTCATAATTCATCTTTCACAACGATTAAGAATGTAGTCGGCCTTCGGGCTGTTCGAAGATTAAATCTTCCATTTGCTCATAAGCGGACTCATGACCAGGAGCGTTAAACAACACCATTAAGATAACCCATTTGAGATCTTCTAAAATCAGGGTTGGCTCATCCAACTCCATGACTCTATCGATCACCATTTCACGGGTTTCGACATTCAGCACTTTAACTTGCTCTAAAAACAGCAAGAAACCGCGGGATTCCACATCCAGCTTGTCCATTTCGTCCTTTGTATAGATACGAAACGAATGCTGATCGTGATTACAAAGATAAGGTTTATCCCCTTCTTGTAATTCTGCTAAGCGCTCTAACCAAGTTAACGCTTTTAAAATCTCGGATTGATGAAATCCGGCACGAGTGAGTTCCTTGGTTAACTCGTCTTCATCAACTAGTAGTTCAACTTCACTGTGAACATAGTTTTCAAATAGATACATGAGGATATCAAACATGGCTAGCTCCTCTTTACTCTGACGTAACCACCGGGTACTGCAATCACCCAACCTTGCAACTCAAGTTCAAGCATTTGTTCTAACACCAGATCTATCGTTTTCCCACTATGTTCAACTACTGCATCAATGGATGTAGTTTCATAACCTACACTAGCTAACAGAGACGAAAATGGCAAATTACAAATCTCGCCTTGCTGTATATGGTGGCATAACTTCAATTCTTCAAGGTGGTAAGCGGTTAAACTTGCCAACTCCTCCACTATATCGGCGGCTGTTTCCACAAGTTTTGCCCCATCACGTAATAAATCATGGCAGCCTTGATGGTAACCGCCCAAGATTGAGCCCGGAACGGCAAACACCTCACGCCCTTGCTCCATCGCCAATCTCGCTGTGATTAAAGAACCGCTTTTACGGCAGGCTTCAACCACAAGTGTCCCTAAAGAAAGACCGCTAATAATCCGATTTCGTTTCGGGAAATTCCCCGCAAAGGGACCGACATCTGGCCAAAACTCGCTAAGTATACAGCCTTGCTGCTGAATATCATGATAAAGCTGCCGATGTTTTCGTGGATAAACAGTCTCAATGCCAGTCCCAAGCACAGCAACGGTTCGCCCTTGATGTTCAACACAGGCTTTATGGGCAGCGCCATCAATCCCCATCGCCATACCGCTGCAGATACCAAATCCCATTGAAGACATTTCAGCAGCCAGCTGATAAGCGACCTGCAATCCGCCTGGTGAAGCATTACGGCTGCCGACAATGGCAAGATAAGGCAGGACTAACGCCTCCAAACAACCTTTAACGAACAGGACGACGGGCGGATCTGAGAGTTGTTTTAATAACGGAGGATAAAGCGGATCGGAGAAACTAACGAGATGATGGTCAGCGGCTTGCTGCTGCCATTCGAGGGCGATATCGACTTTTTGATAATCAATAGCGAGGCTATGGAGCAGATGGTCAGATAAAGGTAGCGCTTCTCGCTCGTGCTCTAACCTTTGCCTGAGGTCGTCCACTTCCATGTGCGTTAATAATTGTTGGATCCGAGCGGGTCCTAGCCCAGATACAGCACAAACAACTAACCAATCGACCAAATGTTCAGATATTACTGACCTCTTAAGGCTAAAGACTCTGGGGCAATTAACTTATCGTCGACACGCACAGGACGCTCGGTGGAAACAATCAAACCTAAGCTCGCTTTGTCGAATACTTTGAAAACTAACAGCTTGCCATGATAGATATCCGGCATTTGAATAGCACGATCCGATGAGACAGATGCCATCAGGTTATCGTAGGCGGTGCGCTCAGTGGCAGGCACTGGCAAACCATCATTGTTGATGACAATGACCTCACCATCACGGTAAATAGAGAACACGACTCCGGGCTCAACCCCATCTTGGGTGCCTTTATCTAAGTACACCACATCCAACTTACCCGCTTTACGCATCTTCGATTCGATAGCAAGCACAACAGCTGGTGTCTTTAACTCTGCAGGCTTTGGGGTGAAATAAGCTGACATCAAGGAATCACTTTCCATCGGCATGACTCTGAAACCTGCTTTGGTTTCACGAAAGCTGGTTAACAACTTAATTTTTGACACCTTACCAGACTCAACCACTTGCCCAGTTGAGGCTAAAATAGCTTCTTGTCCTATCGCCTCGCCAGACTCCTTATTGAAAAACTCGCGACCACGTTCGTAAACACCGTACTTTTGATTCATCGGCAGTTCAGCATCGATATAAATGACATCACCCACAATATGATGACGCGATGGGCTTTCACCTGCCAATACCATAGGTTGCTCGGCAAGCCAGTCGGTTGCGACAACGCGATTCTGCACTAAATACTGTTCAATCAAGGCCAAGTCAACGGCAGGAATCGCATTGCTCTTCGCAATGACCCGTCCTTCAGGGCTCTTCTTTACATGGGGTTTAGCAGTATCGAGTATGTCGCCGTTGCGCACGAGTCGAGGCTGACCATCAACAAACACTAGGGTGAGTTGATCGCCAGGGTAAATAAGATGGGGATTGGCAATCTGCGGGTTTACATCCCAAAGACGTGGCCATTTCCATGGATCATTTAGAAACGCTGCGGAGATATCCCAAAGAGTATCGCCCTTTTTCACTACATATGACTCAGGATGCCCCGCTTTCAGGGTAAGGGTATCGGCGGCAACAAACGTGCAATTGAATGTCATTAACGCGAGTAAAATTAACCGTTTCATGGGTATTTCCATGTTGTTTGGCTCTTAGTTTGAGCTTTTACTGTTATTGATAGGCACTAAAGATTAAAATTAACCCATTAGCATCAGTCAGTATAACTAACTGGCAGAGATTTGACAGACTTGTTAAGAGTTTATGTATGACACTATTAAAAGTATTACAATTCCCTGACGAAAGATTGCGGACACAAGCGACCCCCATCACAGAGTTTAATGCCGAGCTGCAGACTCAAATTGATGATATGTTCGAAACCATGTATCAAGAGAAAGGTATCGGTCTGGCCGCAACCCAAGTGGATTACCATAAACAACTTATTGTCATGGACTTACAAGATGAAGTCGAACGACCTAAAGTGTTTATTAATCCCGAAATTATCGCCAGCAGCGGCGACTTCTGCAATGAAGAAGGCTGCCTGTCGGTGCCGGGTATTTATGCCAAAGTCGATCGCGCCGAATTTGTTACGGTAAAAGCCTTAGACAGGCACGGCAACGAATTTATTGTTGAGGCCGATGAGCTTTTTGCTATCTGCATTCAACACGAAATGGATCACCTCAAAGGCAAATTGTTTGTCGATTATCTGTCACCGCTAAAACGTCAGCGGATCAAACAAAAACTTGAAAAAGCGGCCCGATTGGACGCCAAATAAGCATAGGATCAGATTTGAAACCACTCAACATCATCTTTGCCGGAACACCGGATTTTGCCGCTCGCCACTTACAAGCACTGCTTAACTCACACCACAATGTGATTGGCGTTTACACTCAGCCCGATAGACCCGCTGGCCGCGGCAAGAAACTGACCGCCAGCCCAGTAAAAGAACTCGCCGTCGCCAACAATATTCCTGTGTACCAACCGGGTTCATTACGTAAAGAACCCGCGCAACAAGAACTTGCCGCGCTGAATGCCGATATTATGGTGGTAGTTGCCTACGGTCTGATCTTGCCAAAAGTCGTATTAGATACACCACGTTTAGGTTGTATTAACGTTCACGGTTCTATCTTGCCACGCTGGCGCGGTGCTGCACCAATCCAACGCGCACTTTGGGCCGGCGACAAAGAAACTGGCGTGACCGTTATGCAGATGGATGTGGGTTTAGATACCGGCGATATGCTACTGAAAACCACTCTGCCGATTAAAGATAGCGACACCTCAGCCAGCCTTTACGAGAAATTGGCTGAACAAGGTCCTGTTGCCCTATTGCAAGCCCTAGAAGGTCTAGCAAACGGCACCTTAGCAGCTGAAAAACAAGATGAAGCCCTAGCGAACTACGCAGAAAAACTCAGTAAAGAAGAAGCCAGACTCGATTGGAATAAATCTGCCAAGCAACTCTGGCAAGAAGTCCGAGCCTTTAATCCTTGGCCTGTGAGTTACTTTGAGCACCAAGGCAATACTATTAAAGTGTGGCAGACCCAAGTCAGCGAAACCACCAGCACAGCCGCTCCGGGCACTATTATCAGCGCCAGTAAAAAAGGCATAGAAGTCGCCACTGCCGACGGCGTATTGACCCTGCTAAGTATGCAGCTGCCAGGGAAAAAGCCGCTCAATGTTGCCGATATTCTCAATGCTCGAGGTGAATGGTTTAGCCCGAATACTCGCCTCGCAAACGAGGCACAATAGTATGAACTTGCGCGCGCTGGCTGCGAAAGCCATCTTCGAAGTATTAGAAAAAGGCGTGTCACTCTCGGTCGCCCTGCCCGAACAACAAAAACACCTGACCAGCGGCAAAGATAAAGCCCTACTTGCCGAGATCTGCTATGGCGTGATGCGCACTCTGCCGCAAATAGAAAAACGCATCAGTGAATGCTTAGCGAAACCACTCAAAGGTAAGCAAAGGATTATTCACCAGCTGCTGATCATAGGTTGCTATCAACTTTACTTCACTCGTATTCCAAGCCACGCCGCGATTTCAGAAACCGCCGAAGCCTGTCGCCAGTTAAAGTTTGAAGGCATGGTTAAGGTCGTTAACGGTGTACTGCGCAACATTCAGCGCCAGCTTTCGCCGCTCAGCACTGAGTCAGATACCTTAAGCTACAACACACCCGCTTGGTTGATTAAGCGCTTAAAAGAAGCCTATCCCGAGCAGTGGCAAGACATCATTCAACAAAGCCATGAACGCCCACCTATGTGGCTGCGTAATAATCGCTTATCCCAAGGCCGTACCGAATACCTAGCCGCTTTAGCCGACCTCGAAATTGAAGCAAGTGAAGGCAGCAGTGCAGATGCCATTCTTTTAGCGCATCCAAAGGATGTTGCCACACTGCCACGCTTCCATGACGGTGCAGCCTCAGTGCAAGATGGCGCGGCGCAATGGGCGGCGACATTACTGGCACCACAAGCGAATGAATTAATCCTCGATGCCTGCGCTGCGCCCGGTGGTAAAAGCTGTCATCTACTCGAACTTGAGCCAAGCATTAAACTGGTTGCCGTCGACTTTGATGCTAAACGTCTCGAGCGGGTGCAACAGAACCTTGACCGCTTGTCATTAAAAGCGGAGCTTATCCATGGCGATGCGGCCAATATTGACTCATGGTGGCAAGGTGGACAATTTGATCGTATCTTACTGGACGCGCCATGCTCGGCCACGGGAGTGATCCGCCGCCATCCCGATATCAAATGGTTACGTAAAAACCATGACATCGAAGAGCTGGCTGAACTACAACAGCAAATTCTCGATCATTGCTGGAAGTGGCTCAAACCCGGTGGCACGCTACTTTATGCTACTTGCTCGATTTTACCGCAGGAAAACCGCGACCAGATCAGTGCATTTTTGGCCAGAACCACAGATGCTAAGCTAGACACACTCTCCCAGCAACATTCGCCACAGGATATAGGTTGGCAAATCACGCCAGGACAAGACAATATGGATGGGTTCTATTACGCCCGTTTATTAAAAGCGACCGATTAGGAAGTAAGCAAGGCCATGAAAATTATCATATTAGGTGCGGGTCAAGTCGGGGGAACCTTGGCCGAGAACTTGGTCGGTGAGAATAATGACATCACTATTGTAGATAGTGACAAATCCCGACTACGCGCCCTGCAAGATAAATATGACCTTCGCGTTGTGGCGGGCCATGCGGCCCATCCAGACGTACTTAGAGAAGCAGGCGCAGAAGATGCCGACATGCTGATCGCGGTAACCAATAGCGATGAATGCAACATGGCCGCCTGCCAAATTGCTTACACCCTCTTCGGCACACCAACAAAAATTGCCCGTATTCGCTCAGAACCTTATCTGGCGATGCGCGATAAACTTTTTATCGACAGTGAAACCAAAAATAGCGACGGCCGCCCCCGCGGCGGCTTCGTGATCGATGAGTTAATCGCCCCTGAACAGTTAGTGACCGCTTACATCCAACGACTCGTTGAATATCCCGGCGCACTGCAAGTGCTCGAATTTGCCGAAGGACGGCTAAGTCTAGTGGCCGTTCGTGCCTATTATGGTGGTCCACTGGTAGGTAATGCGTTAGCGGCACTGCGCGAACACATGCCAAATATTGATACCCGGGTTGCGGCAATTTTCCGCCAAGGCCGCCCTATCATGCCTCGCGGTACCACGATTATCGAAGCCGATGATGAAGTCTTCTTCGTCGCCGACAGTCGCCACATTCGCGCTGTGATGAGCGAAATGCAGAAGCTCGATAACTCCTACCGCAACATTATGATCGCCGGTGGCGGTAACATAGGCTTAGGTTTAGCCAAACGCCTCGAGCGTACCCACTCAGTTAAACTGATTGAGCATAAGTATGAGCGCGCTGAAGCCCTATCGGAGCAACTGGAAAATACTACCGTGTTCTGCGGTGACGCTTCAGATCAAGAATTACTGCTCGAAGAACACATAGATCAAACCGACGTATTTATTGCGGTAACCAATGACGACGAAGCCAACATTATGTCAGCATTACTGGCAAAACGTATGGGCGCAAAAAAGGTCATGGTGCTGATCCAGCGCGAAGCCTATGTCGATATCGTCCAAGAAGCTAACATCGATATTGCTATCTCACCCCAACAAGCCACCATTTCGGCACTGTTAACCCATATCCGTCAAGGTGATATCTGTAACGTTTACTCCCTACGTCGCGGCGCCGCCGAGGCAATTGAAGCGATTGCCCACGGGGATGCCAGCACGTCTAAAGTGGTTGGCAAAGCCATTGGCGATATTAAGTTGCCACCGGGAACCACCATTGGTGCTATTGTCCGCAACGACGAAGTATTAATGGCTCACGACAAAACCGTGATAGAACAAGGGGATCACGTGATCTTATTCCTAGTGAATAAAAAGTTTGTCGGCGAAGTCGAGAAGCTTTTCCAACCAAGTGCTTTCTTCTTCTAAAACCTAAGTAAGCCAACTTATGCTGAACTTTAGACCACTATTGTTTATTTTAGGGCTGTTTTTGTCCATGCTGACAGCCTTCATGTTGATCCCACTGCTCCTCGCCGTATTCAATGCCGAGGAAACAGTAGGCTCTTTCATGCTGTCGGCGTTAGTGACAGGTATTAGTGCCAGCTTGTGTTTACACAATGGCCAGAGCAAAGCCATTAACCTCAATATCCGCGATATGTTCCTGCTGACCAGCTTGACGTGGTTGATCGTTAGCTTGTTTGCAGCCATGCCCTTTACCTTGTATCACGGGATTGGTTATACCGACGCCTTCTTTGAGACTATGTCCGGCATCACGACCACAGGTTCTACCGTGCTCTCGGGGTTGGATACCATGGATCACAGTATCTTAATCTGGCGCTCTTTATTGCAGTGGCTAGGCGGAATTGGCTTTATCGTGATGGCGGTGGCCATTCTGCCCTTCTTAAACGTTGGTGGTATGCGGCTGTTCCGCACTGAATCTTCGGATTGGAGCGATAAAGCCGTACCACGTACCCAAAGTATGGCTAAGTACCTATTCTTTATTTATATTTTGCTAACAACTGCTTGTTGCGTTGCCTATCATCTGGCAGGGATGACGTGGTTTCAAGCAGTCAATCATGCCATGACCACCCTATCAACCGGCGGTTATTCCACCTCCGATAGCTCTATGGCCGCGTTTTCTAACTCGGCCCACTGGGTTGGCGTGTTCTTTATGGCTGCAGGTGGTTTGCCACTACTCATGTTTGTACAAACCATACAGCAAAAGGATCTGCGGATTTGGAACGATGCTCAGGTCAAAGGCTTCTTATTTTTCCTGACCTTTGTGTCCTGTTTTATTGGCTTTTGGCTGTGGCAAACCCGCGACATTGAACTCCTCGATGCGCTGCGTTTATCCAGCTTTAACGTGGTTTCTGTGGTGACCACCACAGGTTATGGCTTAACGGATTACGGTGCTTGGGGCGCCTTTGCCAACATCGCTTTCCTGTTTTTAATGTTTGTCGGTAGCTGCTCTGGCTCAACCTCGGGCGGGATTAAAATCTTCCGCTTTCAAATTGCTGGCGCCATTATGCGCGAGCAATTGAAACAGCAATGTCATCCAAACGGTATCTTTAGGGAACGCTACAACAATCGCATCATAAGTGAAGATATCGTGCGCTCGCTGATCACTTTCGTGCTGTTGTTTGTGATGGTGATTGTTGGCTTGTCGGTAATTTTAGTGCTCACGGGGCTCGACCCTATGACCAGTTTTACTGGCGCTATCACGGCGGTCACCAACGTAGGCCCAGGTTTAGGCCCAATTATTGGCCCTGCGGGTAACTTTTCAACTCTGCCCGACGTAGCGAAATGGGCCTTGTCACTCGGTATGCTCCTCGGCCGTTTAGAGATTCTGACCGTAGCAGTGTTATTCCACCCGAGTTTTTGGAAGTATTAATGCAGTAGAGCTTGGATACTAAAAAGGCGCTTAACTTAACTCGTTAAGCGCCTTTTTTATTAAGCCTGACTCGTCCTAAATAGCGGTAACTTCAGCCAATTCCAACAGATGATCGGCATAGACCTTCACATCTGCCCAGTCGGTGTAATCGATAACCGACTTAGGATCGGTTGGGCCTTTGGTCATCTTCATAATCAACAGGATCATCCACCTGTCGTACCAAGGCCATGAAGGATAATCCACTTTCCCCGCAATAATTTTAAGATCGGCTGGCGTCCACGGCGATAAGGCGATGAACTTTTGCAGATATTTATTATTCTCAGGAATACGTTTTTCTGGATTTCTCGCCACCACGTTGACGCAGAAGAAACTGTTTGGCAATGCCCCCAAAGCTTCTGCATGCTGCTCGATAAACTGGAACACACTCTTATCATAAGTGCCATAAAGAACGCAGGCACCTAAGGCGACGACATCATAATCGGGCCAATTAATACAAGTTGCGGCAGCACTATTGATATCAACGAGATCGACCTTAGCGCCACGAAAAGTTAATTGGTCGGCAATTGCATTGGCAATCTTGGCCGTGTGGCCACCACGGGTAAAATAAAGTACGAGAACGCGTGTCATAGGGAATTACCGATCAACTGAGTTAATGTCACTATTGTGGCAAGATTAGGTTAAATAAACCTCTGATAGGATCACAAATCAGCCGTATCTCATATTCTGAGATGCAAAAATTGAGATCTGCATGGCTGAGCAGTATGATTGCGTAAACACAGGTGTTCAATTAGAATTATCTAATCAAAAGCGATGAAGTGAGTGACCTTATGCAAAATGACATAGATGTAGCTGCAATGGTAACTAATGCGGAAAGTGCGGCTAAATGGCTTAAGGCCATAGCGAACCCTTATCGCCTAATGATTTTATGCCTATTACTAGACAAAGAGTTGAGCGTAACTGAACTCAATGCCACTGTGCCATTAAGCCAATCGGCACTATCCCAGCATTTAGCCGTATTACGCGCAGAAGATCTGGTGGATACCCGTAAGAGCTCGCAGATTGTTTACTACAAGCTCAAGAACGAGCAAGTCACCCAAGTGATTTCTATTCTGCATAGCCGCTACTGCGCAGTGTAAACGGCGGTAAAGCTAGCTTAAATCTAAGCCCTAATCACTTGCAGGTGATTAGGGCTTAATGATTTTTAAGATTGGCTAAAGCGGTTAGCGAAGGCGTCGACTTTTTCCCAATCGGTAAACTCAAAGGTGCCACTGATATCGGTTGGTCCTTTAGTCATCCACATAATGAAACGTATCATAGTGCGATCGAACAAACCGTATTTAGGATAATCAATCTTGCCCGCAAACACTTCAAGCAACTGTGGCTGCCATAGTGATAATTGCAGGAACTTTTGCATATAAGGATTGGTTTCAGGCGTATTCTTTAAGGGTTTGCGCGCCACGACATTAACGGTAAAAAAGCCATTAATCTTAGTATCGAGCACCGCATGGTGGCGGTTCACAAACTGGTAAAGTTCAGGTCTATGTTTACCATAGCGAATACTGGCGCCAATCAGCACTTTATCGAAATCCGCTAAGCTCAGCGCTTCTGCTTGCGCTAATGTGACCAGCGAAACCTGCTCTCCCGCTTGCTCAGCAATCGTCTTCATTTTTTGGCAAATTGCCAATGTTTGGCCATCAATTGTCGAATAAATTATTAACGTCTGCATGATTAATTCTTCCAAAAAGTTGGCGTAAACAAAATCAGTAAGGTAAATACTTCGAGGCGACCAAACAGCATAGCCACGACCAATACCCATTTGGCCCCATCGCCAATACTGGCGTAGTTACTGGCTACTGCACCTAAGCCTGGGCCTAGGTTGTTTAAGCAAGCTGCGGTAGCACTAAAGGCGGTAATATCATCTAATCCCATCGCCATGAGTGCAAGCATACAGATCACAAACACCAGCGCATAGGCAGAGAAGAACCCCCACACGGCATCAACAACGCGATCAGGCAAGGCTTTAGAACCAATACGGATAGAGAACATCGCCTTAGGATGAACCAGTCGCTTTAATTCGCGCGAGCCCTGTAACAGCAGCAAAATGACCCGAATCACCTTAATCCCACCCGCAGTCGATCCGCCACAGCCACCGATAAAGCTTGAAAATATCAATAGAATAGGTAAAAACAGCGGCCACATGTGGAAGCTTTCAGTACCAAACCCTGCGGTAGTGGCCACGGAAACCGCCTGAAATAAGGCATGATCTAAGGTTTCTTCCGGCGAATCATAAATGCCCGAATGATAAAGCGTGAGGAAACAAATCGCGGTAAGAATGAGTTGAATCGCCACCAACATCTTAAATTCGGCATCTTTAAAATAGACTTTAACGTTAATCCCTCGCCGCGAAAATGCCGCAAAATGCACGCTAAAGTTCACCGCTGAAACGATTAAAAAGAACACGCAAATAAGGTTAATCACTGAGCTATCGAAATACCCCATGCTGGCATCGTGGGTCGAAAAACCGCCAATAGCGATAGTAGAAAATGAATGACAAACCGCATCGAACACACTCATGCCCGCCAGCCAATAGGCGGTCGCACAGGAAATGGTTAGCAATAAATAGATATACCACAGTGCCTTAGCGGTTTCGGCTATCCGCGGGGTCATCTTACTGTCTTTGACGGGGCCCGGAATTTCAGCGCGATAGAGCTGCATTCCCCCGACGCCAAGTACAGGTAAAATCGCCACTGCGAGCACAATAATCCCCATACCGCCGAGCCATTGCAGCATATGGCGGTAAAACAAAATGGCCTTAGGTAGGAAATCGAGCCCGACAATGACAGTGGCTCCGGTGGTGGTTAACGCAGAAAAAGATTCGAAGAAACTATCAGTCCAACTGAGGTCGGGTTGGCTCGAGAAGATAAACGGTAAGGCACCGATAGAACCCAGCACGGTCCAGAATAGGACCACAATCAGGAAACCCTCTCGGGTACGCAATTCTTCTTTACAGTGGCGATTGGGATACCAGAGCCAGAAACCAATAAATAGGCTGACAAAAAATGCCTGCATAAACGCCGTGCCGCCGCCATCGTTATACCAAACAGCGATCAGTGCTGGTGGCAGCATAGTGATTGAAAATAAACCAATCAGCAGGCCTATGATTCTTATTATGGTTTTATATTGCATTAAGCGAGTTCAATCATTCCATTGGCTGCAAAGGTATTTTCAGCATTAGGGCTATTTTGGCATAATTTACGCAGGCATCACAGCTCAAACTCAGGCCTCAAACTTCCCTGACTGAGCGTCGCCAGCGACTCACACAGCAATGCCTGTTGCTGCCGGCCTATCTCAAACACAATATCGACCGCTGCGGCAAATTGCTTATCGATAATCACGGCATCCATTTGTTGTAATAGATGCTCCACATCGCGTAGCTGCGCATAATCACAATGCAACTTGGCGGGATAACGTAACTGTTTAAGTCGCGTCGGTAATTGAACCAAACCTTGCCGTAAGCCCGACGTATAAGCCCGAACGAGTCCACCGACACCCAGTTTAGTGCCGCCATAATAACGCACCACAACAGCACCCACTTCGCCGATATTTGCCCCTTGCAACACAGCTAACATGGGGCGACCAGCACTGCCGGCGGGTTCACCGTCATCACTCGAACCAATCAAGACGCTATCATCCGGTGCGCCAGCAACAAAAGCTGAGCAATAATGGCTGGCGCCGGGATAATCACGCTTTATGTCAGTGAGTACTAACTTAAATTTATCAAAGCTATCGCAATGAAACAGAAAAGAGATAAAGCGGCTATGCTTTATCTCTTCTTCAATCACGATATCTTCACAGGGAACACTATAACTTTCGAGCACACATCCGCCCTAATCTTTACCCTATATCAATCAGCCAAGCCGAGTTCACGGGTCATGTTCTCATTTCTATCTTGATGCACTATGACGTTATCTTCGATACGAATACCGCCAAAAGGCCTTAACTCATCCACCGTTTGCCAATTGATCTGTTGGCCACGACTATCTTGTTTAAGCTCATTGAGCAGAGTATCGATAATGTATAACCCAGGTTCCATAGTCAGCACTTGGTTTGGCGCTAAAATGCGGGTGCAACGTAGGAATGGATGAGCCTCTGGCGCCGCAATATGAGTTCCGCGTTCATCGTGGGAGAAGCCGCCAACATCATGCACTTGTAGGCCTAACATATGGCCTAAGCCATGGGGAAAGAAAGCACTGGTTATGCCTTGATCGACCAAACCTTGGGTATCACCTGTGGCTAAATCAAAATCCAATAGCATTTGTGCGACTTTAGCGTGGGTGGCCAAGTGTAAATCGGGATAACGCACGCCCGGACGCATCATGTCGATAAGCTCTAGCTGTGCCTTGTTCATCGCAGTGATCAATTCATCGAAACGATTCTTCTCGAATGCGTAGGTTCTGGTGATATCAGAGGCATAGCCAAAGTAACTCGCGCCGGCATCGATAAGAAATGACAAACGTTTCGCAGGGCTTTGGTGTTCAAGTGCGGTGTAATGCAAAATCGCCGCATTTTGGTTAAGGGCGATGATATTGCCATAGGGCACTTCATTCTCGCTCTGGCCTACGGCAGATAAATAGTGCTGCTGGATTTCGAACTCGCTCGCACCATTATAAAAGGCATTTTTAGCCGCCAAATGTCCCTGCACCGCAATTTGATTAGCGCGACGCATACATTCCAACTCATATTCGGTTTTAGTGGTTCTGTGGTAATGCAGATAACTCATCACAGCATCGGGATTACGACTGGTAAAACCCAGCACTTCGGCCACATCTAAATGCTCACCTAAATAGGCCCAATTGGCGATAGCTGTCGGTAAAAACTCAGCGACCTTATCAGCCTTGGTCAGCAGCTTAATATCGAAATACTCAGTCCAAAACATATCAGGCACATCAGACACTTTGTGCCAAAAATCCACAGGACGATAAAAAATCAGTTGCGGCTTATCACGGCCGTTAACCACTAACCAGCAATTCGGATTATCCAACACTGGCAACCATGCCTTGAAGTGCGGGTTTGCCTTAAAGGGATAATTGATATCATCCAAAAACATCCGATGCGGCTGACCCGAATGAATCACTAAACCAGACAAGGCTTCTCGAGACAAAATCTCTGCGACTCGACGGTTTAACTCGGCAATATGGGCACGATAGTGATGAGCCAACTGATCCATTTGTCATCTCCTGCAATGAATAAAAGTTAATAATATGAGCCGAATTTGCTCACATAATCTTAATCTGATCATGAACAACAGATTCAATCAAAACATTAAACTGTCACTCTATCTAAAATACATGACTGCGGAACAAAGAACATTAAAGCGATAACGTCATGATTATCTTTAAGAGTTCAGTTCAGCCCTAGCATAGCTGCAGCGTTTAAACGTCTAAGGTAAACAGCCACAAAGACCTATTTATCCGCCAAGTGATTTAACGCATTCTAGGTGTTCTACACTCTGTGCAGTGTATCACAAAGGTGAAAAATCACTCTAGCCGACAAGAAATTAAACAGTCGTTTAAATTGGGTGTTGTAATTTATCGAATTTCGAAGCACACTGGCATACAACTGGTCAAATGATGGCCGAAGCTGCTGTGAGATAGAGAGTCGTACTAGCACCAACACATAATGGTGGGTATCACTTTTAAGCCAAAAGGAAGCAAGCAATGATCTACCAAAGTCCTACAATTCAGGTTGAGTTACTCGAGGATAATATTGCCAAGCTGTGCTTTAACGCACCCGGTTCGGTGAACAAATTCGACAGAGAAACTCTCGCCTCGCTCGATGCGGCATTAGACAGCATCAAGCAAGATTCCAATATCAAAGCGTTAGTGCTGACCTCAAGTAAAGATACCTTTATTGTGGGCGCTGACATTACCGAATTTTTAGGCCTGTTCGCACAAGATGACGCCGTATTGCTCTCTTGGGTTGAACAAGCTAACGCCGTCTTCAACAAACTCGAAGACTTGCCTTTCCCAACCGCATCAGCAATCAAAGGCTTTGCCTTAGGTGGCGGCTGTGAAACCATTCTGGCAACCGATTTCCGTATCGCAGACACCACAGCCAAAATCGGTTTACCCGAAACTAAACTCGGCATCATCCCAGGTTTTGGCGGCACAGTTCGTCTGCCACGTGTGATTGGTGCAGATAACGCACTTGAGTGGATCACGACCGGTAAGGACCAACGCGCTGAAGATGCACTGAAAGTCGGCGCTGTTGATGCCGTGGTTGCACCACAAGCGTTAGAAGCTGCTGCGATTCAAATGCTCAAAGATGCTGTTGCTGAAAAGCTGGATTGGCAAGCACGTCGTAACCGTAAACTGTCTGCGCTAACACTGCCAAAACTTGAAGCTATGATGTCATTCACCACAGCCAAAGGCATGGTGTTTGCGGTTGCGGGTAAACACTACCCTGCACCAATGGCTGCTGTAAGCGTAATTGAGCAAGCATCGACTAAAGGTCGTGCTGAAGCACTGCAAATCGAACATCAAGCCTTTATCAAACTGGCGAAAACCGACGTTGCTAAGGCACTTATCGGTATTTTCCTTAATGATCAATTTGTTAAAGGTAAAGCGAAGAAAGCCGGCAAGTTAGCGAAAGAAGTCAACAACGCGGCCGTATTAGGCGCAGGCATTATGGGCGGCGGCATCGCTTACCAAAGCGCCAGCAAGGGCACTCCTATTGTCATGAAAGACATCGCCCAGCCAGCATTAGATTTAGGCCTCAATGAAGCCGCCAAACTGCTGTCTGCCCAAGTCGCCCGTGGCCGTTCAACGCCAGAAAAAATGGCCAAAGTGCTGAACAATATCACGCCTTCATTAGATTATGCCGCGATTAAACACAGTGATGTTGTCGTTGAAGCCGTTGTTGAACATCCAAAAATTAAAGCACAGGTTTTAGCCGAAGTTGAAGGCTATGTGAGTGAAGATGCAATTATCGCGTCAAACACCTCAACGATTTCAATCAACTTGCTCGCCAAGAGCATGAAGAAACCTGAGCGTTTCTGCGGTATGCATTTCTTCAACCCAGTGCACAAAATGCCGTTGGTAGAAGTTATCCGTGGCGAGCACAGTTCTGAAGAAACCATCGCCTCTGTTGTGGCTTACGCCAGCAAAATGGGCAAAACGCCAATCGTGGTAAACGATTGCCCAGGCTTCTTCGTTAACCGCGTACTCTTCCCTTACTTTGCAGGCTTTAACGGCTTACTTGCCGAAGGTGGCGACTTTGCTGCAATCGACAAGGTAATGGAAAAACAATTCGGTTGGCCAATGGGCCCTGCTTACCTGCTCGACGTAGTGGGTTTAGACACAGGTCATCACGCCCAAGCCGTTATGGCTGAAGGTTTCCCTGATCGCATGGGTAAATCAGGCACTGACGCGATTGATGTGATGTTTGAGAACAAACGTCTTGGCCAGAAAAATGGCAAAGGTTTCTATGTCTATTCAGTCGATAGCCGTGGCAAGCCGAAGAAAGATGTCGATCCAACGAGCTACGGCCTATTGAAAGATGCCTTTGGCGACTTAAAAGCCTTTGAAGCCGATGACATTATTGCCCGTACTATGATCCCTATGATCATCGAAACCGTGCGCTGTTTAGAAGAAGGTATTGTCGCATCACCAGCCGAAGCGGATATGGGCCTAGTTTATGGCTTAGGTTTCCCGCCATTCAGAGGCGGCGTGTTCCGTTATTTGGATACCATGGGTGTCGCAAACTTTGTGGCCTTAGCAGACAAATATGCTCACTTGGGCGGTCTGTATCAAGTCACAGATGCGATGCGTACATTAGCAGCCAATAACGGTAGCTACTACCAAGCCTAATTAGCGGGAAAGGAATTTAATCATGAAACAAGCTGTTATCGTAGACTGTATTCGTACTCCGATGGGCCGCTCAAAGGCTGGCGTATTTCGTAATGTACGTGCAGAAACTCTCTCTGCCGAATTGATGAAAGGTCTGTTGCTGCGTAATCCGCAACTCGACCCAAACCTAATTGAAGACGTGATTTGGGGTTGTGTGCAACAAACCCTAGAGCAAGGCTTCAACATTGCCCGTAATGCTTCACTATTAGCCGGCATTCCAAAGACAGCAGGCGCTGTGACGGTTAACCGCCTATGTGGTTCGTCAATGGATGCTATCCATCAAGCTGCGCGGGCGATTATGACTGGCATGGGCGACACCTTTATTATTGGTGGCGTAGAGCACATGGGCCATGTACCTATGAGCCATGGTGTCGACTTCCACCCAGGTCTTACTAATAACGTGGCAAAAGCCTCTGGCATGATGGGGTTAACGGCTGAAATGCTGGGTAAATTGCACGGTATTACCCGTGAACAGCAAGATGCTTTTGCAGTACGTTCTCATCAACGTGCTTATGCTGCGACGATTGAAGGCCGTTTTGCCAAGGAAATCTATGGCATTGAAGGTCACGATGCTAACGGTGCCTTAATTAAAGTCCTCCAAGACGAAGTGATCCGCCCAGAAACCACAATGGAATCTCTAGCAGCACTGCGTCCGGTATTTGATCCAGTTAACGGTACTGTCACTGCGGGTACTTCTTCTGCACTGTCTGATGGCGCTTCAGCCATGCTGATCATGGAAGAATCTAAAGCGCGCGCACTTGGCTTACCAATTCGTGCACGTATTCGCTCTATGGCGGTTGCGGGTTGTGATGCGGCTATCATGGGTTACGGCCCAGTGCCAGCCACGCAAAAAGCGCTGGCTCGTGCCGGTATCACAGTTGCCGATTTAGATGTGATTGAACTGAACGAAGCGTTTGCTGCTCAGTCTTTACCTTGTGTAAAAGATTTAGGCTTAGCGGATGTGGTTGACGACAAAATCAACCTTAACGGCGGCGCGATTGCGCTCGGTCACCCACTGGGTTGTTCAGGTGCGCGTATCTCTACGACGCTGATCAACTTGATGGAAGACAAAGACGCGACCTTAGGTTTAGCGACCATGTGTATTGGTTTAGGCCAAGGTATCGCAACCGTGTTTGAACGTGTTTAATTCGTTAATCGAATAATTATCAAAACCGGAGCTTGTTCCGGTTTTTTTATGCCAAATCTTCTGCCATCGTAAATATTAATATTTCTCATTTCTTCTGCTGTTCATTTGAAAATCAGTCCGTTATCGACTTAACTACAAGGGCATTACTGGCTATTGTGGACGACAGCAGGCAAGCAATCATCAGCCAAATCTAGGCAGTGTAGTGCAAGGATGCAATTCGTTGTTTTACCAGAGGAATGCCTGATGCTACAAACGGAACAGACCCTTTTCGAACAAATGCGGATCACTGAGTTGGAGATCGAGTCTCGTAAGGCGCTCTTCTCTTTTACTGGGGGGATATAAAGGCCCTACAATCCTTTAAGCCCATCATCGAAGAAAACATAAATAAAATCGTCGATGACTTTTACGGCTTACAAACCAGTGTGTCAGAAATTGCGCTCTTGATTGGAGACTCAGACACCCTTGCCCGCCTGCGTACCGCACAGAGAAGATATGTGCTTGATTTATTTAATGGTGTTTATGATCTTGAGTACGTAAACAATCGCCTACGGATTGGTTTAGTCCATAAACGCATTGGTGTTGAGCCCAAACTTTACCTGTCTGCGGTACACACACTCAAGGAGTTGATCTATGCAGTGATCAACGGCTCAGTACAAGATGTACGTCAAGCCGAACGTATTCGAGCCGCAATTGATAAACTCGTGCTGTTTGATGTCACACTAGTATTCGATACTTATATTCGCAGTTTAGTCTCCGAGATTGAGAACGCTAAGGATAAAGCCGAAAAATATGCCCAAAGCATGGAAAGCAAAGTCAAAGAGCGAACCCAGCAGTTAGAAGAACTGTCGCAAACCGATCCCTTAACAGGTTTGCTCAATGTAAGGCACTTGCAAGAAACCGCAACTCGCATACTCAGAGCAGCCCAAAGACGCGCCGAGCCCGTATGTGTCATCTACTTAGATGTAGATGATTTTAAATTATTTAATGATACCCAAGGCCACAGATCGGGTGATGAAGTACTGTGCGCCGTCGCCAAAGCAATTAAAGCCACTACTCGTGCCGAAGATTATTGCTTTCGTTATGGTGGAGACGAGTTCTGTATCATCATGCCTAACTGCCGTGAAGAACAAGCCCGAGATAATTTCATCACTCGCTTCAATCAACAAATAAAACTCAGTTTAAACAATATTTCCTTAAGCTTTGGCATTATTGATACTGGCCCATATGAGTATGAAGAAGCCAACAGCTTAATTCATAAAGCCGATCAGCGAATGTATAGCTATAAACGTACGTCCAAACAGCAGCAAACTATGGCGGCGGCAAATGACTTAGTATCAGAGAATAGTACCGCAGAAGTCCATCCAATCACTCAATCTCGCAGCATTGATAAAGCCGTCGAGTAACGTTGAAACCCACATTCGCCATTAATGTTCCACGTGGAACATTAAATATCTAACATTCTATTGATAGAACATAGATGAAACCACATCACAAATTGAAACCACCAACTTGGTTTATCATGGGGGCTGGAGTAACATTAGATAATTCTGCTTAACCGTTCAGTAGAGGTAATATGAACGACGCTTTCTCAACCGCACAGCATAGACTCGATGCTCTTGGTTTACGCTGCCCAGAGCCTGTAATGATGGTGCGTAAAACGGTAAGACAAATGGCTGCTGGCGAGACTCTGCTGATCATTGCCGATGATCCTGCTACAACGCGCGATATTCCAAGCTTTTGTGAATTTATGGATCACACCTTAATTGCCAGTGAAACCACACAAACGCCATATCAATATTTGATCAAAAAAGGACTTTAAGTCGTATCCGTTAACGACTTAATCATGAACAAAGGATGTGAGAAACTATGCCAAAACTGCTGGCGATTGCCTATAAAACTGTAAAGCGCGGCCCAATGAATGAAGTTCTCTGTGCCAATGTCACCCAACTCAGTGGCGTAGAGAAAGATGTGTTTGGTCGTCCAGGCAAACGCCAAGTCACTGTGCTTTCTAAACTTCAGTGGCAACAGGCCTGTCATAGCATCGAGGCAGATTTACCTTGGACGACACGTAGAGCAAATCTTCTGGTTGATGATCTCGTATTCAGCAGTGCCGATGTGGGTAAACATTTACAGATCGGTGAGTTGCGACTTGAAATCACAGGTGAGACCGACCCCTGTAAAAAGATGGAAATAGCGCATGTCGGTTTAGAAGCCGCGCTCACGCCAGATTGGCGAGGTGGTGTAACCTGCCGAGTATTGAATGATGCCATGATCCACTTAGGCGATGAGATCACTCTGCTTATTCCAAGCTAATTTTATTCCCAGCTATTCAGCCACTCTTAGCAAAATATCCATACTCCTCAGTAAAAAGAACCAAGTGACTTGGTTCTTTTTCTGCTATGCCCGCTTTCTTATCTATATCGCCGTTACTTTTCCATTCCCTCGGTCATCAATTGAAACAGTATTTACGTTTTCCTTCTTTCCTATTTATGCGATAACTAGACTAAGTATTAACAAAAGTTCATCTTAAAATTAATACCACTCAAGCAGTCCATAAGAACGATAACAGGAAGTGACATGTTGAAATCTAAACTGACCCCGCTTTATATCGCCCTCGCTCTAGGGATGAATACCCTCGCCGTTAACGCAGTAGAAACTAAGGAGGCCGAATGGAATGTTAACGCTCCAGCGAATGCACCCTTAGAGCAAGTCAAAATTGATGTGAATGAAGGCACTTGGATGAACCTGAGTGTTAGTCCAGATGGCAAGCATATTGTATTCGACTTACTCGGCGACATTTATCAAATCCCAGTATCAGGCGGTGAAGCTAAGCCATTAGCCCAAGGTATTGCTTGGCAGATGCAGCCCGTCTATAGCCCAGATGGTAAACATATTGCCTTTACCTCGGATGCCGATGGCGGCGACAACATTTGGATCATGGATGCCGATGGCAGTAATCCACGAACTGTTACTCAAGAAACATTCAGGCTGCTAAACAGTCCCGCTTGGAGCCCAGACTCCCAGTATCTTGTTGCCCGTAAGCATTTTACCGCCAGCCGCAGTTTAGGTGCGGGCGAAGTATGGCTATACCACGTAGCGGGCGGCGAAGGCGTTAAACTGACTGAACGACCAAATGATCAAAAAGATTTAGGCGAACCCGCGTATTCACCCGATGGTCGCTATATCTACTTCAGCCAAGATGATACGCCAGGCAAAACCTTCCATTACTCAAAGGACTCAGTTAACGGTATCTACAAAATCAAACGTTATGATACCCAAACCGGTGATATTGAAATCTTGATAGAAGGAACTGGTGGCGCGATTAGACCAACACCGAGTCCTGATGGCACTAAACTCGCCTATATAAAGCGTGATGACTTTAACTCATCACTCTACCTGCTCGACCTCAAGTCTGGTGAAACCACTAAACTATTTGGCGAACTAGACCGTGATATGCAAGAGACTTGGGCAATCCACGGCGTCTACCCGACTATGGCGTGGACTCAAGATAACAAGGATATTTTCTTCTGGGCTAAAGGAAAGATTAACCGCCTGAATATTGCTAGCAAAACACTCACAGATATCCCATTTAGCGTAAAAACTGAGTTAGCAGTACAACCCTCAGTACGCTTTAAGCAAGACATTGATAAAGACGTTTTCGATGTAAAAATGCTGCGTATGGCACAGGTTTCTCCCGATGGCAGTAAAGTCGCCTTCGAAGCACTGGGGAAGATTTGGTTAAAATCATTGCCCGATGGAAAAATGTCGCGCTTAACTGAACTCAGTAATGGGATTGAAGAACTGTATCCCCAATGGTCCCGCGATGGCAAAAATATTGTGTTCACCACTTGGAATGACCAAGACCAAGGAACAGTGCAAGTCATTAGCGCCAAAGGTGGCAAATCTAAGCAGCTAACATCTGAGCCAGGGAAATACGTTGAGCCCACCTTTTCACCCGATGGTGAACTCGTGGTGTATCGTAAAACCCAAGGTGGCAATCTCACACCTAAAACTTGGTCGCAAGAACCTGGACTCTATAAAGTCGATATCAAAGGCAAACAAAATAGCAAGATCAGTGCCGATGGCTACCAAGCTCAATTCGGTGCCAATACCGATCGCGTCTTTTTTATGAATAGCAGCGAAGATGATACACCACAGTTATCATCTATCAACTTAGATGGCTTCGATAAGCGAGTTCATTACAGCAGCAAGCATGCGACTGAATTTAGGGTTTCACCCGATGGTGAACAACTCGCCTTCGCTGAACGCTTTAAGGTTTGGGTGACACCTTTTGCTAAACACGGTGAAACCGTTGAGATTGGCCCCAATGCCAACAATCTGCCCGTAAGCCAATTAAGTGTCCGTGCCGGTGAAAGTATCAGTTGGAACAGTAAAAGCAACCAACTGTATTGGACGCTTGGCCCAGAACTTTATCAAGCCAAGGTTGATACTCGATATCTCAATAAAGATGAAAAGACTCAGCCAAGTATTATCAATTTGGGCTTTACCGAAAAAGCCGATGTTCCACGTGGAACAATCGCCTTCGTCGGCGGCAAAGTGATTACGATGGAAGACGACCAAGTCATAGATAATGGCGTGGTCATAGTTAAAGACAATCATATTGTCGCCGTAGGTAATGCCAATATCGCGATTCCTAAGGATGCGCAGATCATCGACATCAAAGGCAAATCCATCATGCCAGGACTATTCGATGCCCACGCCCATGGACCGCAAGCTGATGATGAAATTGTGCCACAACAGAACTGGGCGCTTTATTCTGGTTTATCTTTGGGTGTCACCACGATTCACGATCCCTCGAATGACACGACAGAGATTTTTGCCGCTTCCGAACAACAAAAAGCCGGCAAAATCGTCGGTCCACGCATATTCTCCACCGGCACCATACTATATGGAGCGAATGCACCTGGCTACACATCACACATAGACTCGCTGGATGATGCCAAATTCCACCTTGAGCGTCTGAAAAAAGTCGGGGCCTTTAGCGTAAAAAGCTACAACCAACCACGTCGTAATCAGAGGCAACAAGTCATTGCCGCCGCTCGTGAACTTGAAATGATGGTTGTTCCTGAAGGTGGTAGTTTACTGCAGCATAACCTAACCATGGTTGCCGATGGCCATACAACGGTTGAGCACTCTTTGCCTGTCGCGGCGATTTATAACGATATCAAACAATTCTGGAGCCAAACTAAAGTCGGTTACACGCCAACCTTAGTGGTTGCCTATGGCGGTATTTCAGGCGAAAACTACTGGTACGATAAAACCGATGTGTGGGCGCATCCACGTCTGTCTATGTATGTCCCCGCCGATATCTTGCAGGCGAGATCCATGCGACGCCCGCATGCACCAGATGGCCACTACAATCATTTCAATGTTGCAAAAGTCGCTAACGAGCTCAATAAGTTAGGTGTTCATCCTAATATAGGCGCTCACGGTCAACGTGAAGGTTTAGCGGCACATTGGGAAATGTGGATGTTCGCCCAAGGCGGCATGAGCAATATGGAAGTTTTGAAAACGGCCACCATTAATCCAGCGACGACCTTTGGCATGGAACAGCAACTCGGTTCTATCAAAGAAGGTAAGCTCGCAGACTTAATCGTTATTGATGGTGATCCATTGGCTGATATACGCGTCACAGATAAAGTCACTCATACTATGGTCAACGGCAAGCTTTTTAATGCTGAGACGATGAATGAGCTTAATGGGGATAAGGAAAAACGTAAGCCATTTTTCTTTGAGAAAATCTAAACTCTATCCTCAAGGCTAGAATGGGAGAGTCGCTTTCCTGTTTTAATTATTTGGTTTAACCAGATATCACTCATAAAATAAAAAAGCATGTTCCACGTGGAACATGCTTTTTTATCTCTAGACTTCTATTACCACAAGCCCCAACCCTACTTCAATATCGGCAAGCTCTGCGATTAATGTTAATCGTGGTTATGCTGAACGGTACAGGAATCAACACAGGCCTGATAGGCAACACACTCGACCAGGTGATCATTCACCATACCCACTGCCTGCATAAAGGCATAACAAATTGTTGGGCCGACGAAATTAAATCCGAGTTTCTTTAAGGCTTTTGACATGGCTTCAGATTCTGGCGTTTGTGCAGGAACCTGTGACATGGCTGTAAACTGATTCACTATGGGCTTACCACCTACAAAGCTCCATAAGAAGGCAGAGAAATCCTTTCCATCGGCAGTATAGGCCAAATATCCTTTGGCATTCTTGATGATAGAGTTCACCTTCAAGCGATTACGCACTATGCCGGGATTCAACATAAGTTCCTCCACTTTCGCCTCATCAAAGCCAGCAATCACTTCTGGTTCAAAATTAGCAAAGGCCTGTTCATAGTTTTGTTGTTTCTTCAGGATAGTTATCCAAGATAATCCTGCCTGTTGACCGTCTAAACACAACTTAGCAAACAGCTCCTTAGGATCATAAACTGGTCGCCCCCACACTTTGTCGTGATACTCACGATATAAGGGATCATCACTTACCCAGCCACAACGGATCTCTTCCATGGCATATAACCTTATTGTTTTAATTAAGAAGGTAAAAAATAACCTACATAAGCAGATATCTACAAGGTATAATCGAACCCATTTTCTATTCAGGCTGACGGCAGTAGACAAGTAGACATGACGACAAAACACGACGTAAAAACATTTCAGGGTTTCATTCTCACCCTGCAGGAATATTGGGCACAGCAAGGCTGTGCAATCGTTCAACCTCTAGATATGGAAGTCGGCGCGGGAACATTCCACCCACAAACTTTCCTGCGTTCTTTAGGGCCAGAACCTATGAGCAGTGCCTATGTGCAGCCATCGCGCCGCCCTACGGACGGTCGTTACGGTGAAAACCCTAACCGTCTGCAGCACTACTACCAATTCCAAGTCGTGTTGAAGCCTTCACCTGACAATATTCAAGAGCTGTATTTAGGCTCACTGCAAGCGTTGGGTATCGATACTCAAATCCACGATATCCGCTTTGTGGAAGATAACTGGGAATCACCAACACTAGGTGCTTGGGGCTTAGGCTGGGAAGTCTGGCTTAACGGTATGGAAGTAACTCAGTTTACTTACTTCCAACAGGTTGGCGGCATCGAATGCAGCCCAGTCACAGGTGAAATCACCTATGGCCTAGAACGTCTGGCTATGTATATCCAAGGTGTTGATAGTGTTTATGATCTCGTTTGGACCGATGGTCCACTAGGCCTAATCACCTATGGCGATGTGTTCCATCAAAACGAAGTCGAGCAATCGACCTATAACTTCGAGCACGCGGATGTGGATTTTATGTTCACCCTGTTCGATCAGTGCGAAAAAATGTGTCAGCATTTATTGTCGCTAGAAAAACCCTTACCTCTGCCCGCCTACGAGCAAGTGATGAAAGCCTCACACGCTTTCAACCTGCTCGATGCCCGCCATGCCATTTCAGTTACTGAGCGCCAACGCTACATCTTACGCGTTCGTACTATGGCGAAAGCGGTCGCTGAATCTTATTATCAGGCACGCGAAGCGCTTGGCTTCCCAATGTGTAAGTAGAGGTAAAAACATGAATTTTGAAAACTTACTCATAGAGTTAGGCACGGAAGAATTACCACCTAAGTCACTGCGTAAACTGGCTGAATCCTTTTTAGCTAACTTTACTGAAGAACTCACCAAAGCCGATTTAGCGTTCAGCTCAGCCGTTTGGTACGCAGCGCCACGTCGTCTGGCAATTAACGTCACTGAACTTGCCCTTGCACAAGCTGACAAAGTCGTTGAAAAACGCGGCCCAGCAGTGAGTTCAGCATTCGATGCTGAAGGCAAACCGACTAAAGCCGCCGAAGGTTGGGCACGTGGTAATGGTATTACTGTTGAACAAGCCGAACGTTTAGTTACAGATAAAGGCGAATGGTTAGTCCATAACGCCAAAGTTGAAGGCGTCGAAACCAAAAGTTTGATCGCTGCTATGGCTCAACGTGCACTCGATAAATTGCCCATTCCTAAGCCAATGCGTTGGGGCAATAATAAAACCCAATTTATTCGCCCTGTGCACACAGCAACTATGTTGTTAGGCAGTGAGTTGATTGAAGGTGAATTGCTGGGTATCAAATCGGCGCGCACTGTTCGCGGTCACCGCTTTATGGGGCTCAAGCAGTTTGAATTAGCCCATGCTGATCACTACCTTGCCGACCTAAAAGAAAAAGGCAAAGTCATCGCCGATTACGAAAGCCGTAAAGCATTAATCAAAGCCGATGCCGAAAAAGCCGCCGCTAAGATTGGTGGCACAGCCGACATCGAAGATAGCCTACTTGAAGAAGTCGCCTCGTTAGTTGAATGGCCAGTGGTATTGACCGCCAGCTTCGAAGAAAAATTTCTAGCCGTACCGTCTGAAGCTTTGGTCTACACCATGAAGGGCGATCAAAAATACTTCCCAGTCTTTGATGACGCGGGCAAGTTACTGCCAAACTTCATCTTTGTCGCTAACATAGAATCAAAAGATCCCGCGCAAATTATCTCTGGTAACGAGAAAGTCGTTCGTCCACGTTTGGCTGATGCAGAGTTCTTCTTTAATACCGATAAGAAGCACACGCTGGAATCACGTTTACCTAGCTTAGAAACCGTCCTGTTCCAACAACAGCTTGGTACCTTAAAAGACAAAGTGACTCGTATCTCTGCCCTAGCCGCCTTTATTGCCGAGCAAACTGGCGCGAATGCGGTTGATGCAGCCCGTGCGGGTTTGTTATCTAAAACCGATTTGATGACCAATATGGTGATGGAATTTACCGATACTCAAGGCACTATGGGCATGCATTACGCCCGCCTCGATGGTGAAACCGAAGCGGTTGCGGTTGCAATGGAAGAGCAATACAAACCTAAGTTCTCTGGCGATACAGTGCCTAGTGCTGGCGTATCTTGCGCAGTCGCATTAGCAGATAAGCTCGATACTTTAGTCGGCATCTTTGGTATTGGCCAAGCGCCAAAAGGCGCAGCCGATCCCTTTGCCCTACGCCGCGCGGCGATTGGCGTGCTGCGTATTATCGTTGAGAACAAACTGCCACTGGACTTAGTAACGCTGATTGCTAAGGCTCAGGAACTCCACGGTACTAACTTAAGCAACGCAAACGCAGCAGAGGAAGTGCTTGAATTCTTAATGGCTCGTTTCCGTGCTTGGTATCAAGATAAAGGTATTGGTGTTGATGTGATCTTAGCCGTGCTAGCACGTCGCCCAACACGCCCTGCTGATTTTGATAGCCGTATCAATGCGGTATCACACTTTAGAAGCCTAGAAGCTTCTAGCGCCCTTGCGGCAGCGAACAAACGAGTATCCAACATTCTGGCTAAGGTTGAAGGTGCTTTACCGACAACGATCAATGCGAGTCTGTTAACCGAAGCCGCAGAGCAAGCATTAGCGGCCAAGTTGAACGAGCTGCAACCACAGTTGGCGCCTTTGTTTGCCAATGCCGATTACCAGCAAGCCTTAACTTTGTTGGCTGGCCTACGTGAAAGCGTGGATCAGTTCTTCGAAGATGTGATGGTAATGGCAGATGATGAAGCGTTGAAAAACAATCGCTTAGCATTGTTGAATAATCTACGCGAGCAGTTCCTGCACGTAGCGGATATTTCACTACTGCAATAACGATACTAACGTTTTTAAAATATCGCTTTATAAAAAACGCGCTCATTAGCGCGTTTTTTATTGCCCTGATTTCTTATATCAAACGTATTACATGGCCTAATCAAAACTGCAGTAGTTTTTGATGTAAGCCATCAAATTGAGTTTGATCTAAGTTAACTTGCTGCAGTAAATTCGCCAGAATCTCAGGGGACAATTGCCCTGCTTGATGCAGCATAGAAATCTCGCTGATCACATTCGCCCGCCATACCACAGCAGCTAGCCCAGCTTGCGGGCGCGAGTTCACACTGGCAAGCTTGTCTAATTCTGTTTCAAAGGTATTGGGTAACTGCCAATGCTTAGCGAGCAATGAACTTAAGGCTAACGATTTCGTCGTCATCACTTGTCTAAATAAACCAGAATTAGGCTGTTCTCCCGGCTCTGCCTGTACAAATGCATCGAGAAACATTTTAAAAATGGCCAGCTTGCCGACATCGTGTAATAAACCCAATAAAAAAGCCGTATCTTGATCTTCATCGCTTAACTCACTAGCAAGAAAAGCAACCTGCATCGAATGGCGCCAAATTTCAGCCCCAAAACGACGGAAATAGATTGGCTTGATATCCAACATTTCACGCACTAGACAAGTGGTAACAAACTTTCTCAACTGTTCACGACCAAGCTGTACCAAAGCCTGCTGCAAACTGGTGATATCCCTATCGCTACGTTTAAATGCAGGGGAATTACATAACTTAAGCACCTCAATACTCAGTAAAGGATCTTGCTCGATGAGCGCTAATAGGTCCTTAATATCAAATTGTGGATCGGCCAGTTTACGATCTAATTCCAATACTTTTGACGGTAGCTTTAACACTTTCTCGGCGATCACTTGTGGTGATGCCAAAGCCTGCTCTATCTCCGCCATGACTCGACGTTCAAGATTATTGGCTACGCCGCCAGTGTCCTTAACCCGTGTAGGAAATAACAAACTATAAAAGAGTGCAGATAAATCAACAGATACCACGCTAATATCTTCGAGAGATTTAGCTGGCTTTCGCGCAGGTTCAAACGACTTACCTAAGTCCGTCGTTGAAAAACTTTTGGGTCTCTCTACCGTCGCCGAATCACGAATATTAAAGAGCTTATTAAAAAGTGATTTAATCAAGAAGCATCAACCTGTCATTATAGATAATTGTTAAAAAGTCAGTTAAATATTGCCCATCTCAAATCCATTTTGATCAAGCTTAAGCGATACATAAACACGTTACAGACATGCTAATAGCTCGCTTAAGTGTAACATATTCAATTCATTTCTGACGCCAGCAATCCCATGATTGTAGCCTCTATTAGGACAATCTTGGTTACAACTTGAAACCTCAAAAAACTTACATTTCAGCATCATTTAACTGACAATATGCCCAGCCTTCATAAAGTGATACGTATTTAGTCTCCCTTTAAGCCATTCACGACATACTTGCCAGCTAACGACGGAATATTTGATGATCGAGGTAATAAAAGCGGGTGCACTAACCACAGTTCAAGATCTCGGACGCATGGGATACCGACATTTAGGTGTAACCCAAGCTGGCGCCTTAGATAGACCTGCCCTGTGTTTAGCAAACCGCCTATTATCAAACCCAGACAATACACCCGTATTGGAATTAACCTTCGGCCAATCGATTTTTTTGTTTAAACGCGACGCTTGGATTGCCTTAACGGGTGCCGATTTCGATGCTCGTATAGACAATAAGCCCATAGTTTGCGGCTGGCGTTACTCCATTAAGGCAGGACAAAAACTCAGCCTTAGAGGGGGAAATAAAGGCATGCGTGCTTATATTGCCGTTGATGGTGGCGTTAAAGTACCGCTAGTGATGGATTCTGCCGCTACCGATTTAACCTCAGGTATCGGTGGATTTCATGGCCGCGCATTAGAAGCGGGCGATCGCCTGAGCTTAGGTTTAGCTCACCCACTCAGAAGACAAGTTGGTGCAATTCAAAAAAGTTGGGATGGGCATATTCGCGCACTCGCGACCAAGCACACTCAAGCCTTCTCGTTGAAATCTCAGCAAACATTCTGGCAAACACAGTGGCAACTTTCGGCAGAAAGCAATCGTGCAAGTGCAATACTCAACGGGGAAATATTGACCTTAGCAAAACCATTTCCCGTTCAATCCCATACAGTCACGCCCGGAGTGGTTCAAGTGTCCGCTTCAGGGCAACCACTCGTGCTCCTTGCCGATGCGCAAACCACCAGCAGTCATCCTCAAATCGCCGTGATTATTGAAGCCGATCTGTGGAAACTCGCGCAAACTCGCCCAGGACAAACAGTTAAATTCGAATTAGTTGACGATGAACAAGCGGCAACGGCACAAGCGGAATGGCATGACTACTTCTATCGCTTACAACGCAGTCTAGGTTAACGAGTCGCTTAATCATAGCGGCCAAAAAACTCATCCCGCATTCCTAGCAAGCCGCATTCGACTTCATTCAAATAGTCCCCCCACAATAATGCTAATTCGCACTTAAGTTTGGTGTAACTTGCTGGCTATAAAACAGCGCCACATCTTGCAATTGCTCAGAGCTTAACGCGCTGACTTGCGCCTGCATCAAAGGATCGACTCGCAAACCAGTTTTAAAATCAACAAGCTGTTTATTGAGATAAGCTATTTTCTGTCCCTTCAAGTTTGGGAATTGTTTAGCCATAGTGATCACCACATTGCCATGGCATGACTCACATTGAGCCGTAGCCAGCACCTGACCACGTTCAATATCTGCTTGATAACCTTCTGCATAAACCGCTGTGGATAAGCCGCACAAGACAAGCAAACTGACGATAAACGCTTTCATTGAGATTCCTTAACGGCAGGCTTAACAGGCGGAGGCAACTGGCTTGATTCAATGGGCAGACGCCTAAAGATAGTCATATCCATTTCAGCTTGGCCATAATAAGTACTGAGATAGCTCAATGTCGGCTCCCAAGTATCCGACAAGTCCCATAAGCCTTGAGTATCCACCATCCATTGCAAGGTTTCTTGCCAAAACGCTTTATCACCGCGATTTTGGGTAACAATCATGCTGGTGTGACAGACATTGCATTGATAATTAACCAACTCCCAACCGGGTGCCATAATGAGGCCCGATTGAGGGTCCACGGGATACTCTGCAGCGAACGTCGCCCCAGTGAAAAGTAACCCGCACACTATCAATTGATTGATATGCGATTTCATCACACCACCCTCACGGCAATACGGTGGCAGCCGTTAAACATATATCCCTTAGGATTCCATTGCGGTTGTACGACTGGCTGACTATCACCTTCACTATCGATCGCTTTGGCCCAGATTTCATAATAGCCCTGCGACGGTAATTGCAATTCAATCTTCCACTGCTGCCATGCCGCTACGTTTTTAGGTTTTTCTAACTCAGCAGTATACCAACGGGTGCCATAGTCATAACTCACTTCCACTTTAACGACTTCCCGTAATCCCGCCCAAGCGTGGCCTGCGATGGCTATCTTCTGGCCCACGGCTAATTCTGTTCCCGATTGAGGATCGGTAATCAAGGACTTCACTATCATTTCTTCTATGATTTTATAGTCTTTATCATCAACGGACTCACCTGGCGCTATCGGATATTTAGGGAGTTGATACGCTGGCGCTGCCATTTTATGTCCATCATGCACTTTATTGCGCACACTGATCCCCGTAGCGGCTTTTTGCGAAACGGAGCCCGGCCGTCCACCAAACACAATACGCAAGGGATATCCATGTAGATAAGGAATGTCCTCGCCGTTCATCGACCATGCAATGAGTCCCAGCTCTTCGAGCGCCGCCTTTATTGGCACACCGCGTGAAATCGCCTCACCTTTACCGCTCAAATGCCGATCAACACCATGATGACCCGTATAAACAGCATCGGCTTTAATACCGCAATCCTTAAGCACATCACTCACTAACACACCCGTCCACTCGGAGCAAAATACGCCGGCATTATTCCATTGATTGCCTTTCGTGCTTGGAAAGAAGCCTGAACGACTATTGCCACCACATTCAATCAGTAACTCTAATGTGTAATGCTTAAAACGGCGCTTAAGTTCATCGATTGTGTAGGTTTTTGGAGTGATAACAGACTCGCCATCCACTTTAAAAGTCCAAGTCTTAGCATCCAGCGCCTTAAAATCGGGCACTATGCCATTCCAACGGATAAATGAGGCATCAGCAGGCGTCACGGCAGGAGCGAGTTTATGCTCCGGCGGAAACGCATTCAGTGGATGAGTGTTTAGCACGTTGAAGTAACCCGGTAAATCCTCAGCCTTAGTCCAAGTTAATGCTGATATATCCAGAGGAGTGACGGCTGCGGGAAGCTGATCGGCAAATACCCACTTAACGGGTAAGGCAGATAACACAGACGTCGCTACCGCCCCTTTAATAAAAACCCGACGATTAAGATCCATGTTATTTATCCTTTCCGAGGTAAAAGTAATCCGCCATCAGCTGCATATCAGCCTCACTCAACAATTGAGCGACTTTAGTCATTGTGGGATCTTGGCGATTCTCCGCCTTAAAGGCTCGCAGTTGCTTCAACAGGTAATCCGAGTTTTGCCATCCGATATTAGGGATATGCTCAAAACGACTCACACCGGATTCACCATGGCAGGCCTTACACATATTCAATAACTTATTAGCTTCATCGGCGTTTGCCACCGCTGGTAACATTAACATCAGCACGCTCACCGGATAGATCACTCGCTGCCACATCCATTTATCTCGCCAGTTAGTCTTCATCCCGACGAGTTCCCATCGAACGAAGTAATTAAGATATGGTTAAATTATCTCAATGCGGTTAGTGATTTAAATTCAATAAAAGTGATTCGAAAGCTCAAGAGAAATGACGCGTATTAGCGGATATAGAATGGGTAAAATATTCATTAGTCATAGGTGAAATGAGCCCATATAGTAGCTTTGCAGAAACACTCGGCATTTCACTCAAGGACAAACAATGGATCTTTATATTGGCAATAAAAACTACTCTAGCTGGTCACTACGGGCTTGGTTAATGGCCGCGAAATCTGGCGTGCAGTTCAACGAAATATTACTGCAACTCGATACCGACAGCTTTTATCAGCAACTCAAAGCCATTTCGCCGACGTTAAAAGTACCGACATTAGTCGATGGCGATATCACGGTATGGGATTCACTCTCAATTTGTGAATACCTCAACGACACCTATCTTGCCGGTAGCGCATGGCCGCAAGATCCTAAACAAAAAGCCAAGGCTAGATCGATAGCCAGTGAAATGCATTCTGGCTTTAATGCCGTGCGTAACGCTCTACCAATGAACATACGCGCGAGCCGTTATGTTGAGCTCACTGATGCAGTCCGCAAAGACATTGAGCGCATCGATGCGATTTGGTCAGCACAAATGGCCGAGTTTGCACCATCAAATGCCAAAGGTACTTGGTTATTTGGCGAGTGGTCGATTGCCGACATGATGTTTGCCCCTGTGGTCATGCGCTTTATCACCTACGGTGTTGAAGTCTCGCAGGCAAGCCGTGCCTATATGCAGCATGTGATCAGCTGTCCGGAAATGCAGGCGTGGATGAGTGCGGCTAAAGCTGAGACTGAAATTGTTGCAGCGGATGAAGCGGGTATTGATCAATAAAGGGATAAATCATAGAAATAAAAAAGGGAAAGCCTTGGCTTTCCCTTAATCATTTACGTACTGCTAATCACTTAACGCGCATTAAACGTCTAAGTTAGCCACGTTCAATGCGTTCGCTTCGATGAACTCACGACGAGGTTCAACTTGATCCCCCATCAAACAAGTGAACAACTGATCGGCACCCACGGCATCATCAATCGTGACTTGCAACATACGGCGTGATTCAGGATCCATTGTAGTTTCCCACAATTGCTCAGGGTTCATCTCACCCAATCCTTTATAACGTTGAATGTATAAGCCGCGTTTGGCTTCAGAAATCGTCCAATCTAGCGCTTCAAGGAAGCTGCCGACTTCTTTCACACGTTCGCCGCGTTGCACATAACCGCCTTCTTCAATCATGCCATCTAACGCCGCACCTAACTTGCCGATGCGTTGATAGTCACTTGATTGGAAGAAGTCATAAGTAAACAGATAGTTAGTATCGATACCGTGTTTACGAATAGTGATCTTAGGCAAATACACTTTACGCTCAGGATCGAGAATCGGCTCAGCAGAATACAGTACGCCACTGCTTTCCATTTCCACCAGCTCATGGATAAAGGCATCGATCCACTCTTTCATCTTGCCTTCATCGGCCAACATCTCGTTGGTGATCATTGGGTGGTAAAGCATACGGTTAGTAATGTGCGTTGGGTAGCGTTGCTCTAAACGGGCAACAATCGCTTCCACTTCACGATACTGAGTCACTAAACGCTCTAACGGCTCACCTGACATACCAATCGCACCTTGCGTTGGGTACACAATAGTGCCATCCAATGCTTGAGTCGTAAGATATTGAGTCAATGCAGGCTCGTCTTTCAAATACTGTTCTTGCTTGCCCTTTTTCACTTTAAATAGTGGTGGCTGAGCAATATACACATAACCACGTTCAATCAATTCAGGCATTTGACGGAAGAAGAAGGTCAACAGCAAGGTACGAATGTGCGAGCCGTCGACGTCAGCATCCGTCATGATGATGATGTTGTGATAACGCGTCTTATCTGGATTGTATTCGTCACGACCAATACCACAGCCAAGCGCCGTGATCAGTGTGGCCACTTCTTGAGAAGACAACATCTTATCGAAGCGGGCCTTCTCAACGTTTAGAATTTTACCTTTCAGTGGCAGAATCGCTTGGTTCTTACGGTTACGTCCCTGCTTAGCGCTACCGCCAGCAGAGTCACCTTCCACTATGTAAATTTCGGAAAGACCAGGGTCCTTCTCTTGGCAATCGGCCAGCTTACCTGGCAAACCACCTAAATCTAGCGCGCCTTTACGACGAGTCATTTCTCGGGCTTTACGCGCCGCTTCACGGGCACGGGCCGCATCGACAATTTTACCGACAATCAACTTAGCATCGGCTGGGTTTTCCAACAGATAATCGTTCAGCTTCTCACCCATGGTTTGTTCAACCGCAGATTTCACTTCACTCGAAACTAACTTATCTTTAGTTTGTGAGCTGAACTTAGGATCGGGCACTTTAACAGAGATAACGGCGGTCAAACCTTCACGGGCGTCATCGCCTGTCGCGTTAGTTTTGCCTTTTTTGTTATAGCCTTCGTTTTCCATGTAGTTGTTTAAGTTACGCGTTAAGGCGCCACGGAAACCCGCTAGGTGAGTACCACCATCACGCTGTGGAATATTGTTGGTAAAACAGAAAATATTTTCTTGATAACCATCATTCCACTGCATCGCCACTTCAACGGTAATACCATCCTCACGCTCTTGCATAAAGTGGAATACGTCTTTATTGACGGGAGTTTTATTACGGTTCAAATAATCAACGAATGCGCTAATCCCGCCTTCGTATTTGAAGAATTCATTCTTGTTGTCACGTTCATCAACTAAACGAATACCGACGCCTGAGTTCAGGAATGACAGTTCACGTACACGTTTTGCCAAAATTTCAAAGTGAAACTCAACATCGCTGAAGGTATCTTCACTTGGCCAAAAACGGATTTCAGTACCGGTTTTAGTCGCATCACCAATCTCTTTGATTGGCGCATCAGGCACACCGTGGGTATAAAACTGCTCGTACACTTTGCCCGCACGGCGAATAGTCATTTGCAGCTTTTTAGATAAAGCGTTTACAACCGAGACACCCACACCGTGGAGACCGCCAGACACTTTATAAGAGTTATCGTCGAACTTACCACCGGCATGCAATACCGTCATGATAACTTCAGCAGCCGATACGCCTTCTTCCTCATGGATAGAAACCGGAATACCACGGCCGTCATCTTTAACAGAAACCGAACCATCGACATGGATAGTAATGGTAATATCGCTGCAGTGGCCGGCTAAGGCTTCATCGATAGAGTTATCGACTACTTCGAACACCATATGATGTAGACCCGTACCGTCGTCGGTGTCACCAATATACATCCCAGGTCTCTTACGTACTGCATCAAGGCCCTTAAGGACCTTAATACTCGAAGAATCGTAACTATTCTCTGACATATTATTCTCTCAATGGTTATTCAATTACCGTTACACGTCCGTGTTCCACATGGAACATCCTACTGGGAGGTGTGTGTAACGAATCGACTATTGCTGCAGGCTCAATGGCAGTGACAAACACTTGTGCACCTGTATCCACTAACTGCTTTAGCAATAGCTGCCTATGCTGTGCATCCAACTCGGATGGAAGATCATCCACAAGATAAATACTGTGTTTATCTATTTGTTGTTTGAGCAACTTTCCCTGTGCAATACGCAGTGCACAGACTAATAATTTCAATTGACCACGGGACAGGGCATCCTGCGCCGGCAAAGTGCCTACACGAAGTCTAAGGTCAGCTTTATGGGGACCGCTGACGGTATGACCTGTGGCCAAATCTCTGGAATATTGGTTTTCGAGTAGTTCTGCAAAATCCGTTTTACTATCCCAGCCGCGGGTAAATGAAACCTTCACATCTACACTCGGTAAAAACTCCCCGATTATACCCTTAAGTAGCTCATTTAACGAGTCTACATAATGGTTTCGTATTTCAGTAACCTGCTCGGCATAACGCACAAACTCTTGGTCCCAAAATTGAATATGGCTATAAGCTGAACCATTCCTAAGTAATTGATTTCTTTGTTTAAGAACGCGGCGAACATTCGTCCAAGCGCCATAAAACTGTGGGTCAGCATGAAATGCGCCCCAATCGATAAATTGTCGACGTGATTTTGGGCCTTCAAACAGCAGCGAAAAGCTTTCAGGCGTGATCACTTGGATAGGTAAGGTTTCGGCTAAAGTCGACAGACGTTTGACTTTTTCACCATCGATTCTTACTTCAGTCTCACCACTGCGAAATCGGCGTAAACCGATTTTACTGTCACCGCGCGCTAAATTTAAGGTCGCAAACAGGGTTAACTTATCGTCGTCGTTATTAATCACTCGCTGGGATAAATGGCTGCGAAACGAACGCCCCATACCGAGGAAATATATCGCCTCAAGAATACTGGTTTTGCCACTGCCATTTTGGCCATAAATCAAGTTAATCCCAGGTGCAGGGATTAACTGTGCGGACTGAATGTTGCGAAACGCTTCGATATTGAGACGGGTCAGGCTCATGCATTACTCATTAAGCCGCGTAAACGGCGAAGGCAAGGATTCATAACACTTAACAGGCAACTCAATCGCTGCCACAGGCTAAGGCTATCGGTAAATGAGTGAAGGAATGGCCAATGCTGCGTATTAAACACTGTGCCGCAATTAAGCGGCATAGCTATCGGAGACTGAGCTACAGACACGGGTAACGTAAAAGTCGATGGTTTATAAGCGCATCGGCATAACCACATACATGGAATCTTCTTCCAAATGGTTTTCGATTAAGGCGCTGGAGTTACCATCAATGAGCGTAATACGCACATCATCGGACTTTAGGTTGTTGAGTACGTCGAGCAAATAACTGACGTTAAAACCAATTTCTAAGGCTTGGTTGTTATATTCCACATCGATGATCTCTTCCGCCTCCTCCTGTTCAGGATTGTTAGCGGTGATCTTGAGCAAACCATTTTCGAGTTGAATACGCACACCACGGAATTTTTCGTTCGATAAAATCGATGCACGGGTCAGCGCTTGCTTCAGGTGATTACGACTCGCAATCACGATTTTATCACCGCCCTTTGGCAATACACGGCGATAATCAGGGAAGCGGCCATCAACTAATTTACTGGTAAATACAGTGTTAGCCGTAGTGGCACGAATGGCATTATCACCAATGGCAATCGCAATATCGAGATCGTCCGACTCCAATAAACGCGCCATTTCCATTACGCCTTTGCGCGGAACAATGACTTGTTTTTCAGGTAATTGTGCTTCAATCGTGCGGTGGCTTAAGGCTAAACGGTGGCCGTCGGTCGCAATAGCGCGCAATACGTTACCTTCAGTTTCAAACAATAAACCGTTGAGGTAATAACGCACATCTTGGTTAGCCATCGAAAATTGCGTTGAGTCGATAATCGACTTCAATACGCCCTGCTTTAAGCTAAATTCAATCTCAGCTTGGAAGGCTTCAACGTTAGGATATTCTTCTGCGGGCAAGGTCGCTAAGGAAAAACGGCTACGGCCCGAACGCAGCAACCATTTATTATCTTGTTGTTCGACTTTCAGTTCGCTTTGTTCTGGCAAAGATTTAACAATATCGAGCAGCTTTTTAGCCGGAACCGTAGTACGACCTTCTTCAATATCACCGTGAACCACAGCTTGGCCCACCAGTTCAACTTCTAAATCTGTACCAGTCAGCTTAAGTGAGTGACCACTTACTTCTACAAGGAGGTTAGACAAAATGGGCAAATTATGGCGTCTTTCTACCGCACCACACACCAATTGCAACGGCTTTAATAGGGCATCCCTATCAATGGAGAATTTCATAGTGTCCAAATTCCTTGTTCTAAGAAGATAAGGTTCTAATCAAATTAGCATAATCTTCTTTAATGTCGTGGCTCTCTTCCCGTAGCTGAGCAATCTTACGACAGGCATGCAACACTGTGGTGTGATCTCTACCACCAAAAGCATCACCAATTTCCGGCAAGCTTTGGTTAGTTAATTCTTTGGATAACGCCATTGCCACTTGTCTAGGCCGCGCGACACTGCGTGAACGGCGCTTAGACAACATATCAGCCATCTTGATCTTGTAGTATTCAGCTACGGTTTTCTGAATATTGTCTATAGTGACTAATTTTTCTTGAAGTGCCAAGAGGTCACGTAAGGCTTCACGAACAAAATCAATGGTAATTGGTCGACCCGTGAAGTTGGCGTTGGCGATAACGCGGTTTAACGCCCCTTCTAGCTCACGCACGTTTGAACGTAAACGTTTAGCAATAAAGAAGGCCACTTCATCGGGCAAGTTAATGCCGCTCTCTTGGGCTTTACGCATCAAAATCGCCACGCGGGTTTCTAACTCTGGTGGCTCAATAGCCACAGTTAAACCCCAACCAAAACGCGATTTCAATCTGTCTTCAACACCGTCGATCTCTTTTGGATAACGATCTGAAGTCAAAATAATTTGATGATTCCCCTCCAGCAAGGCGTTGAAGGTATGGAAGAATTCTTCTTGGGATCTGTCTTTATTAGCAAAAAATTGAATATCATCGATAAACAAGGCATCGACGCTACGGTAGTAACGTTTAAATTCTTCGATCGCATTGTTTTGTAGCGCTTTAACCATGTCTTGAACAAAACGCTCGGAATGCATATAAACCACTTTAGCATTCGGATTATTTTTAATGATCCCGTTACCGACAGCGTGCAACAAATGAGTCTTACCTAGACCTGTTCCGCCATATAAGAATAATGGATTATAAGCACCACCTGGATTTTCAGCCACTTGCAACGCCGCAGCCTTACCTAATTGGTTCGACTTACCTTCTACGAAGTTATCAAACTGGTAGCTTGGATTGATGTTACTGCGGTGATTCGCGTTCGCCATCGGCTCGGCTTGGACGTTAAACGTCGTGCCTACCGTCGCTTTTGTTTGCGTATTTGCGACTCGAGTTGGCGCTATAGGTGCTGGCACACTTGGCTTTTTCGCCGAAGGACGACTACCTATATCGAAGCGCAATTTAGGTGCATCGCTGCCCATCTGCTCAGTAAAGAACTGATTAATGATATTGATGTACTTATCTCTGACCCAATCAAGCACGAAGCGGTTGGGCGCATACAGCACCAGAGTATCTCCATCCATTTCGGCTTGTAACGGTCTGATCCACATACTGAACTGCTGAGCAGAAAGCTCATCTTGCAGTCGTCCGATACATTGTTGCCAAAGTGAAACAGCCACTTAGTTATCCCCAAAAGATCATCAAAAAAGAGGTGTATTCTATAGCGAGATCTCAAGGATCGCTATCCTTAAAAAATATTTATCCCCAGCGAGATCATTCTATGTGGATATCCTCGATCATCAAAGATCCAAAACGATCCTTTTATTCAACACTATCCGCAAATCCTGCTTTATTAAGCGATCCACATTGATCTATAATGGCGCCCCTTCGATCGGCTCGAAGATCCCCTGCACTACTATATGTAGTGTCCGTACACAGAGTTATCCACATCTTATGGTGTATTCAGGGGGTTGATCTAAGGATACGCTGGCAGAAATAAAGCACTTACTTACTTTCGTTGTTGACGTGACTAAGTATTGTGATTACAATTCGGCCTCTTTTTTGCCCTTACCTCTATCCTAGAGATAAGGATATGTTCACTAATTAACAAAGACGGATTGCCATCATGAGTAAACGTACTTTTCAACCTAGCAACCTGAAGCGCAAGCGTTCTCACGGCTTCCGCGCTCGTATGGCTACTGTAGGCGGCCGTAAGGTGCTTGCACGTCGTCGTGCGAAAGGTCGCGCTCGTTTATCTGCTTAATAAGTAGGTAACTAGTTGACTAGCTATACCTTTTCGCGGGAGTTACGTTTGTTAACTCCCGCGCAATTTAAATCTGTATTTTCCAATCCCATCAAAGCATCTTCTGCTGAAATTACCTTGCTCGCTATTCCTAACACGGAACAACATCCGCGTATGGGCCTTACTGTTGCCAAACGCTATGTAAAACGCGCCAATCAACGTAACCGTATTAAGCGCGTGATCAGAGATAGTTTTCGCTTAAATCAACACGACATTCCTCATCTTGATATTGTTGTGCTTGTCAGAAATGGCGTGATGGAAATGGAAAACGCTGAAATCAACAAATTGATAGAAAAGCTATGGCGCAAACTCAGTCGCCGCTACAATGGCTAGCGACCACGTTAATTCGTGGCTATCAAGTATTCATAAGCCCTATACTGGGCCCTCGATGCCGTTTCAATCCCACCTGCTCTCACTATGCTATTGAAGCAATAAAAGTGCATGGAACCGCGAAAGGTTGTTGGTTTGCATTGAAACGCATATTAAAATGTCACCCTTTACATCCCGGCGGTAGTGATCCCGTCCCCCCTAAAAATGACAGGTGTAATAAATAGGCTATGGAATCTCAACGCAATATATTGCTCATAGGACTACTGTTTGTCAGCTTTTTGCTGTGGCAACAGTGGCAAGCAGACAAAGCTCCTAAACCCGTTGCAACCGAATCGTCCTTAGTGGCGAACGCGGCAAGCTCACACAGTGCCGATGTTCCAGAAGCTGATACAGGTGTTCCTGCTGCAGCAGTTACTGCAAACAGCAAACTGATTACGGTAAAAACAGATCAGTTAGACATTCAGATCAATCCAGTGGGTGGTGACATCGTTTTTGCTGCGTTAGTTTCGCACAAAAAAGAACTAGAGAAAGATCAACCATTCGTATTGCTTGAGCAAACGAATGATTTCACTTATATCGCTCAAAGCGGCCTAATTGGTCGCGATGGTATCGATAGCAGCGCAAAAGGCCGTGCCGCATTTAGCACAACGGCAACTGAATATACCTTAGCCGAAGGCCAAGATACCTTAGAAGTACCGTTAACTTATATCGCTGACAATGGTGTGACTTACACTAAAGTGTTCGTATTCCATCGCGGTAAGTTCAACATAGATGTTGACTATAAAATCAACAACACTTCAGCAGCACCACTGCAAGTTCAGATGTACGGTCAGATTAAACAAACGATCAAGCCATCTGAAAGCAGCATGATGATGCCTACCTATCGTGGTGGTGCGTTCTCAACGAATGATGTGCGCTATGAAAAATACAACTTTGACGACATGGCCAAAAGTAACCTGAACCAAGCCACTTTAGGCGGTTGGGCAGCCATGTTACAACACTATTTCGTTTCAGCTTGGGTGCCACCCGCAACTGACAGCAACACTATTTTCTCTAGTGTCAGTGCGGGCGGTTTAGCCAATATTGGTTTCCGCGGTGCGGTATATGATATTGCACCTGGTGCAACCCAAGAAATTAGCTCACAGTTCTATGTCGGTCCTAAGGATCAAAAAGCGCTGTCAGCCATCTCTGATACCTTAAACCTAGTGGTCGATTACGGCTTCCTATGGTGGTTAGCCGTACCAATCCACTGGTTATTGATGTTCTATCAATCATTCGTCGGTAACTGGGGTGTGGCGATTATTCTGATCACCTTAACCGTTCGTGGTTTACTGTTCCCGCTAACAAAAGCGCAGTACACCTCAATGGCGAAAATGCGTAACCTGCAACCTAAACTGACTGACTTGAAAGAACGCTTTGGTGATGACCGTCAAAAGATGGGTCAGGCCATGATGGAACTGTATAAGAAAGAAAAAGTTAACCCTATGGGTGGCTGTTTACCTATTATTTTACAGATGCCAATCTTCATTGCCTTGTACTGGGTATTGTTAGAAAGCTTCGAATTACGTCACGCACCCTTTATGTTGTGGATCCACGATTTATCGGTACAAGATCCTTACTACATACTGCCATTATTGATGGGCGTATCTATGTTTGTGATGCAGAAGATGCAACCTATTGCACCGACTATGGACCCTATGCAAGTGAAAATGATGCAGTGGATGCCAGTAATCTTTACCGTATTCTTCCTCTGGTTCCCAGCAGGTCTAGTACTGTACTGGTTAGTGGGTAACATAGTTGCTATCACGCAGCAGAAGATTATTTATGCAGGTCTTGAGAAAAAAGGCTTAAAATAAGCCTAAGATTTCCAAGACTCTAGCGCATCGTTACAGATTAATGTGAACGCATGACACTAAAAGGCGGCTTAATTGGCCGCCTTTTCCTTTACATGATTTAGTAGATATTAGTTTGGTGGGTATTTCCATGACAACTGACACTATTGTGGCTCAAGCCACCGCGCCCGGACGTGGCGGCGTAGGCATCATTCGAATTTCAGGCGACAAAGCCAGTGATGTCGCTATGGCCGTATTAGGTCATCTTCCTAAAACCCGATATGCCGATTATTGCGATTTTAAAAGTGCATCGGGCCAAGTGATAGACCAAGGCATAGCACTATTCTTTAAAGGACCTAATTCCTTTACTGGCGAAGATGTACTGGAACTTCAAGGCCACGGCGGCCAAATCGTCCTCGACATGCTGATCAAACGGGTAATGGAAGTCGGTGGCATTCGTATCGCAAAACCAGGCGAGTTCAGCGAACAAGCCTTTATGAACGATAAACTCGACTTAACCCAAGCCGAAGCCATTGCCGACCTTATCGACGCTACCAGTGAGCAAGCCGCTAAAAGCGCACTACAATCGCTACAAGGTGAGTTTTCTAAGGAAGTCCATGAGCTGGTGGACCAAGTCACTAACCTGCGTTTATACGTTGAAGCCGCAATTGATTTCCCCGATGAAGAAGTCGACTTTTTAAGTGACGGCAAGATTGCCAATGCTCTCTATAAAATCATCGACAAACTCGACCTAGTGCAAGCCAGCGCTAAACAAGGTTCTATCATTCGTGAAGGGATGAAAGTAGTGATAGCCGGTCGCCCCAATGCCGGAAAATCAAGCTTATTAAATGCGTTAGCGGGTAAAGAGTCGGCCATTGTGACTGAAATAGCCGGTACAACACGCGACGTATTACGTGAACATATCCATTTAGATGGTATGCCGCTGCACATTATTGATACCGCAGGCCTGCGTGATACCACTGATACGGTAGAACAAATTGGTATTGAACGCGCATGGAATGAAATAAACAGCGCCGATCGCGTGCTATTTATGGTGGATGGCACAACAACCGCAGCCGTCGATCCCCATGCGATTTGGCCAGACTTTGTCGATCGCCTGCCCTCCAATTTAGGTGTAACAGTGATCCGTAATAAAGCCGATCTTACTGGCGAAGACTTAATGATGACCGAAGAACAAGGTTATAGCGTCTACCGGATCTCGGCAAAAACAGGCTTAGGTGTTGAAGAATTAAAGCAACACTTGAAGTCACTTATGGGTTATCAGAGTAATCTCGAAGGTGGCTTTATCGCCCGGCGTCGTCACTTAGAAGCCCTTGAACTCGCCGCAAGCCATCTGCAATTGGGTAAAGAACAATTAGAAGTGTATCTAGCAGGAGAACTGCTGGCGGAAGAGTTACGCATGTGCCAATTAGCATTATCAGAAATCACTGGCCGCTTCACTTCTGACGATTTACTCGGCAAGATTTTTAGCTCTTTCTGTATAGGAAAATAACTAACCTTAATATTATTTCCAGATAAATCAGCCCATGCAATATGGGCTGATTTTTTATCTACAACCGAATATTTCCACTCATCGACTAACTCAAGATTCTACGTGGCGGTAATGATCTTGCATTTGATAGGATCTTGCATAAAGCGCAAACATCAATGCCGCCAAGATGGCAAAACCAGCAAAGAAAAACATCTGAAATGCGGTAATGCTGATCCCTGTCTGGGCAATTTGTTCGGTCACAGCTGTGCTTTTCACACTGACGTTCGCTAGTAGCACCCATAAGTTACCTACGGTCACCGATAAGGTCCAAAAACTCATGATAGTGCCTTTCATGGCTTTAGGCGCTTGGCTGTAGGCAAACTCTAGCCCAGTGGCAGAGACTAATACTTCACCAAAGGTGAGCAAAGCATAGGGCACAATCTGCCAAAATATTGATAATACCGAGCCGCCATCCATCGCCAATTGAATGCTACCAACGACTATCCAACTCACGCCCGTGATGGCAATCCCAGCCCCCATTTTACGCAAAGCAGTTAACTTTATACCCATGCGCTCAATCGCCGGATATAACACAAAGTTATTAAATGGGATAAGTAACATAACTAATAATGGGTTTAACGCTTGCATCATGGCAGGTTCAAACCATGCCGGTTTTGACATGTCATTGGCTTGCAATATCCAAGTGGACGCTTTCTGATCGAACAAAGACCAAAAGGGAGTCACTAACGCAAATAAGATTAAGATCCGTAGTACTGAACGCACCCCATCAACGGCGATATCCGGATGGATCCCCCTAGCCCGTTCGAGTTGCAATGAAGCCCCTGCGCCAACAAATCCCATCACGAGCACTAACGCACAGCACAAACCAGCAACGATACCTAAGGTTGGAATATTGACTAAGGCATACGCTGCAGAAATGATCCCAACTAAAGCTAACACTAAACCTATGTTGGCTTGGCCCGCGATTTTAGTGAGCAATGCGGTACGAATAACGGGTAAAAAACCATGAGGATTTTTCGGTTCTGGTGGCATATGCACATAACGTTTGCGGCCTAACCAGAAGAACACAGTTGCAATAAACATCAAGACACCAGGGATCCCAAATGCGACCGCAGCACCATAATATTTCAATAGTAATGGCATAGATAACGAGGCAAAGAAGGAGCCAAAATTAATCGTAAAATAAAACAGATCAAACGCTTTCTGCGCCAATGTTTTATTGGTTTGATCAAATTGATCTCCCATAAAGGAAGAAACCAAGGGCTTAATCCCACCCGATCCGAGCGCAATTAAAAATAATCCCGTATAAAACCCTTGAATGCTGTGTTCAAAAATAGCGAGAAACGCATGACCAACACAGTAAATTAAGCTTAACCATAAGATAGTATTGTATTTACCGAAAAAACGATCAGCAATCCAACCACCGAGTAATGGGAAAAAGTACACTCCAATGACAAAGGAATGGAACACATCCTTAGCCATAGTTCCACGTAGTTCTTCTGGAATAGACAACAAAAGTGCTGTCATCAAGAATGGGGTAAGAATATTCCGCATACCGTAAAAGCTAAAACGTTCACAAGCTTCACTGGCGATGATGTAAGGAATTTGCCGTGGCCACTGGGGCGCATTTACGGGTGTTGTCATAGAACATCCTATTATAATTATTTGATTTAAAATGAAATTAAATTGGTAAATATATTAATTTTGTATCAAGAAGCTAAAGGTAACATGTAAGCCAAACCAACATTATATAAAGGATGCAAAAACTGCAAAAATCACGTATTGCTTCTGTGGTCCGATCCACATTTCCTTTATGATGAACATAATAATAGCCATTGAGCTATCTATTTAATTGAAATTTGTTTTAAAAACAACAACACATTGAGAAATCATAATGGCAAAGATTGAAGTAATAGTTGGCACAACATTGGGCAGTGCAGAGTATGTTGCTGACGAAATGATGGCGCAATTAACGGATCAAGGGCACCAAGTTCAAGTGCATTTAACTCCAACACTGTGCGAAATCGACACCCATGCACTATGGATTATCGTGTCATCTACCCACGGCGCGGGTGATCTTCCAGATAATATCCAGCCCTTTTTCAACGAAATTTCCGAACAAAAACCAGATCTCAGCCAAGTGAACTTTGCCTTATGTGCAATTGGCGACTCAAGTTATGACACCTTTTGCCAAGGCCCTGAAAAACTCATTTCAGCGATTCAAGACTGCGATGCAAAAGCCTTTGTGGATAAGATCCAGATCGATGTACAGCTTGATCCAGTGCCAGAAGACCCAGCGCTTGCATGGTTAGCACAATGGCAACAGGATATTTAAGATCGCTTATTGGATAAGGTCGAGATCTATGTACAGTTTAGATCCTATTTATCCACAATTTACTTATTTAAAGTATAAACATGTGGATAAGGTATTATTTAGATCTGATCAACCTCTGTACTATTCACAGTGCGATCTGCTTAATGATCCGCCTTGTGGATAAGTAGGCGATCTATCCCCATGTTTAATGGCGTTAGATCGCGATCAAATCACAGGATCAAGATCGCGCTAATTAATGATTTATATACTTAATTTGGGTTATACACAGAAAAATGCGATCTTAATAGTAAACATAATAAGAAGATCTATATAAAGATCTTAAGATCTATTAGTCCGGATCATCTCGATCGATCAAGGTAAAATGATCATTCACCTAGCGCAAAGCAAATGCTAAAATACTCGGCTCGTACTGAGTCTCTTAGCAATTGAAGGTAGTGGCATGCATTTTCATGAACGGTTTGATGTTATTGTTGTTGGTGGTGGTCATGCCGGAACTGAAGCCGCGTTGGCAGCAGCAAGAATGGGATCAAAAACATTATTACTAACGCACAATATCGATACGTTAGGACAAATGTCATGTAATCCAGCAATCGGTGGCATAGGCAAAGGCCACCTAGTGAAAGAAATTGACGCCTTAGGCGGTGCAATGGCGATCGCAACCGATTATGCAGGGATCCAATTTAGAACCTTGAATTCAAGCAAAGGCCCAGCAGTACGAGCGACACGTGCACAAGCTGACCGTGCGCTGTATCGTCAAAAAATCCAAAACATATTACAAAACCAACCTAACTTACGTATTTTCCAACAAGCAGTTGATGACTTAATTGTTGAAAATCATCAAGTTGTTGGCGTAGTGACTCAAATGGGATTAGCCTTTGAATCTCCAGCAGTTGTGTTAACAACAGGCACATTCTTAAGCGGCAAAATCCACATAGGGTTAGAAAACTACAGCGGTGGCCGTGCAGGCGATCCACCAGCCATTGCCTTAGCCAATCGTTTACGTGAGTTACCGATCCGCGTGGGCCGTTTAAAAACAGGTACACCGCCACGTATCAATGCAAACACGATCGATTTTTCTCAAATGGCTGAACAAAAAGGTGATTCTCCGTTACCTGTCATGTCATTTATGGGTGATGTCAGTCATCATCCAAAACAAATATCTTGCTGGATCACTCACACCAATGAAAAAACCCATGAAATTATTCGTGGTGGTTTAGACAGAAGCCCTATGTATTCAGGCGTCATCGAAGGTATTGGTCCACGTTATTGCCCATCGATTGAAGACAAGATCCACCGCTTTGCGGATAAATCTTCGCATCAGATCTTCATCGAACCTGAAGGTTTAAATACCAATGAGATCTATCCTAACGGGATCTCTACTAGCTTACCTTTCGATGTACAGTTGAACTTAGTACGTTCGATCAAAGGTATGGAAAACGCAGAAATTGTGCGTCCAGGTTATGCGATCGAATATGATTATTTCGATCCAAGGGATCTGAAAAACTCACTAGAAACCAAAACGATCAACGGGTTATTCTTCGCTGGCCAAATAAACGGTACTACAGGTTATGAAGAAGCCGGTGCTCAAGGTTTATTAGCGGGCATGAATGCGTCTTTGCAAGTGCAAGGCAAAGAAGCTTGGTGTCCACGCCGTGACGAAGCGTATCTTGGGGTGCTGGTTGATGATCTGTCGACTCTAGGTACCAAAGAACCGTACCGCATGTTTACTAGCCGTGCCGAATATCGCTTATTACTCCGTGAAGATAACGCCGACATTCGCTTAACGGCCAAAGGTCGCGAACTTGGCTTAGTCGATGACACTCGTTGGGCGGCATTTAGTGAGAAGTTAGAATCCATTGAACTTGAACTGCAAAGACTGCGTGGCCAATGGGTGCATCCAAATTCACCTTTGATCCATGCGTTGAATCCACATTTGAATACGCCGATCTCACGCGAAGCGTCATTTGAAGAGTTACTGCGTCGTCCAGAAATGGATTACAGCAAGTTAATGCAAATTGAAGGTTTTGGTCCTGGACTTGAAGATCCACAGGCGGCTGAGCAAGTTCAGATCCAAGTGAAGTACTCTGGCTACATTCAACGTCAACAGGAAGAGATCAACAAAGCCGTGCGTAATGAGAACACAGGCTTACCTTTGACGCTCGATTACAAAGAAGTACCGGGCTTGTCGAACGAAGTGATTGCAAAGTTAAATAACCACAAACCTGAAACCATAGGTCAAGCATCACGGATCTCTGGTATTACCCCTGCGGCTATTTCAATTTTGTTGGTTCACCTTAAAAAGCGTGGCTTATTACGTAAGAGTGCGTAAAAGCTAGCTTTATCGCTGCTTAGGTCATAGAAGGGAAGCATTCAGGCTTCCCTTCATCGTTTTCGGGCTTCATAATAGCCTTCGCGTTCATAATCGTATCTTTGTTGAGGTTGCTCAGTGTTATCTGCCCAGTTAGAGGCTTATTTAGCCGAAATTAATTTGCCCGCAACCGCCGAGCAAAAAAAACAACTAATTGATTTTGTTGGCATGCTCAACAAATGGAATAAAGCCTATAACCTGACATCGGTGAGAGATCCCGAAGCCATGTTGATCCGCCATATCATGGACAGCTTAGTGGTTTCAAAACATCTGCAAGGTGAACGTTTTATCGATGTAGGCACAGGACCCGGTTTACCTGGGATCCCGTTAGCGATTATGAATCCCGATAAACAATTTGTGTTATTGGACAGCTTAGGTAAACGCATTCGTTTTCAAAAACAAGTGTCCTTTGAACTAGGCATACATAACATCAGTTCGGTTGAAAGCCGCGTAGAAGCTTATCAACCAGAGCAAAAATTTGACGGCGTATTAAGTCGTGCATTTGCTTCAATCCAAGATATGCTCACTTGGTGCCATCATTTACCTGCCGAACATGGGCAGTTTTATGCCCTTAAAGGCCAGTTGAATGATGAAGAAATGCAACATATTCCAAGTGGATTTGCAGTGAAAGAAGTCATCGAACTTAAGGTGCCTAAACTCGATGAACAAAGACATTTATTGAAAATAATCAAAGAATAACAGGCTTAAAAGTGATGAATAAATCATTTTTAGGTAAGGGCAATAAACCAGCATTTACATACAGGGTGATATTGTGGGTAAAGTGATTGCCGTGGCTAACCAGAAAGGTGGCGTAGGAAAAACAACTACTTGCGTTAACCTCGCCGCTTCGTTAGCAGCAACAAAACGTAAAGTCTTATTGATCGATCTCGATCCCCAAGGTAATGCGACTATGGGTAGTGGTGTCGATAAATATGAGGTCGAAAATACGGCCTACGAATTATTGGTTGAAGAAAAATCCTTCGACGAGATCGTCATTAAAAACACTGCGGGTAAGTATGATCTGATCGCCAGTAATGGCGATGTGACAGCGGCAGAGATAAAACTGATGGAGTTTTTTGCGCGTGAGATCCGTTTGCGTAACGCGCTTGCACCGATAAAAGATCAATATGATTATATTTTTATCGACTGCCCTCCTTCATTGAACATGTTAACTGTGAACGCTATGTCTGCGGCCGATTCTGTGCTTGTGCCTATGCAGTGCGAATATTATGCCCTCGAAGGCTTAACGGCGCTGATTGATACCATCACTAAGCTTGCCGCTATGGTTAACCCTGGGCTTGGCATTGAAGGCATTTTACGCACTATGTACGATCCGCGTAATCGTTTATCTAATGATGTGTCCGATCAGCTAAAACAGCATTTTGGTGACAAGGTATATCGTACTGTGATCCCACGTAATGTGAGGCTGGCTGAGGCGCCAAGTTTTGGTGCGCCTGCTATGTATTACGATAAATCGAGTGCCGGCGCTAAGGCGTATCTCGCGCTTGCGGGTGAAATGATCCGTCGTTCAGAACAACAAACTCAGGCTAAGCAAGCGTAAAGGATCACCATGACGTTAAAGAAAAGAGGATTAGGCAAAGGGTTAGATGCCCTACTGAGTAACAGCCATGCCGCCAGTAAAAAACACACTGACGAAGCTAATGTTGTCGATAAAAAAGAAGAGCTTATCCATCTCGATTTAGACTTATTACAACCGGGTAAGTATCAACCTCGTAAAGACATGTCTCCCGAAGCGTTGGAAGAACTGGCGCACTCTATCCGGAATCAAGGCATTATTCAGCCCATCGTTGTGAGACAAGTGGCAAACGACATGTATGAGATCATTGCGGGCGAACGTCGCTGGCGTGCTTCTCAACTTGCTGGCTTAAATAAAATCCCCTGCATAGTCAAACAAGTACCCGATGAGGCCGCCGTTGCTATCGCTTTGATTGAAAACATCCAGCGTGAAGATTTAAATGCCATGGAAGAAGCCATAGCATTACAACGTTTAATGCAAGAATTTGAACTGACTCACCAACAGGTTGCCGATGTTGTGGGAAAATCCAGAGCGAGTGTATCTAACTTGTTACGTTTAAACGGCTTAAATGAGCCAGTAAAACGTCTACTCGAGTATGGCGATATCGATATGGGTCATGCTCGCGCTTTGTTAGCAATTGAGGGAGAAGAACAAACAAATCTTGCGAGATTAGTGGCCGCTAAGGAATTAACCGTTCGCGAAACTGAACGATTAATTAATCAAACCTTAAATCCGCCTAAACAAGCCGAAACTACGACTAAAGATCAAGATGTTTGTCGTTTAGAGCAGCAGTTAATTGAAAGATTAGGTGCCAAGGTTTCTATCGCTCATAGCAGTAAGGGCACAGGTAAAATTGTAATTAACTATCAGAATCTGGCTGAATTAGACGGAATTCTTAGTAAAATTCATTAATGTCTGTAGATTAACAGTTTTTAATGTAAATTTGTGACAGATGCTAATCTTACATTTTAACTCGTTTGGCGCTAGATCACGTTAAAAGTGTTGTTTTTCCTTATCTCAAAGTTGCAATGAAGGCGTGAAAAGGTATACTTTCGCAAGCTTTTTGTGCATCGACATAAATACGGGTATTTGTCATCCGGTCATCGAAACAAAAAGTATGAGTGCGGAGAGGATGAATTGAGTAAGGTTTTAGCGCGTCGTGGCCGGTGGTCAGCCTATAAATTGGTGATGATGCAGGCGGCGGTCGCTGGGGGTGCTTCAATTCTCTTTTTCGCCGTGTGGGGAGTTCAGTTTGGCTATTCTGCGTTAGCAGGTGGTTCAATCGCTGTGCTCCCTAATTTTGTATTCGCAACCCTCGCTTTCTCCCACACGGGAGCAAGTTCAGCTGCAAAAGTCATAAAGACTTTTTACTGGGGGGAAGCGGTAAAGTTGCTGTTAACCATCGCAATGTTTTCGTTTGTATTTATCAATATTAAGGTCGCTTTTATGCCGCTTTTTGTTTGTTATGTGCTGACGCTAATCGTGCATTGGACAGCTCCTTTATACTTCAAGCAAAGTTAAGTGGGATGAATCATGGCTGCAACTGGTGAAGCGTTAACACCGCAGGGCTATATCCAACATCACCTTACCAACTTAAGTGTTGGTGAAGGCTTTTGGACATGGCACATTGATTCGTTGTTCTTTTCGGTTGGTCTTGGTGTTCTGTTCCTGTGGATTTTCCGCAGCGTTGGTAAAAAAGCGACTTCCGGTGTTCCTGGCAAACTGCAATGTTTTGTTGAGATGATCGTTGAGTTCGTAAATAACAGCGTGAAAGAAAGTTTTCATGGTCGCAATGCTCTGATCGCACCTTTAGCTCTGACCATTTTTGTATGGGTATTCATGATGAACTTCATGGATATGATCCCTGTAGATTGGCTGCCTTACGCAGCAAGTTTAATGGGTATTCCATATCTTAAAGCGGTTCCGACGACTGACGTTAACATTACCTTTAGCTTAGCTATTGGTGTGTTCGTGCTGATTATTTTCTACAGCATTAAGGTCAAAGGTGTGTCTGGGTTTGTTAAAGAATTGACACTACAGCCCTTTAACCATAAGGCAATGATACCCGTCAACCTCCTATTAGAGACAGTTACTTTGATAGCTAAGCCAATTTCATTGGCATTGCGACTCTTTGGTAACTTGTACGCAGGTGAGTTGATCTTCATCCTTATTGCGCTGATGTATGGTACCAACTTGTTATTATCTTCCCTAGGTGTGACTCTGCAACTGGGTTGGTTAATATTCCACATTTTGGTTATCACACTGCAAGCGTTTATCTTCATGATGTTGACCATTGTTTATTTAAGCATGGCGCATGAAGATCATTAAGGATTGCTGAAGAAATTTTAAACTAAATCATCAACTAATACAGATTTAGATACTGGAGATACAGATGGAAACGATTTTAGGCATGACAGCTATCGCTGTTGCTCTGCTGATTGGTATGGGTGCTCTTGGTACTGCAATCGGTTTCGGCTTATTAGGCGGCAAGTTCTTGGAAGGCGCTGCGCGTCAACCAGAAATGGCTCCTATGCTACAAGTTAAAATGTTCATCGTAGCGGGTCTTCTTGACGCCGTAACTATGATCGGTGTTGGTATCGCATTATTCATGCTGTTTACCAACCCACTGGGTGCAATGCTGTAAAAAACGCTTCTGTCTTAACTCTAAATAGGAGGCTGTTGTGAATTTCAACGCTACCCTAATCGGTCAGACGGTCGCCTTTATCATCTTCGTGTGGTTTTGCATGAAGTTTGTATGGCCCCCTTTGATGAATGCCATCGAAGAGCGCCAAAAAAGGATTGCTGACGGTCTAGCTGATGCTGATCGTGCGGTAAAAGACCTGGAGTTGGCACAAGCGAAAGCGACTGACCAACTAAAAGAAGCCAAGGTAACGGCTAATGAAATTATTGAGCAAGCTAACAAGCGTAAAGCTCAAATAGTTGAAGAAGCCAAAACCGAAGCAGACGCTGAGCGTGCTAAAATCATCGCTCAGGGTAAAGCAGAAATTGAAGCTGAACGTAATCGCGTCAAAGAGGATCTGCGTAAGCAGGTTGCTACTCTTGCCATCATGGGTGCTGAGAAGATCCTTGAGCGTTCTATTGATCCAGCCGCCCACAGTGACATAGTTAATAAACTAGTCGCTGAAATTTGATAAGGGAGTTGAGTTATGGCTGAATTAACCACCATCGCTCGCCCTTACGCAAAGGCAGCTTTTGACTTTGCTATTGAACAAGATGCAGTGGATTCATGGGCAGAAATGCTTACGTTTGCCGCATTGGTGAGTGAAAACGAAACCATGCAACCACTGTTAGCTGGCTCTTTAGCCAGCACTAAGCTCGCAGCACTCTTTATTAGTGTGTGTGGTGAGCAAGTCAATGTGCAAGGTCAGAACCTGATAAAGGTAATGGCTGAAAACGGTCGCTTAAAGGTACTACCTGCTGTATCTCAGTTATTTACTGAATACCGTAATGAGTGGGCAAAAGAAGTGGAAGCCGATGTGGTTTCTGCAACTGAGCTGAGCTCTGAACAACAACAGCAGATTAGTATTTCTTTAGAGAAACGTCTCGCACGCAAAGTTAAGCTGAATTGCAGCACTGACGCCGCGCTCATCGCCGGTGTAATCATTAAGACAGGAGACCTAGTCATCGATGGCTCGGTCCGCGGTAAATTATCGCGTCTGTCTGATAAGCTGCAGTCGTAATTGGGAGTTTGAGCATGCAACTGAATTCCACTGAAATCAGCGATCTGATTAAGCAGCGGATCGAGCAGTTCGAAGTCGTTAGCGAATCTCGTAACGAAGGTACTATCGTTGCGGTAAGTGACGGCATCATCCGCATCCACGGCCTAGCCGACGTGATGCAAGGTGAGATGATCGAACTGCCTGGTAACCGTTTTGCAATCGCGTTGAACCTTGAACGTGATTCTGTCGGTGCCGTAGTAATGGGTCCTTATGCTGATTTAGCAGAAGGCGTAAAAGTGAAAACGACTGGCCGTATTCTGGAAGTTCCAGTTGGCCGCGGTCTTCTTGGCCGCGTTGTTAACACTCTAGGTGAGCCAATTGACGGAAAAGGACCTATCGATAACGATGGTTACTCGCCAATTGAAGTTATCGCACCAGGTGTTATTGAACGTCAGTCTGTTGATCAACCAGTTCAAACTGGTTACAAAGCCGTTGATGCCATGATCCCTATCGGTCGTGGTCAACGTGAATTGATCATTGGCGACCGTCAAACTGGTAAAACAGCTATGGCGATCGACGCAATCATCAACCAGAAAAATTCTGGCATTAAATGTGTGTACGTTGCGATTGGCCAAAAGGCTTCTACTATCGCTAACGTAGTGCGCAAGCTAGAAGAACACGGTGCTTTGGCTAACACTATCGTTGTTGTTGCAACTGCTTCTGAAGCTGCTGCTCTGCAATACTTAGCGCCATATTCTGGTTGTTCTATGGGTGAATACTTCCGTGACCGCGGTGAAGATTCTTTGATCGTATACGATGATTTGTCTAAGCAAGCAGTTGCTTATCGTCAGATTTCGTTACTGCTCAAGCGTCCACCAGGCCGTGAAGCTTACCCAGGTGACGTATTCTATCTACACTCACGTTTACTAGAGCGTGCATCACGCGTTAACGCGATTTATGTAGAGAAGTTCACTAAAGGTGCAGTAACTGGCAAAACCGGTTCTTTAACCGCGTTGCCAATTATTGAAACGCAAGCGGGTGACGTTTCTGCATTCGTACCGACCAACGTAATTTCTATTACCGATGGTCAGATCTTCCTTGAGACCGATCTGTTTAACTCTGGCCTACGTCCAGCGGTTAACCCAGGTATTTCTGTTTCTCGTGTTGGTGGTGCGGCTCAGACTAAGATCATCAAGAAACTGTCTGGTGGTATTCGTACCGCACTAGCACAGTATCGTGAGCTTGCTGCGTTCTCGCAATTTGCATCTGATCTTGACGATGCAACACGTGCTCAACTTGAGCATGGTGTGCGTGTTACCGAACTGATGAAGCAAAAGCAATATGCTCCAATGAGCGTAGCCGCTCAAGCTGTGTCTATTTTCTCAGCTGAAAAAGGTTACCTGAAGAGTGTTGAGCTGAACAAGGTCGGTAATTTCGAAGCCGCTCTGCTCTCGTTCATGAACAGCGAGCATGCTCCTTTAATGAAGCTTATCAATGATACTGGTGATTATAGCGCTGATATCGAAGCTGAATTAAAAGCTGGCCTCGACAAGTTCGTAGCAACCCAAACCTGGTAACAATGATAGAGGTGTCTTAAGACACCTCAGGTCCAGATTGGAGAGTAGAGATGGCCGGCGCTAAAGAGATTAAAACCAAGATCGCGAGTGTGAAAAACACTCAGAAGATCACGTCCGCCATGGAAATGGTGGCAGCCAGCAAAATGCGCAGAGCGCAGGAACGCATGGCTGCGAGCCGTCCATATGCGGAAAGCATGCGTAAGGTGATCGGTCACGTAGCGCAAGGTTCTCTCGAGTATAAACACCCCTATTTGGAGGTGAGAGAGGCTAAGCGGGTTGGTTACATTGTTGTAGCAACCGACCGTGGCCTTTGTGGTGGTCTGAACGTTAACCTTTTCAAGAAGGTTGTCGCAGACGTGAAAAGCTGGAAAGCCCAAGGTGCAGAATTTGAATTTTGCCCAATTGGCGCACGTAGTGTGCAGTTTTTCAAAAGCTTCGGTGGACAAGTGTCTGCTCACGCTTCAGGTTTAGGCGATGCTCCAAAGCTCGCTGACTTGATCGGGACAGTCGGTGTCATGCTAGAAGCTTACAACGAAGGCAAGCTGGATCGTCTGTACGTGGTATTTAACAAATTTGTGAATACTATGACGCAGACTCCTGTGATCGAGCAGCTGCTACCTTTGCCTAAATCAGAAGATGATGAAATTGCTCATCGTTGGGATTATATCTACGAGCCAGATCCAAAAGCACTTTTGGATACCTTATTGGTTCGTTATGTAGAATCTCAGGTTTACCAAGGTGTTGTTGAAAACATTGCCTCTGAACAAGCTGCCCGTATGGTGGCGATGAAGTCGGCAACTGACAACGCTGGTGAGCTGATTAACGACTTGCAATTGGTCTATAACAAGGCCCGTCAGGCTGCTATTACGCAGGAACTGTCGGAAATTGTTTCTGGTGCCTCTGCGGTTTAGGTTAGGTAACGAATACAAGTTTTAGAGGATTAATCATGAGCACAGGTACTGTTGTCCAAGTGATTGGCGCGGTTGTGGACGTAGAGTTTCCACAAGATGCCGTACCTCAAGTATATGACGCTCTGAAGATCGTAGGTGAAGGTTCCTGTAATGGTCTGGTGCTGGAAGTTCAGCAACAGCTAGGTGGTGGTGTAGTTCGTACCATCGCTATGGGTTCTTCTGACGGTCTGCGTCGTGGGCTTGAAGTAGTAAACTCAGGTTCACCTATTACTGTTCCTGTTGGTGCCGCCACTCTTGGCCGTATCATGAACGTATTAGGCGAGCCTATTGATGAAGCGGGTCCAATCGGTGAAGAAGAGCGTTATGAAATTCACCGTACAGCTCCTTCATACGAAGATCAATCAAGCTCTACTGAACTATTAGAGACGGGTATCAAGGTTATCGACCTTGTTTGTCCATTCGCTAAGGGCGGTAAAGTTGGTTTGTTCGGTGGTGCGGGTGTTGGTAAAACAGTTAACATGATGGAACTGATTAACAACATCGCTAAAGCCCACTCGGGTCTTTCTGTATTCGCCGGTGTAGGTGAACGTACTCGTGAAGGTAACGACTTCTACTATGAGATGAAAGATTCTGGCGTTCTCGACAAAGTGGCCATGGTTTATGGTCAGATGAACGAGCCTCCAGGTAACCGTTTGCGCGTTGCACTGTCTGGTCTGACTATGGCAGAGAAGTTCCGTGACGAAGGTCGTGACGTACTGTTGTTCGTTGACAACATCTACCGTTATACCTTAGCCGGTACTGAAGTATCTGCACTGTTAGGTCGTATGCCTTCTGCGGTAGGTTATCAACCAACATTGGCTGAAGAGATGGGCGTTCTGCAAGAGCGTATCACTTCAACTAAGACAGGTTCTATTACCTCTGTACAAGCGGTATACGTACCTGCGGATGACTTGACCGATCCGTCACCAGCAACAACCTTCGCTCACTTAGATGCGACTGTTGTACTGTCACGTCAAATTGCTTCTCTGGGTATTTATCCAGCAGTTGACCCATTGGATTCGACTTCACGTCAATTAGATCCTTTGGTTGTTGGCCAAGAGCATTATGACGTTGCTAACGGCGTGCAAACTGTACTGCAACGTTACAAAGAGCTGAAAGACATTATTGCGATTCTGGGTATGGACGAATTGTCTGATGAAGACAAAACAACTGTATTCCGTGCTCGTAAGATTGAGCGTTTCTTGTCTCAGCCTTTCTTCGTAGCAGAAGTCTTTACTGGATCTCCTGGTAAGTACGTTTCTCTGAAAGACACTATCCGTGGCTTTAAGGGTATTTTGAGCGGTGAGTTTGATCACCTGCCAGAACAAGCGTTCTACATGGTTGGCTCAATCGATGAAGTCATCGAGAAAGCGAACAAAAAGAAATAACTAAGTAGTCATACTTAGTTTTTTAAGGAGAACGGGATGGCAGCCATGACAGTACATCTTGATATAGTAAGTGCAGAGAGCAACATCTTCTCTGGTCGTGTAGCGAGTCTACAAGTGACTGGTTCTGAAGGTGAGTTAGGCATAATGCATGGCCATGCTCCTTTGCTGAGTTATATCAAACCTGGCATGGCGCGCATCGTCAAGCAAGACGGCAGTGAAGAAGTGTTTTACCTTTCAGGTGGTATTCTGGAAGTGCAACCTTCTTCTGTCTCCGTATTGGCTGATGTGGTTATGCGTGCCAAAGATATTGATGAGCAAGCGGCATTAGAAGCTAAGCGTCGTGCAGAAGCCCATATGGCAACTGCTGGCGCTGACTTCAATTATGACGCGGCTATGGTTGAGTTAGCTAAGGCTATGGCTCAATTACGTGTTGTTGAAACCATCAAGAAAAACATTGCCAGATAAGGTTATTGTTTGTGAAAAAAGGCGACCATAAGGTCGCCTTTTTTGTGGATGTCATTTGGGTAAGCGTGTATTTGATTTCTTCTTATCACTATCCGCTTCGCTTTTCGATGTGCTTTCCGTTAAAATTGCGCCACTAATACCAATCGTATTAAATATCTGTTCATTCAGCGGGAGTTCAACGCGCTTTAGACAAGGCAAAGGTTTGAAGGCATAGTGGTGCTCTGTCGAAAGCCTTGCGCATTGCCATGAATTTAACATCGGCCGCCCTTTGGGAGCTTCACAGGCATCCCACTCCCGTGTTGCATTGACTTAAAAGGGAATAACCATTTCTGCGTCAATGCGCCTTGGATTGAGATGCCTGTGAGGCTCTGAGCTGATTAGATATTTAATGTGATTGGTATACGACCGTAATTTTTCACCCTCTTGGGTATTTGTTCAAGGATATGGCAATGGTATTAAATGTAGTGATCTTAGCGGCTGGCAAGGGAACACGGATGCGCTCTGATCTTCCTAAGGTATTACATCCCATCGCCCACAAGAGCATGGTGCAACATGTCATAGACACCGCCCACAAAGTGGGTAGCGACGCGATTCAGTTAGTCTACGGTTATGGTGCTGACAAGCTACAAGCCAGCTTAGGTGAGCAACAACTCAACTGGGTATTGCAAGCTGAGCAATTAGGTACGGGTCATGCGGTTGCACAGGCTAGCCCGCATATCGCCGACAATGATACTGTGCTCATTCTTTATGGCGATGTGCCGCTTATACAACAATCAACTCTTGAAGCCTTACTCGCTGCTCGCCCTGAAAATGGTGTGGCCATCTTAACGGTGAATTTAGCCAATCCTATGGGTTATGGCCGTATCGTGCGCGAGCAGGGCAAGGTTGTCGGCATCGTCGAGCAAAAGGATGCCAATGCAGAGCAGCTACTGATTAACGAAATCAATACCGGCATCATGGCTGTTCCAGGTGAACAACTTAAAGCTTGGTTGAGCCGTTTATCGAATAACAATGCTCAAGGCGAATACTATTTAACGGATATTATCGCCATGGCCCACGCCGATGGTATTGAGATTAATACCGCTCAACCCCAATCAGCCATTGAAGTCGAAGGTGCTAACAACCGCGTGCAGCTTGCGCAACTCGAACGTGCCTATCAAGCCCGAGAAGCCGAAAAGCTAATGATTGCTGGCGCTAATTTGCGCGATCCAAGCCGTATCGATATCCGTGGTGAAGTCACCGTGGGGATGGACGTGATGATCGACGTAAACGTCATTTTCGAAGGTAAAGTAGTGATTGGCAATAATGTCAGCATTGGTGCGGGTGCGATCATCATCGACACTGAAATTGCTGATAATGCCGAGATCAAACCTTACTCTATTATCGAAGGCGCTAAGCTCGGCGTAGCCGCCAGTGCTGGGCCTTTTGCCCGTTTACGTCCGGGAGCTGAACTTAAGCAAGATGCCCATATCGGCAACTTTGTTGAGATGAAAAAAGCCGTGTTAGGAGTGGGATCAAAAGCGGGACACTTAGCCTATTTAGGCGATGCGCAAATTGGTGCGGGCGTAAATATTGGTGCGGGCACTATCACCTGTAACTACGATGGGGCGAATAAGCATCTCACTGTGATTGAAGATAATGTCTTTGTTGGTAGCGATACTCAACTGGTGGCACCGGTGACCATTGGTAAAGGGGCTACCTTAGGCGCAGGTTCAACGATTACCCGTGATGTGGGCGAAGATGAGTTAGTCATTACCCGCGTTAAGCAAAAGCATCTTACGGGTTGGCAGCGTCCAGTTAAAACTAAAAAGTAAGTTTATTTAACTCAACTGAGTATCTATAAAGCGGCCATGTGCCGCTTTTATATTTAGTCATCTTTTTGGAATGCTTGATTTGTTTGATTTAAATAAAAATAACAAAAACGACAAAATTAAGCTTGAGTTAATTGAATTGTGATATGTGCAACTTATTGTTTTTAAATATATTTAGATC
>NZ_BPFD01000019.1 GCF_019655335.1 Shewanella hafniensis
AACCCTATACAAAATACTGAAATTTGCGTTTTAGCAGGATAAACGCTCGTTTAATTCCATATTCGCACTACTTAAAATTTTTATATTTTGCAATAGCTTACAAATACAACGAACGATTGATTTTTATGGGTAAACCATCAAAAACCGCTCTCCTATACCCATACAAAAATGATAGTCTTATCACATAACAAGCTTACCCCAATGAGAGTAAGCGCAAGAAAATTAGCGCCTAACACCGCGCCCCTGAACCCCAATGAATCACATCGGCCCTGAATGGACACACTAAATGAGCCAGAGTAACGCGTCAGCCCACAGAACACTGAATGCACAGAGATCAGATCAAGAAATCCGCTTAACACCACAAGATGAACTCATTTCCACCACCGACACTCGCGGTGTCATTACTTACGTTAATGCCCGTTTTGCTGAAGTCTCTGGCTATAGCGCCCAAGAGTTAATTGGCAGTGCCCACAATATGGTTCGCCATCCCGATATGCCGAGCGCCGCCTTTAAAGAAATGTGGGAAAAGCTTAAGTCGGGCCAATCTTGGCGCGGCATAGTAAAAAACCGCTGTAAGAATGGTGGCTTCTATTGGGTCGATGCCTTTGTCTCACCATTGTTTGAAAACGGCACTATCGTTGGTTATCAATCGGTGCGTATTCAGCCTCAAGCAGCCTACGTCAGCAAAGCAAATGAGATATACCAAAGACTTAAACTGGATAAATCCATTCCTAAGCCCTTAAGCTTAATGCAGAAACGTATCCTCTCGGCGGTTGTCGCCTCGACCGGCTTACTGATCGCGGGCTACTTTTGGGGCTGGGGCGTGATTATCGCTGGCGCGGTTTTGATGAGTTTAAACTTGGCTATATTCTACGATGAGGCCTTTCGTATTCCCGCAAAACTGATTGAAATGCAAACAAAATACGACTCTATCAGTCGCTACATCTACTCGGGTGCCGACACGTCTTCTATCCTCGATTTCCAGCTCATCATGCTGCAGGCCAAAATGAATGGCGTACTGGGGCGCACACAAGATCAAGCCAATCAATTGCATGCAATTGCCGATCAATTAGTGGTCGCGACCGAGCAAACCTATGTCAGCCTAGATCAAGAGAAAAGTCAGCTAGAACAGCTATCTAGTGCGATGGAAGAAATGAGTTCAACCATTACAGAAGTGGCGCAGAATACCCATCTCACGTCCACCAGCATCAATACCGCCTACGATCTCTGCCTTAAAAGCAGCGCCAATATGAAGGCCAATACTCAAAAAGTGGAGCAACTGGCCAAGTCTGTTGCCGATGCTGCTAACAATGCCCATCAATTGAATAAAGAAGCAGAGCAAGTTGCTAATGCGATGGGCGAAATTGACTCCATCGCCGAGCAAACCAATCTTCTCGCCCTCAATGCGGCCATTGAAGCTGCCCGTGCAGGTGAACAAGGCCGAGGGTTTGCCGTAGTCGCCGATGAAGTGCGCGCGCTATCGAGTCGAACCCAACTATCGACCAACAGTATTTCAAAGAGTGTCGATAAGATGTTCTCTATGCTCAACATATGGGCCAAAGAAATGGAACAGAGCCGCCAACATGCGGAGCGCTGCGCTAGCGACATTCAACTGTCCGCTGACAATGTGAATACCCTTTACCAAGAAGTGAGTGATATCCACACCTTTGCCCAGCAAAATGCAGTGGCAGCGGATCAACAGCGTCAAGTGGTCAACGAGATTGCCAGCAATATACATTCCATCAGCCATTCAAGCGTAGAAAACTTAGCCGCAACCCATCTGATTGGTGATGCTGCTCATCTGCTTAAACACAATGCCGAGAAGGCCCTCGGTCTGAGACGCACCTTCGGTTAGTCATAAGCAAGATATAAAATGCCGCAGCCAAAACTGCGGCATTTTTCTATCACGTTCTTTTAGCCCGTTCTTTGCGCCAGCCCTCACTCAACCTAGAACATACTCTGCTAAGAGCATACTCAATCCAGTACTGATCCAACCCAGTGCTTGCAGAATTGGCCTTATCCCGCCTGAGCCGTCGCTAAAGCTTTTATCTCTTGGCGATAAAATGAGGCAGATAAAATACCAAAACACTAAAAAGTTCAGGTTTTAACCGAAATTTTTGCTATACTCCGCGCCCGCCATTTTTCTTATAAAATCTGTGTGGAAGAATGAGCCAGCCGATACGCCTCTCTCCTTTAGACAAGTGATAAAGAGGCTAGCGGCGCTTGAATGTTTGAATAAGTGAACCATAGGAATCCAAAATGAGATTTGAATCTTTTAGTTTTTCCCCCGAGATTTTGCGCGCTATCTCAGATTGCGGTTATCAACAAATGACGCCTATTCAGCAGCAAGCGATACCTGCTATCCGCCGCGGCCAAGATGTCTTAGCCAGTGCCCAAACCGGTACGGGTAAAACCGCCGCTTTCGCACTGCCGATCCTGCAAAAGATGGTTGAAAATCCAAGCGAAACGTTAAAGTCGAATGCCCGCGTATTAATCCTTACGCCGACCCGTGAGCTTGCAGCTCAAGTCGCTGACAACGTTACGGCTTACTGCAAATACTTAAACTTCAGCGTATTAACCATTTACGGTGGCGTAAAGATTGAGACTCAAGCGCAAAAGCTGAAACGCGGCGCCGATGTAATCGTTGCCACCCCAGGTCGCTTACTTGAGCACCTTACCGCCTGTAACTTAAGCCTGTCGAACGTCGACTTTTTAGTCCTAGACGAAGCCGACCGTATGTTAGACATGGGCTTTAGCGCCGATATCCAAAAGATCCTGCAAGCGGTCAATAAGAAACGCCAAAACCTGTTGTTCTCAGCCACTTTCTCAAGTGCGGTTAAAAAACTCGCCAACGATATGATGGTTAAACCGCAAGTGATCAGCGTTGATAAGCAAAACACTACGGCCGACACCGTTAGCCAAGTCGTTTATCCGGTTGAACAACGCCGTAAACGTGAACTACTGTCTGAGCTAATCGGCAAGAAAAACTGGCAACAGGTATTGGTATTTACCGCGACCCGTGATGCCGCCGATACACTAGTCAAAGAATTAAACTTAGATGGTATCCCATCAGAAGTGGTCCACGGTGAGAAAGGCCAAGGCAGTCGTCGCCGCGCCCTGCGTGAGTTTGTTGCAGGTGATGTCCGCGTACTGGTTGCCACCGAAGTTGCCGCCCGTGGTCTGGATATCCCAAGCCTTGAATACGTAGTCAACTATGACTTACCTTTCCTCGCCGAAGACTATGTCCACCGTATCGGTCGTACAGGCCGTGCGGGTAAAACTGGCGTAGCCATTTCATTTGTGAGCCGCGAAGAAGAACGTACCTTAGCCGATATCGAAAAATTGATTGGTCAACAAATTCGCCGCGTCACTGTGCCAGGTTATGAAGTGGGCAGCCGCGAATTGCTATTAAAGCAATTACAAACCCGCCGCAGTTTTGCCAAAAAGCAACAAAGAACCGACAACGTCGGCGCTCAAGTTGCTGCTGAGAAAAACATGCAAGGCCGCCGCGTAAAAATGAAGGTGGGTCAAGCACCGAGCAAAGCGAAAAAGCTTAAGTAATCGCTAAAACGAGTGGTGTAAAACCCATAGCGTTTAACCCCATCCCACGTGTTTTAGTGAAATCGGCCACAACAACTGTTGTGGCCGATTTTTTTATGTCCAATTCGATAAAGCACTGCCCACTTTAACTAACTGCAATCCGTTATTGATAGCAAAATGACCATAACGCGGGGAACAAACTCAGCAACGTCGCCCCTGCGAGCAATCGCTCACGACCGTTAAGCTTTTTACCATCCACAAGTTGGCGGCGACTATAGAGAAACAAGAGTAACCCAGGGCCGTAAAGTAGCAAGGACAGCAACAGATACTCGACACCAGCGGCATAGAGTAACCAGAGTCCATAACCGCTCGCCACCAGCGCCACGATTCTCATCAGCCCATTGCCCTGCCCACTCAAAGAAAGCTTCAGCAGGAACAGTCCAATCAATAGATAAGGCACTAAAATCATCGACGTAGAAATGAGTAGCAGATTGGTATACCCCTTACCCAGCAGCCACACCAGTAACAAGCAAAACTGCACTGTTAAGCTGGATAACCAGAGGGAAGCGATCGGCGTGCCATTACGATTCTGTCGTAAAAAGATGGCTGGAAAAGCACCGTGGCGGGCTGCGCTGAAAGGCACCTCTGCCGAGAACAGAGTCCAACTCACGTAGGAGGCCAGCACAGAAACAATCAGCCCGACACTGATCAGCGCCTTACCCCAAGCGCCGCTCATGCTTCCCATCAGTCCCGCCATAGAGGGATTAGGCAGTGCAGCAAGTTCAGGACGAGCCAAAATCCCCAGCGCTAACACAGAGATAAGCACATAAAGTAGTAGCGCCAGCACGACGCCAAGGACAGTCGCCGTACCCACATCCCGCTTATTTTTAGCGCGCGCCGATAACACAGCCGCACCTTCGATACCGGTAAACACCCAAAGCGTGATCAGCATAGTGTTACGCACTTGCTCCGACACTGGCACAGCTAAAGTGCTGGCCGCTTGGTCCTGAGCAAAAGTCACAGGGTCGAAGTAATAGCAGGCAAACAGTACAAACAGCAATAACGGTAAACTCTTGGCTAATGTCGCCACCAGATTGAACATGGCGGCCTGCTGTACGCCGCGGGAGACCAACCAATGCACCGCCCACAAAATGCACGACTCACCGACAAAAGCGACCAGCGTATTGCCCTCGCCAAACCAAACTTGCTGCGGCGTATCGACAAAGCTGCCAAGGGCGGCAAACGCAATCACTAAATATCCCACCACGCCTATGGTGGCGCAAAGCCAATAGCCCCAAGCAGAAAAAAAGCCCACCAGCTCACCAAAACCGGCTCTGGCGTAGGTATAAATGCCGCCATCAAGCTCAGGCTTCAAGCGCGACAGATAGAGGAAACTCGCAGCCAATGCCAAGATGCCCACACCTGTGATCCCCCAGCCAATCAGCACAGCTCGAACACCCGCCACTTCAGCCATGTTTTGCGGCAGGCTGAAAATCCCAGCACCTACCATAGAGCTGAACACTAGGGCTGTGAGTGACCAGAGACCTATCCTGTTCTCTTTCATACAAAATCCTTAGCGCAAACGACTATAAAGAGCCTGAATGTGTTCGGGACCAATGCCGCAGCAACCACCGATAAGCGAAGCCCCTACCGCGCGCCAACGCTCAGCCCAACCGAGATAATCAAGCGGCCCGAGATCGGCACGGATCTCATCCAGACCATCGTTAGCCGTCGCCTCTTTCGGTTGAGGAGGAAACGCATTGGCATAGGCACCGAGTCGAATATCAGCACGCCCCAGATCACTCAATCTATCGCTGGCCACCTGTAATGCCGCCTCAATCACCTCAGGCTGACAACAGTTGAACAGAATCGCATCCACACCAACTGCTACTAACGCATCGATAGCATCGGCCACTCGCTCACCGGAGCGTAGTGTCGGTTCGCTACCTAACGTCTCGTCCTCTAAGGTAAAAGAAACCCAAAATGGTTTGCCATCTTCTGGCAGCAAGGCCTTGATGGCTAAAGGCTCGGCAATCAAACTCATGGTTTCGGCTAACCAGAGATCGACACTGGGCGACAACGCTCGAATGAGTGGCAGCGCCAGTTCCCTCACCCTCACGGCCTCAAATAAATCGGCACGGTAAGAGCCAAACAAGGGTGGCAATGAGCCCGCGACCCGAACCGCATTTGCGTGTTCATCCGCGACATCCCGTGCCAGTTTGCCCGCCAATGCAGCCAGCGCTTCACCCTCGGCGGCAAAACGCTCATCACCGATATGAAATGGCACGAGTGCATAACTGTTGGTGGTGATGACTTTGGCACCGCTGGCTACGTAGGCTTGATGCACCTCAGTCACGGTTTGCGGCGCTTCTATCAATGCCAACGCCGACCACTCAGGCTGGCGAAAGGGTGCGCCCCGTCTTGCTAACTCACGCCCCATGCCACCATCCAAAACCCACAGTTGCTGCTTATCCATCTTGCTTACCTCAATCTTTTTATGCGACTTCGTTTTACTAAGGCACTCATAGTTAATGAGAATCCTGCTACCTAGCACCTTGCTGCGTTCGATGACGACAATGCATAGCTTCAGTGAGTACCTTAATAACTGCAAAAACCATCTAGACGTTTAGATGGCTACAACAAAATAACGGAATCTCGATTTAGCCGCAATCGATATCAGTAAAAAAACACGGATTAATCTCAAACTTGAATAAATGGATGCCGCTGCGCTACGAAAACATGTCCAGTTGACGGCAAGAGACGAGATATTGATGGGATCGTTGATGGAAGACATTGATAAATGACATTGTTGCGGAATGAGCTAAAGAACGTAGAAGATGATGGTAAAACTGGAGAACAAGATGAGTGCCCTCCATGTCTTTGGATAATATGAGATTGGTATTTATCCAAGTCGTTTAACTATTTCCAGCCCTGCAACCAAAGGTCTTCATCTTTTAAATCATACCAGTTTATAGGTATAACTCGCTTTGACATCACAGCCTCAATTGAACACGAGATCACTAAGCCTTCCTCATCAAACTCAATCTCAGTGACTAAAAAATGTTTTTCTTTATTGGTCGGCTTAACGGCGGTCCACTTACTGTTGAGTAATTTCTTAGGGTTAATTTTATTCATCAAAACTCCGCGTGACAGCTAATTTGCTGGGTTATGCAATAACTTTCGCGAATCCCCGTTCCTTTAGAGACTCGCTTTAGAACGCCTTGGCCAATACGAACAATACAGCAAGACAGCGCAATGGCACTTACACAAAAAACACTTAAGCGAAGATCTCGTCAACGGAGATGACTTAAGCAACAAATTACATAAGCAGATTACACAAGCAGATCTCAGTACTAGAGCAGACAAAAAGAAAACTGTTGGTGCTTAGAAATACAGCCATTGAAAGATAACGTTAGGAACGCCCATGTCAACCATACTAAAAACACTTTGCCTCGCAGGTACACTATTGCTCACTAGCTTTACGACTCTGGCGCAGCCCATTGCCAAAGATGAGTTTTCCATCAGTCCACTACTCAATGGTCAACAAATTCCTAAGGTAAACTTGCAAGATATCAAGGGTAACACAGTCGACTTAGCCGAATTAACGCAGAAAAAACCGACCATTTTCTTTTTTTACCGTGGCGGCTGGTGCCCCTTTTGCAACAATCAAATGGGACAGTTAAAGGCGATTGAACCTGAATTATTAAAAATGGGCTTTCAGTTAGTGGGTATTTCATCCGATACGCCAGCACAACTTAAGGCATCAGCGGCAAAAAATGAGCTTAAGTATCTACTGCTTTCTGACGAAAAAATGCAGGCATCGCAAGCCTTTGGCTTAGCTTTTTACACAAGCGAAAAGGTCACTGAAATCTATACTTCGCGTCTTCATGTCGATAATCCAATGTGGACGACACCTGAGGGAGACAAACGTTTAGTCTTACCTGTGCCCGCCATTTATATTAGCGATGATAAAGGTTTGATTCATTTCCAATATGTGAATCCTAACTACAAGGTCAGACCCGCACCTAAGTTGATTCTGACCGCCGCCAGCCTCGTCGGTGCACCAGAATAATCCATCCCTCATCAAAGCAGCCGCTAAGAATCGTTATCGATTTAGCGGCCGCTTTGCTAAACTAGCTCCGCCGCAATCAATACCTTCCAAGTTCAAATAGATAATATCACTTCAGCCCGCGGCGGAGTCATAATGAATTCTCAAACCTATAACCAAGCTGTGCTCGAACTCGCCCTTGCGGGTCTTGCCGATTTAACCGCTTCAGCACAGACCAAGAAAGCCCAGCGCACCTCCGCGCAGGAAAGTCATTTTTTGTGTAATTGGATGGTCGAGTCCTTAAAGGAAAAACGCTTTTCTAAACTGGTAGCCGAGGATCTCACGGCTTGGATACGTCTGGCTCGCAGCCAAGGTGCGGGCGCCGAACTCAAGCGTTTGCTAGAAAGGATTGTGCATCAATATCAAACAGTTGAAAAATCAGAGCAAGCTTTAGGCACGGCATTAAATGCTATGATAGAAACTTTAAAGCAAGCCGAATGGTTAGTCTTTACTGACACTGAAATCAGCGCCAAGCTCAAACTCGATGCTGATGGTCAATCTAGCTTAGTCATTGATGCAAAAGAATTTAACCAACATATTAAAGACAATCAATTGGTCAAACCAATCAACTTATATGTCCGCGCCGATGAACAGACACTAACGCGTATCGCCCTATCCCATGGGTTATTACTGAGCCAAGGTAATAAGAAAACCAGCTTGATTAAGCACCATAAAACCTACCAAATTTTCCCGCATAATCAACAGCCCGCCCTGTGTCAGCTATTGGCTTAGGTGTGATAGCGGAAAGTGTAATGACAAAAAGTGTAATGGCGTAAAGGTGAAAACTGCTTAACTATGGCTGGTGTGACTGATTGTGACCCACTAAACAATTTATTCACACAATTTAGGTAGAATGGCCATCGGATAGGCCTTGGCTAAAGCAGAGATAACAAGGATAAAAGCAATATGGTTAAGCGATGTTTGCAGTATAAACACTTAGTTCGATTTGCCTTGTTCGCCCTTTGCTTTACTCAACCACACGCCTATGCGGAGCAACTCAAATACAATATCACTGGCTCCTATTCTTGGTATCCGTATTTTATCGGCGACCAAGCAGAGGCGCCGGGGATGATCACTGAGCTTATCCCGATGATTTTATCCCTCGCTAAAATCGACGGTGAAATCCTCACCCTGCCGCCAAAGCGCACTAATAACGCACTGGAAACCGGTCAACTCGATTTTGATATCGTCAGCCCGAGTTGGTTTGAAAAACAGGATTTAGGGCCGCTGTTTGTTAAATCCGCCCCCATAATGCAAATCACCGAATATGTGGTCACCCTGCCTGAAAATGTCAGTAAATATAAGGATATCGACCAGATTAAAGGCAAACACATCGGGACTGTGCGCGGTTATTTATACCACGACGATAAGGACTTTATCCGTGCCGACTTTACCTCTGAGCAAGAATTAGTCAAAGCCTTAGATAAACACAGAGTCGATGCGATTATTTCCGGTAATTATCCAGCCCTGTATTGGTCAACTCAGTTGCGTATCCCCGTCGCCCTTGCGGCGGTGCATTCTGATGGTGACTTAGTGTTTAGGCTACGTAAGGAGCATGCTGATTTGCTGCCTGCCATTAATCAAGCAATAGCGACCCTTAAAGCAAATGGTAAAATTGACGAAATCATCAAAAAGTACACTCAAACGCTGGCAAGCTGAGCCAATACGGCCAACCTTAGCAACCTGCACGGCTTGTCACACGCTGATCGATAGTTTAGTCGTCCATGCACGCAGCTTTGGCGGGGTTTATCAAAGTGATGCCAGCGGTGGTCGAATTTACCAATCAGGACAGGAGTCATGCGCAACCTGTCATGCCGAAGGTCGCTCATCGGGGGTCGACAAGGTACACAAATAGGCCGTTAGATTTTATTGGCCTCAAAATAAAAACGCTCGCAAAAATGCGAGCGTTTTTAGTTAATCAAGCAGATTTAATCTCATAAAGCTAACCTCGTAAAGTTAGCTAAATCGACCTTACAGCTTAGGCACGCTTTGACTCTCGACCACCTGCGTTTGGCTGTAATCTTTAAGTCCAGCATGAGACGGCTTCACGCCACTTAACGCCTCGGCGGTTAAGGTGTTATTGCCGTTTAATAAATCATTTAAGGTGCCAGAGTCGCTATTCACTAAGCCCAATTCTCTAAGCATGGCATCAACCACCGGCGCATTGGCGCGGTAGTTTAATGCAGCGCTAGTCACTTGCTCGGCAATGCCGCCTTGATGGTGAGCAGCTTCGCCACCCGCTGCTAATTGATTGCCAGCGCCATAGCCTTGAAGAATTTTAATGCCTTCGATGTTTTCCAACGGTTTAACGGCTTGTGCCACAATTTCAGGCAGCGCTTTTAAAATCGCGAGGGATTTTTGCAGGGCAATTTGCTCATCACTCAAGACGTTTTCGGCCTCATAAAGTGCTTGCTTACCCGCAGCTTCAACGGCGTAGACCTTCTCATCCGCTTCGGCCTGCAGTTTTTTCGCATCGGCGCTAGCGCGCGCTTCAATCAGAATCGCACTCGATCTGTCTTCAGCAGCACGTTTCTCGGCTTCGGCTTGTACTGTCACACCAACTGCATCACGCTCAGCTTCTTTACGGGCATCAATCACTTCAATCTCTTTGCGACGATTCGCTTCGGCCACTTGGCGCGCTGTGATGACCGCTTCTTCTTTCTCAACCTTCAGTTTTTCGGCTTCAGCAGCACGGGCACGGGCGGCAGATTCTTCTTCAGATTTGGCCGCAACCGCAATGCGTTTTTCCTGCTCAGAAACTTCGATATCCCTTTGCTGTTGAATGCGCGATTGCTCAATCGACTTATATTTTTCAATCTCGCGGGTTTCGATATCCTTGGTCTTTTCGATTTCAGCGGTTTCAATAGCGCGCTCTTTAGCAATTTCGGCTTCGCGTTCTTCGCGGGCCTTATTTTCTTTCTGCTTAATGATTTCCGCTTTTTGATCGGCGCGTTTAAATTCCAAAGACTGTTGCTGGATCAGGCGTGCTTCTTCTTCCGACTTTTCAATCTCAAGGGATTCTTTTTCGGCTTCGAGGTTACGCTGCTCAATCTTAATCCGGTTATCCTGTTGGATATCGTTGGTTTCTTTGCGTTTTTCTTCGATAATCTTCGCTAAACGCGCACGACCTTCGGCATCGAATGCGTTGTTTTCATTGAAGAATTGTAGATCAGTTTGGTCAAATCCGGTTAACGAAACCGACTCGAGTTCGAGACCGTTTTTCTCCAGATCGTTAGCCACGTTATTTTGCACACGTTGCACAAAATCGGCACGCTGCTCATGCATCTCTGTCATGGTCATTTCAGCGGCAACGGCGCGTAGCACGTCGACAAACTTAGACTCCATCAGCTTTTTAAGCTCTTCGACACGGTTTGTGCGCGTACCTAAGGTTTGCGCCGCCATCGAAATACCATCTGAATTTGGGGCAACTCGCAAATAGAAGTCAGCCTTCACATCAACACGCATTCTGTCTTTAGTGATCAGCGCATCTTTCTGAGTTTTTTCCACTTCGATACGCAGGGTATTCATGTTGACCGAAATGGTTTCATGCAGCACTGGCAGTACGATAGCGCCGCCATCTTTAATGATTTTCTCACCGCCAAAGCCGGTACGCACAAAGGCCATTTCTTTGGTTGCACGTTTATATAACTTGGCAAAAATTAACCCGATCACGATAAAGCCAAGTAACACCATACCGGCAACGAGCAAAATAAAACTACCGGATGAACCGATATCAGTTAACACATCCATTTGATTTCCTTTCAATTGATTTATAGCTGGGGACAATTAATTATCAAAACACGTAGCAGACCAGACACGGCCTTCACGTTTAAGTAGCACGACTTGAGTGCCAGAGGCAAACTCGATGTCCGAGGTTTCAGGCTCGACTAAGACGTAATGTTTTTGTTGGTGTTTATCACGCACAACGGCTTCGGAAGGCATGCCTTTAATGGCGCAGCCTAAGGTAATAGTCGCGACATAGCCGCTCAAATCATCAAGCGAAATTGCGCTCGATTCATTTTTCGGCAAATGATCCGCCAGCACTCGACCGAGATAACGGCAAGAAAAGGCACTCGCAACTATAGCTATCGGTAAGGTGAACAATTGCGGCAGTAAAAGGCCAGCAACATTGAAACTGATAAAATTGACGATATAACCCGCAATCGCAAAACTGGTCAGCGCGAGCACAAACCAAATCAATAACGGCAGTCGATTGAGGCACAGCCAACCGGCAATGCCTGTGAGTCCACCGGGGCTGACATCAGCGTCATAATCCGCATCGATAGGCACCCATTGGTCGAGCGCACTCATCATGCTTAGGCCAATAACTAACGCGAAGGCTTCAAACACACCGAGGGCCAGAACACAGGCAAAAGCTATGGTGTAAGGTAAATTAGGCTGCTCAACTAAAAACGCCCACATAATCATCTCCTTGAACAATACAGCATTCCATTTATTTCACTGTAATTATCGACTTATGCGCCACAGAATAGCAAGCCAAGCCCTATTTCCAAACTAAAAATTTACCCTAAAATGGATTTTCACTGTAACCCTGCTGCGCCAAAATAGCGTGGGCTGTCATCGCCGATAATGCCATATCGACTCCGGGTAATAATGAGGCATTGGTTAAATCAAAAAAGGCGGCGCTCTGTCCGCAGATATAAAACTTCACGTCGTGATCAACCAGAGCCTTAACCAAAGCGCGATTAGCGTTTACCGCACCTGAGTGCTGCTTGGCATAAAAAGCATCATCAGCTAAATCGCTGATGCCGCCACCGTGCACCACCATAGCCAGCTCTATATCAGTTTCGTTAACGCCTGCCGCCACATGCATATTGATAAAACGGGCTAAACTTTCGAGCTGACGATTCGTCTTGCCCACATCGGCCGCCTTACTCATATCAAAAGCCACTTTAAACTTCATGCCCTTAGGAATGGGCATCATGCTATCGACTTTGGCAATCTGACCAAACTCAGGAATTGCAGGCCCAGCCACAAATTTATCGGCGCCCGCCTGCGCCGTCGAAGCGATAGCGGCAAGGGTCAGGCACAGCGCAATCTTAAGCGTTTTAATGCTATATGATTTTGACTTCATTGTATTATTATCCTGTTATTGTTATTTATTCGCGCAGGTTTTATGCGCCAGAAGGGAAATTCCATGGGCACACCTAAGACTAAAGCACCAACGCCAAGTTACGACAAACTGACTGCACATTTCCAGAAAATTTCTCACTTTGAACATTTCAGCGCTTTGGGTGACTGGGATCAAGCGGCCATGATGCCGATGGGCGGCGGTCAAGATCGCGGCGATGCAATGGCAGAACTGGCGCTGCATATCCACGGTCTCAAAACCTCAGCCGTATTAGCCGAGCACTTACACGGCGCGGCAGATGAACCACTCTCAATAGAGCAGGAAGCCAATCTGCGGGAAATGCTGTACCAGTATCAACAGGCCAACTTAGTGCCCGGCGACCTAGTACAAGCCAAAACCAAGATGGCCTATCAATGTGAGAATGCGTGGCGCGAGCAACGTAAAAATAATGACTGGCTGGGCTTTAAACCCAATCTAAAAGCGGTCATCGACCTTGCCAAGGAAGAAGCACAGATCCGCGGCGAAGCCCAAAATATCGCACCCTATGATGCCCTGCTCAATAAATTTGAACCGGGAATGACCACGGTAAAGCTGGAACAAACCTTTGGCGGCCTGAAAGATTGGCTACCGACACTCATCCAAGAAGTACTGGCTAAGCAGGCAAACGAGCCTAAGCTTGTACTCAATGGCCCCTTCGATATCAGCGCGCAGCAAGCCCTTGGCCGTGACGTGATGGCGTTTTTGGGATTTGACTTTAATCATGGCAGGCTGGATATGAGTAGCCATCCATTTTGTGGCGGCGTGCCAAGCGATGTGCGGATAACGACCCGCTACAATGATGCCGATTTTAGCAGTGCTATCATGGGCATAGTTCATGAAACAGGCCATGCCAGATACGAGCAAGGTTTACCTCAAGCGTGGCGCGGTCAACCCGCAGGGCTTGCACGTTCTATGGGCGTCCACGAAAGCCAAAGTCTATTTTGCGAAATGCAGCTTGGGGCAAATCCGGCATTTTTACGTCAGTTGCAGCCTAAAATCGCGCAGCATCTTAACTGTCATTTCAGTGCTCAAGAATTAGCGCAACATTATACCCGCGTAAATCCCGGACTTATCCGCGTCGATGCCGATGAAGTCACTTACCCCTGCCACATTTTGCTGCGGTTTGAGGCGGAAAAAGCCTTTGTCGACGGCAGCTTAACCGTCGATGATTTACCTGATTTTTGGTCGACGCAGATGCAACAATTACTGGGGATCAATACCGATGGCAATTATCGCGACGGTTGCATGCAGGACATCCATTGGGCTGTCGGTGAGCTAGGGTACTTCCCCAGTTACACCTTAGGCGCCATGTATGCCGCCCAATGTCGTTTTGCGATAGAAAAAGCCTTAGGACCGATTGAAGCCCTAATCGATGCAGGCAAGTTGGACTCGGTATTCCAATGGCTGCGCGAGCACATTTGGTCTAAGGGATCCTTACTCACCACCGATGAACTGCTCCGCCAAGCAACGGGCGAAACCCTAGATGGTCAATATCTTGAGCGTCACCTGCGCCAACGATATCTAGGTATTTAACCGCTGCGAACGCTTAGCTCAGTTTTAATGGGTTTTAAAGCGCTTTATATTACCGCCGGAGCCTGCATTTTGAAGCCGCTTGAGGTTATAATGCCGAGCTTATTTGAATCAGGGCTCTTTTAACGGAGTGCCTTCAACAGAACTCTTGAAACGGGACTCTTGAAACAGGATAAATGTCTGCCATGTTACTGCGAGCAATCACCCCACAGGATTGGGATGCCATTTTAGCAATCCAAGATGAGTGTTACTCACAACTGGATCCTGAGCCCTTGCACGTGCTGCAAAGTAAATGGCAGGTATCACCACAATCCTGTTTTGTGTTCGAAGTGGATAAGTCGGTTGTCGGTTATTGCTTGGCTCACCCATGGACCACCAATATGCCGCCCGCGCTCTATCAGCCCATCACCCATTTGCCTAAGGCTGATACCTTATACCTACACGATATTGCGATTTCGGCCAAAGCCCAAGGTTTAGGCGCAGGTGCTAAGGCGCTCACTCGCTTAACACTGTTGGCGGATCGTTATAATCTCAATTCCTTGTCCCTTGTTGCCGTTCAAGGCGCCGACAGTTATTGGCTAAAAATGGGCTTTAAACCTCAGGCCATAGACAAGTGCCTTGGCAGCTATACCGACGATGCCATGTACATGATTTATAAAATTAATCATAGAGATGAAAGATGAATCCAACCCTGACGACTATCGGTTTACTTTGCCTAAGCAATATCTTTATGACTTTTGCTTGGTACGGGCATCTAAAAACCTTAGGCTCAAAACCTTGGATTATTGCCGCCTTAGTGAGTTGGGGCATCGCCCTATTTGAATACTTGCTGCAAGTACCTGCTAACCGAATCGGTTACACGGTTATGAACGTCGGCCAGTTAAAGATTTTACAAGAAGTCATCACCTTAAGTCTGTTCGTCCCCTTTGCCTATTTCTATATGAAAGAGCCATTGAAGCTCGATTATCTGTGGGCAGGATTGTGCATATTAGGTGCTGTGTATTTTATTTTTAGAAGTGAATTTAATTAATTTCAGACTTATTTCAGGAGAGCTCCCCCATGGCCCGTCAAGTCACTTACACCTTCAAAGGTACGACTAAAACCATCGCCTTTAGCTACGACAAACACCATGATTTATATGAAGCTGTGGCCGAAGCCGAAGGTATAGAACTGAGCAAATTTTTGGCTATGGAACAGCAAGTCGCCATGACATCGCGCAAGGGGGCTAAGGCTGAAAAAGAATTCAGAAAAGTAGAATTTGCCCGCTTTGGCTTTAGCAATATCCACTTTGTCAGAGACGAAGAACCCGAAGCCTAGACAGGTATCCATATTTGTATTCGCTTTAAGCACTTTAAAAACAGGACACTGTGATGCTCAATACCGAACATGCTAACTTTCCCCGTGCGGGATTCTTTCGCCGCTTAGGTGCTGCCGTTTACGATTCGATGTTAGCCGTGGCCGTGTATATGGTTGCTGGCGCTGTGGGCTTTGGCATTTTCTACGGCCTTACCGCTTCAGGATTGGCTGGCATGAATGGCTTTGAGCATGTCTCTGACGCGCTCAATGGCACGCCGATTTACCATGGTATTTATCAACTCTGGCTCGTCTTGTGTGTCGGTACTTTCTACGCGCTATTTTGGAGTAGAGGCGGCCAAACCTTAGGCATGCGCGCTTGGCGGCTTAAAATCCAACATCCAAACGGCCAAAACTTAAGTATGGTCACAGCTTATGCGCGTATCGTTTGGTCACTGCTCGGCATTGGCAATTTATGGATTGTAATCAATGATGATAAACGCGCACTGCAGGATAGAATGACTCGCTCAGAAGTGGTTGTTCTATCAAAGGAAGCTAACCAAATGCGTAACTGGCACGGTGCTTAGATTTGAAGCTTAGGTTTCTAAGCGTAAACTTCGGAGCTTAAACCAAGCCAAATCCACCCATAAAAAAACGACGCAATGCGTCGTTTTTTATGGGTGGAATTCGAAGTAACTAAATGAGTATCATCGCCGGATAAAGTAGAAAGCAACGCCGGTAAACAGCAAACTTGGTGCCACAGCCCCCACGTAAGCGGGTAACTCATACACTATGCTCATAGGACCGAAAATCTCATTACTGATATAGAAGCTGAAACCCGCAACAACCCCAAGTAATACCCGCGCCCCCATAGTCACAGTGCGTAGCGGCCCAAATACAAACGACAGTGCCACTAACATCATCACAGCGACCGTCACAGGCTGCATCACCTTCCGCCATAAAGCAAGCTCATAGCGACTCGGATCTTGGCTGTTGGTTTTAAGATAATCGAGATAACCGACCAAGCCACGGATAGATAGCGCCTCAGGTTTAATCGAAACCACACTGAGTTTATCTGGCGTTAAACTCGACTGCCATTGGTCTTCATCAAGGTGCTCAAGCATGACTTTCTCATAGCTTAAATCCGTACGTTTAACATCAAATAAACGCCAGTGGTCTTGGAAGAATACTGCACGAGTCGCGTGCACAACGTTGGTGAGTTTAAGTTCGCTATTGAACTTATAAAGGGTAATGTTGTTGAGTTTATTAATGTCTTCAACTTCACCTATATTCACAAACAAATCACCATCCTTCGCCCAAATGCCTCGATGGGACTTAATTAAGCTTCCACCTGAGAGTTTAATGGCTTGTAACTGATTGGCTTTTTGCTCAGCAATCGGCGCGCCCCATTCCCCTAACACCATGACCATCAACATTAAGGGTACAGCCGTTTTCATCGCTGATAGAGTGATCTGTAGACGTGACATACCTGAGGCTTGCATCACTACAAGTTCAGAGTTAGATGCCAACATTCCCATGCCAATCAAGGCGCCAAGTAATACGGCCATGGGGAAAAACATCTCGACATCACGAGGCACTAAAAATAACACATAGATACCCGCATCCATCATGCTATAAGTACCGCGACCGACTAAACGCAGCTGGTCAACCCATTTGATGATGCCCGACAAGCCAGTTAAAACCAGCAGACACAACGCTGAAGTGCTTAGCAATACCCTAGCGATATAAAAGTCTAATATCATCATGCCGCCACCTTCTTATGGGCAAACAGAGCCGATATACGACTGAACATAGGTCTATCTTTACCGAGTAAGAACAGCCCCATCAAAAGCGCCGAAATATGGATCCACCACATACCAAGATGTAAAGGGATAATCTCATCTTGCAATGCCTTACGTCCGGCGACCATGAGGCCAAAATAGCCAAGGTACAAGAGTATTGCGGGGAACATTTTAGCGAACTTACCTTGACGCACATTCACCCGCGCAAGTGGTACCGCGATCAAGGTCATGATCGGAATCGCCAGCGGAATGGCAAGACGCCAATGGAATTCGGCAACGGCTTCTGCACCTTCGATTTTCACGAGTTCATCGACGGGTAGCGCAGATAATTTACGGCGACGCTCGTCGACTTGCTGCTCTTTAATTTGCATTTTATAACCACCAAATTCGATCATTTGGTAGTCCTTCGCCTTAGGGCTGCCTTGATAACGCACGCCATCACTGAGGTTTAATTGCTGTGCGCCAGTACTATCTTCCTGCACTCGCCCGCCTTTAGCGACCACCACATTGGTGACACCCGTTTCATCATCAGGATCTGGCAACTGGGCTACAAACACTTTATCTAACTCGTTATCTTTACCGATACGTTCGACAAATAATACCGCGCGGCCATTAGGGCTCGCCTGAAAACGCCCTTGCACTAAGGCCGCAAGACCCGCTTCAGACTGGGCTTTTTCAAGCACTTGGTTTTGCTGCTCTTCTGCCCAAGGGGCGACATATAGGGATAAATAGCCGGTAAACAACATATTGATCACGGCAAGGATCAGAGTCACACGGGTAACATACCACTCACTAACCCCAACACCGTGGAGAATGACCATCTCATTTTCAGAATACATACGGCCGTGGGCCATTAAAATGCCCAAAAACAAACTTAACGGCAGGACTAAGATCACCAGATAGGGCAAGTTAAGCCCAATCAGGGTCATGATTAAAGAGGCGGGAAAATCGCCGTCGGAGGCATCGGCCAGTATACGCACGAAATGCTGGCTAATAAAAATAGTTAACAGCACTAAAAGTACCGCAATTTGTGCCTTTAAAACTTCTCGAATAAGGTATTTAAATACAATCACAGGCAGGATCCGGTCTCTAAACTTATCTTTTTGCTGGTAACAGACTAACTTTCATGTAAACTGTTTACTTTTGATAGTTTTCTGACCAGCTTCAGGGGTTCTAGGTTAACTTAACGTCACCAAATGCGTGACTCAAGCACCGAGAATAAATCACCTTTGGAGTAATAACTTAGGCCCTTTTCGGGACAAGCAGACATTATCCAATAAATATAAAAATTTGTCTTTAAGAATCTAGGAGTGCTCATGGAGTTTAGCGTAAAGAGCGGTAGCCCCGAAAAACAACGCTCAGCCTGTATCGTGGTCGGTGTTTATGAACCCCGTCGTCTGTCGGGTATCGCGGAGCAATTAGATAAAATTAGCGAAGGTTATATCAGTAACCTACTGCGTCGCGGCGATCTGGAAGGTAAACCTGGCCAGATGTTGTTGCTGCACCATGTTCCTAACGTATTGAGTGAACGTGTATTATTAGTGGGTTGTGGCAAAGAACGAGAACTAGACGAACGCCAATACAAACAAATCATCACTAAGACAATCAACACCCTTAACGAAACAGGTTCAATGGAAGCGGTTTGCTTCTTGACTGAACTGCACGTGAAAGGACGCGATACGTATTGGAAAGTGCGCCAAGCGGTTGAAACCACCAATAGCAGTCTTTATAGCTTTGATGCCCTAAAGACCCGCAAAGGTGAAACTCGCCGTCCACTGCGTAAATTAGTGTTCAATGTACCCACTCGCCGTGAATTAACCTTAGGTGAGCGCGCTATCGAGCATGGTATGGCAGTGTCTGCCGGCATGCACTTATGTCGCGATGTGGCCAACATGCCACCTAATATCTGTAATCCAGCCTATTTGGCCTCGCAAGCGCGCCAAATGGCTGAAATGCACGACACCCTGCATGTCACCACTATCGGTGAAGAGCAAATGGCCAAACTGGGCATGAACTCATACCTTGCAGTCGGTCGCGCCAGTGCCAACGAATCCATCATGACAGTGATGGAATACAAGGGTGCTGTCGATAGCACAGAAAAACCCATCGTATTAGTCGGTAAAGGGTTAACCTTCGACTCGGGCGGTATTTCATTAAAACCTGGCGAAGCCATGGACGAAATGAAATATGATATGGGCGGCGCAGCAGGTGTTATCGGCACCATGAAAGCCATCTGTGATATGAAGTTACCTATCAATGTTGTGGGTATTCTGGCTGGCTGTGAAAACATGCCATCGGGTAATGCTTACCGTCCAGGTGACATTCTGACCACTATGTCAGGTCAAACCGTTGAAGTGTTAAATACCGATGCAGAAGGCCGTTTAGTTCTGTGTGACGTATTAACCTATGTTGAGCGTTTCGATCCTGAATTGGTTATCGATACAGCGACTCTGACTGGCGCGTGTGTGATTGCCCTTGGTAAACACGCATCGGGTCTGTTCTCATCGCATAACCCTCTGGCACACGAGCTATTAAGTGCTGGTGAGCAAAGTGGTGACCGCGCATGGCGCATGCCGTTGTGGGATGAGTATCAAGATATGCTCGACAGCCCGTTTGCTGACATGACCAACTTAGGTGGCCGTCCAGCAGGTGCTATCACTGCAGCATGTTTCCTTTCGCGCTTTGCTAAAAAGTACAACTGGGCTCACTTAGACGTTGCGGGTACAGCTTGGAATAGCGGTGCTAACAAAGGTTCTACGGGCCGTCCAGTGCCACTATTGACTCAGTTCCTGATCAATCGTGCAGGCGTTGAACTCGGCGAATAACCGACTATCCGGCCTAAGTGTTTTAAAGATCATAATAAAAACAGGCGAAGATGAAAATCTTCGCCTGTTTTATTTTCTTATATAATCAGAAAATCGATTTCCTGAATAAGAACTTGAATAAAAACTGAACAACTAACGGTTTTAGAATAATTTTTCAAAGAGTTATAGCTCTACCCTCTTAATCTTCAACGGCTTAAAAGCATCCCATTAAGTCCCGCCAGACAGTGATAGGTAAAACCTCAGCGCAAGGTTTACCCCAAGCATTAACCCATACTGACTTTTAGTGTAAACTGCTGCTTTCGTTCGCCACTAGAACAAGTGAAGCAAGGCATTGAAATTATGACTCAAGTGCTGTTTTATCTCATGCCGCCAGTGGAATCACCTGCCAAGGCCAAGGTTGATTCACCTGTTGTAACCGCGAATGCGAACCCTGCAATTTGCGAGATGCATCTTCTGGCATGCCAACTGGCGCAACAGGCTTTTGTGAAGCAACAATGGGTCTATATCCATTGCCAAGATAAACAGCAAGCCCATGCAATTGATGAACTTTTATGGCAGTTTGAGCCCAGTGCTTTTGTGCCCCATAACCTCAAAGGTGAGGGCCCGATGACGGGATCGCCGGTTGAAATTGGTTTTGATCGCCTCGGCGCCAACAAAAGTCGCCAAGTTCTGATTAATCTTGCAGACCAAGCGCCCCCATTTGCGGTAAACTTTGGCCACATTATCGATTTTGTTGCCAATGACGATCAGCATAAAGCGGTCGCTCGCGAACGTTATCGACAGTATCGCGGCTTAGGGGTTAATTTACAGACCCAAGACTTAGCAACACATCCACTTAATTAGTTTGAGACAGACACGTTCCCATGGAAAAAACATACGATCCGCAGTCCATCGAGCAAACGCTTTACCAAAACTGGGAAGAGCAAGGTTACTTCAAGCCACACGGCGATGAATCCCAAGGCAATTATTGCATCATGATCCCGCCACCAAACGTGACGGGCAGCTTGCACATGGGCCACGCCTTCCAAGACACCATTATGGATACTTTGACCCGTTACCAACGGATGAAAGGCAAAAATACCCTATGGCAAGTCGGTACTGACCATGCGGGTATCGCCACCCAAATGTTGGTTGAGCGTAAGCTTGAAGCCGAAGAAGGCAAAAATCGCCATGACCTAGGTCGCGATGCCTTTATGGATAAAGTGTGGGAATGGAAAGCGCAATCGGGCGGCACTATCACTAAGCAGCTACGTCGTATGGGCGCATCTGTTGATTGGGACCGCGAGCGTTTCACTATGGACGAAGGCTTGTCCAAGGCCGTGCAAGAAGTGTTTGTACGTCTGTACGAAGACGAGTTGATTTATCGCGGTAAGCGTTTGGTCAACTGGGATCCAAAGCTGCACACGGCTATCTCTGATTTAGAAGTGGAAAGCAAAGAAAAACAGGGCCATATGTGGCACCTGCGTTATCCACTGGCCGACGGTGAACTGACGGCCGATGGTAAAGACTATTTAGAAGTCGCTACCACGCGTCCAGAAACCATGCTCGGCGACAGTGCGGTTGCAGTGCATCCCGATGATGAACGCTATCAAGCACTGGTCGGTAAGTTTATTCTGTTGCCGATTGTTAACCGCCGTATTCCTATCGTGGCCGACGATTACGTCGACATGGCCTTTGGTACTGGCTGCGTGAAGATCACCCCGGCCCATGACTTTAACGACTATGAAGTCGGTAAACGTCACAACCTACCCATGTTCAACGTGCTGACCTTAGATGCCGCCATTCGCGTGAGCGCCGAAGTGGTGAACTCTGACGGTACCTTTAACAAAACGCTCGATGGCAGCCTGCCTGAACGCTTTGCCGGACTTGATCGTTTTAAAGCCCGCGATGCTATCGTCGCTGAATTTGACATTTTAGGGCTGCTCGAAAAAATCGCGCCGCACGCCTTGAAAGTCCCTTACGGCGATCGCTCCGGTGTGGTTATCGAGCCAATGCTGACCGACCAATGGTATGTAGCTGTTGCGCCAATGGCGAAAACCGCTATCGAAGCCGTTGAAAATGGCAGCATTAAATTTGTGCCGCAGCAATACGAGAACATGTACTTCTCGTGGATGCGTGACATTCAAGACTGGTGTATTTCGCGTCAATTGTGGTGGGGTCACCGCATCCCAGCTTGGTACGACGAAAACGGTAAAGTCTATGTCGGCCGCAACGAAGCTGAAGTGCGTGCTAAGCACAATATCGCTGACTCAATAACACTGCGCCAAGACGAAGACGTACTGGACACTTGGTTCAGCTCAGCCCTGTGGACCTTCTCGACTTTAGGTTGGCCTGACAATTTAGAAGATTTAAAAACCTTCCACCCAACCGACGTGTTGGTGACAGGTTTTGACATCATCTTCTTCTGGGTTGCCCGTATGATCATGATGACCATGCACTTCATCAAAGATGAAGACGGCAAGCCACAAGTCCCGTTCAAAACCGTCTACGTAACCGGTCTTATCCGCGATGAAGCGGGTAACAAGATGTCAAAATCTAAAGGTAACGTACTCGATCCATTAGACATGATCGACGGTATCGGACTTGAAGATTTAGTTGAAAAACGTACCGGTAATATGATGCAGCCACAACTGGCCGCCAAGATTGAAAAGAGCACTCGCAAAGAGTTTGCTGACGGTATAGAAGCCCACGGCACTGATGCACTGCGCTTTACGCTTGCGGCAATGGCATCAACGGGTCGTGACATCAACTGGGATATGAAGCGCTTAGACGGTTACCGTAGCTTCTGTAACAAGTTGTGGAACGCCTCACGCTACGTGCTGATGAACACAGAAGATCAAGATTGCGGCCCAGGTTCTCCAGAGTACTGTGGTTTAGAGAATGGCGGCGAAATGGAACTATCGTTGGCCGATCGCTGGATTATCGGCTTGTTCAATCAAACCGTTAAGACCTTTGACGATCACATGACTGCCTACCGTTTCGACTTAGCGGCCAATACCCTGTATGAGTTCACTTGGAACCAGTTCTGTGACTGGTACTTAGAATTAACTAAGCCGGTATTGCAAAACGGCACTGAAGCGCAAATGCGTGGCACCCGTCACACCTTAGTGACAGTGCTCGAAGCGATGCAACGCCTGATGCACCCTATGATGCCGTATATCACTGAAACCATTTGGCAGCGCGTTAAACCATTAGCCGGTGTCGCTGGTGATACCATTATGCTGGCGCCGTTCCCAACATTTGATGCCGCTAAAGTCGATAGCGCAGCAATGGCCGATTTAGAGTGGGTTAAGCAAGTGATTGTCGCCGTGCGTAACATTCGCGCCGAGCTGAACATTGCCCCATCTAAGCCATTAAATGCCCTACTACGCGGCGTTAGCGCGCAGGATAAAGCCCGTGTTGAAGCCAACCAAACCTTCTTCACTACCCTTGCCCGCTTAGAAAGCATGACCATTTTAGCCGATGGCGAAACTGCGCCTATGTCGACCACAGGTTTGATTGGCGAAATGGAGCTGCTGATCCCTATGGCAGGCTTAATCGATGTCGCCGCCGAAATGGCCCGTATCGACAAACAGCTTGAAAAGCTCGGCCAAGAGATCGCTCGTATCGAAGGCAAATTGTCGAACCAAGGTTTTGTGGCAAAAGCTCCAGCCGAGGTTATCGACAAAGAGCGCGCCAAGATGACCGATCTCAAGCGTGACATGGACAAGCTCAACGAGCAAAAATCAGAATTCGCTAAGTTAGAAGCTTAAGCTTCTCATTTACTCTGATTCACTTGTTATGATTGGTTCTAACTGAATGAAGGGCAGCCACTAGGCTGCCCTTCTTGTATCTATGTTAAATACAAAAATTAGTCGCTTACTGTTAAGTTCATATAAGCCAGATCTTTCTTAGGCAATGACTGGCTTAACACTAAAACCATCTAGAGTAGCGTTGTTGTTAAACCGACATCAATTTTCATACAAATAACTTGTTACGTTTAGTCATCTTATCCAGACAAAAACTGACAAAAATGCTTCTAGTACATCAAGTTAATTTGTGTACAATAGAAGCGCAATGTCACACTTCGACGCTAATTTGTGAGAATACGATGAAAAAATTACTACTTACTCTCGTTGCCAGTACTCTATTGGCTTCAACTGCACAGGCACACAATTTCGAAGATTCTAAAGATGCGATTGAATACCGCCAATCTGCATTTGGTCTTATTGCTTATAACTTCGGCGATATGGCTGCCATGATGAAAGGCAAAAAACCTTTCGAAGCGGAAACCTTCGCAATGCGTGCAACGAATGTTGCTGCATTATCAAAAATTCCTTTCGAAGGTTTTATTGATGGCTCAGACAAAGGCGACACTGAAGCTTTAGCCAAAGTTTGGCAAGACAGAGCTGATTTCGATGCAAAAATGAAAACTTTCCAAGAGAATGCCGCCATTCTTGCTACTGTTGCTCAAAAAGGTGATCAAGCTGAAATCAAGCAAGCCTTTATGAATACAGGAAAAAGCTGTAAAGGTTGTCACGACGTTTATAAGAAAGACTAGTTCTATTTAGTTTTTCTGTCCCATCAAAAAGCCTGCTTATTAGCAGGCTTTTTGTTACTCAAAAACACTCAACGTAAAACTATAGCACTTGCACTATCGGCCACATTAAATACACAAAGACCACTGCCGCTAATACAGCCAGCAGCACTAAGGCAAGCCACGCTGACTTGAATGTAAGATCATGATTCACACTTGATGACAGTGCCACCTTAGAGACTTTCTTGTAGCCACTGAGCATAGCACCAACTAACTTATCGCCCTTGATGGCATGGATAACCACTGCTAGTACATGAATGGCACTCAGCGCTAGGATAAGGTTAAAGTTCATCTTATGTAGCCAAGTCAAAAATCCACTGGTATCAGAACTGACATAACTATAGAGCGGACCTTCGGTAAAAATATCATCGGTCGCAAAAAGGCCTGTAACTAATTGCAGGCTAATGATCCCAATCAGTGCGACAACCATGTAGCCACCAATAGGATTGTGCCCTAGCACAACGGACATTTCCTTAGTTTTGATTACTTTCAAGTAGTCGAGCACAACCTTAGGGTGATGAACAAAGTGGCTAAACCTTGCCGTATCGCTACCAATGATCCCCCAGAAGATTCTAAATCCGATAAAGATCAGCAAACTATAAGCAAAAATTTGATGCCACTGCATTTCGCCTGCGTCGGCACTCCACCATAAAAGTGCCAACAGACACACCATGCCCCAATGGAAAATTCGCGTGGGTAAATCCCAGACCTTAATCTTAACGTGTTCAATATTCATAAAATGGGCAAACTCAAAGTGAACGAATGAAATAAGTTGAGGTATTTTATCGGGATTTAGGATGAAACTTAAAGTAAATATAAGTAAATAAGGGCAAAGACTGCGGAGTTATCCCATCGAATATGACCCGATTTAGCAGGTAATACAAGGCTTTTTGGCTAGGAATTATTGATATTTGTCTAAGTGATCAAATATCCAACGAACAGTAACTAACCAGCGAAAAAATGTGATCTAGATCTCGTTTTATAGTGCAGACCTTGGTAATCTGAAATCCAAGGAAACAACAGAAGGTTCGAAATATGCTAAAGATTACTAGCAAGCAACTTGAAGTCACATCTCCTATTCGTGAACGTATTGAAAGCCGTTTCGAAAAACTTTCAAGGCATGATGTGCAAATGATAAATCCCCATGTAATCATTACGGAGGAGAAACCTGGTTTCAAAATTGAAGCATCGGTTGGCATCCCAAATGGAGAACTCTTCGCTCAAGCAAAACATGAAAATTTATATACTGCGATTAACGCTATGGGCCAAAAATTAGAGAAGCAGCTCAATCGCATAACACACAAACCGGAAGCACAACGTTCCACATCATTAACACCGACTAATAATATTGTTGAAGTTGACGACGAGTACGAGGAGGAAGATGCGGCATAATTTAAGTTTAGTGAGTGCGAGAAACGCACCACTTTGAGAGCAATAAAGTAGAAATATTTAATCAGATCACAGTTTTTACAAAAGCTTAGTGCAATCATTTTAATGATGAAAAAAACAGTTCGTTTGACTAAATACCTACTACACTTTACAAAGTGACAGCAAGAATCGAAGTGGTGCGAATTTAAATCGTTTCAAATGTTGATTTACTTTAATTTTTGATTTACATATATTGATTAAAAGATATTATTTATAAATAACGTTACTGGATATAACTAAGGAGCACGACCAATCCAACCCATATAGTTTTAAGTACTAAGATTTTAAGCTCAAAGGGTTTTAAGTTCTAAAATTTGTTGTTAATGATTAATTTTACTTATAATTTTCACGTTCAAAAGCTCAATGTTATACCTTCAACTAGGTTCCACTTTCAATAGTAAGTTTGGAAAGGAGGCAACACAAAAGCAAACAATTTGATAATATTGATATTGTTGATATTAGTTACAATCAAGTATGTATGCATTCACTAAAAGTAGTGCTCAATTTTGACCCAATAACAGAATGACCACCAGAAACAGGCGGCATTGCTGAATACCAGAGTTAACATGAGGAGCCGAGAACAGCACAAAAGCACAAAAGTACATTAGAAAAGCCTTTAACTACCCAATTTTTATATCCACAATGGAGGCTCAGTTAAACATAAACAAAAGTCACATTAACAAAAGCTACATTACCAAAAGTGCTTATTTTAAAACGGGTCGGCACCAATGTGTGCTAAACACTGAGACAAATGAGGTAACAACGATCACGTTTTGTTAGATGAAGAGAGTCATATTTACACTGATATATTAGTTAGCGTTTTTAGCGTGTGATTTAATGTAAGTGTTTAATGTAAGTGCAATACGTTGGTTTGATTAAAAGTCATTAGTTTACTTAGTGTTATTTGTATAGTAAAAACTGTAAATTGTATAAATGTTTTTATGTAGTGTGTTAATTTTTACCGTTAGTTGAGTTTTGATATTTTATAGACACCTTAAATAATGTTTGATTATCAACTAAAAAGGAGGGCATCTAGACTTGACGAAAAGTGCAATAACAGTAAATGAGAGTTTGTTATACGCTCCAAGTATTAACACGTTAGATTTTAAAGTAAAAAGTAATAACGTAAGTAGCAAGACCTAAACGCATGACAAGGCCAAGCTGTTTTTACAGCAATATGTACCTAGTGCAACTAATGAGCCGTAAATCGTTTATTTTAAATGTTCGTTTTGTTAGTGTTAGTTTTTAATGTTATAGATCCATGTAAGTGTTAATTGTTAAAATATAAGTGCAAGACATGTCAACGTAAGTTCGCTGGTACTGCAAAACAGCATAGTTCAAATGTTATACGCTATGCCGCATTAAAGTACTTGTTAGTGTTCATTGTAAATGCAAGTCGTTATCTAGTGAGTTGTTAACGTTTTACTGTTACACGTAAATGTAAGATAAACGAGTGTTTTACCTTGTCCCACACTGACCATAAGGAGGATAAACTCGCTTGACCATATATTCATACTCAAACCAGCGCACCCTCGGGTGCGCTTTCTTTTTAGGTCGTTTATGAGAAAGTTTTGATTGACAGCTAAGCCCTAGCCCTTTAGTTTTAAGCCCATGAAAATGATAACAGCAGCTTTTTTTACTTTCTTTTTTACACCCCCACTCTAGGAGGCGGATTTACTGTGTAAAAACGAAAGTAAAAATCCAAAGCCTCCCAACTGGGAGGCTTTTTTGTCTTAAACGATTGATAAAATACATGACGGCAATTGAGGTCAGAATGCATACACCACAGCCTTTAAATCAAACCCGAGAGCAGATCACCAATCTGGATAATGAACTGCTGGCATTACTCGCTGAGCGCCGTCGCTTAAGTCTAGAAGTGGCCCGTAGCAAAGAAGTGGATGTCAGACCCATCAGAGATACTCAAAGGGAGAAAGAACTGCTCGCTAGACTGGTGAAAGAAGGCAGAGAAAAGGGATTAGATGCCCACTATGTTATTTCCCTTTATCAGAGCATCATTGAAGATTCAGTATTGAATCAACAAGCTTACCTTCACGGCCGTGCCAATCCAGAAACACAAAAACAGCAGTATTGTATCGCCTACCTCGGTGCACGAGGCTCTTACTCTTATCTTGCAGCGACCCGTTATTGCCAACGCCGCCAAGTTGAAATGCTGGACCTAGGTTGCCAAAGTTTCGATGAAATAGTGCAAGCCGTTGAGTCTGGGCATGCTGATTATGGTTTCCTGCCGATTGAGAACACTTCCTCGGGTTCAATCAACGAAGTCTACGATGTACTGCAGCACACCAGTTTATCGATCGTTGGTGAAACGACGATTGAAGTCAGCCATTGCCTTCTAGGAAAAGCTGGCAGTAAATTAGCCGACATCAAAACTGTCTATGCCCACCCTCAGCCTATTAGCCAATGCAGCAGATATTTAAGTCAGCACAAAGACTTGAGACTGGAGTACTGCTCAAGCAGCGCCGAAGCGATGGACAAGGTGAATCAAAGCCCAGATAACAGCGCTGCAGCAATTGGTAGCGCCGAAGGTGGTGCTCTTTATCAGCTAGAGTCTATAGAAGCGGGCTTAGCGAATCAGAAGATCAACCAAAGCCGCTTTATCGTTGTTGCCCGCAAAGCCGTTGCCGTGCCAGAGCAGTTACCCGCTAAGACCACGTTGATCATGGCGACGGGCCAAAAAGCTGGTGCTTTAGTAGAAGCTCTGCTGGTTCTGAAGGCGCATCAGTTAAACATGAGCAAATTAGAGTCACGCCCGATTCCAGGAACACCTTGGGAAGAGATGTTCTATTTAGATATCGATGCGAATATCTCCAGTGAATCTATGCAGGCGGGTTTAAAGCAACTTGAGCGGATCACCCGTTTTATCAAAGTATTAGGCTGTTATCCTTGTGAAACAGTCAAGCCCACGCAGCTGAGCAACAGCCAGTTACTGATTGAACCTAGCACCTCTAAGGATCAAGTCATCAGCGAGAATGGAGCAAATACCAGCCCTGTTAGATATAGCAAAGCCTATAAAGAGCAAGCCAGTGAGATCAACTGCGGTGCAATGACAATCGGTGCAGGGCATGTCGGTGCCATAGCGCAAATCACGCTGAATAATGATATTTCACACTTAGCGTTATCGGCTTTCGAGCAGCAAGTGAAACAGCTTAAAGAAGCGGGATTCCAAGCCGTTCTACTCAATGCTGTTAGTCAAATGGCTATGGCGGAAGTAACCCTAGCTAAACTGCGCCAAATCCTGCATCAATATGGTCTAGTGTGCATTATTACCATAGAGCAAGAAGCCGATATGCCATTAGCCGTTCAACACGCCGATATGCTGTTCTTGGCGGGTAAGCAGATGTTTAATCAAACCTTACTGACTCAAGCGGGTACGTTGCCAATACCTTTGATACTTGAACGTAACGATATGGCAAGTTTTGAAGAATTACTCACGGCAACAGAAATTATCTTAAGCCAAGGCAATCAGCAACTTATTCTGTGTGACTCTGGCATTAGAACCTTAAATAACGCCAATCTACCCTCACTCGATTTGGCGAGCCTGATCCAGATTAAAGCCACGAGCCATTTGCCCATTTTGATCAACCCTAGCTATGCCGTTTCGGATGATGCCCTACTGGTTCAAACCCAAGGTATTAAGCAGCTTAAAGTGGATGGATTGATACTCAATTGTCCACTCGATAGCGGTGATAGCAATGAGTCGCTTAACTTAATTAGCGCTGTAGTGCGGGAATTATATCGGGCTAACTAAAGCTTTGATCTTGATTGATTTAATCTTAACTGAAATGTGGTTAGTTCGAAGTGTATTCAGGGATAAATGAGACTTCTTTTATCCCTGATTGACTGAAATAAGCCTGCAAGTCAGCGTGATGACTAGCAGGCTTAATATTGTTTACTATCGCTGCCCAATCATCCTTTATGCATTTTCAGAAGAGCCAACAGCCCTCGATGGTTCGGTAACCGCATTACTCCTGCGGATAAGCCCTGTCATAGTAGAGCCCTGCACTAGAATCGAAAATACGACGACGGCATAGGTCATCACTAACAATAATTCCCTCAGCTCCACACCACCAATAGCATCTATGACAATTCCCTCAGGTAAACTCATCGCCATCGCGAGTGCTAATCCTCCCCTTAAACCACCCCAAATCAGAATCGTCTCTGCATAGGGGTTGTAAGACTTAAACAACCTAAAGCCCAAATAAGGTAATAACACACTCATTGCACGCGCCAACAAGACTATTGGTATAGCCACAAACATAAACCACCATAATGGTGCTTTGAAAGTGACTAACAAAAGCAATAAACCAAGCAATAGGAAGAGTAAGGCATTAAAGAAGGATTCAATCAGCGACCAAAAAGTAAATAGTTTCACTCGCTCGTTACGAGCAAAAAACTTAGGCACGCTGAAATTTCCTATGATGATCCCCGCACTCACCATAGCTAAAGGACCTGAAACACCAAGCACATCCGCCATGACATATCCCGCGGTTGGGATCAGCAGGGTAACCAGCATTAATTGCGTTTCTTCCTCGCAGTAGCGGAAAAAATGATGCAGCAGAAAACCAAGCACGCCACCGTAAATAACCCCACCTACCGCCTCACGAATAAATAACTCAGAGATATGGATAAACGTCAGTGGCTCGGTGGAGAAAGCCAATTGCGATATTGCCACAAAAATCACTAACCCTATGCCATCGTTAAATAAAGATTCTCCTTCTACTTGAATCGCAATATCTTCCGGCGCACCCATTTTCTTTAAAATAGCCAAAACAGCGATAGGATCGGTGGGCGAAATCAAGGCGCCGAACAGTAAGCAGTGGCTGAATTGTAGCGGGAGACCTAGCATAGGCGCGAACCAAAATAACAGCCCACCTATAATAAATGTCGACAATAAGGTGCTTATAAAAGCAAGGATTAGGATCTCCCACTTTTGATGCCTCAGTATTTTTAAGCGGATTTGTAATGCGCCGGCAAAGAGTAAAAAACCGAGCATGCCATTGAGCAGTAAAGCTTGAAAATCGAGTTTCTCTAAGCCAGAGACAAAATACACATAAACGTCCCCACCTAAGGCCTTTCCCCCTAGGAGCAACAACAAACTCATTCCTAGGGCAATAGCAGTAATGGCCACAGTTTCCTGCAGTTTATGGACGCGAGAGGAGATAACCGAAGTCACTAGCGCCAACGCGCAGAGGACACACAGAATTTGGTAGCTGGACATAAGAGCCTCTAAAAATCATCAATTTAGAGACTCTAGCACAAGTTTAGATTTCTAAACCATCCAATAGACTTAACCACCCTTTAATGATCCTGTGGCAAAACCAAATGATCCCAAAAAGATAAATCGAAAGACTGAGCCAAGTTAACGGCACGCAATAGCCGAGCACTAACAAGCCAAGAAAGGCGACATTAGAATGCCGTTGCCAACGCAAATGCGACGCCAATAATGGGTTTCCATGGGATTGACGTTGGGAAACATTAATGAACAAACTTAGCAGCACGGGAAGTAATAATAAGGGAAAGCCCGACATCAAGGCGTACAACAAATGCCCAAGAGAACGGTCTTCAATTTTTGCGGCATAAGTGGTTGTCATTGTCATTGAGAGACTCCAGCCAGACTAATGGACTGGGCGCAAACATCATACGCCCTTGTTATTAACCTTACGTTCTCACTGAGATAAGCGCAACTAAGGATTAGAAATATTTCCATCCATTTAAGAATAAGCCTGATAAGCCCTGTATAACTATCACTAATCAGCGCGCTAGAGTTTTAGTCTCACATCGGACGTTAACGTTGTAGAGCACGCCAGCACAAACCCCGCGTCAATTTCCGCAGGACTCAGCGTCATCACACTCGTTGATGTAGTTTCTCCCTCCAAGACTTGGCATTTACAAGCGCCGCATACGCCCGAACGACAAGCCGCAATAATCGGTAATCCTTCAGACTCGATTCCCTCAAGTAAACTCTGCCCTTGTGTTAGCTTTGTGCTGCGATCCCCAATAGCTAAGTTAAAAATAGGCAAGGTAAAAGCCTCTGCTTGTGGATTATCATGCGTTTCAGTAGGTGAATTTGCTTGCATAAGCTGATGACGTGCGGCTTTCTCCGCGGTGGCAAAACTCTCATGGTGTAACTGACTCATATCAAAATTGAGTTCGGCCAATAACACTTTTACGGCCTGCATATAAGGCTCAGGCCCGCAGAGATAAACTGTTCGCTCAGTAACATCAGGCACTAAGGTTTGCAGCATCTGCGCAGTTAATCGCCCTATATCAAAACTTATCTTTGGAGAGAATAAAAGTGATGCTGCCGCCGACTCCAGCGCATAACTGAGCTTAAACGCATTAAAGCGGTTCGCCATCGTCTCCAATGACGATTTAAAAATGATATCAGCGTCTGAACGCGCACTGTGCACAAATGCAATATCGGCATCAATTTGAGTGTCAGTTAGATAACGCGACATCGAATACATGGGCGTAATGCCGCAACCGGCACTCAAAAACAAGTATTTCTGCGCAGGGATATCAACTAAGTTAAATTGCCCCATAGGTGGCAGCACTCGCACACGCTGGCCTGGCTGCAAGTGATCAATTAGATAATTGGACACCAGTCCACCCGCCACACGCTTAATCGTCACCATCAAGGAATAGGGTCTCGATGGTGATGAGGACAAGGTATAACTGCGGCACACTTGCTCGCCGTTAATCTCGAGCACAAAGGTCATAAACTGGCCGGGTTTATAGTCAAACTTCATCGGCTCGCCCGCTTGAAAACGAAAACTCACCACATCGACGGTTTCATTCCAGCGCTCAATGCACACCAGTTCGCTAAGCGCTGGTCCGGTTTGCGCAGGCTCGGCGTGCATCAATGGACTAACACTCTCAGGTTTATGGGGCAAAGCTGATATTGCCCCTGCCATCATACTCAAATTTATCGCATTCATTACATTTTTACCTGCAACACACTGCGGTTTTCACCCTCGGCAAAATCGAAATTAAAACCGCAGTTAAGCAACCACTCATTGCTGATTTAAGCCACAATATTCAGCGGACTTCAGCAATGAGCACCGACTGATTTACGCCACGTTCAACATGGTCTTTAAATCGGCCTCAACTGTGGTGGTATTGCGTAAGCCAAACTTCTCCTCCAAAATTTTGGCGAGATTGGCGGTTAAAAATGCAGGTGGTGTCGGGCCTGTGCGAATGTTTTTCACACCGAGTGACAACAGTGTCAGTAACACCACAATGGCTTTTTGTTCGAACCAAGAGAGCACTAAACTCAATGGTAATTCATTGATATCACATTCGAATACTTCAGCTAACGCAATCGCTAACTGAATCGCAGAATAGGCATCGTTACACTGGCCCACATCGAGCAAGCGTGGGATACCGTTAATATCACCAAATTCGAGCTTATTGAATTTGTACTTACCGCAGCCTAATGTCAAAATTAATGAATCCTTAGGCGTCGATTTCGCAAGTTCCGTAAAATAGCTTCTGTCGGCCTTGTCACCATCGCAGCCGCCGACGAGGAAGAAATGCTTAATCGCACCACTTTTTACATTTTCAACCACAGCAGGCGCTGCCGCCATCAAGGCATTATGGGCAAAACCAATGGTGATAGTGTGGGGGATTTCATCGTAGATAAAACCCTCTAATGCCAACGCTTTATCAATCACAGCCGAGAAATCATCGCCTTCGATATGCACCACACCAGGCCAACCCACTATGCTACGAGTAAAGATACGATCGCTATAACTGCCAACATTGGGGTCGATAATACAATTGGACGTCATCACCACAGCGCCAGGGAAATTGGCAAATTCTTGCTGTTGATTCTGCCAAGCACTGCCGTAATTACCGACAAGGTGCGGGTATTTTTTAAAGGCAGGATACGCCAGTGCGGGCAACATTTCGCCGTGGGTAAACACATTGATGCCCTTACCGACTGTCTGCTCAAGGATAAGCTCTAAATCCTTCATATCATGACCAGAGACTAAAATTGCCTTGCCCTTAACGGACTTAGTATTCACCACCGTTGGCTCTGGATGACCAAAGGCCTGAGTTTCACCCGCATCCAGCATGGCCATTATGCGGTAGTTCAACTGACCAATATCCATCGCAGTGGTAAATAGTTTATCGCCATCGACACTCGGCTCACCTAAGAAAGACATGATTTCATGGAAGCGCCCAGCAACATCGGCATCAGTCTGTCCCAACACGCGAGCATGTTCCATATAAGCAGCCGCGCCCTTAAGGCCATATAAACACAATAGTCTTAACCCCATGATGTCTTCATGAACGTCATGCTTATCTTTATTCAGCAGTGCAATTGGTGCCTGCGCTAGCATTTCAATCTTACTGGTCCCCAGCACTAACTGTGCGACTTGCGGCACTTGCTCAACGGCAATACCCGCTTGTTCACAAGCCGCTTCGTAAGAAGCTTTTAACTGAGCACGATAATGAGCCGCCTGCTGGGTATAGGCCATAATGCGCTCGTCATCGAAATTTACGTTGGTGAGGGTCGCGAAAAAGGCTTTAGGCACAAAACTATCAATTTCAGCATCGATAATGCCCAGCTCGCGGGCTTTAACCGCATACACAGACACGCCTTGCAGCATATAAATCAACAAATCTTGCAGATCAGACGTTGCCGCCAACTTGCCGCACATACCTTGGGAATAACTACAACCATTGCCAGCGGGTGTACGAATGGTTTGCTCACACTGAATACAGAACATGGATAGGCTCCTAATTTAAATTCATGCTTTATTTTTGCATGTTTAAAACTAGTCTACCTAAACACACCATAAGCGACAGTCATTTTTAGAATGAGATGCTAAATGTTAGAGAAAGATCACTTTAAGTGATCGCTAATATAAGCAATCAAACCTGCCAAAATTTCATAAAAAAACGCCCATCAATGATGGGCGTTTTAAAGAATAACTTGTTATTTATTAATTGGTTTTCATATCATTTACCGATTGCAGCATAATACGACTTTCACGCTGAAATTGGGGAGCAAAATCCCCAAACCATTTAGCGACGGTTTGGAACTGCTTAATAAACTCGTCCCTGTCACCGCGTTTTAGCAGCTCCAACGCTTCACGGTAGTTATCTAAGTAATCGCCGATTGCATGTTGGCTATCTTGCTGGGCAAAAATAATATCGGCGTAAAGCTCTGGGCTTTGAGCGAATAATCGCCCTACCATAGCCAATTCTAAGCGGTAAATAGGCGAGCTAAATTGCAGTAAAGTATCAATATCTGCCTCTTCCTTGCACAGATTCAAACCATACACAAAGGTCGAAAAGTGACGCATTGCCTGCACTAACTGCATCGCACTGTCGTGACGTTCAGGCTCTGCTTCGACAATCCGCGCGCCCCATATTGTGATCTGCTCGAGTAACCATTGGTATTTATCAGGCTCACGTCCGTGGCACACCACCACGACTTGCTTCGCCAGACTGCCCACATCGGGACCAAACATAGGATGAAAACCTACAACCGGACCAGAATGCGCCTCAAGCATAGCGTTAACCGGCTCAGTCTTAATGGAGGTCAAATCTGCCAGAATGCAGTCTGCCGGTAATTGGCTCAGCTTTTCACGAATAAGCTCGCAAGTAATCGCAATCGGCACAGTCACTAACACCATTCCCGCATTGGAAAATAGGCTATCTGCTTGCTGCCAATCGTCTTTATCAAGCAACTCCACTTGGTAGCCTGATAGGGTCAGCATTTGTGAAAACAGTCCACCGAGTTGCCCTTTACCGCCGACAATCACCACAGTTCCTAAATCTTTTTTAACCTGCTTAAAGCCAACATCTTTTTCATTGAGATAAGACTCACGCATCAAGCGGCGTAAAATATCCTCAATTAATTGCGGCGCAATCCCCATGTTTTTCGCTTCTTCGCGGCGTTTAGCGAGCATGGCGGCTTCACGCTGCGGTGCATAAATCGGTAAACCGGCGCCGTGTTTCACTGTGCCCACTTGCGCTACGAGATCCAAGCGCTTACGCAGTAAATGCAATAATTGCTGATCGACACCATCAATCAGGCCGCGAAGATGTTCTAATTCGGCCGTTGTTTTTTCATTCATACTTGAGTCCATTAAGCTGTAGCAATTTACGCATTAGCTACTTTAAGCATATCGAAACGCGTTGGAAGTATTGAAGATAACTTCGCCGCGCCGTCACGTAAAATGGTTTCTGTTTTTTCCCAGTTAATACAGGAATCTGTCACAGATACACCATAAGCTAGCTCGCTTAATGGCTTATCACAGCTTTGATTGCCTTCATTTAAATGGCTTTCTAGCATAACGCCGATGATCGATTTATTGCCGTTATAAATCTGCTCGAACACATCTTCACACACAGGCTTTTGGCGGCTGTAGTCTTTGGATGAATTGCCATGACTGCAATCGATGATCAAACGTGCATTGAGTTTAGCTTTGTGAAGTTGTGCCTCACATTCTGCCACGCTTGCGGCATCGTAGTTGGGTGTTGCGCCGCCGCGTAAAATAACATGACCATCAGGGTTACCCGCGGTTTGCAATAACGCCACTTGGCCCTGTTGGTTTATGCCCATAAATCTGTGACTGCTGGCTGCCGATTTTAGCGCATTAATTGCCACATCGAGCTTACCATCGGTGCCATTTTTAAAGCCGACGGGCATAGATAAACCCGACGCCATTTCCCTGTGGGTTTGCGACTCAGTCGTGCGAGCACCAATGGCCGACCAGGTCACTAATTCCGAGATGTACTGTGGGCTGATAGGATCAAGCGCTTCAGTGGCGACTGGTAGCCCTAATTCGGCCAACCAAATCATCAGCTCACGGGCCATTTTCAGGCCTTTTTCGACATCGAAGGATTCATCCATATCGGGATCGTTGATCATACCTTTCCAACCAACTGTGGTACGCGGCTTTTCGAAGTAGACTCGCATTAAGATGTAAAACTCATCACTGAGTTCATCGTGCAACTTTTTAAGCCTTAAGGCATATTCCTTAGCCGCGGTGATATCGTGGATAGAGCAAGGGCCAGTGACGATCAATACTCGATTGTCGCGCTTGTGGACGATATCAGCCACGGTTTTGCGAGCATTAAGAATATAACGATAAGCATGCTCAGAGAGTGGCAAGGCATTTTTAAGCTCTTGCGGCGTGATTAAAACTTTCTCTGAACTAATGTGTACGTTGTTAATCGTATCTTGTTGCATGCTTACCACCTAAGACTTAGTGTTTAACCCAGTTGTCGAAGCAGGACTTCAAGTCAGCTTGGGCATTCATTTCGGATAAAAATAGCGTAAATCCATCGCAATGTACTTTTGTAATGCTACGCCATTACAACCAGGCGACCACTATGCCTGTTCATTTCCATTAGATCAAGTATAAATACTCAAAAAACAGCAACAAAAAACCGCCACTAGGGCGGTTTTCTGTGCGAACACTACGTCTTTTTTTCTGTAGCGGTAACTATTACTTAGTTGCCAGCTTCTCACGGATACGTGCAGATTTACCTGAACGATCACGCAGATAGTACAGTTTGGCGCGACGAACGCGGCCACGACGCTTAACTTCAATGCTAGCGATCAGTGGGCTGTGCGTTTGGAAAGCACGCTCAACACCTTCGCCATTAGAGATTTTACGTACTGTGAATGCAGAGTGCAGACCACGGTTACGCTTAGCAATTACAACGCCTTCAAAAGCCTGTAAACGCTCTTTATCGCCTTCTTTAACACGAACCTGAACGACTACTGTATCACCAGCACCAAACGCAGGTACGTCTTGTTTCATTTGCTCATCGTTGAGCATTTTAATGATGTTGTTCATAACTTACTCCGTTCTAGAATTAACTGAGCTACGACTAAGCATGCTTGTTCATTGCTTCAACGAACTGCGCTAATAGAGTCGTTTGTTCGTCAGTCAGAGCTAGATTTTGCAATAATTCTGGCCGTCTCAGTAAAGTCCTACCAAGGCTTTGCTGTAAACGCCAGAGTCTAATTTGTTCGTGGTTGCCACTTAGCAGCACTGCCGGTACGTCAAGACCATCTAGGCTTTCAGGGCGAGTGTAATGTGGACAATCCAGTAAACCGTCGGAGAAAGAATCTTGCTCCGCCGAAGCTTGTTTTCCTAGCACGCCAGGAACCAATCTCGATACTGAATCTATCAGAGTCATCGCCGGTAATTCGCCGCCCGAAAGCACGTAATCCCCTATCGACCACTCTTCATCCACTTCCGTTTGAATGATGCGTTCATCAATACCTTCGTATCGACCACAGACCAAAATCAAACGTGATGATTGAGCCAACTCAGTGACGCCTTGCTGATCCAGCTTGCGTCCTTGAGGTGACAAGTAAATCACCTTCGCACCTTCACCCGCTGCAGCTTTCGCTGCATGGATGGCATCACGCAAGGGTTGCACCATCATCAACATTCCGGGACCACCGCCGTAAGGCCTGTCATCTACCGTATTGTGTCTATCATGGGTGAAATCACGGGGATTCCACATGTGCAACTCGAGCAGGCCGTTTTTCACGGCTCGACCCGTAACTCCAAAGTCTGTCACGGCACGGAACATCTCTGGGAACAGGGTTATTACCCCTAACCACATCTGTTGTACCTCGACTTAGAAGTCAGGATCCCAATCCACTAAAATCTGTTTACCTTGCAGGTCCACCGTTTTGATGAACTGCTCAGGGACAAAGGGGATCATACGTTCCACTTTGCCGAAACTATCTTTAGCGTTGGCTTTAACGAGTAATACGTCGTTCGATCCTGTTTCCACGATCTGATCGACAATCCCCATGTTATAGCCAGTTGTGTTGACCACTTCGCAACCTATGAGATCACGCCAGTAGAATTCATCTGCTGGCAAATCGTTCATCTGTTCCGGCAAAATCGCAATCTCACAATTTGTGAGCATTTGCGCTTGCTCCCGTGTTTCTACGCCATCAAGTAAGGCAACAACGGCCTTACCTTGATAACGCCACTGGGTGACCTTTATTTCGCGCCATTCACCATTTTCTTTAATAAGCCAAGGTGAATAGTCAAAGATACCTTCAACAGAATCGGTATAGGCGGTGATTTTCAGCCAACCTTTAATGCCATGACAGGAGCCTAATTTCCCCAGTACGACTGGCTGTTGGTTACTGCTCATCAATCTATACCTTAACGCTATTAAGCTGTTGCTTTACGAGCGTCTTTGATCAGTTTTGCTACACGTTCTGTAGCAGCTGCACCGTTAGAAACCCAGTGCTCAACGCGAGCTAGGTCTAAACGTAAAGTTTCTTCTTGGCCACGGGCCAATGGGTTGAAGAAACCTACACGCTCAATGAAACGACCGTCACGAGCGTTACGGCTATCAGCAACAACGATGTTGTAAAATGGACGCTTTTTTGCGCCGCCACGAGCTAAACGAATGGTAACCATGCGTTTTCAATCCTCTAATGATTTGCTTTGAAGCAAAAATAAAAACTGGAACCCCGTGTTCGCGAAGAGTCCCAGATAGAAAGCCGGAAGATTTTACCTGAGTTTCCAACTAATGCAACCAAAGATGGCGATTATTACGCCTGCATCCTTAGTTAGCAGTTCATTGTTGCCAGAGTCAACCGACTGATAAAGTGCTAAGTTTAACTAAAAATGTCCGATTAACGACCTGGAAATTTCATTCCAGGCGGCATCATGCCACGCATTCCGCGCATCATTTTTTGCATGCCGCCCTTAGCGGACATTTTTTTCATCATCTTTTGCATTTGCGTAAACTGTTTCAATAAACGGTTTACGTCTTGAATTTGCGTGCCAGAACCCGCAGCAATACGACGCTTGCGTGAGCCCTTGATTAAATCAGGGTTCTTACGCTCTTTTGACGTCATCGAATTAATGATGGCTTCCATTTGGCCTGTCATCTTGCCGTCTTGGATTTGCGCTAGGGCTTCTGGGGGCAATTGGCCGACACCGGGCAGTTTTTCTAGCATGTTCATCATGCCGCCCATGTTTTTCATTTGCTGTAACTGCTCACGGAAATCTTCTAAATCGAAACTGCCACCCTGCTTCACTTTCGAAGCCAGCTTCATGGCCTTTTCTTTATCGACGCCGCGCTCAACTTCTTCGATAAGCGATAACACATCGCCCATGCCCAAAATACGCGAGGCAATACGGTCCGGATGGAAAGGCTCTAACGCGTCGGTCTTTTCACCGACACCGAGGAATTTAATCGGCTTACCCGTAATGTGGCGAATCGATAACGCTGCACCACCGCGAGCATCACCGTCGACCTTAGTTAAAATCACACCGGTGAGCGGCAGCGCTTCGTTAAAGGCTTTGGCTGTGTTCGCCGCGTCTTGACCTGTCATAGCATCAACAACGAACAAGGTCTCGATAGGCTTAACCGCAGCGTGTAAGCTTTTAATCTCATCCATCATGGCTTCGTCGACGTGCAGACGACCCGCGGTATCGAGAATAACCACATCGATGAACTTTAATTTAGCGTGGGCAATCGCCGCTTTCGCAATGTCGATTGGCTTTTGGCTAACGTCCGATGGGAAAAACTCCACCGCAACTTCTTGCGCTAACGTCTCAAGCTGTTTAATCGCCGCGGGACGATAAACGTCAGCACTGACGACTAATACCGATTTTTTATGGCGTTCGCGTAAAAATTTACCCAGTTTGGCCACACTGGTGGTTTTACCCGCACCTTGCAGACCCGCCATCATAATCACAGCTGGCGGCTGAGTGGCTAAATCTAGGGCTTCATTCGCCTCACCCATGGATTTTTCAAGTTCACTTTGAACTATCTTAATAAAGGCTTGACCTGGGCTTAAGCTTTTAGAGACTTCTTGGCCAACGGCACGTTCTTTTACATTATTAACGAATTCGCGCACCACAGGCAGGGCAACATCGGCCTCCAGCAGTGCCATACGCACTTCGCGCAGGGTTTCCTTAACGTTTTCTTCAGTTAAGCGACCACGGCCACTGATATTTTTCAGTGTGCGTGACAGTCTGTCGGTTAGGTTCTCAAACATCGTCCTGTTCTATACCTTTAAGAATCTCGATTGATGGGCTGTATTATAACGATGCATGCGCATTATGCTACTGCTGCACCCATCTTGATTGTGGTTAAGTGTTTTACTTGCGCTGAGTCATGTTTTATTGTCGTTAACACACTATTTAACCCTAACAATAAGAATCTGCTAAATTTTGCAACTCATGTCACTGCCCATTTGCCGACGGCTCATGTTATTCTAGGGAAAATATTGATCTGTATGCCCCGTTTATAAGGCACCTTTAACTACACAAATAGGTTAATTACCCATGGTCATCTTTTCTGCCTCAGCCATGTTTTTTTATTGCATTGCATTGGTACTAGTGACGAGTCGATTGTTCCACCCCGACGGTCCGAATCGCCGCGCCGTCGCAGGTATAGCAGCTATTGCGGTCATTCTGCATGCTGCAGCATTATCCCAAGTGATTTTCACCACCGATGGGCAAAACTTTAGCCTGACGAACGTGATTTCCTTAGTAAACTGGATTATCGCTTTCACTTTTACAATATTAATGTTCAGGCTGAAGGTGATTGTTGTAGTGCCCGTGGTTTACGCCTGTTCTGTGCTATCGGTCGCCCTGCTCTGGTTATTGCCGCCTAAGTTCATCACGCATTTTGAGCTTTATCCTGAAGTTTTAGCCCATGTCGTCTTGTCACTCATGGCCTACAGTGCCCTGATGATTGCCGCCCTGTATGCGATACAGCTGGCGATGATCCAGAATAAGCTGAAGAAAAAACAATTTATGCTAAGCCCTGGCATTCCGCCGCTGATGACAGTTGAGAAACAACTTTATCATTTAGTGATTATCGGCGTTATCTTACTCAGTTTGTCACTCGCAACCGGCTTTATCTTCCTTGAAGACATGTTTGCAGACGGCAAAGGTCATAAGGCCATTCTGTCGATAATGGCTTGGTTTGTATACATTACAATGTTGTGGCAACAGTATTGGGTCGGCTGTAAAATTCGTACCGCGGTCATTTATACTCTGACTGGCGCCACCTTACTTTCGCTCGCTTATTTTGGCGCGCGCATCGTCAAAGAGTTAATCCTCAACTAAACATTTAGTCGGCAAAGGCAGTTAATGCCGCTGCCGACTTGACACTTTTTTTAAATGTCGGTATTTACTTAAGTTTACTGGCCACATTGGAGCCTTTTTTGGACGCTATATCGACAAGCGCACTCCTGATCGTTTTACTAGTGCTTATCCTATTCTCTGCCTATTTCTCAGGCTCAGAAACCGCCATGATGACACTCAACCGCTACCGTCTACGCCACTTAGCCAGTAATGGCCATAAAGGGGCGATTAGAGCTTTGAAGTTGCTTGAGCGTCCTGACCGTTTGATTGGTTTGATCTTAATCGGCAATAACTTAGTCAATATTTTAGCATCGGCTATCGCCACTATTATTGGTATGCGCCTCTGGGGGGACTTAGGTGTCGCCATCGCTACCGGTGTGCTGACACTCGTTGTACTGGTATTTGCTGAAGTCACCCCCAAAACCATAGCCGCACTCAATCCAGAACGTATCGCCTTCCCCTCCAGCATACTGCTGCGCTGGTTGTTAATCCTATTAGCGCCCTTAGTGAAAGGCGTTAACCTCATCACGTCAGGTTTTTTACGTTTGATGGGAATTAAAACCGTTAATAGTAGCGATGCCTTAAGCCAAGAAGAGTTACGCACTGTCGTACATGAAGCGGGGGCACTTATCCCCCAACGTCACCAAGAAATGCTGTTATCTATCCTAGATTTAGAGAAAGTCACCGTTGAAGACATTATGGTGCCGCGCTCGGATATCTACGGGATTAACGTCAATGACGAATTTAAAGTCATCAATCGCCAGGTGATCCAAAGCCCGCACACCCGAGTGTTAGTTTATCGCGACACAGTTGACGATGCGGTGGGCTTTATTCATTTGCGCGATGCCCTGCGATTACAATCGAAAGAGCAATTCAGCAAGTCATCTCTGCTGCGCGCGGTGAAAGAACTCTACTTTGTGCCTGAAGGTACGCCACTCAATGTGCAACTGGCTAACTTTCAGCAGAACAAAGAGCGCATCGGCTTAGTGGTTGATGAATATGGCGATATTCAAGGTCTAGTGACGCTCGAAGATATTCTCGAAGAGATTGTCGGCGACTTTACCACCTCAATGTTAACCACGCCGAGTGAAGATATTAAAGTGCAGCAAGATGGCAGTTACTTAGTCGATGCCAGCATTACCATTCGTGATTTGAATAAAGAAATGAAGTGGAACTTCCCGACCGACGGCCCTAAGACCCTCAACGGTCTGATCCTAGAATACCTAGAGGAAATCCCCTCAGCGAACACCAGTTTACGTTTAGCTGGGTATCCTTTAGAGATCATCGATGTGGCTGAAAATATGATTAAAACCGTGCGCATCATTCCGCTGCATTATCACCCGCCCAGAGCTTAGCTTTCGATTTGCCCCATAAAAATTCGGCCGAACGACATATTAATATGTCGTTCGGCCGACTGCTCCCCCGAGCAATACTTTTCCCAAGTGATGTAACGAGTTAAACCTTTTTCGCCTCCAATGCGCGGCGTTTTTCAATCGCCATCGGCGTTATCTGGGCATTGAGCGCCTTTTCTAGGCCAAACATAAAATACACTTCCGCCATTAAGAAAAATGGCCCAATTAGTAACTGATTCAAATCATCCACAAAAGCAGGCTTAGCTTTTTCATATTGATGGCCGATTAGCTGAAACACCCAGCCCACCACAAATACCCCTAGGGCAAGCCAAGTGGCACCGGCGATATGCGCCGCCCATTCAGTTGTGAGCAGCACAGGAACCATAAATAATATGAGCCCCATTGAAAGCCTTAAGTGCAAACGGACATAGTAGGCCGACACTAACACGCCGACAATCACGGCTAAACTGGTCTCACCCAGACTGCCCAGCGGAATACGTACAGTGGCCAGCAACAGGAAAGCAGACCAAATAATCAGTGGGATACCAATAAAATGGGTCTGAATATTACGCTGATTTAAGTGCACACTTTTGTAGGTCGATAACTGCTCTGCGGCGGATTTCATTCTGGGTTCCTCTTCATTTGCCCCTGCTCTTGCCTGCGCCAAATTGAGAGGCGCAAGCCATAAACTAACGTAAAACAATTAAGCTGAACAGCAAAAGTAAATAAATTGTTGCATTCACTGATTTGGCACTTATTTTGATACCCACCCAGAAATGAAAAAAGGAACCCTGAGGTTCCTTCTTGATAGACGACAAACACAAAACTCGGATTTATTGAGACTCTATAATTACCGTCGCAATCGCATAGGATTTTTCATCGGCAATAGAGATATGTCCAATCGCCGCTTTAAGCTGCTGTAAGCGCGCAAGCGCCCCTTCAGTAAAGTGAATCGTCGGCGCACCATCAGCATTATTACCAATGTGAATATGCTGAAACGACACGCCGCGGCCAATGCCCGTACCGAGCGCTTTGGCTGCAGCTTCTTTGGCGGCAAAACGCTTGGCAAGATAACGGCTTGGCTGACTATGGCCAGTATAAATGGCCAACTCAGCCTCGGTCAGCACACGTTTCGCCAGCTTATCGCCTGCGCGCGCCACATGCGCCTGAATCCGCTCAATCTCAACGATATCTGTGCCTAGGCCGACAATCGCCATTATTCGCCTCGACGACCTTCAAGCATTAACTCTTTCATGTCTTTTACTGCTGTCGCTAAACCGTCAATGGCGGCACGGGCGACAATCGCATGGCCGATATTGAGTTCATATAACTCAGGAATCGCCGCAATCGGTTTCACGTTGTGATAATGCAAACCATGACCCGCGTTAACCACTAAACCTTTGCCATGGGCGTATTTGGCCATTTCGCTGATACGCGCTAGCTCAGTGGCTTCTTCTGCTTCCGTTTTCGCATCAGCATAACAGCCAGTGTGGATTTCTATAAGCGGTGCGCCTGACGCAACGGCGGCATCGATTTGAGTTTTATCGGCGTCGATAAATAAAGAGACTTGAATGCCCTCAGCCGCTAAACGAGTGACCGCTGCAGTGATTTTATCTAACTGCCCCGCCACATCTAAACCGCCTTCAGTCGTGACTTCTTGGCGCTTTTCTGGCACTAAACAAACATAGGTCGGCTTAATGTCACAGGCGATGTTAAGCATTTCCTCAGTCACTGCACATTCAAAATTCATGCGGGTTTTCAAGGTTTTTGCCAGCAGATATACATCGCGGTCTATGATGTGGCGTCTGTCTTCACGCAAATGGATAGTGATGCCATCGGCGCCAGCATGTTCAGCAATGGCGGCGGCATGCACAGGATCAGGATAACTGGTGCCACGGGCTTGGCGCAGAGTAGCAATATGGTCGATATTCACGCCCAATAAGATACGGCTCATCGGGAACTCCTTAATGTTTAACGCTGATATTGCGGCCTATTGTACTTAGGCTCACGCTAAAAAACAGGAGCTAGGGCGAATTATTCCCATCTATCTTAGTTGGTACGGCAGTGCTGACGAACAATTGTCGACTCAGTAGAGGTTTCGTACCAAGTAATGGCGTTAACAGGGAGCGCATCAGCAACTTAGCGCTCAAAAAATGTGCGTCGGTGAGTTGATTATCGTTAAGCGCCGTCAACATGGCGCCTTGATAGGCGTTACGCGCACGGGAATTGAGCACAAATTGAAAGCCTAACTCAGGCACGAGCTGGTAATAATCTTCAGCAACCAGTGGTTCACCTTGAGTATCGCGGCTAAGCGACGGCATAAAACCTAATTCCCGCAGCAAGGCAAGCTCAATATAACGCAGTTGGGATTGGCAAAACTTCGCGGCAAGGCCGACTAAAGCTTGATGATAAATGAGGAACAACTCTTCGGCGTTGTGCTGCACAGACAAAGTGCGAACCAATAACTCATTGATATACATGCCAGCAAACAAACTTTGGCCTGATAGAGGCACAGCAGGCGCTGCGGCTTCGACTTGAGTTAAGGTTTTTAATTCAGACTTACCGCTAAATTCGAAGATCAGCGGTTGAAAGGGCTGGAGAATACTCTTGATAGAGCGCTTACCGCTGCCGGTTCGGGCAACCACATCGACCCGTCCAATGCCGTCAACTAAAAGGTTAACTAAGACACTGGACTCACGATATGGACGATGATGCAGAACATAGCCACGTTTCATCGGTAAGCGCGCTCGATAGAATTAATACTTAATCGTCACCGTAACCTAAGCTACGCAGGGCGCGTTCATCATCGGCCCAACCAGATTTCACTTTCACCCACACTTCGAGGAAGACTTTATTATCAAACAAGGTTTCCATGTCTAAGCGGGCTTGAGTCGCAATAGTACGAATACGTTCGCCCTTGCTACCAATCACCATACGTTTTTGACCTTCACGCTCAACGAGGATCAGGGCATTGATTTGATAAACGCCATTTTCCATCATCTTGAACTGTTCGATTTCAACTGTCGCATCATAGGGTAATTCATCACCTAAGAAGCGCATCAGTTTTTCACGCACGATTTCTGACGCCATAAAACGTTGCGAACGGTCGGTAACATAATCTTCAGGGAAGAAGAAAGGTCCCTCAGGAATTGATGCCGCAGCCAGCTCTAAAATTCGCTGGACGTTGGTCCCCTTGCTGGCTGAAATCGGCAAGATTTCATCAAAAGGATATTTTTTGGCGACTTCTTCCAAATAGGGGAACAGTGATTCTTTGTCTTTGATATTGTCGACTTTATTGATCGCCAGAATTGTCTGACGTTCTTCACCGCCACGGCGTAATTTGCTGAGCACCATTTCATCATCAGCGGTCCAGGTCATGCCATCAACCACAAAAATCACCATAGACACATCAGCAAGTGAACTGGCCGCTGCGCGGTTCATCAAGCGGTTAATCGCCCGCTGCTCTTCTATGTGCAAACCTGGTGTATCGATGAACACGATTTGCTTAGGACCATCGGTATGAATACCCATGATACGGTGGCGCGTCGTTTGCGGCTTTTTAGAAGTAATACTCACCTTCTGACCAAGCAAACGGTTGATTAACGTCGATTTACCGACGTTAGGGCGACCAATAATCGCTACCATGCCGCAATAAGTGACATCGTAATGGGCCGACGGCGTTGGCGCGGCCGCATTCATCCTTGCCAGTAATTCATCTAAACTCGGCTCAGTTGCCGCTTTTGCAGCATCGATACCTGACAAGTCTGTTTTTTTGGTCATTTCTTTAGTAACTCCAATACTTGAGCGGCCGCGATTTGCTCGGCTTTTCGGCGTGAACTCGCCACACCAATGACGCTTTGGCTCAAGTCTTCAATACGACATTCAACGGTAAATGTCTGATCGTGGGCATCGCCTTCTATGTTGATTACTTGGTAATCAGGTAGCGGCTTTTTAAACCCTTGTAAATGTTCTTGCAGTAATGTCTTAGCGTCTTTCTGACTGATCCCAGGTTGGATTTCGGCCAAACGCTCGGCATACCATTTCAACAGTAATGCACGGCAAACTTCGAGATCGGAATCAAGGTAAACGGCGCCAATAATGGCTTCAACTGCATCGGCAAGAATCGACTCGCGTCTAAATCCGCCACTTTTTAATTCACCAGGACCGAGATACAAATAATCGCCGAGCTTAAATTCTTGGGCGATGATAGTTAAGGTATCACCGCGCACTAAGGTGGCGCGCATCCGGCTTAAATCGCCTTCGGTCGCCTTCGGAAACTGATGATATAAGGCATCAGAAATCACAATAGATAAAATTGAATCACCTAAAAACTCTAAGCGCTCATTGTGTTTATTTGCCGCACTTCTGTGGGTCAGCGCTTGAGTCAACAGCTCAATATTCTTGAACTCATAACCTAAAGTACGACACAAACGTGGCAAATTTTTAATCGGTTCCATGCTATTTAATTCCACCTACACGCTCAAAACGCACACCGCTTGGCACCCAAGTTGGGAGGAAGTCGGCTTTTGAACGGTCAAATTCAAAACTAATCCAAATCGCTACCGCTTTACCAACAAGGTTTTCTTCTGGCACAAAGCCCCAGAAACGACTGTCGGTGCTGTTATCGCGGTTATCACCCATGGCAAAGTAATGGCCTTCAGGTACTAAAAACTCACCCGCGGGTAAATTACCTTCGCGCTTAAAATATCCCAGCATGTCGGGACGACTTGGGTTGATCAAAATATCGTGGGCGACCTCGCCCAGTTGCTCAGTGTAACGAAGTAATGGCACGCCATCTTGGCTATAATCACCACGGCTGATTTCAGTACGGGCGATAACTTGTGGTTCTGGGCAAGCTGTTTGCTCAACGCCACAAGCCTTCTGGATCATCAACTGCTTATTACGGTAAATAATTCTATCACCCGGTAAACCGACAACACGTTTGATGTAGTCAATTTGCGGATTTTCAGGGTATTTAAACACGATCACATCACCGCGTTTTGGCTCGCCAGTTTCAACCAGTTTAGTGCGCCATACGGGATCTTTAAGCCCATAACTGAATTTTTCTACCAGAATGAAGTCGCCCACTAAGAGGGTAGGCATCATAGAACCCGATGGGATTTGAAATGGTTCATAAATGAATGAACGCAGGATCAACACAAAGGCAATCACAGGGAAAATAGAATGCGCGGTTTCGACTATGGTCGACTCACGGATGATTTGGTACTCAGCTTCTTCGGTTAACGTCGCTTGCGAGGCCTTGGCTAACGCTAAATTCTCACGACGCTTAGGGGCGAATGCGAGTACATCGACTAACCAAATAAGTCCCGAGATCAGGGTGATTAGCACTAGAATAATGGAAAAATACGCTGCCATTGCTTATTGAACTCCTGCTTTAAAATCATTTAAAGGTGCCTAACTCAGCGAATATCATACTTTAGTTAACTTACCGTATTCGACCTTGGTAAACCAAAGTGATAAACCAATACGATAACCTAACTAAAGCGCCGCAAACAGCGGCGCAATAGTCAACTAAATTGTCATTTCTATGCTAACGATTACTCGTTTAGCTTAAGTACCGCTAAGAATGCCTCCTGTGGCACCTCAACGTTACCCACTTGCTTCATCCGTTTCTTACCCTCTTTTTGTTTATTTAAGAGTTTTTTCTTACGAGAAACATCGCCGCCATAACATTTAGCCGTTACGTCTTTACGCAGGGCTTTCACGGTTGAACGGGCAATAATTTGACTGCCCACAGCCGCTTGAATCGCGATATCAAACATCTGACGCGGGATAAGCTCTTTCATCTTATCGACTAAAGCTAAACCACGGTGACGAATGTTGGATCTATGGATAACCATAGCCAAAGCATCGACTCTGTCGCCATTGATGAGAATATCTAAACGCACCATGTCAGCGGGATCGAAACGAATAAAGTTATATTCGAGTGACGCATAGCCACGGCTAGTGGATTTCAAACGGTCGAAGAAGTCCATGACCACCTCCGCCATTGGCAGATGATAAGTCACAGCCACTTGGTTACCGTGGTAAACCATGTTCACTTGCGTGCCACGTTTTTCAATACACAAGGTAATCACGTTACCTAAGTATTCTTTTGGCACTAAAATGTTGGCCTCAACAATCGGCTCACGCATTTCTTCGATGTTGTTAATCGCTGGCAAATCAGACGGGTTATCAACGTAAATCGTTTCACCGTTGGTCATCACCACTTCGTACACTACGGTTGGCGCAGTAGTGATCAACTCTAGGTTGTATTCACGCTCTAAACGCTCTTGGACGATTTCCATGTGCAGCAGGCCTAAATAGCCAATGCGGAAACCAAAACCGAGTGCCGATGAACTTTCAGGTTCAAAGAATAATGACGCATCGTTCAGGCTGAGTTTGTTCAGCGCATCACGGAAGTTTTCATATTCATCGGTAGAAATAGGGAATACGCCAGCGTATACCTGTGGCTTTACTTTCTTAAAGCCAGGTAACGGTTTTTCAGCACCGTTTTTGGCTAGAGTTAATGTATCGCCCACAGGCGCGCCGTGAATTTCCTTCAGACCCGCAATCACAAAGCCAACTTCACCGGTTTTAAGTTCGGTTTTATCAGTTTGTTTTGGGGTGAAAATACCGACGCGATCCGCAGTATGGTTTTGTCCTGTAGACATCACCTTAAACTTGTCACCTTTTTTCAGGCTACCGTGTTTAATGCGCACTAACGACACTACGCCTAGGTAGTTATCAAACCAAGAATCGATGATCAAGGCTTGCAATGGTGCGTTAGGATCGCCTTCTGGCGGTGGAATTTTGGCAACAATGACTTCTAAAACCTCGTCGACACCGACACCGGTTTTAGCCGAACAACGCACAGCATCCATGGCATCGATACCGACGATATCTTCAATCTCGGCAGCAACACGTTCTGGATCGGCTTGTGGTAAGTCAATCTTGTTTAAAATGGGGACCACATCTAGATTCATATCCAGCGCGGTATAACAGTTTGCCAATGTCTGAGCTTCAACGCCCTGACCCGCATCAACCACCAGCAAAGCGCCTTCACAGGCTGCTAATGAGCGCGAGACCTCATAGGAGAAGTCAACGTGACCTGGGGTATCAATAAAGTTGAGTTGATAGACTAGGCCATCTTTGGCTTTGTAATCCAAAGTGACACTTTGTGCCTTAATCGTAATACCACGCTCACGTTCTAGATCCATCGAATCTAAAACTTGAGCATCCATTTCACGGTCGGTTAAACCGCCACAAACCTGAATAAGACGATCTGATAGCGTCGATTTACCATGGTCGATATGGGCAATAATTGAGAAGTTTCTAATTTGTTTCATTATGCTGCAATGACTAATACTGAAAATGGATACGGTTCAAAGGAGCGAAATTGTACCTGATTGCGGTTTCAATACCAATCACATTCACTCCGACTTAAGACAGACAGATAAAACAACGCCCAAAACCGCAGTTAGCTGTTTTTTAATTAAAAATAAGGCACTGAAATTATTAAGTTAATTCTTGCAAATTGATGCTCATACCCAAATAGGCCAAAATCACAGGTTGAGCATCGACTTCTAAGCGTTTGGCCTGTTGCTTACCAAAAGACCATGCAAGCAAGGCACCAACGGCCGCAAAGCCCATGGCACCTAGGTTAGGATTAAACTCAAGTAACTGGCCTAAAAATTGTCCTAATGCTGCGCCAACAAACAAACCAAACAGCGGCATTAAATAGATTAATGCCGCCGCTTTGAGGATCACGCTCTCGGGAAGTCCTAATTTTAGTAACTCACCTGCCTCGCAGCGGCGGTCACTCTGGATCGAAAATTGCTGAGTTTTCGAGGAGAAAGCCTGAGCCACAGCAGAGGTCCCGCAAGACTCACTGTTACTGCAGCTCTTGCAGGTACTCTTAAGTTCGACTTCAACCGTCAACCAGCCTTGGCTATCACTGGCGACGACTCTGGCAATTTCTTCCATCATAATCGGCGTCCTACTCTAGCGTCAGACTTTTAGCAATGCGAGTTAGGGTTTGTGTCGGCACTTTACCCACTGCAACCACTTCGGCATTACCGACTTTTTCTGAAACTAGCGACAAGCCGTTACGAGTAATTAATTCTTCGGGCAATGGACTCGCCCCAGCTCGCGCAACATAAACTGAAATATTTGCCAGTCCATCGGTCAGTGCTATGTATTCCACCGCTTCGTGACTGCCAATTAATCTATGGTGGTCGCGCACTACCACAGTAAAGCCCGCGGGTAACCAAGCAAATTGCCAATTTTGGCCGTCTTGGCGCTCGGCCTGATCGATAACTGCTGGCCATTCTTGCTTATAGGCTTCTTGCAAAATGGCTGGCGGCTCGCTGAATTCGATAAGTTCAATCACCATGATCTGCTCAAGTAATTGCTTATCTTGAGTCAGCATGTCGTATCGCAGCGGCAGATAAGTTTCCATATCGAGCCAAATTTGAAAGCCATAACGGAATTCATCATTGGGCAACAGGCGGATCATTTGCCCCGGGCGCCCAGCAATACGGGTGCGACCACCAAGCACAAACTGATAACCCACTTCTAAATCCGCCATATTGGCAGAAAAAGCGGCAGGCCAAACACCTTGAATATGATTAGAAACAATACTGTATGCAGGCTCGTCGTGCTCAATAAAGGTAACACGATTGCCAACACGCACAGCATTTTTGGGTGGACCGTTAAGGTATTCTAGAAAGGCAACTTCTTGATTATTCACCTTGCCGTGCAGGTAAACCAAAGGCCGAATATGATCGGCCTGCAGTTGAATAATCGATGCTTTAAACTCTTTCTCTCGTAAAGCCTGACTCATTTTCTCGAGCCAAGCTTTGGCAGGCATGTCTTCCTGCGCGGTTGCAGGAAAGACCAAGGCTAATAAAGCCAACAGGATTAGACGCAAGCTAACTCCTCGTTATTGATTGACCGGAACGGGTATGACCTCGGTATTGTCCTCTACAACCGCACCGGTATTCAATCGTTGTTGCAACATATGATCTTGGATATAAGTATTAATTCGGCGACGCTGCTCGTTCACCTGATCATTAGTATAGCCTTGGCTCTGTTGAACTGGCCCCGTTTGTAAGCTCACTGGTGATGCGCTACCAATCAACGGTCTGGTTATCAAAACGGGCGATGGTGACGCGGCATCATCGGCGCTCTGATTGTAATTCTGCACCCCCACAATCGCAAACATGGCAACCGTCGCAGCAATGGCATATTGACCAAATTGCTTAAATAAAGGTACAACGCGGCTTTGCTGCGCATTGGCGGCAATTTGCGGCGTAACAGGTGCAGCAACGTTAGACGCATGATGCTTAGGCGCAACTATCGCTGGCTCAAGCTCAATGGCGGCGGCAATGCTAGCAGAGAGATCTAACACAATATTCTGCGGCAACTCGCCACGCATGGCATCGCCTATCATATGATAGTTATGCCATTTATCATGTGAATGTGTATCAGCAGATAACTCTGCCATGGTCTGCGCATCAGTCTCTCCATCGACTGCGGCAGATACCCATTCTTGACCTAATTTATCCATTTTTCACCTGTCTAAATATAAGGGTTTCTTAAAATAAGAATTTAGGCTTCCAGCAACGGCTGGAGCTTTTTATCGATTGCCTCTCGAGCTCGGAAGATACGCGATCTTACGGTCCCTACGGGGCAATCCATGACTATGGCGATATCTTCGTAACTCATACCATCGAGTTCACGCAATGAGATGGCCATTCGTAATTCTTCAGGCAGTGTCTCTAAGGTATCGAAAATCACTTTTTTGATTTCTTCCGATAACAATAGCCGTTCTGGGGAGGCGAACTCCTTAAGCGCATCACTACCTTCATAATATTCGGCATCTTCAGCATCAACATCATTCGCGGGCGCTCTACGCCCCTGTGATACGAGATAATTCTTCGCAGTGTTTACTGCGATGCGGTACAACCAAGTATAAAATGCACTTTCACCGCGAAAGTTTGGCAAAGCTCTATAAGCTTTGATAAACGCTTCCTGTGCGACATCGGCAACGTCCGCTTGGTTCCGTACATAACGGGATATCAAGCTAATGACTTTACTTTGATATTTAAGCACTAACAGGTTAAAAGCGTTTTTATCACCTTGTTGTACGCGCTCAACTAATTGTTGATCACTTAATTGTCCACTCATCCGAGCCGACTTCTCCTAAATCTAAAATGCTGATTTCTCAGTCGCTCGAATCATATTCACTTAAGTAGACTCGCGTACTTTGAAAAAGTTCTGAAATTATATAAAAAAAGTAAGGTTAAAAGGAAAGTACCCATAATCCGTGAGTTGGTTTACCATAGATGGCACTCTCAAGTCACATCATGATACCCGATGAAACAAGTAGTTGAACACCAATCTGACATATTAGTCATAGGTAGCGGTGCCGCAGGTCTGACACTAGCTTTGCATCTTGCTGAAAAAGCAAAAGTAATTCTGCTTTCAAAAGGCCCACTCTCGGAAGGGTCGACTTACTACGCCCAAGGCGGTATCGCCTCCGTCTTCGACGAAAGTGACACTATCGAATCCCATGTTGCAGACACATTAATTGCAGGTGCGGGTTTATGCGACAAAGACGTCGTCACCTTTACCGCTGAAAATGCTAAGAGTGCAATGCAATGGCTGATCGAATGTGGCGTCGCCTTCGATAAAGAAGAAACCACAGACGGCAATGCAAAAGATGCACCTTACCATTTAACCCGTGAAGGCGGCCATAGCCACAGACGTATTTTGCACGCTGCCGATGCCACAGGCAAAGAAGTGCAAACCACGCTACAAGAGCGTGCACTCGCCCACCCCAATATTCAAGTTTTAGAACGCTATAACGCCATCGACCTTATCACCACCCGTAAATTAAATCGCCCAGGAAATCGAGTGTTAGGCGCTTATGTGTGGAATCGCAACGAAGAACACGTCGAAACCGTTAAGGCCAAGTTTGTTGCGTTAGCGACCGGCGGTAGTTCTAAAGTTTATCAATATACCTCTAACCCCGATGTCGCTAGCGGCGATGGTATTGCCATGGCATGGCGTGCAGGTTGCCGAGTGGCGAATATGGAGTTCAACCAATTCCATCCGACGTGTTTGTACCACGCAGATGCGCGCAACTTCTTACTCACCGAAGCCCTGCGTGGTGAAGGAGCTTATCTGCGTCGTCCTGATGGCAGCCGCTTTATGCCGGACTTTGATGAACGCGCTGAACTCGCTCCCCGTGACATCGTTGCCCGCGCCATCGACTATGAGATGAAACGTCTCGGTGCCGATTGTGTGTATCTGGATATCAGCCATAAAGATGCTGACTTTGTGATGAAGCATTTTCCGACCATCTATAGCCGTTGCTTAGAGCTGGGGATTGATATCACTAAAGATGCGATTCCTGTGGTACCTGCTGCTCACTATACCTGCGGTGGTGTAATGACAGATATGCACGGTCAGACGGATCTCAATGGTCTCTATGCTATTGGTGAAGTCGCCTATACGGGCTTACATGGCGCCAATCGTCTGGCGAGTAACTCGTTACTCGAATGTTTAGTGTTTGCCCGTGCGGCGTCACAGGACATAGAAAGCCAACTGCATAAAATTCAAATCCCGGGACAAATTCCAGCATGGGATGAAAGTAAAGTGTCGAACTCGGATGAGGAAGTGGTCATCGCCCATAACTGGCACGAACTGCGGTTATTCATGTGGGACTACGTTGGGATTGTGCGCTCAGATAAACGTCTGGAGCGAGCACTGCGCCGCTGCCTGATGTTACAGCAAGAAATTCAGGAATATTACAGTAACTTCAGGGTTAGCAATAACTTGCTAGAATTACGTAACTTAGTGCAAGTGGCCGAATTAATTATTCGCTGTGCCATGGAGCGTAAAGAAAGCCGTGGTTTGCATTTTAATATCGATCACCCTGAGAAATTAGACGCGCCGCGCCCAACAATTTTACTACCAGAAAAGTAACCGCTTATGTGTTTATAGGTTTAGGTTCTTATTTGGCTTGCTGAAAACAGACTAAACCTCGTTATGAGGTTTAGTCTGTTTTATTTTAGCCCGCAGTAACAGCCGACATAAATGCCGATAGTCAGTATCGTCTAACATATCCGCCCAAACCATCAAGAGCCGCAGCTGAGTACCCACTTCGATATACATCAAACATACAAAGGGTGTCACCCAAGTGCGCTTTAATACCTTAAAGTGCTCCCCCGTTGCTAAACGTCCCTCACCTTTATCACTCAGCACAAAATCTAAACGCCACTGCTGCAGTCGCCACAACTGCGACAGCAAGAAGATACAAACCAGCGCGATAAACAGATATTTAAGCAGGGATAAGGCGAAATTATCACTTTGAGGCCAGAACAAAAATGAGCTAGAACAGACACAAATAAAAACGACCAACGAGAGTCGTTGGTCGAAAGAGGTTTTTACGCTGAAACTATGGTGCCGGTCTTCCACGGACTTTTACTATCATACGAGCCAGTTCAGTATCAGGGCACACTTCATGGCCCATAAACCAAGCAAACAATTCTGGATCTTCACATTCCAACAAACGGATAAACACGGTTTTATCTTCATCGGACATTTCTTGATAGAAGTTTTCAACAAAAGGTTGAAGCAAGACGTCTAATTCCAGCATCCCACGGCGGCATGCCCAGCGAACCCTTGCTATGTTCATTAATTCCAAGGTATTTCTCCCAACACAGATTTGGCATTAGTCTATCAGTTCACTGACTAAAGTGTCGATTAACCCTTCACATTGGCTCACAAAATTAGCATTGTTTTACTTGCATATCGCGTCCCGCAAAGAGATCGCTGAAATCTGTGTCCAACAAACGCTTTACCGCAGGGTGTTGGATCATACGCTCAGCAAACATCACATGGTATTCCTCTTTCACATCGGTAGTTTCACCGAGCAAATTCATCCCATGGGAAATCACTTCTTGGCGATAAATCGACGGCGTGACAAAAATCCCCCGTTTAAGGTAACCAAAGGCCTTCATCATGGCCGCATCGTCGAACTCGCCCAAGATACTGACTTTAAGATTTTGCTCGTCAAACCAGCGATATAACTGCTGTCCAAGTGAGGTTCTGCGGCCGGGAATTAATAGCTGGCCTTGCTCTAAACAAGCAGGAAAATCAGCGCTATAAGTATCAGCGGAGAAAAAACTCACACCACACTCGCCCAACTTTTTAGATAAGATTTCAGGATACTTAAGTGATTCACCAGCGCAATCGGAGAGGATCATATCCAATTTATGCTCGCGCAAACGTGCCATTAAGCTTTCGTGAGTAGCCTCATAGCAGGCTAAGTGCATAGAATTGTCATTAGGCACTACAGATAATAAAACTCGGCTGACTAAAGCTTTAGATAAGGCATCGGCAATACCCACCTCGAATAACATGGCATCCGCTTTTTGATAATTAAGTAAATCGAGCATTTCATAGCTAAGGCTAAACATCTTATCGGCGTAGCGAAACACCAATTCACCTAACTCTGTCGCCTCCAATGTCCGCCCGACTCGCTTGAACAGACTGCCGTTTAACCTATCTTCTAAGGCACGAATTTGCCCTGTTATCGTTTGCGGCGTTAAACATAGGGCTTCGGCCGCCTTCGCGACTGAGCCCTTTTTCTTAATCATCCAAAAATAATACAAGTGGTTATAATTCAAGTGCAGCATGCTAACCCGCTGTTAATGCTCCCTCAAACGCCAAAGCGCTGAGGGGGTTACTGTGTTATTTTAAACTCGATAGTTTAAAATCAGATGATTAAAAACCTGATGATTCCCAGTCAAGTTACTTTAAACGCTGGCAGTCGAGCAAGTTAGTAACTATGCCTTGTAACTGCTCCAAATCGGCAGCATTCCCCAGACTTACCGCTTCAGTGACTCCTGAAACTAAAACGTTACGTTCAGGAATACGTTCGGCGCAATAGGTTCGATTCGCTTCTTGGAAACGTTTACCACCGCGATACTTAAGTGCCCTCGATTCATAACCATTAGTTTCTAATCTCGCCCCTAAGGAATTAGATTTAAACATCAAAGCGCCATCCACTATCCCTTCAAGATAGCTTTGGCAAGTTTGCGAGTTTGCATCCTGATTACAGGCCGAAATTTGCGATGCCGTCGCGGTTGTCGATAGACATAAGAGTGTTGCCATTCCCATTAATTTCAACTTTATCATAGTTATACTCCTTTATTAGGTAACACTTTTGATAACCAGAAATACCCGACTAACGCTGCCATAATCGAACCGATTAAGGTCCCTAGGCGTGCTAAGTCACCGTACATAGGGTCTGCATGTTCAAAGGCTAACGACGCAATAAACATAGACATAGTAAAACCAATACCGCACATGGCCGCGACGGGGGCAATTTGCTTCCAACTTACGCCATCGGGTAACTGAGCCAGTTTGAGTTTCACCGCAATATAGCTAAACACCATCACACCAATGGGCTTGCCTAACATCAGGCCCAGTGCAATACCAACGGGGACAGGAGAAATTAACGTCTCCAAATTCATATTACCGACATAAACCCCCGCATTGGCAAAAGCGAACACTGGTAGAATGAAGAAGGTGCTCCAAGGGTGCAAACTGTGCTCTAAGCCTTCCGAAGGTGAGCTGCCATCCTTTGCCCGTAATGGAATACAGAAAGCGATGATGACGCCAGCCAGAGTCGCATGCACTCCAGACTTCAGTACGGCGACCCAAAGGATCAATCCTAAAATGCCATAGGGTAAAAGTGAGGTGACCCCTTTACGGTTTAACCCAACCAAGCCCGCAATCGCTAAACTGGCAATCACTAAACTGATGGTTGATAGGTCGGTGCTGTAGAACAGCGCGATAATCACAATGACACCTAAGTCATCGATAATCGCTAAAGCAAGTAAGAAGACTTTCAGCGAAACGGGAACGCGGCTCCCAAGCAGCGCCATAATACCTAAAGCAAACGCAATATCCGTCGCGGCAGGAATCGCCCAGCCCGCTTGTGTGACCGGATCGCCATAGTTAAACAGTAAGTACACCCCAGCAGGGACTAACATGCCGCCAATGGCTGCAAAGGTAGGCAGAGAGGCTTGAGCAACACTCGATAAGGCACCTTCGAGTAACTCACGTTTAACCTCTAAACCAATAAGCAAAAAGAATACAGCCATCAGGCCATCGTTGATCCACAGAATCAGCGGCTTATGAATATCGAGCTCGCCAATTTTAACTTGTACGTCAGTGCCTAAAAAGCCTTGGTAAAGTCCAGATAAAGGGGAATTGGCCATCAGCATAGCTAAGGCAACAGCAACCAATAATAGGATACCGCCAGCCGATTCTTGGCTCAGAAAATTTCTAATTGCTTTTTCCATCGTGCACTCCTAAAAATCATAATGAATTGAGTGTAGACGAATTGTAACAACAAATATAATCGTAAGTTTCGACCTAACACCTCGGCTATTCCGAGGTATTAGTCGAAAAAATGCACGTTATACGGCGACAGGTGCTTTGATATGGGGATGTGGAGCGTAGTTTGTTAGCTCGAAATCGTCGAATTGATAATCAAAAATTGATTCAGGTTTACGTAAAATCGTCATGGTTGGCAACGGCATTGGCTCACGGCTTAACTGCAGTGCCGTCTGTTCCATATGGTTTGAATATAAATGGGTATCACCACCGGTCCACACAAAATCACCTAAGGCCAAGTCACATTGCTGGGCCACCATCATAGTTAACAAAGCATAACTGGCGATGTTAAATGGCAAGCCAAGGAACACATCACAGCTGCGCTGATACAGCTGACAAGATAATTTGCCATCAGCCACGTAGAACTGGAAAAACGCATGACACGGCGCCAAGGCCATTTTATCCAACTCGCCCACGTTCCAGGCAGAAACGATAAGGCGGCGAGAATCTGGCTGAGATTTTATCTGAGCAATTACTTGTGAAATCTGATCGATAGCATCACCGCTCTGGGTTGGCCAGCTGCGCCACTGGGCACCATAAACCGGCCCTAAATCGCCATTATCATCGGCCCATTCATCCCAAATACTGACCTTGTTTTCGCGTAAATAGGCAACGTTAGTTTCACCCTTCAGGAACCACAGCAATTCGTGGATGATCGAGCGCATGTGGCATTTCTTGGTGCTTACCAAAGGAAAACCTTTGCTCAAATCGAAGCGCATTTGATAGCCAAATACTGAGCGAGTCCCCGTACCTGTGCGATCCGATTTATCCACACCTTCGGCTAAGATGTGCTTCATTAAGTCTAAATACTGTTTCATTGCTGCTTACCTTGCTTACGAAAAATCAAGTACAAACCGATTAACACCATAGGGATAGACAGTATCTGCCCCATGGTCATCAATCCCCAGTAGAGTCCCAACTGTGCATCGGGTTGTCTTACCGTTTCTACCATAATACGGAAAATACCGTAACCGACTAAGAACATACCAGAGACGGCGCCAACTTTATCGGTACGTTTACTAAACCAGTAAAGTAAAAGAAATAATGCCACACCTTCAAGTGCAAATTGGTACAACTGAGAAGGATGGCGCGGTTCGGGGCCTCCAGTTGGAAACACCATGCCCCATGGCACGTCTGTGGTTCGGCCCCAGAGTTCACCATTAATAAAGTTACCAATACGCCCTGCGCCTAAACCAATAGGCACAACAGGTGCCACCATATCGGCTACCGCAAAGAAGGTGCGCTTTTGTTTCCAGGCGATATAAATCATCGCCGCTATCACGCCCATCAAACCGCCGTGGAAGGACATGCCGCCTTCGGAGATTTTAAATAAATATAATGGGCTAGCGAGGAAATAATCGAAATGATAAAAAAGCACATAACCGATACGCCCGCCCAATATCACCCCAAGAAAACCATAAAAGAGTAAATCTGACACTTGCTCCCGCGACCACACTCCCTTGGAGCGGTCAGCTTGTCGATTGAGCAACCACATAGCCGCAACAAATCCGACTAAATAGGTAAAACCATACCAACGCAGTGCAGGTTCAAAGGTTTGTCCAAACAGATTAAAGGGTCCAAATGATACGATCACGGGATCGATATTGGGGAAACTCAACGCCATAACACATCCATTAGCAGCCTCAAATAGAGGTAAACATAAAAACTAGATCAGAATTAACTTAAGGCCAACACACAGCAATAACAGTGCAAATATCTTTTTGAGTACCGATGTTGGCCAAGTGCTTGCCGCTTTCACGCCAACGGGCGCCATCAGGACAGAAGTGATCACTAAACCAAACAAGGCTGGTAAAAAGATAAAACCTAAGGTGCCATAAGGTAACTCGGGCGCATTAAGGCCTGCGATGATATAGCCGAAACTGCCCGACAGGGAGATCAACAAACCCGTCGCCGCCGAAAACCCAACCGCGTAACGCATCTGCAGACCAAAGAAGGTTAAAAACGGCACTAACAATACTCCGCCACCAATTCCCATTAATCCTGCAATTACAGCGACGATTACAGCAACCACAAACAGAATAATTGAACTAGGTAATTCTCGGTTCGATTCAGTTTTAAGGGGATACGCCATCTGAATCGCCATTAAAATCACAAAAGCCGCAAAGCCTTGTTTAAGGGTTGCTGCAGGGATCTGTTCGGCAATGAAACCTGACATCAACGCACCGAGCACAATCCCAGGGAACATAGTACGAAACAATCCCCAGGGCACGTTCCCCCGCTTGTGATGCGCTCGCATCGATGAGATAGAAGTGAGAATAATGGCCGCCAGCGAAGTGGCAATCGCAATATGGGGTAATTGCGCAGAAGTAATCCCAACGGAAGGCAGAATATAAAGCAGCGCAGGCACTACAATCAAGCCGCCACCGATACCTAATAATCCCGCCATAAAGCCGACAAATGCACCTAAAGCTAAGCAAATAAAGAACACCGACAACAAACTATCCACACGAGTACCTACAGCGTGATAAATTGAGGGCCTTAGCTTAAAGCAAAAGACAAGATTAGTTAATTAAGAATTGTCGAGAGACCTTGCTGGTTTAAATATTCTTTAACCAGCTCCCGCACTTGAAAGCCGTTTGATAGGCTCAAGGCTTGAGCGAGCAATTGATCTAAATCGGCCCTTGCAACACGGCGCAATAGATAATTAATTCGCGCTAAACTGCCCTGATTCATACTCAATTGATCGTATCCCATGGCCACCAACAAAATGGCGCCCATAGGCTCGCCCGCGAGCTCTCCACAAATACTGATATCAAGCTTATGATATCGACAATCTAAGTGAGCCTGATGCAAAGCCCGCAATATCCCAGGGTGATAACTGTCAAATAACGAGCTCACCCGTGGATTGTTACGGTCAACCGCAAGCAAATACTGGGTTAAGTCATTACTGCCAACGGAAACAAAATCTACCCGTTTTGCCACATCATCCAATTGATACAACATCGCCGGCACTTCGAGCATAATGCCGATGCGTGGCATCACTATGTTGCTATTTACATCGTTTTTAAGTTCGACATAGGCTTGCTGCAGATATTCTAAGGATTGATCAATTTCATCTAAATTACTGACCATAGGCAGTAAAATACTTAATTGCTTACCGTCTCCACCAGCCTGCAACATAGCCCGTAACTGCACCAAAAATAATTCTGGATGATCCAGCGACAAACGGATCCCACGCCAGCCAAGGAAAGGATTGTCTTCTTTAATTGGGAAATACGGTAAAGGTTTATCACCGCCAACATCCAAAGTGCGCATCACCACAGGTCGACCGGACGCCGCCGATAAGACCTGTTGATACACTTTCACTTGCTCAGACTCACTCGGGAAACGTTGTTGCAGCATAAAAGGGATTTCGGTGCGATATAGCCCAATTCCGTCAGCGCCTTCGGCAATTTCTGAGGCCACGCCACTGAGTAAGCCTGCATTCAAATACAAGCGAATACGTGAACCATCGAGGGTCACAGAAGGCAGTGCTAATTCTTGGGCATACTGGCGTTGCAAGGCTTTTTGCGCCGAAATCAGGCTACGATACTCGCCGACAATAGCAGGGGATGGCGATACCAATAGCTGGCCACGACTTGCGTTTACGACTAAAAGTTTTTGGTCAATATTGGCGGATAACAGTTGTTCTACACCGGTAATGGCCGGCACACCTAAGGCGCGGGCTAAAATAGCGGCATGGGAGTTTACCCCGCCAAGCTCAGTGACAATCCCCGCGAGTTTCTGTCTTGGAAACTCAGCCAACATAGTCGCATCGGCTTCGCGGGTAATTAAAATAACAGGTTTATCGGGTTCAAGCTCTAAACGCTCTGGCTCAATCAGCTGGCGTAATACTTTTTGGCCTAAGTCGCGGATATCACTCGCCCGCTCTTTAAGATAAGGATCTTCCATCGCCAAAAATTGCTGAATGTAACGCAAGGACACTCGGCTTACCGCCGATTCAGCAGCCCAACCTAATTGCACCTCACGGGCGTATTCCCCCCCTAAACTGGCGTCATCAAGTAATAGCTGTAATGCATTGAAAATAGAGACGACTTCGTCATCTTGCTCGCGGTCAAACCGCTGAGACAAAGCGCCAATCGCTTCTTTACAGCGCACCATAGCCGTTGTTAAACGGCTCGATTCATAGTCAATATCGTCAGAGCGCACGTCGGGCTGCTCAAGGGGAATTTCTCCACCAAGCACAAAAGCATAGGCAATGGCGATACCATTCGACGCCGACGTACCTTGAAATAGAATTTGTTGGTGGTGGGAACTGACTTGAGCTTTTTGTTTTAAACCGCGCACCGCCATCGCTAACTGGGCGGCGAGCGTCATCAGGAAGGCCTCTTCGCCTTCACTGAATTGACGGGCACTCGCCTGCTGTACCACTATCACCCCGACCACGGCTTTCTGGTAGATAATAGGTACAGCTAAAAAGGCACGGTATTCTTCTTCGGCAACTTCAGGGAAAAGTTTAAATCTGGGGTGAAGCCGCGCATCCGCTAGGTTAACGGCCTCTTCTCGCTGGGCAGCAAGTCCCACTAAACCTTCGGTCAGTGGCATACGTACCCGACCAACGGCGCTTTTTTCAAGACCGTCGGTTGCAGATAACACCAGTTCTTGCTCTTCTAGGATATAGATGGAGCAACATTGGGTTTCCATCGCCGCTTTAGTCGATGAGACTAAGACTTCTAGTGCGGTTTCCAAACTGTGGGCTGATGCCACAGCCTGAGTAATATCCCTAAGCGTATTTAACACTGTTTTCAATCCTCTTTTGAAAATCAGCCCGTTGTTTTTTGCCTTCCCCGTTTCCTAGGTATTTCTAGGGTCTGGAATGACAATGCCGTTACCGCAAACTCTTTCATCACCTTACGATAAACATCACGCTTAAATGACACGACTTGCCGCACAGGATACCAATAACTTACCCAGCGCCAATCGTCAAATTCAGGATGCCCAGAGGAACTTAAATTAATCGCACTATCTTGGCTTTTCAGTTGTAACAGAAACCACTTTTGTTTTTGCCCAATACACACAGGTTTACTGTCTTGCCTGACTAAACGCTTTGGCAAACGATAGCGTAACCAAGAACGGGTCGAGGTTAGGATATGCACGTGTTCGGGTCTTAGGCCCACTTCTTCATACAACTCACGGTACATTGCCTCTTCTGCTGTCTCGCCATCATCGACACCACCTTGAGGAAATTGCCATGAGTGTTGACCGAAGCGTCTGGCCCACATGACTTGGCCATATCTGTTACAAATTATAATGCCCACATTTGCGCGAAAGCCGTCGCTATCAATCACATGGACTCCAAATCACATTAAATTTTAATAAACTGATTGTTTCATAAAGCTAGTCTCTCAGCAAACCTCTATTTCACCCTAGGCATTGGATAAAATCACACTTAAAAGACATTTATCAACAAAGCTAGGGGATGAAATACGGGGATATCCACATTTTCTGTGGATATCTCTGTTTGAAACTCAGGTGAACTTGTTATAACGCTCAAAAAACATCTGTTT